>JAFRAK010000034.1 GCA_017405445.1 Bacilli bacterium | reverse complement strand
TATCACATCTTTACAAGAATACCAAAAACTTGTAGAAGATTGGATATTATTCTACAATACAACCAGATTAAAGTCAAAAAAGTCAGAAAAATAATTCCTGACTCCTTTTTATTTTTGTGAACTATTTGGGGTTCACTTCATATTTGAGATCTTTTATAATGTTGGTATTTGTGAAATATCAACCGTAGTTTCTCCTTCTTGAGTTGGTTGTTCTGGAGGTGGTGTAATATTAATTACTGGAATAATTGATTGTGCTGCGATTGCTGGTGAAGTATCTTGAGGAGTTTCAACAACTTGCGTCTCTGCTGGCTGTTCTTGATTTGCACCTACTATAGGTATTACTGGTATTATTTCTTGTGCTGTGGTAGGTTGTTCTACAGTTTGTTGCTCTGCTGGTTGTTCTACTGCGATTGGATTTTGAGAAGGATCAATGCTTGTCGCATTGTTATCTTGTATTGTTGGGATAACTGGTTGAGTTTCTGGTGTTTGTACTTGTTGTGGAACCATTGTTTGTACATCAGGAACCATATTAACTGTTTGATCAGGAATAACTGGTTCTTGTGGTACTTCTGGTATTACTGCTTGTGTTTGCATTTGTGTTTGATCAACTGCAACATTTGTTGTGGCTAGATCAGGTATTACTGCTTGTGTTTGCATTTGTGTTTGATCAACTGTAACATTTGTTGTAGCTGGATCAGGTATTGTTGGTATAGTTGGTTGAACTATTTGGGTTTGATCTATTGTGTTAGTACTTTCTTGTTGTACTTGTTGTTGAGGTACATTTTGTTGAGCAAAACTATCTGCAGTAAATGAAGGTGGTACTAATACTTCTGATTGTTGATTTTGTTGAATAGGGGTTTCTAATAAATCATCACTAACTTGAACAACTGCTTCTTGTGGAATAGATTTTTTTATTTCTGTTGCCATTTCATTTTCATAGTTATCATCATCTTCATTTTCAATTTCAATGTTACGGTATACTTCTTCAAAAGAAGTTAGACCTTCTAAACATTTTATTAATGCATCTTGTAACATTGTAATTGTTTTTCCTGTATATACCATTTTAGCAAGTTCTTTTTTCTCTAATTTTTCATTACTTAATGCAGTACGAACATTTTCATCAATTTCTAGAACTTCATGGAAAGCAATACGTCCATGATATCCTTTACGGCAATGTTCACATCCACTTGGATTGGCATCCCATATTTGTTCAACATCCATATTCATATATTTCTTAAATACTTTTTTTTCATATTTTGTTGTAGCTCTCTGATATTTACAATCTTGACAAATCATTTTGGCAAGTCTCTGGGAAATAATTCCTGATAGGGAAGTTGCAAGTAAGTATCTTTCAACATCCATATCTAGAAGACGTTCAATGGTAGCTAAGGCATTGTTGGTGTGGATTGTAGATAAAACTAAGTGTCCAGTAATTGAGGCACGTACTGCGATTTGTGCTGTTTCAGAGTCACGAATTTCTCCGATTAGTATGATATTTGGGTCCTGACGTAAGATAGAACGTAGGGCAGCAGCAAAGGTCATACCAATATCTGCATTTACTTGAACCTGATTAATTCCTTCAATATTCATTTCTATTGGGTCCTCAACAGTAATAATATTGGTTTCAGGTTTATTTAATCCTTGTAATATGGAATAGGTTGTTGTAGATTTACCGGATCCAGTAGCTCCTGTTGTTAGGATAATACCATTTGGTATGTTCATCATTCTACGAATTTTTTCCAAGTTATTTGGATGGAATCCTAATGAATCAATTCCTTCCAAACTTTTTGAATAGTCTAAGATACGGACAACGATTTTTTCTCCTTCATTTAATGGTAGGGCAGACACACGCATGTCTAGATATTGTTCTCCGAATGTTCCTTTAATGGCACCATCTTGTGGTAGACGAGATTCTGTAATATTCATATTTGCCATAATTTTAAGTCTTGTCGTTAAATTTTTTTCATAAGCTTTTGGTACAAAAGTATAATCCTGTAGGTCACCATCGATACGGAATCTGACCATCATTCCTTCTTCTCTAGGATCGAAATGAATATCTGAAGTTCCATAACGAGAAGCAGCAATAATAATATAATCGGCAATTTGAGTAATTGGTGTCTTATTAAAATCAAAAGAAACCATGAAACTCTCGGTACCTTTTTGTACACGCTTGACATCAAATTGTACCATCATTTCAACCCCTTTGTTTACTTTCTATGGTATTTTACTATAAAATATTATATAATAATTTTAGAATAATATCAAGGAAAGTAGGAATGAAAAAGTGAAAAAATTAAATAACAAGGGATTCATTCTTGCAGAAACATTAATTGTCTGCGTATTTTTAATGATTATGTTTACAATGATTTACTCTAATTATTATCCAATTATTGGTGAATATGAAAAAAGAGAAAATTATGATGATGTAGACGGAAAATATGTTGCCTACTGGGTTAAAAAGCTAATTGAAAGTGATGCTTATCAATTAACATTAGATACTAACGCTTATGGAGAAGAGATTGTTGAAAGTTCAAAAAGAAGAATTCAATCGATGAATCGATATGGCTATATGAGATTTGAGTGTAAAGATTTGATTGCTGATGATAACCAAAGAGATATTTGTGCAGCATTATTAACTTCTTTAGAAATATCTAATTGTGATACTCAAGGTAATGGATGTGATATCTATATTACACATTATCAAATAGGAGCACCTTCTGGACAAAAAATGACTCCTAATTTTAAGAATTCTGTAAGAGATAATACGCTTAGAAGATTTCAGGAGTATTGTTTAGATGGAGAAGATGAGGCTACTTGTAAAAATGCTTATTTTGCATCATGTTGTCAACAAAAAGGATTAAAATCTTGTCATTATGTAGAAACAAACTATATGCCAGCTACTTATGTTAGTTCTGAAGATGGTATTGTAGAATCTGATGAATATAATGAAATTGCTAGATATTGTAAAAGATTAACAAATGCTAGAATCTTTTCTTCTTACTTTAAAGATTATGTTGTATCATTACCAAATTATTCTATTTTTCATGCTACTACAGATGCTAATTATCGTGTAATTATTACTGTACATCATCAAAAAGATTATAATAATTATTACTCTTTTTCTACGATGGAGGTGGTAAAATAATGAAATTAAATCAAAAAGGTTTTACTGTTGTTGAAGTTTTATTAACATTTGTATTATTATCTGTTGTTATGGTTTCTTTATTCTCTACGATTTCTGCTTTTAATGAAAAGAGAATTCAAGAATCTTATCGTGCTAGAGTATATCAATATAAAAATTCTGTTGTTAATCGAATTCAAGCTGATTTTATTCAAAAAGGATTAAGTAAAGTTGTTGTTACGAGATCAGGAAGTTCTAATGCATCTACTGGTGTTACTCATACAGTAGAGTGTACTTTAAAAGATGGTACAGAAAGAATATTAGTTATTCATCAACGTTTTACAAAGACAAGTTTTCGTTTTGATGGAAACTTGGAAAGAAGTGATGATTTTTATATTGATTATGGAACACGTGATGAAATGGTTCGTGAGGAGTTTCCTAATCTAGGAGAAACAAAAGGAGAATTTCAAGAATCTGTTCATGCTTTTGTTCAAAACGAGCATTCTACTCGATGCAAGTTAGACGATGGTTCTGCTGAAATGGGACCATGTATTCAAAAAGATTTTCAAATTAATAATGTTGCGATTTCTGTTAGTAATGAAGGAGATTTAAACGTAGAAAGTCATGTTTTGAATATTTATATTGGTTTTTATAGTTTTGATTTGGGTACAAAATATGCAATTAATATTATTGCCCCAATTGATTATCAAAAAAATAATACATCTCCTGTTCGTTTCCCAGTTGGTCCTGATGAATTTCAAATACATGATATTACTATCGAATAATTAGAATAGATATTATGAAAGATAGTATTGTACTGGTTATTCTACCAGTTAAATATTTTTTATAAGAAATAGAAGTATCCTCTAGGATACTTTTTGTTTGCATATGAATTGTTATTGGATTTAGTGAGATTAATAATAAAATAAAATAATATTTTAATGTTGTATTAGGAAGTATAGAAGAGCTAGTAATTCCCTTTGTTAAATCAAATATTCCATTGATTAAGACATAAGAATAAATATTATTTGAAATGATTTTTGTTAGAAAAAAAGCAATAAGTGAAAAGAAGATAGAACTTCCATAGATTAATATTATAGAATTGATTGCTTTTGAAATTGATGTTTTTAAAGAATTTGTAAAATTAATATTTTCTATTTGATTTGTTATTATGTAGTTTTCTTTTGGTATCTTTATAAAGATTAGTATATTACTAATAAAAATAGAAAATAGTAGTTTTATAGATAGTATTTTACTATTTAAGACTATTGATGATATATTTATTAAAAATAAAGGATTCGGAAACGATGCATATTGAATCATTTGGTTGGCCATTTCTTTTGAAATGATTTTCTTTTCTAACATTTCTTTTATATAAATTGTTCCTGATGGAAACCCACTTATCATAGACATAATTAATAGATAAATATAGGGAGATTTGTTTTTAAATAATATTTGTATGTAATGAATGATCTGATAATCTAAAAGAATATTAGAAATAATTAAAAGAGTAAATGTTGATGGAAATACTTTTTCTAGGAATAGGTTTGAATAATGAATAAACTCTTTAAAAAATTGATTTGAATAGATTATACATAATACTAGTAATGTACAATTTATTAGAATAATCGTAATATTTTTACTATTTTTTTTCATAAATGTCCTTTTCTTTGCTATAATTAATTAAGGTGGTATTATGTTGCAAAAATTGAAAACAGCATTTGAGAAGTATATTTTAGATGATATTGTTTTTTATATCATTATGATACTTCTATTTATTATATGTAATATTCCTCTTAATTATTATGTCACAATTGGTGGAGGAATTAGTGATGCATCTTCTAGAATTAAAGTAGATGATTCTTATTCTAGTAAAGGTAGTTTTAATATTAGTTATGTGACTCAAGCAGATGCTAATGTCTTTATTTATTTAGTAAGTTATTTATTTCCTACTTGGGAAAGAGAAAATGCTGATTTGTATAAATATAGTCAAGAAGAGAATTTTGATGATATTCAATTTCGATCAGATTTAGATTTAAAAAGTTCTAATGGAATATCTACTTATTGGGCATATACTTTAGCGGAAAAGAGTATTTCAGTTGTTTCTGAAAAGAATTATGTAATCGCTGTTTTTCCAAAAGAATATCCAACTGAATTAAAAATTAAAGATGAGATTCTAAGTATTGATGGTCATACTTTTCAAAATCTAAGTGAATTAAAAGAATATCTTCAACAAAAAAATGCAGGAGATATTGTTAAAATAAATGTATTAAGAGATAAGAAGAATCAAGAAATTGAAACTACTATTTATGAAAAAAATGGAATAAAACTATTAGGTATTAATGTTCAATTTGTAAGAGAATATGATACAGATCCTGATGTAGAAATTAAATTTAAGAAAAAGGAATCTGGTCCTTCAGGAGGATTGATTACGACTCTTGAAATGTATAATCAATTAACCAAAAAAGATCTTACAAAAGGAAAGATCATTGCTGGTACTGGAACTATTGAAGAAGATGGAAGTATTGGAGAAATAGGAGGAATTACTCATAAGATATTAGGGGCAGTAAAAGCACATGCTGATATATTTTTATCTCCTGGAGGAGATAATTATAAAGAGGCAAAAGCCTATATAAAAGAAAAAAAATTAAAAATTAAACTAGTTAAAGTTGAAACGATTCAAGAAGCCATTGAAAAATTGGAGAATTTATCATGAGAATTGGAGTTGATATTGATGATACAATGTGTCGTACAACTGAAATTGTTCATGAGTATATTGAAAAATATGCACAAGAACATCATTTGAATGATTTAGATATTATGAATGATGAGGTATTAAAAAGAGAATTCTTTGAGACTTATATTGAACAAATCTATACCAATGCTGTTATAAAAAGAAGTTGTGCTGATGTAATTAGAAGACTTAAGAATAAAGGGAATGAGATTTATTTGGTTTCGGCTCGTAGTGATACTTTTTTTACGAATACAAAACATCATGTTTTAGAAATTACAGAAGAATGGCTTAAAAAGAATGGAATCGTTGTTGATCAGATTATTTTAGATGCTTTTGGAGATAAAAAAGCAGAAATTTGTAAGAAATATCATATTGATATTATGATAGATGATAATCCATTTAATTATCAAAAAATATTAGAAAAAGGATGCAAATGTATTCTATTTGATGATCGAGCAAAATACTCTTTAGATGAGAATTATGCAACCAATTGGATAGAAGTAGAAAAAGTAGTTGAGAAAAATTATTTTGATTTTTTTCATAGGAAGTGAAAGTATGAATAGACAAAGTTTACTAAAAAATTGTTTTATCATATTATTGATGATAATTGGTTTTAGTATTGTCTATTTTTCTTGTACTTCTAATCATTTGTTGTGGAATGTCAAATTAGATAATTTAAATATTCTTTCTAGAAATGTAATGATGAGAGAAAATGATATTAAGATTCAGAAAAAGGATGTTTACTTTGATTTTTTATTGAAAGATGTTGGAGATTATTATGATTTTAGTATTGATGTATTTAATGATGGAGACATTGATGCTATTTTTGTCTCTTTTCAAAAAGAATTTTCTATTGATGGAAAAAAAGTTTTAACTTTACCAGATAATATTTCTTTTCTAATAAAAGATTCAAATGATCTTGAAGTTAATGGTTTTCATCAATTGAAGAAAAATAAAAAAGAAACTTATTATATTAGTATTCATTTATTATCGAATGCTTCTATGAATCCAATCAGAGTATCTGGAAAGATTACTCCACAATATCTTCAAAATAGACAAAGTGTCTTTTCTCTTTCTTCTAAAAAGAAATTGTATGATGTTTTAAAAACAGAAGCCGAAAATAAAGGTTTAGCACTTGAGTATAATGGAAAACATCAAGACTCATTTACACAAACTGGTACTGAAAAAATTTATCACTGGTTTGCAGAAAATGATGAAGATGGGGAAAAGATTCGAGAGAAAAATAATGTATTTTTTGCGGGATTTTGTTGGCAGATATTAAGAACGACAGATACAGGAGGAGTTAAATTAATCTATAATGGAGTTTCTCATAATGGGGGTTGTGATAACTGGGGAGAGGAAACTTCTATTGGAGTATCTTCCTTCAATTTATCAGATTCTCCTGCATATGTAGGATATATGTATCAACCTGAAAAATTAATTGTTTATAAAGATTATAAAAAAGCAGATTTGGGAAGTTTATTTGGAACTGGAGTTATTTATTCTGATGGAAAATATACTTTAATGAATCCATGTTCTTCTTATGATGAAAATCATCATTATACTTGTAATAATAAGAGTGGAGAGTGTAATGTTGTTCGCTATTATTATTACTCTTCTTCCGGAAAGGACTATTATATGGAATTAAAGGATGGAAGAGATTTAGACCAAGCACTTATTGATATGTTAAGTAGTGAAAATGTTAATCAAACTGATTCTATTATAAAAAAAGAAATTGATAAATGGTATCAGAATCATTTGATGGATTATACCGAAATGTTAGAGAATGTTATTTATTGTAATAACCGGAATATCTATCATTATGGTGGATGGAATCCTAATGGGGGAAATAAAGATTCATTTTTAAGATTCCATGAATATGGAAATTTTAAAGATTTAAGTTGTAGTTCTGTAGTAGATCAGTTTAGTGTTGAAAATGATTATGCAAAGTTAACTTATCCAATAGCTCTTGCTACATCAGGAGAAATGGACTTATTTCATAATAAAAAAGCTATAGAAACGGGTCAATATTATTGGTTGTTATCTCCTATAACTTTTAATTCAACACATGCTTATGTTAGAAATGTAAAAGATGATGGAGACTTATTCTATTTTGATTTAAACTATGAACTTGGAATTCGACCAGTTATTTCTTTAAAGAAAGATACCACTACTTTTTTAGGTGATGGATCTAAGAATAATCCTTATGTTATTGGATAAATAATAATTATATTTTATAGGTATTATTATAAGCAACTTTTCTAGTTAAAAAAGTTGCTTTTTTTATGTGGAATCTTTACAATAGTAAGTTATTAAGAAGGGAGGTGAAGGATGAGAAGAATTTTCAAAATATCTTTACTATTGTTATTAATACAACCTCTTTTGTTTTTAAATGTTTATGCAGAAGAAATAGATATGAATAATACTACGATTGTAGATGATTCCTTAACTGAAGATATTACTTTAGAAAGAGATTTTGAAAAGGATTATGCTATTGTATATGATATTGTTGATAGTATTCCGAATTATTATAATGTTGATTATACAGAGGAAGATTCTTTTTCTTCTACTTCTATTGAAGAAGAATTAAGAAATCAAATTATGAATATATTAGGAAATGATTGGAACACTTTAGTAGAGTGTGGATACTCCCTTTCTATCTATTTAGATACATATACAGGCGAGGATGATTTTTCTATTCATCAATATTCTTTATTCTTTCAACATGAGTTAGATGATTATTCTATTTATAAAACTGTTAATGTAGAGTATTCTAATTCAATTGAATATAATGAAGATGATTATACTGAGATTAATGAAGTTTATTCAGATGAAGAAATAAATTATACACAATATGTTGATTTTTATACGAATGAAATAGAAGATGATCAAATATCTTTTGATGATTATATGAATGAGTATTTCTCTTCTTTAGATGTTCATTATTATTATGAATCTTTAGAGAATGATCAATCGCTTTTTTCAGAAGAAGATAGTGGTTATACTTATATTTTTAAAAACGAGTTATTTTACAAATTAATTCTTACTAGAAAAGTAGTAGTTTCTAGAATGAATATAATTGACTTAGTAACTTCAGATGATGTATTAAATGAAATACAAGAAAAAGTTGAAGAGAATTGTGAAATAGTTCTTCCTGAAAATGATATTTCTTTATCAGAAGATTATGAAGTATATTCAGAAGAATTGGATTCTAACTTTGGAATTGTTGAAGTTCAAGAAATTGAACCAAAAGAAGAAAAGAATTATTCTGTATTAAATCAGAGTAATTATTCATTAGAGAAAAATCAAACTCAATCTATTTCTTTTAAAGTAAATTGTATTCCAGAAAAGTTTATTAAACTTTTAGTGAATCAGGTAGATATTAGTTCAAATTATTATTCTTTTTTAGGTGATGAGGTAGTAGTTACTTTAAAAAATGAATATATTTCTTTATTGGATGTTGGAACTTATTCTTTATTAATGGTTTTTTCAGATGGAGTAGCAAGAGGTCAACTTAAAATATGGGAAGAAGAAGTTAAGGAAGTAGTAGCCCCTGTAACTTATGATTATTATCATTATGATAATTATAATTATTATTCTTCTCAGCCTGTAGAACTTGTTGTTTCAGAAACAAAAATAATAGAAAATGAACCTTCTATCGAGTCTAAAGAACAAATAACTAGTATTGGAGATAAATTAATACAAAGTGAAGATAAAGATATTCCTATTCAAATAGAAGAAGCAGAAGATAAGAAAGAAAAAAAGAAATTTCAATTTAATCGAAATTATATTCCTATTATCATTGTAGTAGTTGCTTTTATATTTGGATTATTTGGTGGAGTATTATATAAGAAAAGTCTAGAAGATTAGACTTTTTTTCTTGTCTTTTTTTCTAGTATTATTTATAATAAACAATTAGCGTTAGGTGATTTTTATGCATATTCAAACAAAAGATGATCAATATTTAGAGATTCAACAAATGAAAGATTTAATTAGTATTGATTATCAAGATTTATTTATAACTACATCAAAAGAAAAAGTAAGAATATTACCTGGTTTTCTTGCTTTTTATGGAAATGGAAAAAGTTTATTTTTGACGAGTCGGGATCCATATTTTGAAGTATTTGTGAAAAGACTAAAAGAAGTTTATCAAGAAGAAAAAGATAACATCGTTCGAGAAGAAATTATGGGTTCTAAAGGAATTTTGATTGATGATTTTGCGAAACAATTATTGTTATCTGGAGAACTAGAATGTACAAGTAACTGGTATCAATATTATCAAGGAAAAGATGGTTATCAAGATAGTTTGTTCTTTGAAGAAGATCAAGTTGCGGCATTTTTTCCAATTATTGAATATCATTTAAGAGAAAGTTCTAAAATGTGGAATCAGACAATAGGAAATATGAAATTATCAAGTGGTTCTAATGGGATTTATTCCATTGATACAACCATTAATAATCAAAATATGATTTGTCCAATTCTCTTTTCTAAGAAAAATTCTCAAAACTATTTGATTACAATAGGAAATGTTTTTGAAAAAGCACTTCCAATCATTATGGAAATTCAATTTACAATGAATGGAATTGTTGTTTTAAATAGGATAGCAGAATATGATTATTCTGATTATTATCAATATGATTTTGATAAAGAATATCCAACTCTTCATAGATGTGTATCTGTTGGGGATAAATTAAAACATTATTCAAATGAACATCTTGAAAAAGTAGATGATTTTCATCTTCCTCTTTTAGAAATTGATCAAAGTCCATCTCATCCTAAATGGTATTTACTTCCTTGGAACAGTATGATGGGAATAGAAGAAGAAAATGAAAAAGTTTTAGAAGATAAACAAATACTTAGTAGAAAACTATTTTATTATTGTCCATCTAAAACACATCTTTCTTTTAAAGAACTTGGCACAAAGCATTCTTCTCATATGGTATCTAATCAGGAAGAATGTGATGAAGTTATTATTGATTCTATTGTGAAAGACTGTGTAGGATTAAAACAAGATAATCATATTTTATTAGAGACTTCTTTTGATTCTCTTGGCACAACAGGTTTTTATAAAAAAGAATTATCAGGAAAATATTATTATCATCTTTCACTTATTTGTGAATGGAATGAATTAAATAAAAACAATATACAATTAATAGAAAGAAAAAATGGGTTAGAAGAAAAAGTTGATTTACTAGATGTAAAAAAATATATCAAGAAGTAGGGATTAATTATGAGTATTTTTAATAAAACAGATGAAGAAATGAAAAATGAAGAAACATATAAAAAATTAAGATATTTAAATTCAGAAATATGGAGTAGAAATCATCTTCAAGATCCAATCAAGTATTATTTGAGTGATTATGTTGATAAGATTAGAAGAGGATATCCAAATGATTTTATGGATGTTGATACTTTAGGTAGAATTGTTCTTAAATTAATCGATAGTCATTATGAAGATGAGAATGATTTCCAAAAACATTTCAACGAGCTTATTGTGACGTTTCACCAAGTGGTAGAACAGTCAGAGGATTCTAAACGAATGAGTGATATTTTTGTATCTTATTTTGTTGGGAATGGTGGTTTATTATATCAAAAATTATATGATGAAGGATTATATTCTTTCTTTCAAAATAAGAATGATTATTTTGATTTTATGAATAAGATTATGAGTGATGAGAGATTAATCAATCTATTTCCTCTTATTCGAAATTATTTATATTCTGTTAGTAAATATTGTTTGAATCAAGATATTTTAAAAAGAGATATTATATCCTTTTTAGATGGTCTTTCTAATTATTTAGGAGATGATTATAAAGAATATAGTAGAGAACAATTAGAAGAAGCAAAGAAAAGAATTGGAATCTATCAATTAAATCCAAAAGATTTAGCAGATGTTGATTCTAAATTACATCGAATGGAAGATTATGTATCAGATTTTCATGATTATAGACTTCAACTTGAAAATGATAAAGCTCTTATTACTTCTATGATTGATCATGGAAAATCAGATATTATAAGAGAATCTAAAAAGTCTGTAGAATCTTTAAAGACAATGATTGAAAAACAAAAGAAGATATTTATGGATACATTAGATGAACATTTACTTGATATTGAAGAAGTATTAAAAGATAAAAGTGATGAAACTTTTCGACAAATATTAGAGACTTATCAAAGTCAAGTAAATGAATTCCGTAATTTGTTTAAATCTTATTCTTTAAGTACTAGTAAAGATTTATTAGCAATACAAAAAGCATCAGAAGAAAGTGTTAAAAAACTACAAGATTATGTTAGTTCTGATCCACATCTTCAAGAATTACTTACGAAAGCACAAGAAGAAAATGTTGTGAGAGAAAAGATTATTCAATTAGTTAGTAGAGAAGAAGAATTAATGAGAGTTCCTGAAAAGAAAGTAGTAGAAGAAGTTACTATTCCGGGTTATGAACAAAGGATTATGGTTCCTTATAAACATATGGTTTTACCTAGTGAAATTACTACCATTACAAATCCTATGTTTGATGAGAGAGTTCCTTTTTCTAAGAGAAAAGAGACATTACTTCAAAGATTAGAAAAAAGAGAAAAAGAAGGAGAAATCTTTCATAAGAAAGTTCCTCAAATCGCTGTTGATATTATGGAAGGAGATTGGCCTTATTTATGGGGACCATCTGGTACTGGAAAGAGTTATATGGCAAAACAAGTAGCAAGCTTACTAGGAATGGATCTTACAAAAGCTGGTAAGATTACAGAACCATATTCTATTTTGGGATATAATGATCCACAAGGAAGATATCAAATTACTCCTAGTTTTATTGCGGCTTTATATGGGAATTTATTATTTTTAGATGAACTTGATAATGGTAATCCTGATACTCAAGTTGTTTTAAATGATATTTATTCTGAATTATTAAATAAATTAGATGATCCTAGTGAAATATGTGAAGTAACTTTTGGAACAGATGTTAATGTTGATATTCATCCTAATTTTAGAATGATTGGAGCAGGTAATACTTCTGGAGAAGGAGAAAATGAAGCATTTTCTTCTCGTGGTAAAATGGATGAATCTATTCAAGAGAGAATGACTCCAATCTATATTGATTATGATAATCGAGTAGAACAACAAATTTTAAATGATTATCCAGAATGGTATAAGTTCTTTATTGATTTCCGTGATGCATGTAGGAAATATGCAGATAGTATGGGTTATAGTTCTGCTCAAGGAATTACAACGACAAGAGATGCTGCAGCAATTAAAAAGTATATTATGCATAATAGTAAATCTGTTGATCAAGTGATTGCGGAGAGATTTGTTCAAATTAAAGACTCTGAATATCGTAAAGCACTTGGTAATACCATTGCGGATATTTATGGTATTAGTTATCAAGATTGTCAAAATCCAAATTATAAAGGATCTTTAGAGAAAGTTGATCGAAAAGTTTTAGCAAAAAAATTTATTACTGCTTGTAAAAAAGGGGTAGAATAGTATGAGTCATTTACCTCATAATTATAAAAAATATCCAGAATGGATAGAAAAACCTGAGGTTGTTTCTGTTTTAGGAGATGATTATCGTGTTTTTGGTTATCATTTTAAAGGATTAAGAGATTTTTATGAGTTATTGAAACAAAATCCTTCTATTAATTATCAAGTATGGAGTAATGAGGATAAAATTGCGAGTATTACTGGAAGATACGATTTTGCAGGAAGAAATTATCATGATGCGGTTGAAATGTTAATCGAAGATATGGATCCTGGATATCAAGAATATTTAAGAATTCAAAAACAGATGAAAGCAAAAACTGGTTATTCTCATAAATATAAAACAATCCCAACTATTGCGGGAGGAGTAGTCGATCCTGTATCTTATACTGTTGGAAGTCCTACTATTTATAAAACAGGTCGATTAATTAAAAAACCAAAGTTTATCACAGTAGATTTACAAATTGCTTATTATTGGGGAACAGATCCTGAACAAGTATTTAATCGAGCATTAATTATTACAAATTTAATTCGTGCTTTAGAGCGAAATGGTTATAGTGTTGATGTGAATTCTTTTATGGTTGCTCAAGAAGAAAATGAAATTGTAAAAGTTGTATTTGAAGTAAAAAAACAAGGTCAGAGAACAAATTATCAAACATTATATAAATCTCTTGTTGATGTAGAATTCTTTAGAAGATTATGTTTTCGTTTAATGGAAATTAGTGATGTTACAGAGAATTGGGTAAATGGATATGGACAAACAAGTGAAGAGGATTTTGTTAGAGATTTATTAAAATTAAAAAAAGAAGATATTTATTTTGATCAACCTAGAAATATGGGAATTCGTGGTCGAGATCTTGGATTTGATTTTGAAAGAGCAATTACTTCTTTAGGATTAGAAGATAAAATTGATATGAAAAGAGAAAAAGAGATTCTTCAAAATAGTGTAAAAGTGTTTAAGAGATGAGTTCATCTCTTTTCATTTTGTTGACTTTTTTTGTTGTGAAAACTATAATTATGATAGAAGAATATTTAGGATGGAGAATCATTATGAATCATACTCTGGTAATGGATTTTTATGAGTTGACAATGGCTCAAACATATTTTAATGATGGAAAACAAAATGAAGTTGTTTATTTTGATGTTTTTTTTCGAGAAAATCCATTTCATGGAGGTTATACCATTAGTGGAGGATTAGAGGAAATAATTGAATATATTGAGAATTTTCGTTTTGATGATGAAGATATAGAGTATTTAAGAAGTTTAAATTCTTTTAGTGAAGAGTTTTTATCTTATTTAAGAGATTTGCACTTTGATGGAGATTTATATGCTGTTTTAGATGGTACAGTAATATTTCCTAATGAACCAGTGATTACAGTAAGAGCAAAGATTATTGTTGCTCAATTGTTAGAAACAGCAATCTTAGCGGCTTTTAATCATGGTAGTTTAGTAGTAACTGCTGCGAAGCGAATAACAAATGAAGCAAATGGAAGACCTGTGATGGAATTTGGTGCAAGGCGTGCAAGAGGAATTGAATCTTCTATTACAGCAAGTAAGTATGGTGTAATAGGTGGATGTGTTGGGACAAGTAATACCTATGCTGGAATGAAATATCAAATTCCAGCAATCGGAACAATGGCTCATTCTTTCATTACAGAACAGGAAAATGAATATGAAGCATTTTTAAGTTATGCTAAATCAAATCCAAATAATTGTGTTTTCTTAGTAGATACTTATGATACATTAAAAAGTGGAATTCCTAATGCTATAAAGGTTGCAGATGATTATTTAAAACCAAATGGTTATCCTTTTAAAGGAATTCGTATTGATAGTGGAGATTTGGCTTATCTTTCTAAAGAGGCTAGAAAAATGCTTGATAAAGCTGGATATACAGATACACAAATTTGTCTTAGTAGTGGATTAGATGAATATTCCATTTCTGATTTAGTGAAACAAAGAGCTTGTTTTGATTCTTTAGGAGTAGGAGATAATATTGCTGCTTCAAAGGAGAGAATAGGAGGAGTCTATAAGTTAGTTGCAGTAGAAGACTATCCTTATATAATTCCAAAATTAAAAGTAAGTGATGATAGTTTTAAAACAACGAATCCAGGATTTAAAAAAGTAATTCGTTTTTATGATAAAGATACTTCTTATGCTTTAGGAGATGTCATTTGTCTAGCAGATGAAGAAATACCTGATGATTCTTACACTTTAGTTCATCCAGTAGAAGTATGGAAGAGAAAAACAATTACACATTATGAAAAAAGGGAATTATTAAGACCAATTTATCAAAATGGAGTATTACTTTATTGGATACCAAGTGTTTATAAATCTAAAAAATATTGTGAGAAAGAATTTAATTCTTTATATCCAGAAATTGTAAGGTTGATTAACCCTCATACATATTATGTTGATTTGAGTGATTCCTTAAGAGAATTAAAAAATCATATGATAGAAGAGTATTGTAGTAAGGAGATGAAATAAATGTTTGATGCAGAAAAAGAAAAGGTAAAAATCGTAAAATATATTCGTGACTATTTTAAAGCGAATCATTTGGATGGTGTGGTTATTGGTATTAGTGGAGGAAAAGATTCTGGTGTAGTAGCAGGATTATTTACAGAAGCATTAGGAAAAGAAAATGTATTAGGTGTATCTATGCCATGTCACTCTAGACAATCTGATTATTTAGATGCTTTGTCTGTTGCATCTTTTTATGGATTTGAAATTGTTACAATTGATTTAGCTTCTACTTTTGATAATTTTACAGATAAGATATCTCAACTTGGAGAGTTCAGTGTAGAACAATTACATAATAGTAATATTAATTTTAAACCTAGACTTCGTATGGCAACTTTATATTATTTAGCTGCTTTATATTCTTCTATAAAACATAAGACTTATATTGTTGCGGGTACTAGTAATAAATGTGAATCCTTTGTTGGATATTTTACAAAATGGGGAGATGGAGTATCTGATATTAATGTTTTAGGAGATTTAACAGTAGAAGAAGTTGTTAAAATAGGAGAAGTATTACATCTTCCAAAAGAAGTGTTATATAAGGTACCAGATGATGGTTTAAGTGGACAATCTGATGAAGAAAAACTAGGAGTTTCTTATCAGGATATTACAAAATATATGAATGGTGAATATCTTGCGAAAGATATTCAAGAAAAAATATCTACTCTTCATAAAAATAGTCTTCATAAATTTGGAATTCCAACTTATAAAAAATGAGAATAGGTGTTTATGTAGGTAGTTTTAATCCCCCTCATCTTGGACATCAACATGTTGTCGATTATTTATTAAAAAAAGATTTGGTTGATTTGGTTTTATTACTACCAACCCCTAATTATTGGGATAAAAATAATTTAGTTTCTATTCAAGATAGAGTAGAAATGTTAAAATATTATGAAGATGAAAAAGTTAAAGTAGATCAAGAACATAATGCTTATCCTTTTACTTATCAAGTATTGGATTCTTTAGAAAAAGATTATCCAAACGATGAATTATATCTTATTATTGGATCTGATAATTTAGAAAAGTTTCATGAATGGAAAAATGTAGAGAATATTTTGAAACATTATGTTATTGTATTAAAAAGGGGAAATTACAAACCTAATCCTCATCTTAGTTTTTATAAAAATAAATTTATTTATCAAGATGATTTTGAACCAATTTCTATTTCTTCTACAGATATTAGAAATGGAGTCAGTGGTTATTTAAAGCCAGAAGTAGAAAATTATATCAAGAATCATTTATTATACAAGGAGAATTAGATGAAAACATTTCAAAAAATTGTTGAAAAACTTACTCAAAAAGGATTGAAGATTTCTATGATGGAGTCTTGTACTGGAGGAGGAATTAGTAATAGTATTACTAATATTGAGGGGTCTAGTGAAGTATTTGAGTTTTGTGCTGTTACTTATTCGAATGATTATAAAATTAAAATGGGTGTTTCAAAAGAATTAATTGATGAATATAGTGTATATAGTTTTGAAGTTTCTGGTGACATGGCAAAAGCAATTACTTCTTTTACAAATTCTGATTATGGAATAGGAGTTACTGGTAAATTAAATAGAGTAGATCCCCATAATTTAAAAGGAAATAACAATGAAGTATTTGTATCTATTTATGATAAAAGAAATGATATTTTAAATAGTTTTAAAATTGTTGTGACAGAAGAGAGTCGTAAAAAGAATAAAGAATTAGTGATTAATCGTATTATTGAAGAATTAGAAGAAATGATTTAATTCTAGAAAGGATAAAAAGATGGGTATTAAAAGAATTCGTTTTTTTACAAATGATAAAGAAAAATCTTATCAAATCTTAGAAGATGTTTCTAAACAATTTTTAGAAGCAGGTTTTGACATTGTTCAAAATAATGAATTTGATTTAGGAATTGCGATTGGTGGAGATGGGACTTTTCTTAAGATGATTAATGAATGCAATTTCTTAGATTATGTATATTATGTTGGGATAAATGCAGGTACCTTGGGATTTGCTCAAGATATAGAAGTTCATGAAGTTCCACAATTTATACAAGATTTGTTAAATAATCAGTTTTTCTATGAAGATATTGCAGTGGAAACAATTGATATTCATACTGGGTATGATACTGTTTCTTATCATTGTTTAAATGAAGTTGTTATTCGAGATAAAGATTTACATACTCTTCATTTTGATTTATTAATAGATGATGTATTATTAGAAGAATTTGCAGGAGATGGAATGCTTATATCTACTTCTTTTGGATCTACTGCTTATAATTTGAGTTTTGGAGGTAGTATGGTTTGTAATGCATTTGATACATTACAGTTGACTCCAATTGCGCCTATTCGTAGTAAAAGTTATCCTTGTTTGGTAAATTCATTAATCTTACCATCTTTTAAAAGAGTAACGATCATTCCTAAAAATAATAATTCTTATTTACTGACTATGGATGGAAGAAATACTTCTTATTCTAATATTACTAGTATTGATATTAGTATTCAAAAACATATTTCTTTAATTCGAAAAAGTGATTATAATTATATTCGAAAAATAAATGATAAATTTGTGAAGTAAGTATCTATTTACTTACTTTTTTGTTATAATGAAAGTGGTGATATAATATGGAAATTCATGGATATAAAGCTTTTTATAAAGGACTAGTAAATCGATATGGACTTTCTTTTGAAGAGGGTAAAACTTATACAGTTGATGGAGATCTTCAATTTGGAAATGAGGGAAATGGATTCCATTTTTGTAAGAGATTAGAGGATACTTTACGTTATTTTCCTGCAAGTGAAGAAGAAATAGATGTTGCAGAAGTTACTTCCCTTGGAGATGTTGTAGAAGGTTTTGATGATTATTATGGATATTATGATATGTATTGTACAAATAAAATAAGAATTGATAAGGTACTTTCGAGAGCTGATATTATTAGTCATTTTTATCATTTACCAGAACATGAGGTATTAAGATTTATTCAGGGATTTTTATTAACTCCTGATGAAATAGAATTATTTAAAATTTTATTTAAAGATAATAAGAATATTTTAAATTGTATTGCTTATTATCAAGAAAAAGATACAGAAGTATATCAAAGAGCAATGAATAGGTGATCATATGAAATATCAAGATAAATTATTTTATAAAATTGTAAAACCTCTTCTAAATTTTTTAGTTTTTATTTTATTTCACCCTAAAGTAATAGGAAGAGAAAATATTCCAAACGATGGGGGAGTTGTTTTAGCAGGAAATCATACGAAATGGTTAGATCCTGTTATTTTGTGTGCTATTGTGAAAAAAAGACAAGTTCATTTTTTGGCCAAAAAAGAATTGTTCCATGGAGTAGTTGGGTTTATTACTAGAGAAATGGGGTCTATTCCAGTAGATCGTAAAATTCATGATAAAGGAGCGTTAAATCATGCAATTACGGCATTAAAAGATGGATTATGTATTGGAATATTTCCAGAAGGTACCATTAATCGTACAGATGATATTATTATGCCTTTTAAAATAGGGGCTGTTAAAATGAGTCATGATGCAAAAGCTACTTTGGTTCCTTTTGTGATTACAGGTAAATATCATATTTTAGGAAAAAGAGTAAGAATAGAGTTTTTTAAACCAATCTCTATTCAAGATAATTTAGATCAGATGAATCAAGAATTAATGGATACTGTTAAAAAGGGAATTATAGGAGGGACATATGAAAAAAAATAAAATGGTAATTTATCGTATTTTTAGAAGTGTACTAGGACCAATTTATCGTTTTTGGTATCATCCTGTTATTTTGGGAAAAGAGAATATTCCAAAAGATGGGCCAATTGTTGTAGTAGGAAATCATATCCATATTATGGATCAGTGTAATGTTATTATTTCAACTAAAAGAAAGATTCATTATATGGCAAAGAAAGAATATTTTGATCCACAATATAAAGAAGGACATCACGGATGGTTTTTTCGAAGTGCAGGATGTATTCCTGTTGATCGTTCAATCCATGATGAAAGTGCTAAAACAGCAGCTTTAGATGTTTTAAAAGAAGGACATGCATTAGGTTTATTTCCAGAAGGTACTCGTAATGGATTAAAAGAAGAAAGATTAAAAGAGTTATATGATAAATATGAAATAGAAGATGACTTCTCTATGTTTATGAAAAATATGAAAGAAGTAAAAACATCTCAAGTGAATTACTTAGAAGAATTATTTCAAAAGAAAATTATCAAAAAAGAAGATATTAAAAATCATCTTAAGAATCCTGATTCTTATTTATTAGAATTGGTAAAGAATAAAAAGATTACAAAAAATGATTATGAAGATCATTTATTTCTACCATTTAAATTTGGAGCTGTTTCTATGGCAAACAAGATGAATGCAAAAATTGTACCTTTTGTAATTACTGGAAAATATCAATTTCGTTCTAAGAATTTAAAAGTACAGATTGGAGAAGCAATTACTCCTACAGGTGATTTAGAAAAAGATAATCAAAATTTACGTCGTATTATGTTATCTATGTTTCAAAAAAATGGTAAATAGTGTAAAATGGATTAATTCCTATTTTTAACTATATCCTTTTCTGTGTTATGATAAATATGGTGAAGAGTATGAAACATTTTGAATTTGAAAAAGAAGAAAAATATAAATTATTTCGTTCTGTTAAGGAAATATTACATCCATCTATATCAAAGAAAAATATTAGTGATTATAAAATAGTAGTTAATGAAGATTTAGCACCTATACGTATTTTTTATCCTAAGAAGGTATCTAGTATACAAGATGTGATGATTTTTATTCATGGAGAATGTAAGATAACAAATTGTAAAGGAAAATATTCTGATATTTCTTCTCGTTTTTCAGAAGAGTATAATCGATTAGTGATTTCAATTGATTATAATGATGAAGTAGAAGTTCCAGAAATAATATCAGAAGTATATGATTGCTTTTCTTATCTTTATCATGAATTATTAAATTGTGGGATTTTAAAAGAAAATATTATTTTAATGGGAGACTCTACTGGTGGGAATATATTAGTTAATATGATAACACAAATGAATCAAGATAATATTGGTGTTGGAAAAATGATCTTATTCTATCCTGTTTTATCAGGAGATTATTATGGTAATCCTAAATATAAAAGTATAGAAGAAAACTGTGAAATTGATCATGACTTAGTAAAAAAATTAAAGACTTATTATAAGAAAAAACATGAGAAGGATTCTACTATTTTTCCTCTATTAAGATCACTCGAGAATTATTATCCAGATACTTTAATCATTATTGGTGGAGTAGATCCATTAATTGACGAAGCAAAGGATTTTTCAGAAAAAGTAGAAAATTGTGAGTTATCTATTATTCCTTTTGCGAATCATGGATTTTTAAAGACAAAAGATAAAGAAATACAAAGAGAAATCTTTGATATTTTATCTCGTTTTATAGTAGAAAATGATCATTAGTCATTTTCTTTTATTTATGTTATAATTTTTTTAGGAGATTATTATGAAGAAAGTTTTAATGTTTAGTTGTTTGTTGTTTTTATTTGCTTTTTTAGTTGGATGTGATAATGAGAGTATTGAAAAAGAAAATGTTTCAAATCAAAAAATAATTCATGAACATTGTACTAGAAGTGGATTTGCAGGGGAAGATAATGTAGTAACACTTTATTATGATTTATATTATCAAGGAGATGTTTTAAAAAGATTAGAGTCTTATGAAGGAATTGAGTCTAATGATTCTTCTTTATTAGATCAGTATGAAAAATCTTATCGTAGTGTTCATGAGAATTATAGTGGTTTAGATTATTATCAGACAAGTGTTTTAAGAGATGATACTCATGTTGTGAGTCAAATATTGATTGATTATGAAAATATTGATATCGAAAGATTAATTGAAATAGAAGGGGAAGAAGATAATATCTTTGAAAATAAAGTTCCTAAAGCATCTAAATGGAAAGAACTAGCTAAAAAAGTAGGAGCTAAATGTAGTGTAGTAGAGGAATAGTTTGTTCGGATAGTTTAACTGGATAAAATATTTCCCTCCGACGGAGATGATGAGGGTTCGACTCCCTCTCTGAACACCATTGCATAAAAAAAGTTTCATTTAATGAAACTTTTTATTTTTTTAATGGTGGAATATTACAAATATAAATATAGGAATCTTTTTCAGGTATTTCTAATAGATTATTAATAGTCCAGATGAAAACTTGTTTATTTTTAATTTTTTTCATATAATCTGTTTTTACTAATTTTTTGGAGATTGCGATAAAATCTGGATTACAATAATTTATTATTGCTTTTGATTGATTGAATTGTTTTTTAATTTTAGAAGGATAATTATCCTGAACTAGTAATCCTACATTTACCCAAGAATAATTTTTTTTGATGTATCTTACAATTCTAGGATTAAACGATTTGATAATGTAATTAACATATGGTTTTAATTCAATCATTAATTTATTAACTAAAGTTTTCCATCTTTTAGAATTTTTAATTTCTATATCAATTAATACTTTGTCTTTATTCTTTTTTAATACATTTTTTAGTAAAGGAATATGAGCATTTGTATCTAATAGTTTAATATCCTTTAGTTCATCATAATTAGTATCTTGTATTACAATTCTTTTATTTGTGAGACGTTTTAAATCATCATCGTGAAATACTACTATTTTGTCATCTTTTGTTAGTTGTACATCTAATTCGAAAGGAATTTCTTTTTCTATCGCTTTTTCAAATGCTTCCATTGTATTTTCAACTATTGTTTTATTATTAAATATGCCTCTGTGGGCAATAATTTTATTATTTATATTCATACTGGTCACCTAGTAATATTATATCATTATATTAAAAAACTTGAAATTTTTTTTATAATATGTTATAATATCGAACTGTTATTTATTGAAGGAGGGGTTATCATGGAAAGATTAGAAGATATATTTGGTTATTTTGCTTTTTATGATGATTATTATCATAAGGAAGATCAATGGTTTGGTAGAGTTATCGTTGATGAAGAGAACAACTTTGAAGGAATTGCGACAGATTTTAATGAGAATGAAAAATATTATGTTTTTGGTTCTTACCTTAATGATAAAATATCACTTTATCGTTTTACATTAGATGATACTACTAGATTTGCTCACAAATATACATGTGGTAAAGCTGGTAAAAAATACTATGGTACTACTTTTGTAACGGATTCTTTTATTGAAATTCCAATTGGTGATTGTAAGATTACATTAATGAATGCTGATAAAACAAGAGAAGTTTCAGAAGTTGAAATTGATAAAGTAAAAGAACATATTGAAGAATACAAAAATTCTTTAAATAATAAGCAAATAGCATTATATGAATCTTTACATAATGGAGAACATGAACAAAAAGTTGAACGTTCTTTTCAAAAGATATTTTTAACAAAATAATTTTTAAGCAAAACTAGTGATAGTTTTGCTTTTTTATGTTATAATTTCGTTGTATGCCGATTTAGCTCAGTTGGTAGAGCAGCGCATTCGTAATGCGGAGGTCGAAGGTTCAAGTCCTTTAATCGGCACCACTTGCCGTAATAGTATAATGGTATTACGAGGCCATGGTAAGGCTTTAACCTAAGTTCAATTCTTAGTTACGGCACCATTAAAGAATCTAGTTGAACTTTGGTTCAATTTACTAATAAATATCAATTCTAGAAATAGAATTGATTTTTTGTTGTGTATAGTTCGTATGATAAAGATGATAAATATATTGATGTAGTTAATGATATGTGTGAAGATAATGCTTTAGATGATGATGACATTGAAGAATTAGATTTAAGCAAAGAAAAAGATGACTTTGAAAGATAATTATAAAAATGATTCAAATAGTAAAAATATGTTATAATAAGTAGCTGAACGAAGGGAGTTTTGGAATTATGAAAATATTTAATGTTGAAAATGGAGTAAAGAAAGTTTATGTTCAAATGAATGATATAATGTTGTTAACTCATTCTGATATATCGATTCCAGCTTCAATATTTGAAAAAGTTTTTAGTGATGTTGTTATAGTAAATGATAGTAACAGAATGGATTTTGTTGAATTCACACAACCAAATGAAGTTGAATTTTTTGAATCTTTAGATTGGATTGTTGATTATAAACAAATCAGATATTTATCTGAAGAAGAAATTAAGGAAAAAGGACAAGAAATTGCAAATGAAATGAATGAAATTGTCAATAGATTTAATTCTATGACAGATGAAGAAAAAAGAGATAATCAATCATTAATACCATTAATACAAAGATATGAATTATTAGATTATAAAATGAAATATCTTGCTGAAATATTATGGGTTAAACAAGGTCATAAACAAATGCCATTCCCAGTTGTACCTGATTCAGATGGATTTTCTTTTGTAGGTGATGATAACTGTGAATATGAAATTAGAGCAAGTCTTGATCCAAATAAAATTTTACTCTTTAGAAAAGATGGGAAGAAACTATCAAATGATGATAGAATACCACAAGGATTCCTTCAAATGGGTATGTCAATTGCAATAATGGAAAGAAATGAGAAGAATGCATTTGCTGGAGATTATGAAATGAGCAATTCTCTTACGGAAGACAATCAATATTTTGTTACAGAATTTAAAGTAAAAAGTTATGATAATAGTCATGAAGAACAAGAAGAAGTAAAAGAAGAAAAAGGAATAAAAAGATTAGTAAAAAGAATTTTTAATAAAAATAGAAAGTAAAAAATAAGGGCTAGTAGAGACTTATTAAGAATAAGATTTATTTTGCCCTTTTTCTATATATAGAAATGAGGTGGATATAAAAATGAAAGTTAGAACAACAAATGCTTTAATGAAATATTTAAGAGAAAAGCATAATATTTCTATTGAAGGTACTAAAGATAAAAGGAATTTAAGAAATATAGGTTATTATCATGGCTATAAGGGTTATAGATACATTAATAATCCACAAAATAGAATAAATTTATCTAGTTTTGATGAAATAGTTTCAATAGTTGATTTTGACTCTAAATTAAAAAGTTTATTATATCCACAAATAATGCAAATAGAAACGATTTCAAAAAATATTGTACTTCAAATATTAGTTGAAGAGTATAAAACTGATGAATTTAATGTTATTTATGAAAATGGTATGACTGATTATAGAAATAGTAATACTAGCGAAGAATATAAAAAGAAAATGAAGCAAAGATTATCAGTACAAAATAATATTTATTCTTCTTTATCTAGAAGTTATAATAATGAAAATAAAATTGTTAGTCATTTTTATTCAAAAGATAGACACGTTCCAATTTGGGGTATATTTGAAATAATTACATTAGGAACGTTTGCAGATTTAATTAAGAGTTTAGAATTTAAAGTTAGAAATAAAATTGATAAAGAAATGAATATAAATATTGCATTTGATACTAATGCTAAATTTCCTGAAAAAATTATGTATTTAATTAAATCATTAAGAAATTCAATTGCACATAACGATGTAGTTTTTGATGTAAGATTTAAAGATGGAAAAATTGATACTAAATTATGTAAATATCTAGAAAATGAAATCGGTTGTACAGGAATTGATTTTAATACAATTACCGATTATGTTCTTATAATTTTAGTATTATTAAAGAAGTATGGAATTACTAAAACTGAAATTAATAAATTTGTAAATGATTATGAAAAAATTATTGAAGAATTTAGAAATAAAATTTCCATTAGTATTTATAATAAAATTATATATTCAGATACAAAGAATAAATTATCGGCTTTACGAAATTTCATAAAAAGTTAATCAAATTATTGCATAATTTTTGTAATTATGGTATATTATAAATGTGAATGGCGATGGTGTATCTTCGGATCCCATCTGAGCAAGTTGGATGCGTCTGACTTGCTTTTTTGTTTTAAATAATGTAATATTATATATGAAAAGTGCCTAGGAAACTTTAGAAGCCTTAGGTCTTTTTCATTTTTATAAAAATTATTTATAAAATTAGTAAAAGTCATGGTATAATGGTTATAAAATTAAATTGTTTATTTATTTGTTGTGATGGTTTCGGACTATCTTAACTATCGCACCATAATGATAGGAAACTCGAAATTTTTTCGAGTATATAAAACAAAACGACTTGTAAAAAAGTCGTTTTTATGTTATTATGTATAAAGATGAAGGAAACATCATACTATATTAAAGGAACACTTAATAATCGCATGTTGAGTGTTGCCGAATTATTTTGGTTCCACCTAAATCATTGCTGAGTTAGGTGGATTTCTTTTATATTAAAACTATAAATAGCAGTAATAGTAAAAGAAGGATAATAATGAGTAATACTACGATTAAAAAATCTTTCTTGTTCATTATATCGCCTCCCTTCGTTAGAAGTTTGGCTCCACCCAACTTATTAAATGTTCCTAAATAAATTGTATCAAACTAACGTTCTGTAATCAATATAAAATTTGTTTAATAATATAAAAAGCGAGCATTTTTGTTTGGTTTAAGAAAAATTTATTTCCAATAGATAAAACATAATTAAGTAAGAACTTTATTTTTCGATTACAGATGGACTAAATTTTCTAAAAGAAAAAAATTATTATTGTGAAATTGATAATATAAGGATAACTATTAATACTTATAATTATTGTATTATTACAGCATATATAATAAAATTAAAGTAAGTGATAGGATGAACAATAAAGAAAAGATAACCTAATCAAATATCAAATGATTATAAGGACATATGGAGTTGTTGGTATGCAAAAATATAAAAAACAAATTTATTATTTATCATTGTTTTTTACTCTAATCTACATTTTATTTAGAGTTTTTTTTACTTTGCCATATGGAATTAATTTATCATTATTTTTTTCAATTTTTGTTTTATTAATTGAAGTAATAGATTTTATTTTCTTTGCATTCTATGTTTTGAATATATTAGTGAAAGATTATAGTATTCCAAAGGCTCCTAAATTATTAAAAAAAGATTATCCAGAACTTGATGTTTTTATCGCAACAATTAATGAAGATGTTTCTTTAATTGAAGAAACTATTAAAAAATGCAAAGAAATGAAATATCCAAATAAAAATAAAATTCATATCTATTTATGTGATGATGGAAGAAGAAAAGAAATGAAAGATTTATGTAAAAAAATGAATATCCATTACATAGATAGAAAAGATAATAGAAATGCAAAAGCAGGTAATTATAATCATGCTTTAACAAAAACTAAATCTCCCTATATTGTTGTATTTGATGCTGATATGAAACCCTCTAAAGATTTTCTTATGAAGGCTGTTCCATATTTGTTTTTTGATGAAAAAATAGGTTTTGTTCAATTACCACAATCTTTTGATCATCCAGATATTTTTCAAAAAAGATTTAAAATATATCAAAATATCCCTTTAGAACAAGATTATTTTTATCATAGAATACAAGTTAGTAGGAATCATAATAATTCTGTTATTTTCTGTGGAACGAATGCTGTTTTTTCAAGAAAAGCACTTGAAAGTATAGGAGGATTTGCGACTAAGACAATAACAGAAGATTTTGCTACAGGTCTTTTATTAGAAAGGAAAGGATATAAGGGAGTTGCATTACCATTTGATGAAGTTTATGGATTAAATGTTTCTAATATAATGTCTTTTATTAAACAAAGAACTAGATGGTGTAGGGGATGTATTCAAACATATAAAAACTATAAAATATTATTTCATAGTGGATTAAATAAAGTACAGAAAATGGACTACTTATCTGGAATATATTATTGGTTTTATGGTTTTAGAAATATTATATATTTACTTGTTCCTCTATTATTTGCTTTTTTTGATATTAGAATTATTCAGGGAAATATATTATTATTTATTATTCTTTTCTTAACTCAATACATCTTAAAAAGATTTATTATTGATCTTTTAGAGAATCGAAAAGTATCTTCAACTTGGAATAGAATATATGAAGTGATATTGTCTCCTATTATATTTATAGAATCATTGTTAGAATTATTAGGTTTTAGTAAAAAGAAATTTGAAGTAACAAAAAAGAATAATCAAAGAGATAAAAATACATTTCAATTATATTATTTAATTATTAGTCATTGCCTTTTCTTTATTGTGAATCTTTTGGGATTATCTATTTCACTAAGAAAAGGATATCTCTATGGTTATATCGAATTTATTATTCCAATCTTTTGGTTAAGTACGAATTGTATATACTTATTCTTTGCTTTGATATTTGACTTTAGTAATCAAGAAATTCCATATAAATCTGATAGAATTAGTAGTAAGTATTTTCCAATATCTGTTTTTATTCTATTAAAAGAGTTTGCTGTTACAGAATTAAAAATAAAAAGAATAGCAATTAGTTTTGGAATTCTAATTATATTTGTTTTAGGAATATGTTTTAATCATTATTATCAATATCAAAAAAGTATTATAATAAAAAATTCTTCTTTAGTATCTTATAATAAGTGGTTATCTATAAAAGATGGGAATATTGTTAATAAGAAAAATGAGATTGTTCAATTAAAGGGTGTAAGTACTCATAATTTATATTGGTATAGTAGAGTTTATACAAAAGATAATATCAAGGAAATAAGAGATACTTGGGGAGTTAATGTTTTTCGAATAGCAGTTTATACAAATCCTGAAGAAGATGGATATATCATTAATAAAAATCAAATTGAAAAGGTAAAAGAAATTATCAATTATTGTATTGATTTAGATCTGTATGTTATTGTAGATTGGCATATATTAAAAGATAATAATCCAAATATATATAAGAAAGAATCAATAGAGTTTTTTGAAGAATTATCAAAAGAATATAGTGATGTACCTAACGTTATATATGAAATCTGTAATGAACCAAATGGAGAGGATGTTACTTGGAATGAAGATATTAAACCATATGCTGAAGAGTTAATTCAAGTAATAAGAAATAATAGTAAGAAATCATTGATTATTGTAGGTTTAGCAGATTGGTGTAAAGATATAGAGTCTGCAAGAATGAATATGTTAGAGGATAAAAATACTTTATATGCAGTTCATTTCTATGCTGGAGATCAACAATCTCAAATATTAAAAACGGAGATAAGTAATGCTAAAACAGAAAAAATACCTATTGTTGTAACTGAATGTGGCGCAACAAATGAAACAGGAGATGGGAATCTTTATAAGAAGGAGTTTGATACTTTGATTCATTTTTTTGAGAGTAATCATATTGGTTGGATTGTATGGCAATTATCAGAAAAAGATGAGACATCATCCTTATTAATAAAAAAAGAAGTACAAGATCGTTTAGATTTTCTTTATGAAAAATACACTGAAAAACAATTAAAAAGAAAAAAATATCATATCAATGATTATTTATCAGATACAGGTAGTTATATGAAGGAAATATTTAAAAAATACAATTAATGTTTATTAAACTATAAAAATAGTAGTTATTAGCTGCTTATCTTTGTGTTGACTTTTAAATTTTTAGATAGTACACTTTTATTGTAGGAGAGTATATTTATGAAGAATAGAAGGACATTTATAATTTTCATATTTTTAATTTCATTATTATTTAATATAACTAATGTATATGCCGATGATTATTCAGATGATATTTATGATGGTGATTATTCACTACAAGAAATGCTTGAAAACTATAATGTTATTACTTTTGGTATGAAAGATTTAGATAGTAATATGCATTCAAGACTTGGTGCTTCAGGAAATGCTAGGTTGTTTCATATTAATTCTAAATTCTTGGTAAATGGGAATGTTAATATACTTCGGTTTGATTTTTGGGGTAATTCTAATGATTTGAAGTCTTATGCAGATTCTGTATCATCTCAAGACTCTAGATTTATATTTTGTGGTTATAGAGCTCCTTATTCTTTTAATTATTTAAATTGTGGTATTGCGGATTCATATAATTTAAGTAATGTACTTTATACAGATGGTCTTTCTTATTTTTATATCAATGGATACATGTCAAATCTTAATTCAAGTGATATATCGAGTGTTGATTATATTAATTTTAATAGATTATATGATAATGTCGTGGATGATCAAAAGAGAATTAAAAAAGGAAAAAAAGTAACTGTGGAAAATAGAATTGCTAATATTACTATAGGTGGAGAGTATTATATTGATGATGTAAATGAAATTGATAAAATAATGTTTGATAATTTTGCAGAAAATGAAGACAAGCTTACTATTATTACTATTAACAATACGGGTAGTATTTATTTTCCAAAGATTTATGAATCAACTAACAATGGGGAAGGTAATTTGGTTTCTTCCAATGATTATATTGGAATGGAAAGACCAAATGATTATTATGCAAGTAATTATGTTTTAGACAAGTATTATGGAAATATTATTTGGAATGTTCCTAATGCATCTTATATAGAATTGCCGTCTGCTCCTTTTATTGGACATATAGTAGCTCCTAGTGCAGACTTATATGGTCCTGAACTTCATTATGCAGGAGCATTCTTAGTTAATAGTTTATATTTAGAAGGAAAAAGTGAAGCTCATTATTATCCGCTATCTAATACTATTTCTTATAAAAGTAATCCTGAGCTGGTAAAAGCTATTACGAAGAGTAGTCAAGGTAGTATTTTATTTAATAATAATGTAAATCCAGAAGAATTAGAAGAAGGAATAGTAGTATCTTTTAGTGTAGAACCAGAAGATAATTATGTTCTAAAAAATATAGAAATAAAAGACGAGGAAGATAATAGTGTTCCATATACAGAAATAAAAACATTAGAATATGAATTTACTATGCCTAAAACAAATGTAACTATAACTCCAACTTTTCAACAGAGAAATATTAAAGATATAATTACTAATCCAAAAACTGGAAAT
>JAFRAK010000033.1 GCA_017405445.1 Bacilli bacterium | reverse complement strand
TCTAGACACTATAATGAAAAACTCTCATCTAGAATGTCAACTAAAAAGAGATATTCAAATCTGTTTAAAAAACTATGATCAAAGACCTAATTCATTAAAATATACTTATAAAAAGATTAACTATATATTAGAATATAGAAACATTATATATATAGAAAAAGAACAAGATAATAAAAGATGTATTATTAAAACAAATAATAATAAATACTATATTCAAGGAAATTTAAAAACAATAAAGAAACTACTAGATAATAGATTTTTTCAGAGTAGTAGAAGTTTTATTATAAATCTTGAGCAAGTTGAAAAATACGATACAAAAAATAATATAATTTATTTTAAAAATAAACAAAAAAAAGATGTCTTATCAAGAAACAATAAAAAAGATTTCATAAGAATGATAAGAGTATAAAAAAAGAACAAAAATGTCGAAAAAAAAGAGAAAATAACCAAAAAAGTAATAAAAATAAACCATTTCAAGAAAAATAAGTAATAAAATAAACCTTTTGCTAGAATAGTAATTGCCATATGAAGAGAATGGTAGAAAGAGGTGTAGAGGTAATGATGACTGGACGCGTGAAATGGTTTAATAATGATAAAGGATATGGATTTATAGGATTCAAAGAAAATGAAGATATTTTTGTACACTATACTTCAATTGAATTAGATGGCTATAAAACATTATCTGAAAATCAACTAGTAGAATTTAAGTTAATAGAAACTAGTAAAGGATATCAAGCCACAAATGTAAGACTATTAAAAGAAAAAGCCACTGTATAAAAAAGTGGTTTTTTTGCCGTGATTATGCTATACTAAAATTACAAGGAGGCGATAGTATGGAAATTATTATTCATGGAGACAAAATTAAAGTTACGAAAGCTATGCGTGAGTATATTGAAGAAAAGCTAGAAAAATTGAATAAATATCTAGAAAACAGCGATAATGTTCGCGCCAACGTCATAGTAAAAGTAAAAGGACATGAACAAACAGTGGAAATAACCATACCATTAAAATCATTTATATTAAGATCGGAGGAAACAAAAGAAGACTTCTATGCAGCAGTTGATAAGACAATTGATATCTTAGAAAGACAAATACGTAAGAATAAAACAAAAATCTTATCAAAACAATCCAAACCAAGTTATGATTTCAACTTTGATAATATAGAAGTAGATGAAGAAGAAAAAGAAGAAAGAAAAATAGTAAAAAGAAAAACAATCGAAGTAAAACCAATGACTGAAGAAGAAGCAATTCTTCAAATGGATTTACTAGGACATGAATTTTATATGTATAAAGATGCAGATACTGATAAACCTGCAGTCGTTTATAGACGAAAAGATGGAAACTACGGAATAATAGAATCAGAGTAGTATATCAAAAAACGAGAAATACTTTAAATTCTCGTTTTTTTTTGGTAAAATAAATACTTGAAGGAGAAATGTACATGAATATATTAAAAAAACTATTTGATCATGAATATAAAGAATTAAGAAGATTTAGAACTATTGCGGACAAAGTAATGAGTCTAGAAGAAGAATACACAAAATTAACAGATACTGAATTACAAGATAAAACTCAACAGTTTAAAGATAGATTAAGCAAAGGAGAATCCTTAGAAGATATTTTAGTAGAAGCCTTTGCTACCGCTAGAGAAGCATCTTTTCGTGTAATTGGTGAAAGACACTTCTATGTACAAATCTTAGGTGGTTTAGCTATTCATTATGGAAATATAGCTGAAATGAAGACTGGAGAAGGAAAAACTTTAACTTCTGTATTACCAGCCTACTTAAATGCCTTAACTGGTGAAGGAGTACACATAATAACAGTTAATGAATATCTTGCCCGTCGTGATGCTGAATGGATGGGTGGAATTCATAGATTTTTAGGTTTGACCGTAGGAGTAAACACCAGAGATATGTCATCAAAGGATAAGCAAGAAGCATATAATTGTGATATTTTGTATTCTACTAATAATGAAATAGGCTTTGATTATCTTAGAGATAACATGGTAGTAAAAAAAGAAGACAGAGTCCAAAGAAAACTAAATTTTGCTATTATCGATGAGGTTGACTCAATTTTAATAGATGAAGCAAGAACTCCATTAATAATATCAGGTGGAGAAATGAGTAATGCTAATTTATATATTCAAGCAGACCAATATGCCAAAAGCTTAAAAATAGAAAAAGATTATATCTATGATGAGAAGACAAAAAGTGTTAATCTAACAGAAGATGGAGCAGATAAAGCAGAAAAAATGTTCCATATAGACAATTTATACGATATAAATAATGCTACATTGCTACACTTTATCAATCAAGCCCTACGAGCAAATTATGCTATGAAATGCGATGTTGACTACGTAGTACAAGATAATGAGATAGTAATTGTAGATCAGTTCACAGGACGTTTAATGAAGGGAAGAGCCTATTCAGATGGTCTACATCAAGCTATAGAAGCCAAAGAAGGAGTAAATATCAACCAAGAAACAAAAACTCTCGCAACAATTACCTTCCAAAATTTATTCCGTATGTATAAGAAATTATCAGGAATGACTGGTACTGCAAAAACAGAAGAAGAAGAATTTAGAAATATCTATAACATGTATGTAATTGAAATACCAACAAATAAAGAAGTTATAAGAATTGATGCCCCAGACTTAGTATATGCCACCAAAGAAGCAAAATATAAAGCAATTATTGAATTTGTTAAAGAAAAATATCAAGAAGGTCAACCTGTATTAATAGGTACTATTGCTATTGAAACAAGTGAATTGATTAGTAATCTATTAAAACAAGCTCATATACCACATGAAGTATTAAATGCTAAGAATCATGAAAGAGAAGCCGAAATAATTTCAAAAATCGGATTAAATAAGTCAGTTACTATTGCTACCAACATGGCTGGTCGTGGAACCGATATTAAACTATCAGATGAAATAAAAGCTCTTGGAGGATTATGCGTAGTTGGTACAGAAAGACATGAATCACGTCGAATTGATAATCAGCTACGTGGACGTTCAGGACGTCAAGGAGATCCAGGATATACCCAATTCTTTGTATCAATGAAAGATGACCTAATGGTCAGATTTGGTTCTGATCGAATCGGTGTTATGATGGAAAACATGGGATTAGGAGACCAAGCAATAAGAAGTAAAGCCTTTACAAAATCAATTGGTACAGCTCAAAAAAGAGTAGAAGGAAATAACTTTGATATTCGTAAAAATTTACTACAATATGATGATGTTATGAATAATCAAAGAGAAATAATCTATGAAAAAAGAAATAGAATACTAGATAATGAATCCATTCATGAAATGGTACTAACTACCTTTAGACATCATATAGAAGATTTAGTAAAATCTCACATTGCCCCAGAAGGATATTTGACAGAAGATGATTTTAAAGATATCATGGAATTTGCCAATGAAAACTTACTAAAGAAAGACTTAAAAATAAAAGATATAGAGGGACAAAAAGAAGAGGAATTAATAGATTATTTATCAAAACTAGTAATTAAAGAATATGAAGACAAAATAAAAGATATACCAGAAGAAGTAACCCAAGAATTTGAAAAAGTTATAACTCTACAAGTATTAGATAATTATTGGATGGAACATATCAACACTATGTCTCATTTAAGAGAAGGAATTCACTTAAGAGGATATGCTCAAGAAGACCCATTAAGAGCTTATACTATGGAAGGATTCGACTTATTTGATTCTATGCTTCAAAAAATTGATAAAGATGTATCAATCTTCTTATTAAAAGCCGAAATAAGACAAAACATAGAAAGAAAAGAACCAGCAAAGAAATTACTAACTAACGATTCAGAAGACAAAGTATCAAAAAAACAGCCAGTAAAAAAACAAAAGATAGGTAGAAATGACCCATGTCCATGTGGCTCAGGGAAAAAATACAAACAATGCTGTGGTAAGTAGTAGGAAATATAAGGGTTTGCGAGGATTTTGTCCACGTAGAAAATGACCGAAAATTGCCATTTGTCCACATTTTGTCCACGTAAATTTAAAATTGTGGACAACAGGACAAAAAATGCTTTGAAATTTAGTACACGTTTTGTGGACAATTTATAAAGATAAATGTCATCATTCGATGGCATTTTTTGTTTACCAATTTTAGAAAAGGAGAGTATAAAAATGGTAAGCGTAAGAAAACGTGGAAAGGTATATGAATACCGATTTGAAACAGCTTCAGTTGATGGCACAAGGAAATGGATTACTAAATCTGGATTTCCAACAAGACAGGATGCATTAAATCAAGGTGCATTAGATTATACAGAATATTATAAGATAGGAAGAGTTAGAAGAAATAAAGATATGTCATATTCAGATTATTTAGATTACTGGATTGATACTTATTGTAACTTTAATCTTAAATATTCAACTATTGTCACATACTTAAATATTATTAAACTTTATTTAAAACCTATGTTAGGAAGATATGCACTATGGCAAATTGATTCACAAATGTTACAAGAATTTATTAATAAGATATTTGTAGAAAAGAATTTATCTAAATGGTATTTAAAAAACATTATGAAAGTAGTAAAAGGTTCATTGAGATATGCATGTTATTCAGTTAATTTTATAAATGAAAATCCTGCTG
>JAFRAK010000032.1 GCA_017405445.1 Bacilli bacterium | reverse complement strand
TTTATTGATGATATTATTTGGGATAATAATAATTATCGTCCAAGTTTTGCATTAAAATATAAAAACCCAGTTGAATATAGGATTCAACTAGGTTTCAAATAACTCTTTTTTAGTGTCTACTTTTTATTGACAACTTCAATATTAATATCTTTCTTTTTTTTGTAGTATTTTATTTTTTTCTAATTCTTCACTATATCTTTCGGTAGCATCTTGCCAAGATGGTAATAATTCAAATCCAGTTTCTTTTAATTTTGTTTTATCTAACTTAGAGTTTCTTGGGCGATAGGCAATTTTAGATAAATCTTTTCCTTTATAATATTCTTCTGTTGTAACAGGAATGATTTTTGTTTGTTTGTTGTTAATATCCATTATATATTTGGCAAAATCTGCCCAAGAAGTATAACCTTCATTATTTACATGATAGGTACCATACTTATCTGTATATGCCATTTCTACTAATAGTTTGGCTAAATCTTTTGTATAGGTTGGAGAACCAATCTGATCAGATACTACATTTAACAAATCATATTTATCTGATAAGTTTAACATTGTTTTGATAAAGTTATTTCCATTAATTCCAAATACCCAAGATATTCTTGTGATAAAGTGTTTAGGATTTCTTCTTATTTCTTCTTCTCCTAAATATTTTGTTAATCCATAAACATTTTGCGGATTTGGTAAATCTGTTTCATGATAAAGACCTTCTTTTTTTCCATCAAAAACATAATCTGTTGACATATATAGTATTTTAGATCCTGTTTCAAGAGATGCATCAGTTAAATTTTTAGTACCTTCTACATTTACTTTAAAACATTGTTCTTTATCTTGTTCTGCTTGATCTACTTTAGTCCATGCAGCACAATGGATAATTATATCTGGTTTATATCTTTTTACTAGATTTAATACTTCTTCTCTGTTTGTGATATCTAACTCTTTTGAAGTTGGTGCATAAATATCTTTTTCTCCTCGTTCTCTTAATTCTTTCACTACATCATATCCTAGTTGTCCCCCTACTCCTGTAACTAAAAATCTTTTAGGAGTTCTAAAGAAAGAAATGTTTGTCTCATTTAATGGTTTCCTTATTTTATCTTTTTCGGAAAGAATTGGTTTTTCAATTTCAAAGTTTTGAAATATTTCATCCCAGTTTATTTTTAAATTTGGATCATTCCAAAGAATTCCATCTTCCATTCTAGGCATATATTTATTATCTACATAATATTCAAATAAAGTATCATCTTTTAAAGATACAAATCCATGAGCAAATCCTCTTGGTACATAGATTAATCTTCCATTTTCTGGAGTTAATTCAATTGATTTATATTGTCCATAAGTTGGAGAATCTTTTCTAACATCTACAATGATATCTAATACTCCTCCTTTATGGCATCTTACTACTTTTGCTTGACAATATGGGTCTTTTTGAAAATGTAATCCTCTTACAATTCCTTTTCCACTTTTTGAATTACTTACTTGATGAATATCATTAAAACCTAATTCTTCTAATTGTTCTTTTGTAATAGATTCAAAGTATCCTCTTTCATCTCCAAATCTTTGAGGTTCTAAAATATAACAATCTTTTAGTCCTGTTTCTATTTTTTTCATAATAATCACACTCTTTAATGATTTATTATATTCTATTTTTTCTATAAAAAAAGACCAAATGGTCTTTTAGAAATTTCTATCTCTTAAGAAGGAAGGTATTTCTAATTCTCCTTCTTTTCCTGATGATGGAGTAATATCCTCTTCAGAAAGTAATTCTGGTTGGTAAGAATAATCTTCTCTTGATGGTGTTGATCTTCTTGTTGGTACTTCTTGTTTTGGTTGAGATTGAGCAGTTGAAGTTGTATTACTTGATTCTTTCTTCTTATCAAATCCTGTAGCAATAACAGTAACAATTACTTCATCACTTAAATTCTCATTAATAACAGAACCAAAGATTGTATTAATATCAGTATTAGCAGCTTGTCTAACTACTTCAGCAGCTTGTTCTGCTTCAAATAAAGTTAAGTTTACTCCACCTGTAATATTAATAATTGCATCTGTTGCTCCTTCAATTGATTGCTCTAGTAATGGAGATGATACGGCTTGTTTAGCAGCTTCTAATGCTCTATCTTCACCCATACCGATACCAATACCTATAATAGCACGTCCTGATTTTTCCATGATTGCTTTAACATCTGCAAAGTCAAGGTTAACAAGTCCAACTACAGCAATTAAATCTGATATTGATTGAACACCACGACGTAATACATTATCAACTTCTTTGAATGCTTCTAACATTGGAGTTGATTTATCAATTATTTCTCTTAATCGATCATTTGGAATCACGATTAATGTATCTACATGTTTCTTTAATTCTTCAATACCTGCAAGGGCATTTTCCATTCTTCTTTTTCCTTCAAATGAGAATGGTTTTGTAACAATGGCAACTGTTAAAGCTCCAAGTCCTTGTGCAATTTCAGCTACAACAGCAGCAGCACCTGTACCAGTACCTCCGCCCATTCCTGCAGTAATAAAGACCATATCAGCACCACTTAAGGCATCTTCAATTTCTTTTTTTGACTCTAGAGCAGATTCTTTTCCAACTTCAGGTTTTCCACCTGCTCCAAGTCCATCTGTTAAGGTTGCTCCTATTTGAATTTTAACATCTGCTTTAGATGAATTTAACACTTGTAAATCCGTATTGGCAGCAATAAACTCTACACCTTTAACACCAGATTCTATCATTCGATTAACGGCATTTCCTCCACCGCCACCTAAACCAATGACCTTAATCTTGGCCAATTGATCCATTTCTAATCCACCTATCATTTTCTTCCTCCTTAATCATCTAAAGAACGTTCAAATATTTTACTACCTATGCTGTTTCCTGACATATTCTTTGATGAATTCGAAATAAAACTATCTAATTCTTCTTTGGTAAACATATTATACTCTTTACCTCTTAAAGATAATTTCTCATTAAAATATTTAATTGTTCCGTAGCAACTACTATATTTATTATGTCTAATACCAATTGTTGGTATATTAATTACTTTTCCAATGAATCCAAACTCTCTATCTACTAGGTTAGAGAATCCAGGCATTTCGGTCAAACCACCTGTTATCATTATATAACGTATTTCTCTATTTGTTAAGTTTTTTATTTCATTTTTTGCAAGTTTTAAAATCTCTTTTATACGGGCTTCAACTACTTTTGAAACAGAAACTTGATTAACCTCTTTTGTTGCATTTTTTTCCAAATGAATCTCCCAAGTATCATTTCCATCAGCTAGAGAAGACATTGCGATTGCAAAGTTTTCTTTTAATAATCTAGATTCACTCATTTTCGTTTTAAAAGCATAAGTTAAATCCTTATCAACATTTTTACTACCTACTGGAAGTACTCCATTTTTGATTTGTATTCCTCTATTAAAGATCGCAACATTTGTAGTTTCTTCTCCAATATTAATAATTGTTCCTACTAAATCATCATATTTTTTATCATCAATACAATAATAATCTCCAAAACTAGAATAACAAATATCTACTGTATCAAGACCTGCTAAACGCAATACTTCTAAAATACGATATAATGGTTCTTTTGCAGTTGTACTAACAACTACTCTAGCACTTAAAGTAGATCCTTTCATTCCTTTTGGATCATGTACTGCTACTTCATCATCAATAGAAAAATGAATTGGCATAGCAGTTACTAATTCATCATCAGTTAAATCCACTTTTTTTAGGGCATCTAGTAAGACATTACTAATATCTGTTCCTGTAATATCATTATAATCTATGATAGTAGATGAGCCACTCACTATATCCATCTTACAATCTTTTGGTGGAACACAAGCAATTACTTTACGAATTGGCATTCCAAGTAATTCATTAATTGATTTTACAGCATTTTTCACACTATTTGTTGCTGTTTTCATATCAGAGATAAAACCATCTTTTATCCCCACAGATGGTGTTGTGTTAGATGCTAAAACATGATATTTATCTTTTACTTTTTCACATACTACTATTTTTATATTATCTGTACCAAGCTCAATACAAGTATAAACATCAGCCATAGCATTCATCTCCTACCTTAATAACAATTATACTATAAATATTTTTTTTTGAAAAGATATTTATTCTATTACATAGATATCATATATATCGATTTTCCCTATTTTTTTCCCATTGTCTAATACATAATGTTGGATTTTTTTATCTGCTTGGCTTTTTTCAGTCAATTCACTTTCATTCACAAAGAAAATTGCATCTTTTTTCTTTTTTATTTCTTTATATAGTTTTTCACTTCCACGATAACCCCAATTACCTTGATTAATTAAATCGATATACCCTATTCTTTGATCATTAATCAGTTTAAAGAAATAACCATCACTATTTAAATAGATGATTTCTTTATCTTTATGATTTTCTGTATATTCATTTACTTTTTCTATAAATTGAATATAATCTCTATTTAATAATCGATATTCAAAATGATTTATTGTATTTGGATAAATAATCCTTGTAGAATAATTGATCATTATAACACAAGATACTCCTACTATCGTTCCAAAGAATAATAAAGGGTATTTTAGTTTTAAATTCATCTTATTATTTAATATTAGAAAAACAATTAAAGCCAAGAATGTTACTTGGGTATGATTCGGATCAAAAATAGGAATCATCATACTAGTAAATGATAAACAATAATAGTTTAATATATTCTGTTTATTCTTTCTGATAATAACGATATAGATCATCAAGAATACTACAAAAATAAGGTAATATAGATTAAAACGAACACGATTTTCTGATGCAAAATCAAACAATCCAAAAAAACATAGATTGATAAAATCACTAAAACTATTTGTTAGTAACAAATATAAAACAAAAATACTGATTGGTATTAGAATTCCAATAACTCTTTTGACAATCTTTTTGGAGTTTTTTATGTAGTATAAACTAGGTAAAACCATACACAATCCTACACTTTGTTTTGTTAGAATACTGAGTCCTATAACAAATCCAATTAAGTAATCATTTGATTCATTTTTTTCCATTAATAGCAGAACAATTAGTAAAAAGAAAATAAATACATTATAATTTGGAATAGAAATATTGATTGGAACAAATAAAAACAACATTACAAGCCAAGCTTTTTCTCCCAATAGTTTTATCATCATCCATAGAAGAATTGTCATTATTATTGCATTTTCAATATGAAAAATTAGGATATTTGAGCCAAATAAATAAAAACCTAATGACATCATAAATGGAAATAAAGGAGTAACTACCATATTAAAGTCTTTATAAGGAATTAATCCCATATATAAATTATGACTAAATCCATAGTTCCATACTTCATCTAGATTAAGAAGACGTATGAATAAGCACCAAAAAAGAGTTGCTACAAAAAACAAAATGTATAATAAAACGTTCTTTTTATTCATATTTTACTCCTTATAGTATATGTTTCTTTTATCAATGACTATTTTTTTATCCTATAATTTATTATATCATAATCAAAATAATGATTGGTTCAAAAAAAAAGATTGGGAAGAATAAAACAAATTCTAATGTTTTATTTTCTTCCCTCCAATATATTATTCTTTTATTTGAAAATGATTTCCTGAATCTAAATAAAGAATTCCTTTATGTCCTTCTAATTGCGATAGAACTTTATTGTACTGATTAATCATTTTAAACTTAGTTAATGTTAAATAAACCATATTACCATCATCCATATAAAGTAAGAAACGATCTTTATCATAATCATTTGGTTGATATTCAATATCTCCTATTTCAGATAATACATCTATTTGTACATTACTCATCTCTTTTATAAATTTATTATATTTTTTATCTGGTACATAGTTCATTAATCTTGGTACTCTAAATTGTTTTGATATATCGTCTAATGGTACTTCTTCTTTATTACTTAGTACATATTTTTCTTTACTTAAATCATAAAATAATGGTTTATTTTCATCTACATTTATTTCTAATAAAAAGCCCCATTTTTTCTTAATATTACAGTTATTAATATAATTAGACTTTTTAATTTCTTTTTCTACTTTTCTTTCTGGAAATAATATAAATTCTGGATAATCTTTTAATCCACCAAAATTTAATAGATAATCATCATTTAAGTATGTAGTTCCTTTAATTAGTAAATTTTTAGTAGGAACTTTTATTAATTCTTCCACACCAAAAAATAGTCCTACGAAAATAAGAAGAACTAGTAATAAATTTAATAATTTTATCTTCGTTTTTTTGACTATTCTTTTTGACATTTTTACTCCCAATTAACAAATTCTTGTTCTATTTTTAAATCAATACCATATTTTTCTAAGACTTGATCATGACAATAATCAATTAAATATTTAATATCACTACTTGAGGCATTCTTATAATTGACAATAAAATTAGCATGTTTTTTACTAACCATTGCTCCACCTTTTTTCATTCCTTTAATTCCTGCATCTTCTATTAATTTACCAGCAAAATTATCAGGAGGATTTCTAAATACACTTCCTGCTGATGGATATTCAAGTGGTTGAGATTCTAATCTTCTTTTTCTTCTTTCCTTAATAACCTCTTCAATAGCTTCTTTCTTTCCAATTTTTAGTTTTAAGACAGCTTCTAAACAAATTGTATTTGGATGTTTTTGAAGATAAGAACTTCTATAATGAAAGTTTAATTCTTTATTGACTAATGTAATTACTTTAAAATCTGGAGTTAATACTTTAACACTTTCCACTACATAACCCATATCAGATTTATATGCTCCAGCATTCATATAAACTGCTCCACCTACTGTACCCGGTATACCTGATGCAAATTCTAAACCAGTAAGTCCTTTTTTTGCAGTTAAAAGACTAAGTTTAATAAGAGAATAACCTGCTCCTACTCTTATTTTCTTTTTTCCAAGAAATTTTATATTATTAAATTCTGATAATTTAATTAATACTCCTTCATATGGTTTATCACTAAATAATAGATTAGAACCATTACCAAGTATTTTATGAGAAACATTTTTTTCTTTTAAAAATTTTAGTAATTTTACTAAAGCATTCGTACTTTTTGGATAAACAACACAACTTGCTTTTCCTCCAGCACAATATGTTGTATATTTTTTTAATGATACATCTTCTTCTATTTTACCAATATTCATTGATTTAATTTGTTCTATTATGTCTTTCATAACCATCACCTGATAATCTTTCTAATTTCATCATAAATTCTTGTTGCAGAATCTATAATACCTAATTTTTTACTAGATTGCGACATGTTTTTCATTTTTTCTTCAGAACTTAATAAAGAATCAATTTCTGATACAATTCTATCTTTTGAAAAGTCTTCTTCTGTTACAATAACACAAGCACCTTTGTCTTCTAATTCTTTTGCATTTTTATATTGATGGTTTTCTGTTACATATGGTGATGGTACAAGTATAGCAGGTAAACCTATCGCAGTAATTTCTGCAATAGTAGATGCTCCTGCGCGAGATAACATCAAATCTGTATCTTTCATTAAATTTATTAAATTATCTAAGAATGGTACAATTTTGATATTAGATGAAGTTTTTATATTTTTATACTCATCATAATAATTCTTACCTGTAATTACTAATACTTGATAATCTTTATCATTAAAAGCAGGAATTAATTCTTTAATCTTTGTAGTCATTGTAGTACTACCTTGAGAACCCATTACTATAACTACTAATTTTTTCTTAGGATCAAAACCAAATTCTTTTTTAGATACTTTATCTACCTTTGTAATTTCTTCACTTCTAGGATTTCCAGTATAAACAACTTTGTCTTTTGGAAATAAATTTACACTATTTGGAAGTGATACACAGATTTTATCTGCAAAATTACTTATAAATTTATTAGAGATTCCAGGAATAGAATTTTGTTCATGAATTAATACTGGAACTTTGCATTTATGGGCAGCATATAAAACAGGTGCAGTAATATAACCTCCTGCTCCTACAATTACATCTGGATTAAACTCTTTTATAATTTTTTTACTTTCAGATACTGCTTTAAAAAACATTTTAATAACAGAAAAATTAGAAAATGGATTTTTTCTATTAAGACCTTTCATTTCAAGTCCAACAAAAGGAATATTTAGTTTTGGAATAACATCTTTTTCCATACGATCAGAGGTACCAATATATAAAAACTCAGAATTTGGTTCTTTTTCTTTAATCTTATTCATGATAGCGATTGCAGGATAAATATGTCCACCTGTTCCACCAGCTACAATTATTGCTTTCATATAGTTCCCTCCATATACCAAAATTATATCATATTATTCATTAATATATTTCAATTTCAATAGAAATAACAGATACTTTACATAATATTTTATTATAAAACAAATATTATTATGACAAAAGAAAAGATATTAGCATTTTTCTAATATCTTTATCATTCTATTCCACAATATATGGGTTATTTTTAGAACCATCACCAAAATAATAGACTGTCCCTGGTGCAAGTGATATAACCGGCCTAACTCCGTAATATCCATCAATTTCATATGGTACAGTAACAAAGCCCGTATATTCATGAATATATACAGATATGTTAGTGGTAAATCGATAAGGAGTCATAAGCCAAATACTATTTGGTAATGTTCTAGCTGAGTTATTATTGTATAAGTTCATTTCTGATGCAGTTGGTAAACCAACTGGATATGTTAATTTAGCTTTCGAATTTTCCAGGCTGAATTGATCTGTTTCATTTAGACATTCTAAATCTCTCTTTATTGAATAATTGTTAAATTTTAAAAAGTTAAAACTGCTTGTTATATTCCCTCCATTTGGATTCCATCCACCATATTCAGAAATACTCCTATCATTACAAAAAATAGTATCTTCTAATTTAGATGTATAAGAAGTCATATTGTTTCTATACCAATTATCTACTGTAGTTTTAACAACAGAATTAGTTTGATTTACATTATCAGCGCTTAACATATCAGTTAATGCTTGCTCAATATTTCTACCATCATTTAGAATTGTATAATTACTATTGGAATAATAGTACCTTACACTATTACATTGTCCACTTGTATTGTTACAACTATAGTGGTGATTATTATCAGCTGAAGATGTAGTATCTGTCAGTGTATAAATACCATTATTATAAGTTACACCATTCCCATATAAACTTCCTTCTTCTGCCCAGCCACTTCCTCTGTGTGAAATCTTTGTACTTGGATTATACATATATCCAACATAAGCAGGAGAATTAGTAAAATTTACATAGTAACTTCGTGTAATCGCTGCAGATGGATTATTGCATTTTCCTTCATTTGGATAACCATTAAACATCAGTTTTGTCCCACCAGTATCTGTTGTTCTTAATATTTGCCAGCAAAATCCGGCAAATATAACATTATCCTTATTGTGAATTAAATCTCCCGTTGCAGAAATATCTAAATACCAATGGTAGATATCATGTGTACCCATTACCGTAAAAGAGTCTTTATGTAAACCAGTGAATTTTTTTGCAATACCACCATTTTCTGCTTCTTCTTTTAGAACATTATAGAGACTATGAGGATGTAATACATGTGTTGCAGTAGAATCTGCTTGTATATACTGAGGAAGTAAACTGGTACTTATTGTTGTTGCTTCCGGCAATTCTTCAATATCTGTTTTAAATTCTAATCGTACTAGATAGGTTTCTGTTGTACCTGCACTTATCTTATGATTTTCTTCTATTTCTACTCCATCAGAGTATGTTACTATGTAATCTAAATAATCTGGAGCCTCACTTACTGCTTCATTGTTTACTTTTAGTGTTTTATTAAGTTCACCAATCATTCCATCTATTGTTCCTTCATTTACGACATCAATTGTAAATTCATAGAAATCTCCTGGTAGAGATAGAGTTACTTCAAAGTCAACTTTGCAGTTATTATCTGGATCTATTGTTGCGGCAGAATCATTTTCTCCTATGCTTACAGAATTCTCATTAACTACTATATTATCAAAATGTATATCCCAAGTATTTGCTTTTATTTTAGCTGTTCCATTGATTTGTAGATTTGTTTGTAGAATTGCATAGACTACTCCTATAAGAAGTAAACTAAATAATATGAATTTGATTGTTATTTTTTTATTATCTCTTCTCATATTTACTCTCCTACTATTATGATTATATCATTATATTCATTTTGTTGTACATTGTTTATTTGTCACAAATATGATAAAATACAGGTGAATTGAGGTGACTTATGAAAGCTATTGGTATTGTTGCGGAATATAATCCTTTTCATAATGGACATTTGTATCAAATTGAAATGATTAAAAAGAAATATCCTGATTATGCTATTGTGGTTGTCATGAGTGGACATTTTATGCAACGTGGAGATGTTTCAATTATAGATAAATGGAAAAGATGTGAGATTGCATTAAAAAATGGAGTTGATTTAGTAGTAGAACTACCTTATCCATTCGCAACTCAATCTGCTGATATTTTTGCATATGGCGCAATCACAATTCTTGAAAAATTAAAATGTGAAAGAGTCATCTTTGGAAGTGAAAGTAATTCAATTGATGATTTAGAATTAATCGCAAGAACTCAACTAGAAAATAAAGATTTTGATTCGCTAGTACATTATTATTCTAAGATGGGAAAAAATTATCCTACTGCCCTATCTTGTGCACTAGAAGAATTAACTGGTAAAAAAATTGATACTCCTAATGATTTGCTAGGTATTAGTTATATTAAAACAATTCTTAAAAATCACTATCAAATAATTCCTGAAGTACTAGAAAGAAGTAATAATTATCATAGTTTAGATCTAGATGGAACAATTTCATCTGCAACTGCTATTCGTGAGGCAATTAAAAAAGGAATTTCTGTTAAAGATCAAGTTCCAAAGAATGAAATATCTTATTTAAAAAATCCTAGATTCTTTGATGATTATTATCGTCTACTTCAATATAGAATATTAAGTGAAGAAGATTTATCTATTTATCATACTGTTGATGAAGGAATTGAATCTTTATTAAAGAGTAAGATTAATGATGCAGATAACTTAGAAGATTATATTTCACTAATCAAAAGTAAACGATATACTTACAATAAGATTACAAGAATGTTTGTTCATATCTTATGTAATTTTACCAAAGAACAAGCAAAATCTTTTCAAAATATTACTTATATTCGAATTCTTGGCTTCCAAAAAGCAGGAAAAAAATACTTAAATTCAATCAAAAAAGATTTAGATGTTCCTTTAATTAGTAAAATTACTAGAGAAAAAGATGAAATGTTGGAGTTTGAAATCTATGCAACAGGAGTCTATAATCTTATTAATAATGAAAATTTAGTAAAAAGAGAATTTGAAAGAATTATTACGATTGGAGAAAAATAATTATGAAAGAAAAACTAAAAGATTATATTCATTATTTAGAGAAAGAAGATACTATTGATACTAGTTTATTACTTACTAGAATACAGTTTTATCAGCATGAAAGATTAGTTCATTTTTTAGTAACATTTTTTGTAGGATTATGTTGTGTGTTGTTTTTACTTGGATTTTTATTTTTAGAAAATGTTTTTCTTTGTATTTTGTTTTTATTGACAATGTGTTTATTTATACCTTATATTTTCTATTATTATTCTTTAGAAAATGGGGTTCAAAAATTATATGATATTTATATTAATGAGATGAAAAAAAAGAAATAAATTTAATGAAGTGAACCCCAAATAGTTCACAAAAATAAAAAGGAGTCAGGAATTATTTTTCTGACTTTTTTGACTTTAATCTGGTTGTATTGTAGAATAATATCCAATCTTCTACAAGTTTTTGGTATTCTTGTAAAGATGTGA
>JAFRAK010000031.1 GCA_017405445.1 Bacilli bacterium | reverse complement strand
TCACATCTTTACAAGAATACCAAAAACTTGTAGAAGATTGGATATTATTCTACAATACAACCAGATTAAAGTCAAAAAAGTCAGAAAAATAATTCCTGACTCCTTTTTATTTTTGTGAACTATTTGGGGTTCACTTCATTATCTATAATCTTTTTTATAATTATCTTTTTACAACTTTGTTATTTTGTTTTTCTATAAATTTATGATATTCTTTTTTAATACAATTAACGGCTTTAACTGCATTTTCAGAACGATTTGTTTCAATTGCTTCATCTAAAGCATCAAAATAATAGTTTAATCTTTTAAAAGCATTTTCATCATTCATGATAGAATTATAATAGTTTTCAAGTTTCATTCCAGATTTTGTAGACATAGACTCATCAACTAATTTTTTAAAAACCTCATCTCTTAAAAAGTAATTAAGTAAAATCACATGAGCTTCATAGATAGTAGAATGATAATCATTTTTATGATAATTAATTTTCTTCATCAAAGGAGAAGAAATTTCTTCAGAATAAGAAAGCATTGACTCGACAGCTTTCTTAGCAACATCCTGTACAATAGCTTCTTCTAATGTAATATTCTTCATAGATTTTGTATGTGCAATATCATTATATTTTTTAGTAGCAATTCCTTCTTGAAGAACAATAGTATTTCTTTCTCTTTTTAAATCACCAAAACGTAGTAAGTGAACAAGTTCGTGAGTTGTTTTTTCAACTGTTGTAATTGGATTTTCAGAAATATTTTTTCTTGGAATAATTAAACTTCTTTTTTCACTACCAACATTTCCTTTAAAATGATATTCTCTAGTAACACATGCAACTGCATTCTTTAAATGAGAGGTATTATTCTTTTTACTGATTTCATCAAAATATACTTCTCTTACAGAACGATTATCACTATATATAGTAAGGTTACTTAAAATATCAGGCATTTTACGAAGTACAATATTTCCTTTAATTAAAAATAATGAAAATACACTAGCGGCCAATATTTCTTTTGTTTCTGGACACACTGATTTTGTATTATAATTCACTAGATCTAAACACATTTGATAAATCTGATTCATAGTACCCCCCTTTTATGAGTACATATTATACCAAAAAATTAAGAAAAAATCAAATCTTTCTAGGATTATTCTACATTCTATGATATAAATAACATAGAGTGATATTATGAAATATTTGGATGAAGAAGTAGAAAAATTAAATAAAATAGACTATTTATTTATAGGAATAATAGTCCTTTTATATGCCATTCTTTCTTTTTATAAATTAGGAGACTTTACCTCTCCTAATACTTTTTTTCGTGCTAATAAAGAAGATATTATTGATATTGAATTAGAAAGCAATGATAACTATAAAATGAGATTTTATTCAGGAGAAAAAACTGTCAAATTTAGATTATATGTAGGAGAAACGAAAGAACAATTAGATTTCATTACTTTATACGAATCAGATAAGTATTTTTCTTGGAATGATATTATATTAGATCACAAAGGTAAATATGTAAGATTATATTTTTTAAAAAACCCGTCAATTGGTGAAATTGGTTTTATCAATAAAATGAATGAAATTCAAAAAATAAAAAACATTTCATATAATAATAAAAGTGTTCATTTATTAAGTGATGAACAAGAAATGATACCAGATAGAATTTCTTATATGAATTCAATGTATTTTGATGAAATATACTTTGCAACAACAGCTTATCAAAAAGTATTTCATTTAAAAATAGAAGAGTGGACACATCCTCCATTGGGCAAATTAATACAAGCAATTCCAATCGCAATAACAAAGAAAATGACCCCTTTTAATTACCGTTTAATGGGTAACATATCTGGAATACTATTATTAATTGTAATGTATATATTTGGAATAGTTTTATTTAAAAAAAGAAAATATGCTTTAATATCAATGCTTTTGATGGCATTAGATACTTTTCATTTTGCGCATACAAGGATGGGAACAGTAGATTCACACTTAGTTCTAATGATGAGTTTATCCTTACTATATATGGTATTATTTTTGAAAAAAGAAAAAAAACTTTATATGATTCTTTCAGCATTATTCTTTTCTTTCTCAATTACTATTAAATGGACAGGACTATATATGATTATTCCATTATTTGTTTTATACCTATATCGTCTACTACAAAATCGAATAAAAGACTGGAAAAAGATTATTACCCCAATTATTTTATTTATATTCTTACCAATTGGGTTTTATATATCAATTTACTTGATATCTCCAAACAACTTAAATGAAACAAATACTATTAATAATATAATACTGGAACAAAAAAAGATGTATCATTATCATTCTACCTTAAAAGAAAGTCATGATTTTTCTTCTAAATGGTATACATGGCCAATTTCTTATAAGCCAGTTTGGTATCATTTGCAAGAATATATTGATACAAAAGAAACTATTTCTGGCGTAGGAAACATTATTATATGGTTTTTAGGTCTTATTAGTATTCCATTATTAATGATAGAAACAATACAAAAGAAAGACAAAACAGCTGCATTATTATTACTAACAATAATTTACTTATGGATACCTTATATGTTTATAAAAAGAGTGATGTTTTTATACCATTTCTTTCCGGTTTTACCATTTTATTTTTTAAGTATTGTATACTTATTAAAATATATAGAGGAGAAAATGAAATTAAAACACTTTATAAAGATATATTTACTAATTGTATTATTTTATTTTATGATTTATTATCCGGTCGTTAGTGGAATAGAAATAAACAAATCTTATGGAGAGTATTTAAGATTATTTTCAAGTTGGTATTTTTAAATAAAAATCTTTAAACATCAAAAAAGATTTGATATAATAACAAGGAGAAGGTGGTTAAATGAAGGCAGTGTGTGTAGGACATTCAACATATGATATTACATTACCTTTGGAAGATTTTCCAAAAGAAAATGTAAAATATAGAATTAATAAACATATAGAATGTGGTGGGGGACCAGCATCTAATGGTGCATATCTTCTAGCAAAGTGGGGGATGAATACTAGCATTGTATCAATTGTTGGAAATGATTATTATGGTCAAAAAGTATTAGAAAGTTTTAAAGAAATTGGTGCAGATACGACATACTTAGAATTAAGAGAGAATCATCAGACATCAAGTAGTTATATTTTAGCCAACTTAAAAAATGGCTCTAGAACAATCATCACTTCGAAAAGAGATCCTATTAGAAAGTTGAATCAAGATATCAATACAAAAGCTGATATTATTTTAATTGATGGAGAACATCCAGAAACTGCTAAAGAAGTATTAGAAAAAAATCCTGATGCAATCTCAATTCTTGATGCAGGAAGATTAAATGATGATACAAAAGAACTAGGAAAAATGGTTACTTATGTAATTTGTTCACACGACTTTGCAGAACAATTTACAGGATTAAAAACAGATATTAGAGATTTTCAAACACTAGTTGATATTCATAAAGCTTTACAAGATTTCTTCCAAACAAATATTATTGTGACACTTGAAGCAAATGGTAGTATAACAATAGTTGATGGAAAATATAAAATCATTCCAAGTATAAAAGTTAAACCCGTTGATTCTACTGGAGCAGGGGATATATTTCATGGCGCTTTCACATACTTTATAGGAAACAACTATCCATTAGAAGAAGCAATTCGGTATGCATCTATTGCTGGAGCAATATCAGTAACGAGAATCGGTTCTAGATATTCAATTCCTAGTTTAGAGGAAGTATTAGACTATGATACAATTATATAAAAATTTGCCTACAATTGATTTACATGGATATGACAGAGATTATGCTAGAATAGTAATTAATGACTTTATTGAAGAACAATTTAGATTGCGACAAGATCGAATTATAATAATTCATGGGAATGGTACAGGGGTCTTAAAAAAGATGACACAAGACCTATTAAAAAAGCATAAAAAAGTAGAATCTTATAAAATAGACAATTTTAATACCGGAATGACAATCGTTTCTTTAAAAAAATTCATTGACATTTGAAAGCTTTTGTGGTATTATAGAAACCACGTGTATCCAAAGAAGGGGGAATTTGTATGTACACAGAAGAGTATGAACAAAAAGGATTTCCAATAAGAGGTTTTATCTTAAGACTTATATTGGTAATTTTATTCGTGCTTTTATTAGTTTGGCTATTACCAAAGTTTATTTCACCATCTTTAAATAACAATGGAAACAATAATAGTACAAACTGCAAAAATTCTGTTTGTGATTTATCAGGATTAAATGCCTTAACATCACAAATATTTTCAAACAACTTAGAAAAAATGAAAGATGCAGCAATTGCATATTACACAGCTGAAAGACTTCCAAAACAAGTTGGAGAGTCTTCAACAATGACTCTTAGTGAAATGATAGGAAAACACCTAATCACTCCACTAATTGACAAAAATAATAAAGCTGTAGATGTAGATAAGAGTTATGTAAAAATAACTAAAATGGATAATGAATATATTCTAAAGGTAAACATCAAAGATAGTGAAACAGAAGATTATATTTTAGTTCATTTAGGATGTTATTCATACTGTGACGGTTATCTATGTCAAAAAGAAACTACAAAAACCACAAATACACCAGTGAAAGGAGCTACAGGATCAACAGGATATGTTCCTATTATAATCCCAACTCCAACTCCAACTCCTACACCAACTCCAGATCCAACATTACCAGTATGTGAGTATAGAGATGGAAAATACTATGATATTTATGGTTATAGAGTTTCAGAATTAAATTACATCATTAGTTGTCAAGCACCAAGTTGTAAAGTAGTAAATGGATACTACTTTGGTAAAGATGGAAACAATGTAAGTAAATCAACTTACGAAGCTGAATGTACTTCGCAACCAAGTACTCCAAAGTGTGAGTATAAGAATGGTAAATACTACAATAAAAAAGGTAAAGTAGTATCAGAAGTAGATTACATTATTAGCTGTCAAGCACCAAAATGTAAAGTCGTTAATGGATACTACTTTGGTAAAGACGGTAGAAATGTAAATAAATCAACATATAAAGCTGAATGTACTACTCAACCAAGTACTCCAAAATGTGAACAAAAAAATGGTAAATACTATGATAAGAATGGTAAAGTAGTATCAGAAATTGATTACATTATTAGTTGCCAAGCACCAAAATGTAAAGTCGTTAATGGATATTACTTTGGTAAAGATGGTAGCAACGTAAGTCAAACTACTTATGAAGCAGAATGTTTAGAGCAAAAATATACTTGCCAATACAAAAATGGTAAATATTATGATAAAGATGGTAATACAGTATCAGAAGTAAATTACATTATTAGTTGTCAAGCACCAAAATGTAGAATTGTTAATGGATACTACTTTGGTAATGATGGTAGAAATGTAAATAAAGCAACTTATGAAGCTGAATGTACTACTCCAGAAGTATATACTTGCCAATACAAAAATGGTAAATATTATGATAAAAATGGTAATGTAGTATCAGAAGTAGATTACATTATCAGTTGCCAATCACCAAAATGTAAGATCGTTAATGGATATTACTTTGGTAAAGATGGTAAAAATGTAAGTAAATCTACATATGAATTAGAATGTAATTCTCAACCAGAATACATTTATGAATATGTAAAAACAACTAATGCTGTATTATCAGGATGGACTTCTTGGGGAGCTTGGGATAAAGCAGATTGTGCTACTCAAGAAATAAACTGTAATGATCAAGACAATACATGTCTATTCAAATTACAAATGTTAAAACGTAAGGAACAAATTGGTACTTACCAAAAAACATATTCAAGAAAGAGACAAGTATTAAAACAAACTGGATCATATGAAGTAAAATCATGTAAAAATTATAATTATGTTGAAATTAACAAGAAGGTTTATGCATTAACGAAGACTACAACATATACAACTATAAGAACTACAACTACAAGATATTGGGTATCTACAGGGACAGGAAGCTATTCAAGTGCTCCATCTGATTCTGCAGGAACACAATACGTATTTGTAGGTGCTGATTATAGTGGATGTGATGCAAGTTGTACAACATTACCAAATTTCTACTATGAAGAATACAATTATACAGGTGGAATGACTGATGTAGGTTCAACAACATCAACTTCAACTCATACTGAAGTAACAGTATCTGAGTCTGAAGAATTAATTCAAAATGATACTACTTATGAAGCAAGCTGTGGTGGCTTTGAAATTCAAACAGTACCAGTATATAGTTACATTACTGTTACTGAAAAAGCTGCTAGAACAGAACCATTATATGGAGATGTTTGCTATAAAAGTACAAAATCTAGATCTGTAATAACTCCAGCATCAGAAGAAAAAACTTGGAGTAAATTCAATGATACTTCATTATTAAATGCTGGATGGAGATATACAGGTGCTAGAACGCTTAAATAATAGGGGTGTTAATATATGGTAAATAAAAAGATAGCTAATATAGTATTTTATAAATTTTTTGGATCAACTGATCCTGAAAAAAAAGCATGTATTTTCTATGAGGATGGAACATTTGAAAATGTTTCATTCTCAGAAGGAATTGACGCATGCGAAAGAATTGTAAAAGAAAAAAACATTAAAACTAAAGATGCATTTCGTGAAATGATTAATAATAATTTAGTTCATGTTGTTTCTGGTACATATTTTGAAAATAATTTCAAAAAATATTTCCCAATTCAGGAAAATGAAGAAGAAACAAAGAGTAATATTGTTAATGAGGATATTACTAACGTTGAAGAGCCTAAAAAAGAAGAAAAAGTAAATACAATAGTATATCCTGTTGAAAAAGAAGAAAAAACTTCAACTGATAAAGCTTCTGAAAATTCAGATGAAGATGTAGTAGATGATAAAGATGAAGTTGAATACTATGATCAATCAGAAGAAGAAATTACTAAAAACAAAAAACAAAAAGGATTCTTTGCAAGAGCTTGGGATAAAATCAAAAATAATAAAATTGTTAAAAAAGTAGTAGTTTGTGCTACAGCATTAGCAGTAGGATTAGGATTATACTCTTGTACTAATAGAAAATCTCTAGAAGGAAGAATGAATCGTAGTAATTTAACTACTATTTCAGATCAAAATTCCGAGGATAATAAGAGAGGATTATTAGGATTATTCAGAAGAAATAAAGCTCAAGCTAATACAAATGAAAATAACAATTCAAATAATGCTGAGAACAATTCTCCATTATTAAGAGATAGTAATGATTATTATGATAATTATACATTTGAGCAATTACAAGAAGTAACATTAAATAATTTTCAAAAAGAAGCAATGAAAAATTTACATGATGCTTTATATGGATATAATGATACTTTTGCATCAGCTCATCTTGAACCAGGAAAAGATATTCGTGCAGCATTAAAATTTGATGAAGTTGTTGCATTACAAACTGCATACAATGATTATAATGTAAAACAAATTAGAGCATATTTTAATGGAGCAGAAATTAATGCAAGAGATTTATCAAGAGCTTATAGAGATGCAGTACTTCAATTAATGGGAGCTCATGTTATTGAAACAAAAGAACACCCAGTTGATATGTCAATGTTAATTGATTCTCAAGAAGGAAAAGATTTCTATAATAAATATCATAAGGTATTCTTAGAAGCAAAAACTCTAGAAGGAGATGCACAACTTGCAAAAGTTAAAGAATTCTATGATATGTTACGTGCAGATTTCAAATTAGACAAAAAATATAGAACTACAGGTATTTCTCATTCAGAATTATATTCTGATCTTGAATCATACATGTTGTCAATTGTACCAATGGTAGCAGCTGGCGAAATCATGTGGAATGGTTTAAAAGTAGATTATACATTAAATGATGAAGAAACAGAAATCTTTAATAATATTGGTTTATGTAACTATGCAGATTCTATCTTTAGAAGAATAGAGGAAGCATTAATGTGTGCTGAAGAATGCGACAAGAATCCATTATATGAACAATATAGAAATGCAATGATTAAAGATTTAAAAGAAAGAGGAATTTATTATATTGATGATGCTCATCGTGATTTATCTCAATTAGATGAATTCCAAAGATTAGTAAACAAACGTCGTAAGAAATATGGTTACTATGGTAGTGGATATTGGGCAACAATTACTACTAGTGAAGTAATTGATGTTCGTACTGAAACTGAAACTACATACCGTACAGAAGAAACAAGAACAGAAAAAGAAATTACTGAAGAAGCTAAAGCAGAAGTTGATGCTCAAATTGAAGAAGAAAATCAAAAAGCAAAAGAAGAAGCAGAAAAAGAAGCTCAAAAAGTTGCAGAAGAAATGCAAAAACAAGAAGATGAAAATGCTGCTAAAATTGAAGAAGAAATTAAACAAGAAGAAGCAGATTTACAACAAAAAATTGATGAAGCAAATCACACAATTGAAAACAACAATAAAGATCAAAATCCATCAAACGATACGCCTGTTAATGAATCTGACTTTGGAAGTCACAATGTTGATTTCTTCGAAGAATATAGTGATTCAAATGGTAATCTTGATTCATCAGTTGAAAATATTACAACTGATCCAACTGGAGATATGACAAATCAACCATTACCAGATCCTAATCAAACAGGAGCAATATTTGATCAAAATGCTCCAGCTTATCAAGCACCAGTAGAACCAGTAGAACCTGTTGAATTCTATGATGTACCATCTGCAGATACTTCTGTTGAAATACAAGCAGAAAATCCAGTTACATCAGTATCAGATTCAGTTATTACTGAAGATTCACCAATCTTCTTTGATGTACCATCTACTGACTACACCGTAGAAAATCCAGTTACTTCTGCACCTGCAGCAGCACCAGAACCAGTTGTTGAAGCACCAGCTCCAGTTGCTGCACCAGAACCAGTTGTTGAAGCACCAGCACAATCTTATACTGAAGCATCTGGAGACGGATGGATTGAATATACACCAGTAAGTGAAGGAACTCAAGTTGACACATATTGGGTAGAAGAAGATCCAGTAGAAGTATCTAATGCTGAAATCGTTGATAGTTATGTTGAAAGCTTAGCAGCAGAAGTTGCAAGTTACGAAGATAGTTATCAATATGTAAAATAATAAAATAAGAAAGCACAAGCAGTGCTTTCTTTCATTATAATTGAATAAATAAGTTGACATTTTACAACATATGTGGTATAATATTTACACATTGAAGGTATGAAGGGGACAAATACAAATTAGGGGGTTGAATATATGATAAGTAATTATATATTTGAGTATTTGGATGAAAATGATTTCCGTAAAAAAGAAAGATCAGTAAGAAAGTATAATATGTTAGCTTACAAGAAATTAACGTTTACATATTATCCTGAATTACGTAAAGGAAAATTTTTAGGTAAAGAAGTTAACCGAAATGAAAAAGATAAAACAATTAGTTATGAATTACAATTACCTACAGATGAATTGTTTAAAAAAGTTCATGGTCCAATTGTTTTACACTATACCGTATATAGTGAAAAAAATATCATTTTATTAACTAATATAACACCAGAAGGAATTTTAGATGAAGGACATAGAGCAGAATTATCTACTTATAAAGGTGTCATGATTTCTAAAACAAATCCAGAGAAAGATATGTTTAAAATTAACTTAATAAATATGCTAGGAAAATAGAGAAATTCTCTATTTTTTTAGTTTAACTATTGCAACATAAAGTATTTTATGCTATTATTAAATAGCACGGACCCTTAGCTCAGTTGGTTAGAGCATCCGGCTCATAACCGGGCGGTCACAGGTTCGAGTCCTGTAGGGTCCACCATAATTACGCGAGTATGGCGGAATTGGCAGACGCGCTAGACTTAGGATCTAGTGTCCCAGACGTGCAGGTTCAACTCCTGTTACTCGCACCATAATAAAAATAAACCAAGCAATATGCTTGGTTTTTTGTTTAAATTTAATATTTATATTTGTTTAAAATATTCTCTATCTCATTTTGATACATTATAGGTGCTTTAACATACATTACAGTATTATTAACAAAACATACATGTGCATAATACTGACTAGAAAAAGCAGTGTAATCCGAATATGAAAAACGATTATGGCCATATCCAATATCACTTTTAGCTTTTGATTGAAGAATCGTTTCCTTATATTTTTGATAAAATTCTTTCGCAGACTTTTTGTCCTTTAATATAAAGAATTCTACTTGCCATAAGTCTTCATTTTCAGCAATAATAGCACTTTTAATGTCAGAATTTGAGCGAAATTGTTTTTCTACATGTAATATATTTAATTGCTCTTGTTTGCTGATTTTAATAAATTCATCCGCAGTAAGTGGTTTCTTTCTTGACAACACAAGTAATAAAATCAATAATACAATAAAAATAATAAAAATAATAATATCTCTAATCTTCATAAAGTCACCTTCTATTAATATAATTATAACATGAAGTAAAAAGAATTTATTTTTATTTTAATAAAAATATGATATGATTTACATAGAAATAGGTAGAGATTAGAGGAGATAACATGAGATCGACAAGACTAGAAGTAGATTTAAATAAATTTCAAAATAATATAAATCAAATAAAAAAATTATGTCCAAATAAAACAATTATGCCCGTTGTGAAAGCAAATGCATATGGAACACATATAAATCATCATATTAAAACATTAAGACAATTTCAAATAGTTGCAGTTGCGATGGTTGAAGAAGGAATTGTTTTAAGAAATGTTGGTTATGAAGGTGAAATTTTTATTTTAAATCAGCCATCTATGACTGAAATAAACGACATAGAAGAATATAGTCTAACGATAGGTATTAGTGATAAGAACTTTTTATTGGAATGTATACGCAATAATAATTCTTTTCCAGTACATATTGAAATAGAAACAGGAATGAATCGAACCGGAGTAAAATTAGAAGAATTAAGTGCTTTTATGAGTTTAATATCAAAATCAAAATTAAAAGTAGAAGGAATATACACACACTTATCATCTGCTGATTTTGATAAAGAATATACAGAAAATCAAATTAGCTTATTTAAAAAAGCATTAGAGATTGTGAAGCAACATGTTTCAAACATAAAATATATTCATATAAATGCAAGTAATGGTATTCTAAATTATCCTTTAGATTTTACAACATTAGTAAGACCTGGAATTATCATCTATGGATATGAACCATATAAAGGTGCATTCAATCATTTGGATATAAAACCAATTACAAAATATAAAACAAATATTACATTTCTAAAAAAATGTAAAAAAGGGGATGCGATTAGCTATAGTCAAACCTATATATGTCCTAAAGACATGATTGTTGCGACAATTCCTATAGGATATGCAGATGGATTTAAAAGAATTTTATCAAATAGAGGATTTGTAATGATTCATGGAATAAAAGTACCAATTATAGGAGCAGTATGTATGGATGGATGTATGATAGATGTTTCGAATATAGAAACAAAAGTAGGTGATGAAGTAATTATTTGGGATAATGAAAACATCACAGTAGAAGAAATTGCCGAATGTTGTAATACTATCAATTATGAAATCTTGTCAACAATTAGCGATAGAGTTCCAAGAGTATTTATTGAACAATAAAGAAAAAGAATAAAAAAAAGAAAGAATCTAGAGGTTTAATATGAATATGTACGATTATATAGATGAATATGGAATGTATTCATTTGAAGAGATACCATTCAATGAAATAGATGCAACACTATTTTCTTTTTTATCATATGTAGATTATGGGAAAATAGTTGAAAAAGAAAAAATACAACTTAAAAATGTAGGTAGAATGCATCTGGGATTACATAACAAAAAAGAAAGAAATATAAGAGCAGTAGAAGATGCCACAAACCTTTTAAAATATATAAAAGATACAAATCGATATAAGAACTGCTATTTATTCAATTATGTCTATGATATAGAAAATGATATACAATTCAGTGTAATATCAATAGAATATCAAAAAAATAAAGTGTTTGTCTCTTATGAAGGAACAGATGCACAAATTAGTGGATGGAAAGAAAATATTATACTAGCGTGTGAATTTCCAACATTAACACACAAAAAAGCAATTGATTATTTAAAGAAGAATTATACTTTTACCAATAAAAGACTAATAATAGGTGGGCACTCTAAAGGAGGCAATCTTGCCTTAGTCGCAAGTATGAGTTCAAATCTACTAGTAAGATTACATATTGATAAAATCTATAATATGGATGGTCCAGGATTATTAAAAAATGAATTTCACTCAAGTAAATTTAAAAGAATTCAAAAAAAATATATTCATATTATTCCAGAAAATTCATTAGTTGGAATTCTACTATATAGTTCTAATCAAAAATACATTAAAAGTAATATATTAGGTCCATTAGCTCATGATATTTTATATTGGGTAATTAAAGATACAAAATTTGAAGAATCAAATCTTACATCATTTTCAAAAGAATTACATCAAAACATAAATAAATATATTAATAATCATGATAAAAAGGAAATTCGAGAAACAATAGATAATATTTACAACATATGTAAAAGAGTAAACGTCATAACATTAGTAGAATTAAAGAATAGTAAAAAAATAATGGCTTTCATAAAAGAAAGCAAATATTAAATCAGTCATCTAGAAACTTAGTATTTGACTTAATTGGAACAATTCTACAATCATTTGGCTATTCAAAATATACAGATTTTATAAATTTTATAAAGAAACAAAATCAAAAGAAAAAGAAAGAAGATATTTAAAAATAGATTTGTATCTTGAAATTAAGACAAAGAACGATTATAATAAAATAGAAAGTATTAAATATAGTATATGGTAGGATACTAAGTAATGGAGGAATAAAATGAAAGCAAATGAAAATAAAAAAAATTTTAAAAAATTATCAAAGAATTTTAAAATATTAATCGCAGGTTTAGTATTATTATTTATAGTTTTATTATTAGTTTTGGGAACTAGGCAAAAACAAGTAAGCAAAAAAGGACTATATACATTTGATAATAATAAACTAATTACTATCAATGAAAATGGATTATATGGCTTCATTAATCAAAAAGGAAAAGTAGTAACAAAACCAGAGTATAATTATGTAGTTGATACATCCGGAAAATATGCAGTTGTAGAAAAAGGAAACACTTATTATTTAATTGATCAAAATGGAAAAGTAAAACAAGAAAGTAAAACAGTTATTTCTTATGATCAAGAAAATGATTTATATGTTTCAAATGCAACATTATATAATTCTAATTTAAATGCTATTTCACCAAATAAATTAAAAGTTGTAAATAACGGACATGGATTTTATAAATTTACATCAGAAAAAGGAAATACAGTAGGAATCATCAATAGTAAAGGTAGAGTAGTATATAAACAAGAAATAGAAGATGGTCACGCTTTCTATAACTATATTGGAGATACAGATCCATTATTAAAAGAAACATATTGTGTAATTAGCGATAATAATATGTATTTTGCATTAATTAATTGTAATACAGGTAAAGTAATTAAAAAGTATTCTGAAGCAACAATTTCTGCAGCAGGAAACAATATATTCTATGTTGAAACTAGTGATAAGACAATATCTTCAATATTTGTACATAACAATAAAGTAGCATTAGAATCTAAAGAAGGAAAAGAATTAATCTATTACTCTTCAGGATATGTTCAATATCAAAAAGATGGTAAAACAATGTACTACAATATCAAAACTAAAAAATCTCAGAAAGAAATGCCAATGGACATCTTTTTCCAAGAAAAAATATCAGAGTGGGAATATGAAACTGGATATAAGAAAATATCATGTACAAAGAATTATGGTATTATAGATGAAAAGAATGTTATAGTTCCATGTATATATGACAAGTTAGTAACATTACCATATAGATTATATGATTATCTAGAAAATCAAGGTAAAAAATATGTTATCGCAGTTGAAAATGAAAAAACATATATATTAGATATGAACAAAAACAAACCAGTTCATGAATTTGATACTAAGGTGACATTAAGTGTTCAACAAACAAGTCCATTTATAAACTACACTGATGAAAAAGGAAAAACTGTAGTTTACAATATCAATACAAACAAAGAAAAGAGTTTTGATGCAGATTCAATTGATACATTTGGAAACTATTTTAGAATTCATAAAGATAACAAAATAACATATTATAATCTTAAACTAGAAAAAATATATGAAACAGAAAAATAATTAGAAAATTCTTCCAATCGGAAGATTTTTCTTTCAAAGGAGTAAACTATGAACAAATGCACATTAGGTCTATGTATGATAGTAAAGAATGAAGAGGAAGTAATTGGAAGATGCTTAGAAAGTGTTAAAGGGCTATTTGATGAAATAGTAATTGTTGATACTGGTTCTACTGATAAAACAAAGGAAATTGTAAGAAAATATACTGACAAAATATATGACTTTGAATGGATATACGATTTTAGTGCCGCAAGAAACTTTTCATTTTCTAAATCAACATGTGACTATATAATGTGGTTAGATGCAGATGATGTCATATACCCAGCCGAATTAAAGAAATTAAAAGAGTTTAAACCTAAAATAGATCCAGATATTGAAGCATACCGTATGTATTATAGTTATATACAAGATCAGGATGATAATCCCATTCTACAACAACAAAGAGTAAGAATAATAAAAAATAGACATAAAAAAGTATGGGAAGGTAAGATTCATGAAGTAATTATTATGGACAAAGTTGTTCCTACCTTAGATATATATGTTCATCATAAAAAAGAAAAAATACTTGATCCAAATAGAAATGTAGATATATATAATAGAATGTATGATAATAATGAATATTTTTCTACTAGAGATTTATTTATGTATTCATTAGAATTATCCGGGCATAAACAATATGAAAAATCACTAGAAATGATTAAAAAGATGTTTCAGAGAAAAAAAGATTATATTCCACAAAGATTTTATTATGATCAAGCAATTCAAGTAAAAATCAATATTTATAAAGAACAAAAAAAGTCTAATAAAGAAATTAAAAAAGCAATATTTCAATATTTAAGTGATTTTGTACCATCTCCAGGAGTTTGTTGTGAACTAGGAGGAGTCTATGTTAATGAGAAAAATTACGATTTAGCCATTTTTTGGTACAAAAATGCTTTAAAAGAAGCTAAAACACATCCAGAAGATAAAGTAGAATATAATGAATTCTTGCCTTGCTTCTCAATTGCATATTGTTACTATAGTATAGGAGATTATAAAAAAGCATGCTATTATTCAACAAAATCACTTCGTATATCTCCAACAAATGAAACTGCCATCCATAATCACGAAGCATATGAAATAGCTTATAATAATTATAAGGAGCAAGTAAGACAATGGAAGGAAGATATGTCCTAATAGGAGGGCAAAATAGTAATATAATTACATCAATTGATCATAAGATTATAGAATTATCAAATAAAATAAATCCTAATCTACTTTATATTGGATTTGGAAGTAAATATGCTGAAGCAGATTATAAAAAAATAAAAAAGAAATATGAAATTCTAGAATGCAATACGAGACAATTAAAAATTAAAAATTTATCAAATAAAGGATTACTAAAAGAGAAATTAAAAGATGTAGATATAATATATATTGGTGGAGGAGATACCATACTATTAAAAGAAATAATGAATCAATACCACCTCAAAGACTTACTAAAAGAAAAGATAAAGAATGGGTGTGTGCTAGTCGGTGTATCTGCTGGAGCAATCATTCTATCTAAAGAAGGATATTCAGATTCTTATATAATTCGAAAAGAAAAAGATCATTATGATTTTGTAGAAGGTTATAATTTTATAAATATAATAATATCTCCTCATTATGAAAAGAAAAGTATAAAAACAAAAGAATTAATTGAAGATTGTATTAAAATGAAAAAAGAAGTAATTGCGCTTCCAAATGATAGTGCATTAATAATAGAAAACAATAAAATAACGATGATAAATGAAAATAATAATGAAAAAATAACAGTATATAATAAGATGGGAAGTATAGATAATGAAAAGTAGAATCTTTAATTTTGTTAAAACAATCGCAATTCTTCTTTTTCTATTTGGAATTGTTTATATTTTAGACAATATAAATGATTATAAAGATATATTTAAGAAATCCTCTTCAAATATCTCATCAGTAGACAATAACTCACTTTTAAATATATACTTTATTGATGTAGGAGAAGGGGATTGTATTTTAATACAAGAAAATGATAGTAATATTTTAATTGATGCAGGAAATAATAAAGATGGTCCTAAAATAGTAGATTATATAAAAGAATTAGGAATAAAAAATTTTAAATATGTCTTTTCAACACATCCACACGAAGATCATATAGGAGGAATGGATGATATAATAAAGAACTTTGAAATAGAACACTTTGTAATACCAAATATGGAATTAAATACAACCACATATAAGGAAGTAATTCATTTAATAGAAGAGAAAAATATAGATAAAATTATTCCAAAGATAGATGATGAATATGAAATTAATAAAATACAATTAAAAGTATTATGGGTAGGAGAGGATCTAGAGGAAATAAATCGAGATAGTTTAGTATTAAAAATGAATTATTATAATACAAACTACTTATTTATGGCAGATGCAACAAAAGATACAGAACAAATGATTTTAGAAAAAGATTTAAAATGTAATGTATTAAAAGTAGCTCATCATGGTTCAAATTGGTCTACCAGTGCACAATTTCTAGAAAAAGCGCATCCAGAATACTCAATAATTTCAGTTGGAAAGAATAATGATTACAATTTTCCAAAACAAGTTACTTTAGATAAACTAAATAGAATCAATTCTACGATTCTTCGAACAGATATAGATGGTACAATTAAAATAACATCTAATGGGGAAAGAATAGAATATGATACATTTTATACAGATACAAATAGGGAATAAAAAAATAATACTTGAAGTATTATTTTTTCTTTTTATGATTCAAATATTTTTTTAATAATTGAAAACTTCTTGAAAACATCATCTCTTTTAATTCATCACAAGGCTCATACATCTTTGTTTTATAAAAGTAAGAGGCAGTTTCATTATAAATACAGGATATATCATAACACAAACTAGATAATTCTGAAAAAGTACATTCATTGTCATGGACACAAGTTTCCATATATTCAAAAATATAATCAAGAGGAGAATTATTTTTTACAGCATCTAAATATTTATGATTCACAATATAAGAACCACCATTTTTAGCCATATAATATATGAATAAGAAAGGATTCTCATAATAATCACATCTTTGATGCTTGAATATAACGCCATCTAAAGGAACAATAAAAGAACATAAATTATCTACTCTTTCAGAAATAGGTCTAGGATAATCAGAAATTAAAACAGATTTATTTGTTATCTTAGCAAAGACAAGCATTTCTGCTAACCAATTATTTTTAGGAGTAATACCTGCATTCAGAAAAGTATAATAATCAGTATTAACACTTTTAATCGCATCTTTGTGATCTCTAACATTTTTATAATCTTGGAATTTTGTTTCTCCTTCAATAATAATATTTAAATTTACCTCTTGTTTTTCTAAAGATTCAATGGTTTTCTTTATATCTTCAAATTTTCCATTTTCTTTAACAAACACTGTAATAGAATAAGTATTTTCAGCTTCTTTATGATAATAGTCTTCCATATGTTTTTTTGCATTTTCAATTGCTTCATCATATTCAGTTGTCTGTAAAAAGCGATACATCTCTTCATAAAACAAATAAATACTTCCCTCATATTTAATTTTTTCTTCATCAGGAAAATGTTCCATCATATAAGACCATAAATAATTTCCTTCACTGATCACTTTAGGAGAAGTCACAGTAACTTGTTTTCCATGTACTCGTGATTGAGCAAGTACCTTATCCATATGAACAAACTGATAGGTTTTCATCATTTCATACCATTTCAAATAATCTTGAATACATCTATATTTTTCATCAAATAAACCATAATCATCAAAAGCCTTTTTAGGAATTAATAGACTAACTCCACAGACAGCTCCTCTTAATACAGCATAATCAGGTTTTTTTTGTAGTAATCTATGATTATTTATCACAGTACTAATAATATCTCCATTTTCATTGATCACATCATAATCCGTATAAAGGATTGTATTTTTAGGTAGTTTTTCAAGATATGACAATTGTTCTTCTATTTTAGTAGGATAGTATTTATCATCATGACTTAGCCAAGAAAAATAGTCTCCTGTCATTTCTTTTAAAGCAAGATTTAAAGCAGTAGAAACTCCTCCATTTTCTTTTTCAAAATATCGAATCTTATCTCCATAAGATTTTGCAATCCTATCTGTTGTGCCATCATCAGTACTACCATCATTTACTACTAATATCTCAATATTTGGATAAGTCTGAGCTAAAGCACTATCAATTGCTTCTTTCATATAATTACTACCATTATAAACTGGAATTACTATACTAACACGTTTATTCATAATACCACTCCCTAAATCTTATACTTCTATTTTACAATGATTTTATTAATTAGAAAAGATTTAAGAAAAGATTTCTAAAAAATCCTTTGGTATTAGACAATTATAATGAATATTATGATTATCAAAATAATAATTATTCTGAATTATTTTATTTTTAATTTCTGATAAATCATTTCCTTGATAGGTATGATTTCTATATTGATATACGATAGAATTGTCTTTCTTTTTAGGAATGATTTCTCTTAGATTAATATGATATTCATCGCGACAAGTAATAGTTATTTGATCAATAATAGGTATATTGTTTAATTCTTGATAAGGTTTATTTGGTAGAAAACATAATATAGTAAAACCAATAATATATAGAATAATCTTTTTCATTTTTGGATTCTCCCTCTAACAAAATTATTACTTAATACTGGATTTCTTTTTAAAAGATTAGAAGAAGTTCTTATAAAAGAATCTTTCATAAAAAGTTGTTTAATAGAAAAATAAGGATATCCAAATATTTTTGTATCATATAAATCATAAAGCATCATAAAGATACCATATATCATTCCATAAAGGCCAAATAGGGAAGAAAGAATAAGAAAAACAATCTTATACATTCTTAAAGCATTTTCAAGCTCAAAAGACGTAAAAATAAGTCCTGAGATAGAAGAAATCGCAATTACAATAATCATAATAGGAGAGACAATTCCTGCAGCTACTGCAGCATCACCTAAAATTAATCCACCTAAGATAGAGATGGAAGAGCCACTAGTAGTAGACATACGTAAATCAGATTCTTTAAGGATTTCAAAACAAATAATCATAAAGATTGCTTCAAGATAAGCAGGGAAAGGAACAAAACTTCTTCCTGCTTTTAAGATTAATAATAGATTAAAAGGAATTAAATGATAATTTCTAGTCGTAATACAAATATAAAAAGCAGGAGTAAAAATAGATATAATAAATGCGAAAAGACGAATGAAACGTATAAAAGAAGTATTAAATGGTTTTTGATAGTAATCATCTGTAGTATGAAAGAAATCAACAAAAAAATTTGGTAAGATTAAAGCATAAGGACTATTATCAACCAGAATTACTGCTTTTCCTTCTAATAATGACATACAACTCATATCAGGTCTTTCACTCATAATAATAGTAGGAAATAAATGAAAATGATTTTCTAAATATTGTTTTAAATAACTAGAATCTATAATTCCATCAATATCAATCTTTTGTAGTCTTTCCATTATATGAATAATTAAATCTTCTTTAACAATACCATCAATATATAAAACTGAAATAGATGTATCACAGTATCTTCCAATATGATGAGAATTAATTTTCAAATTTTTTGAAGTAATTCTATTTTTTATTAGGCCAATATTAATATCTAATGATTCAACAAAACTATCTTTTGGACCACATAAGGATAATTCCGACTGAATAGTTGGAATACTACGTACTAATCTTTTTTTCATAAGCTCACCAATATTAGTATGAGTTTCTATTTTAATTCTATGTATGAATTTGATATAATAGAGTAGAGGGATGAATATGAGAATAAAAATAGAGAAATTAGATAATTTTGGTAGAGGAATTTGTTATGTCAACAATAAAATATGTTTTGTAGAAAATGCTTTACCAAATGAAGAAGTAGAAATAGAAATAATAAAAGAAAATTCCAAGTATATAGAAGCTAATACAAAAAAAATATATGTAGAATCTCCTATAAGAACAGAAGAAGATTGTATATATTCAAACTTATGTGGAGGTTGTAATTTAAATCATATTTGTTATAATGAGGAGAATAAATTTAAAAAAGAAAAATTAAAAGACTTAATAAAAAAATATGCTCATATAAATCCAGATATAATAGAAAAGATAGAGTATCACGACAGAAATCATTATCGTAATAAAATCATATTACATGGAAACAAAGAAAGTTTAGGTTTATATAAAAAAAATTCAAACGAAATAATTCCAATACAAGAATGTTTACTAGTAAATCCTAAAATAAATGAAATTATAAAAATTTTACAAAAAGAAGAAAATGAAATAGAAGAAGCATTAATTAAAACATCAAATGATAATTCAAAGATTATGGTTTCAATAAAAGGAAAAGTAGTGAATCAAAAAGAACTAGAAAATAGTTGTAATGTATTAAAAATAAATAATGATTTTATTACAAAAGAACAAGAAATTGAGACAACGATAGGAAATATAAAATATATTGAAAGTATTCATTCATTCTTTCAAGTAAATAATACTCTTACAAAGGAATTATATGATGAAGTATTAAATAGTATTAAAGATAAACACTATAAAAAAGCCTTAGATTTATATTGTGGAACAGGTACAATAGGTATTTATATTAGTCATTATGTAGATAGAATACTAGGAGTAGATTCAAATGAATCAAATATTAAGGATGCAAACCATAATAAAGTATTAAATAATATTAAAAACATTGAGTTTATTCAATCAAAAGTAGAAGATAGAATTAATGAATTTAAAGATATAGATTTAATTATAGTAGATCCTCCAAGAGCAGGCTTAGATGAAAAAACAAGAAAGTATTTAAAACAAATTAGCCCTAAAACAATAATATATGTATCTTGTGATCCTGTAACATTGTCACGTGATTTAAATGAATTGCAAGAAGCATATGATATAAAAAAGATTAAACCATTTAATATGTTTCCAAGGACCTATCATTGCGAATCGATAACGATTCTTGAAAGGAGATAAAAAATATGGCTTTTGATTATAAAAAAGAATATAAAGAATTTTATATGCCTAAGAATAAACCAAGTATAGTAGAAATTCCTAAAATGAATTACATAGCTGTAAGAGGTAATGGTAATCCAAATGAAGAAAATGGAGATTACCAGAATACAATTGGATTACTTTATGGTGTTGCTTATACAATTAAAATGAGTTATAAGGGATCACATAAGATAGATGGATTCTTTGAATATGTAGTTCCACCACTAGAAGGTTTTTGGTGGCAGGATGGATTAAAAGCTAGTATAGACTATAACAACAAGAATGCTATGCACTTTATATCAATAATAAGATTGCCTGACTTTGTTACTAAAGAAGATTTTGATTGGGCTATAGAAGAAGCTACTAAAAAGAAGAAACAAGATTTTTCTAGAGTAGAGTTTTTAACTTATGATGAAGGATTATGTGTTCAATGTATGCATAATGGTTCATATGATGATGAACCTGTAACTGTTGAATTAATGCATAAATATATGGAAGAAAATGGATATGAATTAGATATAACTGATAAAAGATATCATCACGAAATATATTTAAGTGATCCAAGAAAATGTGATGTAAGCAAACTAAAAACTGTAATAAGACATCCAATTAAGAAAAAATAGGAGTTGATTGAATGGGTACAACAAAAGAATACAAAGATTATATTTTAGAACAATTAGACTTATTAGATAATATTACTTGTAGACCTATGATGGGTGGATATTTAATTTATCATAATAATATATTATTCGGTGGTCTTTATGGTGGAGACAATTTTCTTGTAAAGATAGTGGAAAGTAATAAAAAATATAACATGAAAGAAAAACCACCTTATGAAGGTTCAAAAAAAACTATGTATCTTGTAGAAGATATAGATGATAAAGAAAAATTAAAAGATATTGTAATAGATACTTGTAAAGGATTAAAGATATAGATGAAAGCATTATTTGTTATAGATGTTCAAAAAGCTACTATTGGAAAAACTCATGATAAGTTTTTTAAATATGATGAAGAATTAATTAATAGAATAAATAAATCAATCGAAGAAAACGAAACAGTAATTTATATTAGAAATTTAATGAAAAATAATTTTATAAATAAACTAGCACCAGTTCATGTGTTTGACGGAACAATTGAAGCTGAATTGTCTGATGAAGTAATAAAAAAAGGAAATGTAATTTTTGATAAATATAAGGGAGATGCATTTACTAATCCTAAATTGTTAGATTATTTAAAAGAGAATAATGTTGATACAATTGAAATCGTTGGAGTTGATGGTGGAGGATGTATATCGTTAACTGCTTTAGGAGCAATAGATAATGGATTTAAAGTAATACTAAATACAAACGCTATTGGAACAATGTTTAATAAAAAGAAAGAAAAATATTATAAATTGTTAAAAGAAAAGGGAGCAGAATTTAAGTAAAAATGACCTGTTCCCAATACGCAATCAACCATGGCAGTTTTATGTATAGAAACATGGTTAAATGACCTATTCCTAAATAGGTGTCCACCCATTGCGAAAGTATCACGGTACTTGAAAGGAGATAATATATGAGTAAGTATGAACCATTATGGAGATATGTAAAAGAAAATAATAAAGAAGAGTATAAATTATCATTTGAAGAAGTAAAAAGAATAACTGGCTTTGATTTTGACCATGCATTCTTAACTTATAAAAAAGAATTACCAGATTATGGTTATGAGTTTAAAAAACTATCTTTAAAAGAAAAATGGGTATGGATTATTAAAAAGAAATAATGGCATGTCAAAAACCAATAGACAAGGTTGATAAACTATTGGTTTTAGGAATGCAAAGACCCATGAACATACAAAAAGTGAGATGTCAAAAACCCGCGGTTTAGCCATTGTGAAAGTATCACGGTTTTAGAAAGAAGGTAATATTATGGTTATAAATTATTCAGATCAAGAAGTATTAAAAGGACATAAATCGATATTCCTAGCGGGTCCAACTCCAAGAGGTGAGAATACTGAATCATGGAGAACAAGTGCTTGTAAGTATTTAGAAGATAAGGGATTTGATGGAGTAGTATATGTCCCAGAGTATTCAACATGGAAACCTAAAGCAGATTATGTTGATCAAGCACAGTGGGAAAGAGAGGCTTTATCAAATGCTTCAGTAATTGCTTTTTGGATTCCAAGAACATTACCAGATATGCCAGCTTTTACGACAAATGTAGAATTTGGATATTGGATTCACACAGGAAAAGTACTTTATGGTAGACCTCACGAAGCAAAAAAGATTAAATACCTAGATTGGCTATATAAAACGGATACTAATAATGAACCATTTTCAAGTTTAGAAGAATTATTAAATGGTTCAATCGAACTTGCTAATCAATTTGGTATTAATAATGAAACTGAAATATTACCATTAGAAAAAAGATTGATTATGACTAGAAGACAACCATAGTATTTGACTATGCAAAAACCAATAGACAAGGTTGGTAAACTATTGGCTTTAGGAATGCAAAGACCCACGAACATATAAATAATAACTACGCAAAAACCCACGGCCTAGCCACGTTGAATGTGTGTGTTTGCTATGTAGAAGAAACTAACGAAAACCCTTATTTTATAAGGGCTTTTTAATTTTACTAAAAAGCTTCAAAAACGTATTTTTTGTTAAAAACACATGTCTATAGTTATTGATTTGGTATAGGGTAGAGTGTGTTTGACATGTTCCAAATTACCGAATTGGTACTTTGTGTGAATACAAAAAAGGCTGATTTACAGAAAAGGTAAATCGGCCTTTTTAAATGCCAAAATAGAGAAGGGATGTAGAAAATGGAAAGGGAAAAAGAATTTGAAATTGATTTAGAAGAAGGTTATTTTATTGTTCCATCTCCTATTGGTAGAAATATGAACTTATCATTAAGAGCAAAGAGGTTAATGTATGTATTTTTTACATTGCCACCAGAATGGGATTATTCTTTTGCAGGATTGGTAGCAATAGTTAAAGAAGGTAAGTGTGCTGTTCGTACAGCAATAAACGAATTAAAAGAGGCTGGATACATAGATGTAGAGCTTAATAGAGATTCAAAAGGATTGTTTAAGTATAAATACAAGGTTCATAGAAAACCTTCGTTAGAAAGGAATTTAGAGGCTAATAATCCGACACCCGAAAATCGGTCTACCGATAATCGGACAACCGAGAATCAGCAGGAATTAAATAATAAAAAATTAAAATAAAAAAAGAAGATTAATAATTATTTAATCTTCTTATAAACATAAGTATTAAATTCAAAACTTTCATTTTTATCATAATCAAAATCGATTAAATAATAACCATCTTTTTTATTTGCTTCTTCTAATCTTACTTTACCAAATAATAAATTTATGTCTCTATCTATTACAACAAGAGCTTCGTCTTTTCCTTTTACATCTTCTAAAGGCTTTCCAAAATCATTTACTACTTTTGATACAGGAACAATATTTCTAAAAAGAATAGTTTCATATTCAGTAGATGGTAATTTATCATAATCATAATCTATTATTTCATATCCTTCAGGTGCTTCAATAGTCTTACTCTCTTTTTTACCAAAAAATGGATTTATACTACGACTAAGCATAACAATAGTATGTTCACCAACATCATAATAACCTTTATTATCTTTTGTTACACTATTAATAGGTGTACCAAAATTATCAAAATCATTTACTTTAACTGAAGTATTATTCTGATACGTAATATTTTCAAAATCAAAACCACTTGTTATATCATAATCGTAATCTACTATTTCGTATCCTTCAGGAGCAACCAAATCTTTATTAAAGCCAAAACTACCAAATAGAGTAATACCTCTATCTATAGAAACAATACTATGTTCTCCAGCCTCATATATATTATCATTATGTTTTGTTTCATTAATTGGCAATCCAAATCTATCAGGATTATCAGTAGTAACTTCTGTGTTGTTTTCATAAAAATAGTCACTATAAGAAGTGGAATCTTTTAAATAATCATAATCGAAATCTACGACTCTGTAACCATCTGGCGCTTCTAAGCCATATAAACCATCTTTACCAAATGGAAAGTCAAATCCCATATCTACTTCTATTAACTTATGTTCACCAACATAATAATTAATATCACCTGATTTTTGTGTTTTCTTAGGAGTACAAGCTGTAAGCCCTAAAGTAAGGGCACCAGTTGTTAATAACAAACCAATTTTTTTAGCATTAATATTTATTTTCATATAATCCCCCTCATGCGAATCATATAATATCATAATAATTATAAAAAGTCTATTTATTTAATATGTAAAACAAAAAATTAATTAAAATAATAAATAGAACGTATGCTAAAATAATAATAGAGGTGAAACGTATGTATAGAGGAGACGACTATTACGACGGTTTAATCAAAAGAAAAGAAAAAAATTAATAAATTAAAACATAAAATAGAACAACATACTGTTTTAGAAGAAGATAAAACTAAAATAGATAATGGTTACTTAAAAAAAGATGAATTACTAGATGTTGATGGTAAAAAGTATTGTGATGTTTATGTTATTATTCAATCAACTTTTGAAAACCCACAAGATCATCAAAATAATTGCTCAATAGCATATAAATTTTATTTAAAATGTAATAAATATAAAGATAAAGGATATAAAGATGGGGGAAGTAAATAAAAGAGTAAAATATAATATCGAATATAATTTTTTTAATAAAATAACCATGTTCGATTGATTTGTTATAATAAATGTGATAAGTTGAAAATGTATTAATTATCTTGCCATGAGTTAATATGACAATTTGGACGCTAAGGTTCTAATTCTTTAAGGCAAGGAAGAATTATTGCATGCTGCGGGATATCCCTTTCAATAGGATGAAGGGGATATCCTTTTTTTATTCTAAAGAAGGAGGTTTAATTATGAATGAAATAGCAGAGAAAGATGTTGCAAACATCGAAAACATGATTTATGAAATTGATGGAAAGGAGGTAATGTTAGATTCAGATTTAGCTAAATTATATAATGTAGAAACAAAAAGAATTAATGAAGCTGTTAAGAATAATCCTGATAAATTTCCTAGACGATTTAGTTGGATTTTAAGTGATGAAGAAAAGAGCAATTTGTGGTCGAAATTTTCGACCGCAAATATAAGTTCAATGTCAAGATCAAATCCTAGAGTATTTACCGAGCAAGGAGTTTATATGCTTGCGACAATTCTAAAATCAAAAACAGCAATAGAAGTAAGTATTAGAATAATGGATACTTTTGTAAAGATGAGACATTATATTAATTATAATAAGAATGTACTTCCACGAAGATTTTTATTATTAGAAGATAAAGTGGATGAAAATACAAGAAGAATTGATGAATTATTTGATAAATTCAATCCAAAAGTAATAACTAAAAACTCTATATTTTTTAAGAATGATATTTATGATGCATATTCAGTACTATTAGAAATTTTTGATATAGCTAAAGAAGAAATAATAATTATAGATAATTATATGGGAAAGGTATTGTTAGATAAACTTAGAAATATCAATAGAAAAATAGTTGTAATTTCTTCAAATATAGATAAAACACTAACAAAAAAATATATAAAGCAATATAATAATGTTACCTTTATAAATAATGATTCATATCATGATAGATTTATAATTATAGATAGAAAAAGAGTATTTCACTGTGGTGCTTCATTTAAAGATTTAGGTAAAAAATGTTTTGCAATAAACGAAATAGAAAACAAAATTGAAAATGGTAAATTAATAAATGATGTTATTAAAAATTGCAGTATAGATAATTAATAATATTTATGATAATATTTATATGTAAAATATTTTAGTAATAATATATAATAATAGCAACAAACATGACATTATCTTCACCCTAGAACATACCTAGTTTTAGGAATTTAAGAATATATTCTATTGACCTAGTACAGGACTAGACAATATGTTCTTCGCCCCAGGACAGGGCACGTTGAAACCGTATCAGTACTATGTTGTAAAACTGTTGAAAAATAAGTAAAAGAATATTTATAAAAAAGGTTGCTTAAATAAATTATTGAGGATCAAAGGAATTTAAATTTAAGTTTACTTAATTCTATTGTTTTGTTATAATATATGTGTACTAGTTAACCTACACAGCCTAGTATAAAAAAGGGAAGGAGAAATATATGAATATTTTATATGGATTTATTAATATTATAGTAACATTTAGTTTGGTAGTGTTAATTGAAAAATTATTTAAAAAAGAAGGATTATACGTCTGGCTGAGTATTGCAACAATACTGGCAAATATAACTGTATGTAAAATGATAGATATATTTAATTTTACTACAAGTTTAGGAAATGTTTTATTTGCATCAACTTTTTTAGCAACAGATATTATGTCTGAAAAATATAGTAAAAATGATGCTAAAAAAGGAGTTTATTTAAGTATTTTTAGTGGAATAACATTTGTTATTATTTCTCAGTTAACATTATTATTTATACCAAGTAGTGATGATGTGGTGAATTCATCTATGCTAAATCTTTTTAGCATTAGTATCAGAACAATGACAGCTAGCATGTTTATGTTTTTTGTAAGTAATATGGCTGATATTCACTTATATAATAAGTTAAAAGAAAAGTATCCAGATAAATTATGGCTTAGGAATAATATCTCAACAATTTTATGTAATTGTATAGAAAATTATTTTTTTAATACTCTAGCATTTATAGGTATTTTCCCAATGTCAGTAATTATATCAATCGCTACAACAACAACTATTATTGAAATAATAATAGCGATATGTGATACACCATTTTTATACTTATCAAAAAAATTAAATTAAAATTATTTTTAATAGAAAAGGAACAAAAAAATCATGTTCCTTTTCTATTGCGAAAATAGTATTTTTTATTTATAATGAAAGTAGATAAAAAAGGAGAGAAATATGAAAAAAAAGATATTAAAAATTATATTAATACTAATTATCATGATAAGTGTTACAGGTTGTGGAGAAAATTCTAAGTTAAATGAAATAGCAAAGAAGATTAACAATTGTGAATCTGTAAAAAATTATAAAGAATACGGATATGACATTAAAGCAACTGCAACAAAAGATACTCTAACAGTAAATAGTAAAATGGGAGATACAAAATCAAAAGTTGATTATAAATTAAATGGCAACATTTTAAGTAATGAAAATTTATCTATTACAGATCTTATGTCAACTCTTTTAGTTCTTAATGGAGTAGGTCAAACATACGGCTATAAAGATGGAGAATTATCTCAAAATATCAATGCATTTACCGAAGATTATAAAAAATATACTTTAGATAAAGAAGGATTAGAACTTATCATGAGTGATGAAAGCGATAAGGTATCTATAAAGATTGATATATCCAAAAAAATACCTTTAATTGATATCAATACTTTTTTTCTAAAATCAGAAGATCTTGATATTATCAAAGACTTAGTAGAAGAAAAAAAAGCAGGAAATCAAAGTGGAAAATCAGGTAATATAGCTTACGATGTATTTGTAACAGAAGAAGGAAGTACGATTCAAATTGGTCAAGATGATAAATTATCAGATAGTGCTTATCAATCAATTTTAACGGCATTAGAAGTAATTTATGGAGAAAACACTGCTAATCATTTTCAAGAAATATATCCAGAATTTAAAAAAGAGAAAATAAGCCAAGATGGTTTTATAATTGAAACAGACTATAAAGTAGAGGATCAAGAAGAATCAATCTTCAAAGATACAGAAGTAGTATTAGTAACAATCGATAATAATAGTATAAAAAGATAAGATTAGAAACCATTCTAATCTTTTTTTTAGAATAAATTCTATATATAATATAATTATCTAAAAAAGGAATAAATTGTTATTAAAAGCAATAAAAGAAAAGAGGAATGTCTATGAAAATAATAGAATATGAAGATAAATATTTAGAACCTATGAAAGATTTATTAGTAGAATTAGAAGAATATATCGTATCTATTGATGAAGATCATTTGGATCAATTGCATCCAGAATATAGAGATAAAATGCTACTAGTTGATTTAGAAGAAGCAAAAAAGAATCAAGGAAAATGTTATATTGCAATAGAAAAAGAAGAAGTACTTGGCTTAATCATAGGCATAATTTCCTCGTATAGTGAATATGATTATTTAGATTATAAATGTCCTAAAAGAGGAGTAATTACTGAATTAATTGTTTCATCTAAAATTAGAAGTAAAGGAATTGGACAACAACTAATAAAGAAAATGGAAGAGTATTTTAAATCATTAGAATGTGAATATGTCTTAGTAGATGTTTTTGAATATAATGATAATGCATTAAAGTTTTATTTTAAGCAAGGATATCATGCTAGAATGTTAACAACGATAAAGAAACTTTAATGATAAATATAATCTTGTCAAACAAAACAGAACTATATATAATATACAGCAAGGAGGAAAGGTATGAAAAAATATATTAAGAACGTAATAAGAATCATTTTTGCCGTAATGATATTTATTCCATTAAAAGTTGAAGCGGTATCTGTAGGAACACCAGAGATAGTTGCAACTTTAAAAAGTTATGATGAACACTACGGTTATGTATATGATATTGGAATTGATTTTGAAACATGGTTTTTACCACCACAAGAAGAAGGAGAAATTCCTTATGCTTTAATAGATGGATGGGAATTATATGAAAAAATTAATGGGGAATACAAATTAGTATATTCAGCAGACTCATATAAATGTGAGGACGGCAACTGCAACAATGATCAAGAAATTGATCAACCATATTCCATTAAAATTGATTTTGTGAAGGCAAGAACTTTTGTTGTAAGAAATTTCGTTTATGAATCTAATTTTACCAAAACATATAGTGGCTATTCTGATGAAATTGTACTAGATCATAGAACACCTAATACGGTAATGATGAGAGTCCATAATGGAAAAGGTTGTTATTCAATTATAGGAGAAGGCTTAAATGAAACTGTTTGTGGTGAAAGAAATCACGATGAAGTAGGGGGAGAAAAAGTAGGGGAAAGAACTTTTACACTTCCAAGAGGCTCTGAAATCACCGTAAAAGCAATGCCAGAAGAAGGATTTTCTTTCGACGGATGGTATGGCTATGATCCAGCAGGAGGAAAAAATTCAACTTCTGCTATATTGATGTCAGATAGTCCAGAATATACACTTACAGTAGATAATATAACAAAAGAAGAGATTTTGACAGTTGGTCCAGCCTTTATTGAGAACTATAAAGCTCAATATAAAGTAATTGAAGGTGCAGATCAAACATATACAATAGACAATAATAATGAGGCAAGATTCAGAATTGATGCAGATTATAGTTTATTTGAAGATGGAGGAATAGTATTTGTAGACGAAGAAGAAGTAGATCCATCCAATTATACTTCTACATCAGGAAGTACTATAATTACATTAAAAAAAGAATATGTAGATACTTTATCTGAAGGAGAGCATACATTAACTGTATTATTTAATGATGATAATACTGCTACTACAACATTTAATGTAGTAAAAAATAATGAATATCAACCAATTCCAAATACAGGAATCGAAAAAAACAAGAAATATGATTACATCTTATTCACAATTTTATTATTATCAAATTTAATAGAAGTTCAACTATTAAAAAAAGATTAATGAATAAAAGAGACTCATAGAGTCTTTTTTTATGAATAAATAAGTTATAAATAAATGAAAATAATTAGAAAATCAAGAATATTTCTTTGCTCAAGTTTTTATGAAATATAAATATTACAAAAAATGTCAAATTTTATGAAAATAGACTTGTTAATTTTTTAATTATTATTTATAATTATTTATAGATAGTAAGAAGGTGAGGAAAACAGACATATAACAGATATGGAGATTGAATATGAAAAATGTAGAAGTAGTAGCAGAAAAAATTTATAAAAGAGAGTTAATAAAAAAAATAATAAAAATTATATTACTCTTTCTCTTAGTATTTATTTCTATCATATATTTGGTCCTATATGTTGTATATCAAAGTGGAAGATTCACAGTTACACTTGACAAAAACCTATCTAATAGAAAGAATGTCTTTTTATCAGAAAATGGAGATGTCAAAGAAAGAACTAGGCATCTATCTGCCGGAACCATAGAATATATGGACAATATTTCAATAAAATGGCTACCTACGAACCTTGATATTGAAAAAAATGGGTCCCATAATGGAGATAATTATATTGCCTATACATTTTATGTGGTTAACGGCGGAAAAGAAACTGTTCACTATTGGTTTGAAATAGATGTAGATGATTCTATTAGAAGAGTGGATGAAGCCATTCGAATCATGATTTATAAAAATGGAGAACCAACAGTATATGCCAAAAAAAGTGCTGCAACAGGAGAAGCTGAACCGGATACTAAGATGTTTGTTTCAAAATCAATTGCAGTTTTGGAACAAAGAAAAGAATTTAAACCCAAAGAGAAAGATCGTTATACAGTAGTGGTATGGGTTGAAGGCGATGATCCAGAATGTAATAACGAACTACTCGGGGGAGAGATTAAAATGCATATTGACATCACAGAAGAGCATATAGATGAAAAGAAAAAAGATAAGGAGAAAAAAGATGGAAAAGAATAAAAGAGAAAATGAAAGAAAAAGAAGATTGTTCTTAGCAATCTTAATGATTCTATTTGTTGGAGTAATTTTAACAACAAGTACTTATGCATGGTTCACTGCAAACCAAACAGTAACAGTAAGTAATGTTAATGTTAATATTGAAGCATCTAACGGAATTCAGATTTCTGCAGATGGAGCTAACTGGAAAACAGTATTATCAAATGCAGATATTACAGGAGCAAGTACAACATACTCAACAGCAGTAAATCAATTACCATCAAGCATGGTACCAGTATCAACTGGAAAAACAATTGATTCAGACACAGGATTCATGAATATGTTTAGAGGAGAAATTGTTGATGGAGGTTCAGGAACAAACGTATTAACTTCAACGAAATCAACTGAAGTAAATGGTACAAATGGAGACTTCGTAGCATTCGATGTTTTCTTTAAAGTAACTGAAGCTAAACAAATCTATCTAACAAATGCATCAAAAGTAACTACAACAGATGATCCTACAAAAGGAATTGAAAATGCAGCAAGAATTGCATTTTTACCAGAAGGTACAGTAGATGCAAGCACTGCAGTTGCCGATATTCAAACACAAAAAACAGCAGGTACTCCAATCATTTGGGAACCAAATAATAATGCTCATACTCAAGCAGGGTTGAATAATGCATCATCAGTATATGGATTAACTACATTAACTGCAACAGGTGAAGTAGCAAACTATTATGGAGTAATTGCTGAATTTGCAAAAGCAGATAATGTAGCATTAAATGCAACAACAGCAGGTAAATTTACGCAAGTAACACCAGATATTAAAACAGGAACAACAGGTATCTTATCAACAGCATACCAACCAGTATTCCAGTTACAAGCTGGTATTACAAAAATGCGTATCTATATGTGGATTGAAGGACAAGATGTTGACTGTGAAGATGCAGCATCAGGAAGTAATTTAACATATGCATTACAATTCAGTTTATTAAATAAAGCATCATAAAATTAATATCATATAAAAGCCTTCTAAAAAGAAGGTTTTTTAATCTAAGAGGTGGCAAATATGAATAATAAAAATAATTATGAAGATTTAGACGAACGTTCCTTAATTGAACTATATAAAAAAATAGAAGAACATATCACTTATTTACAATCAAATATTTTAGATAATTTAGATCAGGAGGAAGTATCTGATGAATCATAACTTAGAAAATCATGAACTATTAAAAAGAATAGAAAACAATAAAAAATATATTGAAGAATATGTACTTGATAACAATGAAGGAACAAAAAGAATGAGACAAAAATTCTATATTAATGCCGCCAAAGAAAGAAATAGTTTTATAGAAAAAGAAATTACTTATTTTCAAAAAGAGCAAGAAGAAGTTAAAAATGAAATAGAAAAAAGATTTCAGAAATTATCTAATAGATCAAAAAGTGAGTTGTTTGAAAAAGATTTAAAGAAAGTAGAAGACGCTTTTGAACTATTAAAACTTAGTTTAGAAACACCAACAAGTTTTAAATTACAATTAGATTATTGTATTGCTTCTATTGATAATGATATTTTCTTAGAAGATATGAATCAAGAACTTGAAAAATTTATTAATTATTTCAAAAAATATGGTATTGATTTAACCATAGAGGACTTTAAATATACCATGTTTACTGAAAAATATATGAAAGCTTTTTTTGAAAAGAAAGATCGGAAAGAAACCTTTGAAAAAATATATTTTTCTTGTCCAGATATAAAATTACAACTAAAATTAAATTTAAAGAATATTATTGAAAAATATAATAAACAATTAAATGAATATGAATTAAAATATAAAAAAGAAATGTATGATAAAGCTGGAGTAACAGATGAAAGTGTAGTTGACTATTATATATCTGTAAGAACTAAACTAGGAACAGAAGTAGCTAAAGATGAATATACAAATATCATGAAATTTGTGAAAGGTGAATTAAAAATAGAGGATTATCTAGAAGACTCTCCTACAAGACTAAAAAATTACAATCTATTTACTCCAAATAATAATTATGAGTATTACTCTGAAGAAGAAAAAGAAGAATTTAATTCTGCTATTATGGATTTATATCTAAATTTAAATGTATTAAAAAAATATTATCAATATGAAACAATACTAGAAGATTTAATAAAAAGATATAAAAATAAAGAGGCAAATTTAACAGAATATAATACAAAAAAGAAAGAGTTAAGTAATTTAGAAAAGAATAGACAAGTTCTTTATAAAAAGTATTTAAAAGCAATGGGACAAGGTTTTCTAGCAAAATATAATGAAGTAAAAGTAAAAGACACAGAATTAAAAATGAATGAATTAATTAAAACGATCAATGAAACATATAATCAATTAAATAATTTGGAAATAACGAATTCACTAAGTAAACTAAATGATTCATCAAGTATTACAGATCTTTTAAAAGTAAGTTTATTATCATTTGCATACTTAGAAACTCAATTAGAAAATAATGAAGCATTTAAAGATTATACATTAAAAGATATTATAGATGAGTATTATCGTTTCATTTACAATCCAAACAATCAATTTATGAGAAAAATAAACGTATTAACTGATTATAATATCGCAAACATAGTTGCAGAAAAATTTCGTTTATTGAAACTTAACATTACAGATGATCAAATTAATAAAAACAATTTAGAGGATACTCTAGATACAATAAAATACATTAACACCATTCAAAATATAGATTCATCAAAGACAAATTTTAAAGAAATTCTAGAATATTGTGAGATGAATACAATATTAGAAAACTATAGTAAAAAAAGCGAATAAATGTCTTTAATTCGTTTTTTTTTTATGTTATAATATACATTGAGAATAGAAAAGTGGTGAAAAGATGCAGAGCATAAAGAAAACATTGAAAACAATCGCAACAATATTTTTAGTGGCATTAGTATCACTATGTATCTATACATTTATAATGACAGATATCTTGAAAAAAGATTATGTTAATGTCTTTGGTTATTCATATTTTGTAGTAACAACAGGATCTATGTCAGGAACCATAGAAGTAGATGATATCATTTTTGTTAAAATTACAAAAGAAGTAAAACCAAACGAAGTAATAGTTTTTAAAAATAAAGAAGGAGACATCATTACACACAGATTTATTCAAAAATCTGGAAGCAAATATTTAACAAAAGGTGATGTCAATAACACGATGGATGATCCAATCACAAAGGATCAAATTATTGGAAAAGTAACTTTAATAATATCTCCAAGTTTTATTTTAAAAACAATAGCAATATTCTTAATTGTATTTATTTTCTTAGCTTTAATAAATTTTGACAGTATCATTAAAAAATATATTGTAAAAGAAAAAGAAAATACAAAAGTTCCAGATGAAATATTTAGAGATAAAAATTATGAAGAAGTAACACCATCTTCAGGTTTAACTGTAACAATATGCCTAAATGACATAGAAAATCTTAAGAAAGAAATGGAAGAAGAAGCTAAAAACACAGCAGCTCAAGAAGATGAAAAGTTTTTATTCTTAAAAGATGACAATCAAACTAAAAAAGATATCAATAATAATAACGCTATGGAAATTGTATTATCAATATTGAAATGTAAAAGAATGGATTCCTATAAAACGAAAATGACCAAAGCATGGTTAACCAAATATCAATATTTGTATAAGTTAGTACATTTGTTAAGAAACGAAAATATTAATTTATTTAAAGAAGAAATTACCAATCCACCATTTAAGGAAATATACAATTATAACTTAGATAATGTAGGATTAACTGATGTAGTAAGAAACATGATATATGACTTACCAGTATATTCTTTCTTAAAATTATTAACTTATTGTGTTCTATATAATGATGAAGAAATGTTTGATGGAATTTATAAAATATTAAAATATAAAGTTGCAATAGATAAGGAAGGATATTTTAATAAAATATTTAAATTTGATAAACATGGAATATCTGAGATTAATGCATTAATCAATTATATGAAAAATATAGCTGAAAAAATAGATAAAAAACATGTGTTTGAACTAGATAAAATTGAAAAAATGATTAAAATTGCAAATTATTAGTAGGAAGTGAGAGCAGTGAACAAAAAGATAATTACTAAAGATTATGTATATCGTAAGTTTATAACTGCTCTTTTTGCTGTTATAATAACATTTGCAATTTACAGTCTTATTACAGGAATCATTTCATTAGGAGAATTAGAAAATGAATGGGACGGTGTTGCAGTAGCAACATCTTTTTCTGCAGGTAATGGAACAGAAGAAAACCCATATATAATTAATAATGCCGATGAATTCATGTATTTTAAAGAATTAATAGAAGGTGAATTAAGTGATACTTATAAAAATATGTATTATAAATTAGGAAATGATATTAATTTTGGAAATCATGAAATAACAGCAATCGGTACAGAAGAAAAACTATTTGAAGGTCATTTTAATGGAAATGGTTATCTATTAACAAATTTTAAAATAAATGAAGCAAAAACAATTGAAAATGAGAAATATTATAGTATCTTCTCTAAAGTAAGAAATGCAGAAATCACAAATCTAACCATTTCAAATTATCAAATAGAAACAAATGATACAGAGAATGCGATAAGTGCTACTTTAATAGGAAAAATAATAGAAAATGATCAAACAATTATAAAAAATATTATATTAAAGGACTTTATAATAACAAATAACAATATAAATGAAACTAATATGCAAAATGTATTAGTAGGAGAAATAACAGAAAATGATATTGTAAAAAATATTTTTATAAAAGGAGAAGTAAATACAAATGAACCTATAAGATTATTACAAGCAAATAATTACGAAAACGTAAGTAATATATTAGATGGTATAACACCTTCACATTTAGAAAATGATGCTATTGAAAGTTATTATTTAGTAGAAGAGGGTAGTATCATAAATAATGAAGAAGTAACATTAAATGATGTACTATCAGAGTTTAATCAAGATATTTCTGAAGATTATCATTGGGTAAATGGAAATGATGGAATTATCATAAAACCATATGAAGAAACTACATATGAAATTCCTGAAATAGCCAAAAGTTTTACTTTTACAATGAAAAAATCAGCTAGTATTACTTTACATGAATCTGGAATAGATGATGAAAATCATATAATTTATATTAATGATTTAATTTCGGATGAAAATTATTATACAGGTCTTAATTATACAGAAATTACAAATACTACTGGAGAATTGCCATCAGGAAATAATCAAAATTTATACGGAGATTCAAATCTAGCAACTGTTTATATACGATATACTAGTGAAGATATTAATGACGATACTATTTATGGAAGTGTTAGTTTAGAGGAAGATATAAGAACTTTTATCTATTATAAAAAATATCCTGTATATAATGGAGAATTAACATTTGACTTAATTGATAGTCCTTGGGCCAATAGACCTAATAATAAAGGCTTTAATGGATGGGTTACGGATTATGATAGTGCAGTTATTTCCCTAGACATTGATACTTATATTAGAAAAGTAACAATTCCTGTTTCTGATTTATCAAACCCAATTGATATTACTTTTTATTCTAGTTGGACAAATGCAACTACTGTTCAAACGACCAATGATTTAGATGATTTAAATGATGCAGGTATGAAGGCAATAACACCTAGTTATGATGATTTAACACAATATTATGTAACCGCAACAGTTAATTATAATAGTAGACATCCAAATTCTAATGATATTTATGATTTAAATGGTAATAAAATACCTGCCAGAGAAAGATGTCAAACAAGACCAAATTGTACTTATTTAACAAGAAATACAAATACAACTTATAATTCAAATACAACTTATTATCAAGTAACACCTATTAATAATAATACTGCTACAGTAGAAGTTGCTGATATTGAATATCGACCAATTCCTTTCCTATCTAATGATAGTTTAGCAGCAGGATATTTTATCAGAGTAAATAGTGGTAGTGATAATGTTTATTCAGAAACAGGAGAAAAATTAAATAGTTGTACAGGTACTTGTTATAAATTAATGCAATATAGTGATGGTGTTATTGATACTAATCAAAATTACTATTATTTAGTTACAAGAGATACTAATATTTTTGCTCCTTCACAAACAAATTCAATAAACTTATCTTTAATTAATTTTAGTAGACCAATGACAATAACAGGTTTAAATAATGGAGAAGATAATAGTAGCAACCGTTCTATTCGATTGAATGATGATGTAGAAGTTCGAAGTGATCTAAGAATTGAATATATAACATTATATGTTGAAAATTCAACTACTAATGTAAGTACTTTTAATAATACTTTAGAAGCTATTATCGGAGATTTTCATAATTTAAAAATAGGAAGAGGTCTAAAAAGAAATGGTTCATATTTAACAGCTTCTTCTTTTATTGGAGGAGATAGTGATAATACTAATGATTTAGAAAAATATACCTTAATTGTAGAATCGGGATGGTACCAAAATGGTTCAGCTGTAGGTTATAACAATGCAAAAACTCATTATGTTCAAGCAAATGTAACATTAGGTAGTGATTATGATAGGATAGATCAGAATAATGATAATTTAATTATCTATTATTGCTATGCAGGAACTTGGGCTTCTGAATTATACAATAGTAGTAATGAAGCTAATAGTTATGATACTCCTGCTATTAATACAATTGTAAAAAGTGGAACATTTGGTCAAAATAAAGCAGATTATGCAGCAGGAATCTATGTTGGAGGAAGGGCTAGTGGAACTCATTATGCAATCCGTAGTTTAACAGTAGAGGGTGGCTATATTTATAATCTTCTTGGTGGACCAATGTCTGATGATAGTAGAAGTAATAAAAATGATATCATTATTAATGTAAAAGGAGGAGAAATTGATTTAGTATTTGGTGGAGCAGGAGCTTCTAATACTGTAGGAAATAGAATTATTAATGTGACAGGAGGAACAATTAATTATAGTATTTTAGGAGGAAGTAATGCTTATCAATATAATGCCAATACTTCGAATCCTTATGGAAAAATAGATGGAGATACTCTTCTTTATGTTGGAGGAAATGTCGTAGTTGGTACAAAAGATGATGAATTATATGCTATTTCAAGTGGAAATGTATTTGGAGCTGGAAATGGTAGAAATGGAGAACTAGATGTAGGTTCTGTTAATAATTCAAATATTATCATTGGCCCAAATGCAGAAATCAATGGAGATGTTTATGGAGGAGGAAACTTTGGTGCAGTAGGAGGAAACTTAGTAGGAACTGCTACTTCACCAAGTGGAGAAACAATAGATCCATCATCATCAGGAGGAGTATATGAAGATAGCACCAGTGATACGAATATTCGTTATTATGGAGCTAATCCTCATAACTATATCCAATTTAATGGAGAAAACTATAGAATATTAGGGTTATTTAATAATGTAAGTACAGCAGAAGGAAATAAAAACTTAGTAAAGATTATTAAGACTACACCATCTACTTCAAGAACATGGTCTGACACGAATATGTCTACTGTCGCAACAAATACCAATACAGAAACACAAGATCGTACTTTTATCTTCTTTAATGTAACAGATACTTATAATTACACGAATTATTATAAAAACTATTATAATTATTTCGTTAAAGATGATGGTACAAAGTCATCTATGTATACCTATTTAAATACTGATTATTTTAATTCTTTAAATGCAACAAGTAGAGATTATATTCAATCAGTTGACTGGTCATTAGGAGCTACTGTACAAAATCAAAATGCTGATCAGTTCTATACTTCTGAAAGAAGTAATACCTTGGTATCTTATAAAACAGGAATTAATCAAACAAATAATGGAACTTCTAAAGCCAGTGATAATTATAGAATAGGTTTGTTTTATCCATCTGATTTTGGTTTTGCGAATAACGATGCCAATTGTTTAAATGCTGATTTAAGTACTTATGCTTCATCATGTTTACAAAACAACTGGTTAAAATATATTGATAATGGTTGGACAATGACTCCTTCTACTACGATTAATAATGTTGAAAGAACTTATCAAGTAAGTAGAACAGGAAGTGCATATAATGGATATACCTATAATATCAATCGATATTATCATCATGTTCATAATAATTTAGTATTAAATTCTAATAGAATCGTTAATCGAGGTGTTTATAATACAGATAATGATAATGATAATCAGAATTACTATAATACAGGTAATGTTTATCCAGCTTTTTATTTAAAAGATGATATTACAATAACAGGTGGTACTGGTACAGAAGCTGACCCTTATATTATTGGTTCTTCAGAACAAAAATTAACAGATTTAATCTATGAATTAATGCATCCTGAAGAAGAAGAGGAGGAAGATCCATATCAACCAATAGAAGATAGTGGAACCATGATTGAAAATAATGATTATCAAGCAAAGACTCATATTCATATGCTTGGAGGTAGTATTAACGGATCTATCTATGGAGCAGGAAATAGTAATGGGGCAGGTAATAATAATACTGCTAATAAATATGCTCTTGCTCAAATTAAAATAGATATTGATAATGGTACTATTGGAGAATCAGTCTACGGAGGAAGTAATACCAAAGGTATTGTCTATGGAGATGTTATTATTAATGTTGAAAATGGAACAATACAAAAATCCGTTTATGGTGGTGGAAAAGGTGGATATGATTCTGCAACTAATTATGGTACTTATATATCCAGAAATGTTGATGTTAATATTGGAAATAATAATACAAATAGTTTAAGTATTAGAGAAAATGTATATGGAGGATCTGCTTTTGGAAGCGTTAATGGCATTACGGAAAATGAAGCAACCAACAACAATTATGTAAGAGTTAATATAAATAATGGAACGATAACAGGATCTGTGTTTGGTGGAGGTCAAGGTAATGCAACCTATGAAGCCAAAGAATATGGAAATGTTTATGTTCATGTTAACAACGGAAATATGTCAAAAGTATTTGGAGGAAATGATTCTTCTGGTTCCCCAAGTGGATTTGATATCGTTTATTTAAATGGTGGTACGATTGGAAATGCTTTCGGTGGAGGTAATGCAACCGGTCAAGAAAATACCGATATTCGTCTGCAAGGATCAACTATAACAGAAAATATCTATGGTGGTTCAAATCAATCAGGGACTGTTGTTAATTCAAGAGTAACAATAGGATCAGGATCAGTAGCAGAAGTATATGGTGGTAATAATTTAGGAGGAGATACGACATCTACTCATGTAAAAGTAACAGGAGGAAACATAACCTATGATATTTACGGAGGAGGGAAGCAAGCCTCTGCAGATAATTCTAATGTCAACATTAAATCTTGTACCGTAAACGATGTTTATGGTGGTGGTAAAAATGCAGGTATTACCAATAAAGCAAGTATTGTCATGGATACCGCTACTGCTACAAAAGTATTTGGAGGATCTAATATTACAGGAGATGTTCTTGAAAGTAATGTTGAAGTAAAAGACTCTAATATTACTTCCGTTTATGGTGGAAATAACTCTGGAGGTAAAACCAGTACAACAAATGTAAATATTACAACATCTACTGTTACAAATGCTTTTGGAGGAGGAGATAACACCTCAGCTGATACTACTAATTTAACGATAAATAGTGGAACCATAACAAATGTATATGGTGGATCTAATCAAGCCGGAAATATTACAAATGCAAATGTAGACATAAAAGATGGTAATATTGAAAATGTATTTGGAGGAAACAACTTAGGAGGAGAAACCACAAATGCTCAAATAACCACTTCAGGTGGAACGGTAGGTACACTATATGGAGGAGGAAATAAAGCACAAGTAGGTTCAACAAATCTAGATATAAACAATTTAAATGTTCAAACTCTATATGGAGGAGGAAATGCCGCAGGCGTTAAAAATAATGTTGAATTAAAACTAATTAATTCAACAGTCTCTGAAAATCTCTATGGAGGAGGAAATGAAGGAGTAGTTCAAAAAAATACCAATGTTCTTGTAACTGACTCATCGATAGGAGGAAATGCCTTCGCAGGAGGAAATGGAATTACTGCTATCGTACAAGGAAATTCTACAATAACCATTAATGGAGCAACAACAGTAGGATCTTCTTCCTCAGTAATACCAGATAGTGGCTGTGTCTTTGGATCAGGAAACGCTGCATCAACAGGACAATCCACAAATAAAGGAAAAGCTACCGTAAACATCGTAGGAGGAGAAATCTTTGGAAATGTTTATGGAGGGCCAAAAATGGCTGTTGTTTATGGAACAACGACAACCAATATAGGAACAAGAGCCGTAAATCAAAATACATTAAAAGAAGATAATATTATCATTCACGGAACTGTCTTCGGTGGAGGAGAAAGTAATGCGAGTGGTAGTGAAACGTATGATTATACCTTTATTTCAGTAACAGATGGAATTGATTTATTAATTGATGGAACCAATTATGAAAATAATAATCATCAATTTATCATTAATGGTAGTATTTTTGGATCAGGAAATGCCTCATCATCATCCGGAGAGTCTAATATTACAATATTAAATTTAGGAAGTAAACAAAATCCAAATAAAGCAATTTCTATTCAAAGAGCTAATAATTTAAAAATATCAAGTTCGGTAATAGAACTCTCTGGAACAACAGATAGAACAAACGAGTATTCTGATATTGTATATTCATTAAACTTAATTGATAAAATGGTTATTCAAAATAATACCACTTTATTACTTCATCATAATTCTAATATGTTAAAAGAATTATATAGTGGACTTGAAACAGATCAAGGTTTGACTCCCGCAACAGTAGATATTAATGAAGAGACTCAAACAGTAACGAAAAATGTTGATAATAGAATATATATGTTACCGAATGAAAATCTACATGTAACAGTTAATCAAGCCGCAACTGCCTATGGAAGAATTACAGGAATGACGTTCTTTGGAATGTATACTGTATCAGAAGGTGGTCAATATCGTTATGGATTATATGATGAAACCTACAATTATGGAGATGCCGGAAATGCAGGACTAGAAATTGTTGGAGGAAGTTATGTCATTGGTTTAAGATTAACAAATCATGATATTACAAAAAATGGTTTCTATACAAATTATTTAAAAGAAGAAACATTTGATGAAATAGTAGTCAATTATATTGAACCTACACAAATAGGAGAAACTGGATACCGCTGGACTGTAGGATTTGAGGCAATTGATTATACAGTACCTTTACAAATTTCAAAGTATTCTTCATTAGGTACTTATGAATTATCATTAATGGACTTTGCGAATGGAAATACGACATTTACTGTATTAGGTTTTGATAGTACAAATGTCGATCCTGAAATATCTATTGTTGATTCTGAAAATATCCCAAGAGTAGGTAGAACAGAAGAAGAAGCAAATAGCTTAATTGGTTTAGCTATGAAAGTTGAAACACAAGAGTGGACAAGTTCTGGTACTGTTAAATTTCTGGGAGAAAATGGTGGTTCTTTCCAAGGGAATAGAACCTATCAAACAGATAATAGAAAAGTTCCCCCTTCCTTAATGTTTTATTCATATCATACAAAGAACTTCTCAAGAACAGGAGATATTGGTTCGGGAATTGTCACAATGCAAGTATCAATTCCTAAAAATGCTATTGAATATGAAATAAAATTCATCACAATCACAATTGAGATGGAAGGAAAAGATTTTGGAGATGGAGCCAATTATGATGGATCTATCACATACGATAAAAAGTATGAGATGCCTGCCGCTACTACAGTCAATATAACGAATAATAGTCAATTTACAGCATATTTCTCATTAACTGACTTCTTCGACAGTATGGAAGATGTATATGGATTACATAATGAATATTATCACGCTATCACAACCAGTACTCCTCTTCCAGTAGGCACTATGATAACCATGTTAGATTATGGTGCTAATCCACAAAGACCAGAGTATTACTACTTTACAGTAACACAAGATATTTATAATCAATCACTAATAGAATATGGAAATGAAAATGATGTTTCCTACTATCTAAGAAACTTTATTAAAATGGATAGTACATCACAAACAAATTTGTACAATGATCAAACCAATAATTTAATTTATTTTGATTCAGAAACAGGACTTGTAGATGAAGAATTTATCTTTATTGTAGACTTTAAAAATACAAATGTTTCAGGTGATCATTTAAATAATAAATTCTCATTTGAATTGAGAAATGGCGATGATTGGCCTTTTATCAATGTAGTAAGTGCTAGAGAGCCATATATGTTATACAGTACTTATGAAAGTAGTAATATTGTCTTAAGTCAAACATTTGAAGATAGAGAAGATTATTTATACTACAACATCGGAGATGAATTCACATATAAGACAAAAGTACTATACAATGAAACAGAAAATAGACAATCAGTAATTGATACAAATTATGAATATAGTAGTATGGGATTAAATATTAGTTTCTTAAAAGATGGAGAAACAGTATCATCCAGTTTATTAGTAGGAAGTAATATATTCTTTAATAATCAAGAATATTATGCCGATGGAGATGGCATATATCGTATTAAATTAGCAGATAAAGTATCTAACATTGAGAAAAATGCTTCCATTGTTATTAATAAGAATTTACCATCTGGTAATTACACAATGCGATATGTCTTATTTGCATCCCCTGATGGACTTCACAATTCAAAATATGCCAATTCTGTAATTCAAGACTTCCCAGTAACCGTTGTCAGTGCTGATAATTCAATTACCGCAACCTGCGGAGATGATACCAAATTAGTAGATGGAGAAACAGGACTAAATCATGCTGGAAGTAAAATTAATACCTATAAAATTGAATATACTTCTCAATTATCAAATCCAAATATCCATATGGAAGTATTAAAAAGAAATATAGATGATATTAATACAACTCAATTTACAAGTGTAGATTTCCAAACATTATTTAAAAATCATCTCCAAGAAGCAAATGACAATGAAGTATATGTAGATATGCTAGGTCAAACAGAAAAAACACTTGATTTAGAATTAGCTGATGAATTAACAAGTGGTACTTATAGAATAGTCTTTAAACTATACGATAATAATCAACTAATAGATCAAGATATAAAATATGTAATTGTAACAAAAAATTAAAAAAGGTTTATTTAAAAAATAAATTATGATATGATAAAGATGGTGAGAGTATGAAAAAAGTATTAAATATATTATTAGGAATCTTAGAAGTTGTTGTAATTCTATATGTTATTGTAATGACTTCTATATTAATGAGTAAAAACAAATATGGATATACTCAGTTTGGTAAATATACCATAGCAAGTATAGATTTGATAGAATCTCGTGCAAATGAAAAATTAGAAGAAGGAGATTTATTAATCGTAAAATCATCTTCTAATTACGAAGAAGGAGATATCATATATTATTATGCAGTATATGGAGAATCTTATATCATTAAAAGTGATGTAATCCTAAGAAAAGCAAAAGATGATTTTTCATCTATCTTTACAATAGGAGATAAAGAATCAACAACCATTTCAGAAAGTAGAGTAATAGGAAAAGATATCAGTGTACATCATAATTTAGGTAGTATCTTAAAAGTACTACAAAGTAAATTAGGTTTCCTATTCTTAGTACTATTACCAATTTTAGTAATATTTATCTATCAAATTTATCAATTTATTATATTACTTCAATACGAAAAGAAAGAAAAGAAAGAGAAATAGAAAATGAAGTTGTAAGATAAAAGTGGACATAAAAAAAGATGTTCCACTTTTTCATTTGTTATAATTTAATAAAGGAGTTGATAATATGGCTAGGAAGGGTCAAAAATATAAAAAATGGACAGCAGAAGAAAAATATAAGATAATA
>JAFRAK010000030.1 GCA_017405445.1 Bacilli bacterium | reverse complement strand
TTTTTCTTTTTTTTCATTTTCATATTTTTTCTTTTGTTTTTCAGTATATATCGTTGTAACTATTACACTTAAGAATAATGCAACCAAGATTGTTGGATTCATCTAATCACCTCTACTCTAATTATAACAGATTCTTCCAAAAGAAAAAAGATATGATATAATACTATTAAGGATAAGGAGAAAAATATGAAAAAAGGATTATTACTATTATTAATACTATTATTATTTACAGGATGTGTAGAAAAACAAACATCAAAAAATGAACCAACTAAAAAGGAAGAAGAAACAAAAGAAGAAATAGAAGAAATACCAGTAGATACTTATGTAGATGAAAATAATACTCCTATTGGTTTCTACCAACAAGAAGGACAATCGTTAAAAAGATTAGATAGGATTTATACAAAACTTGTAGTAGAAGAAGATATTGGAGTATTTGATATCTTCCCATCAAATGAAGAAACAGTAAATTTGAACAATGGATTTGCCTATGATTATTATGATACATGGATGAATTATAAACAAGATAGACCATTAAAAATGGGATTTAATATTAAATTCAAAAGAATTACCGGTGAAATAATTAATTATAATATCTTAGATCCATCTCATACTTTTGATCAGTGGGAATACTTAATGAATTATCTTTATGATGGATATGCAAATAGAGATAAAGGATTCTTTTCTCATATAGAAAATGATGAGTATAATGAGAATACTTTATATACAGCATTTAAAATGCAAAGTAGTTATCAAAGTAATGAAATCGCAAGTAAAATACTATTAACAGTATTTACATATGATTCAGATGATGATTTTAGAGATGATGCAGAATATCGAGGTAATAGTAGTGCAACACTAACAATCTGTGTAGAAGGTTACGAATGTGACTAAAAAAAAGGATTTTTACATCCTTTTTTGTTTTTCAGATACATAATCTGCAGTAATTGAATTTGACACATAATAATCTCTTTTACGATCAAATGCGATATGAAAAACATGATCACCAATAACCATATAATTATAATCTTCATATACTAAATGTTTTTCATTTAATAAAATATCTTCCATTAACTCTTCATCTAAATTTTCTAAATATCCAATATAAGGAGATTCTCCTATTTTATGAAACTTAGTATCATAGACATTGACAAATCCACTATAATCTAAAATCATATGAGTTGGTTCAATATCTCCTACTCCATAAAAAGAAACAACATTAAATGCATGACTTTCTTCTGGAAATCCATCCGTTTTTTCTTGACCAATCAAAACATAAGATTGAAATCCAAAGAAAGACATAATATTCTGTGCCATAACAGAAAACTCAGTACACATGGCATTTCCCTTACCACGAAACCAGTCCAAAGTATGTTCTTTATTTGGAGATAAAAATTTTCCATTAGAATCAACCATTAATCGAAACATTTCTTCTCTATTTTGATTTGGTATCATACCAAAATATTTCCTTAAAAAAATTAAAACAGTATCAAAAAAATCATACTCATCATTAAGTTCAAATTTAGTAACAAAACGACAAAATTCTTCTAGATAATCATGATTATCAATATAATAATAATTTCCTTGATTAGAAGCAAATCCATCAGTATTAAAAACAGCTCCGTAAACAATCTTACAATCCGTTGGGATAAATCCTTGATGAAAGCATCTTACATCAACACAAACTTGTTCTCCATTAGGTTCTAAACTATAGGAAGACTGTTCCCCTACTCGATAACCAATCACATCTTTATGATTTTGTCGTGCAATTTCTTCTTTTTCCTCAATTCTTTTACGAATAAGTTCCCCTCTTTGTTCTTCATTGGTATTCATTAATTCATAATAAAACTCCATAATTAAAGCCCCATTTCAATATAGTTATATATTATAACCAAAAAAGGAAGAAAAAAAAAGACATAATTGTCTTTTTCTCATTATACACAAGTATATCCACCATCAATTGGTAGAATAACACCAGTAACATAAGATGCTTCATCACTTGCTAAAAAGATTGCTCCAGCATTAAGTTCTCCTTCTTTTCCATATCTCTTCATTGGAACATGAGAATCAGCAAATTTCTTAAACATTTCAGTATCTAATACTTCTGTAGTAAGTTCTGTATAAAAATATCCAGGGCAAATACAGTTAACTGTAATTCCATATGGAGCAAGTTCTGCAGCAGCAGCTCTAGTAAAGTTAACAACAGCTCCTTTAGATGAATGATATGCAATTGTAGGAATTTCTGCATTTCCAACCATACCATACATAGAAGCAATATTAATAACTCTTCCATAATTATGTTTCTTCATTATATTACCAAAAGCACGAGTCATTTTAAATACAGATGTTTCATCAGTCGCAATCGTAAAATCCCATTCTTCATCATTCATATCTAAAACACCTTTATCTTTAGATGATCCTGCACAGTTCACTAAAATATCTACTTTACCAAAATGCTCTTCTGCAAGCTTAGCTGCTTCATTAATATCTTCTGTAGATGTAACATCACATTTAATAGGTAAAATATCTACTCCTGTTGGTTCAAGTTCTTTCTTTAACTCCTCTAATCTTTCTAATCTTCTCGCAAGTATTACTAAGTCTGCTCCTTGATTAGCAAATGCTTTAGCCATTTGTTTACCAAGTCCAGAAGATGCTCCAGTAACTACCGCAACTCTTCCTTTTAAATTAAACATATATATTCCTCCTAACTATAATATAATTATAAACAAAATAAAAACAAAAAAAAAGAAGTATACACTTCTTTTTACACTAATTTACCCATTACAAGTAAATTATAACGATAATATCTTTCATAATAATTAGGATCCATAGAACATGTTTGTAAAATTAAAATCTTATCATTAGAATGCACTTCTACACCAGTATCATATTCTGAATTAGATTTATACCATTGTAAAGTACTTTCCCAGGAAGAATCACTATAATCCATATTATAAAAATATTCTAATCCTTCACTATAATCATTGTCTGCAGTAGATACATATACAGAAAATATTTGATAAGTGTAATGATTACCATTATAATCAATTTCTATGTATGGGTTATTATAATAGAATCCTGAATTGTAATGATAGTTTTGTAATGCTTGAAATGGTCCATTACCAGCAGTAGAACTATGTGCATAAACAATTGTTTTACGACCTTCAAAATTCGTTCTAAAGTCATTATAAGGAACACCTAATCCATCCCACTCACCATAAATATTATGGTTTAAGTAAAAATGTTCTCCAGTATAATCTGTCATTAGTGGACTATCAATAACTCCACCAACACGAATACGGTTATAAGATGGTTCTTCATAATAACCACTATTATCATTATTCTCTTCATAAGTTGGTTCATAATAAGGTTCCTCATAATTTGTATCTTCTACAACTGGTTCCTGCTCAACAACTGGAGTAGTTTCAACAACTGGAGTAGTTTCAACAACTTCAGAAGTATTAGAATTAGGAACAGTATTAGTAATTTCTATAACTGAAGATTTAGCAATTGAACGATTCGATTCTGTTGAAAATAAACTAGTAGTTATCTCACTATTATTGGCAAAATAAACTCCACCAACAACGAATACAGTTAAAATCGCAACCAAAATACGATTAATCATTTTATTCATATTATAACCCCCATTTAATGTCGTATATTGTACCATATTTTAAGCAAAAAGTCAAAGAAAACACTATTTTGATAAATAGTGTTTCTCAATATATTTCTTATTATTTAATACTTTAACAGTATCATTTTTAATCTTAGATCCAGATAACATAGTTATTTTCGCAAGATTAATTGCTTTTTTATACGTATCATACTCAGTTTTCTCCGTTAAAGAAGAATTTTGTACCGTGTATAAATACTGAATTGTATTCCAAATCTCATGAGAACTTACTGGTACTATATAATTAGTTGAACCAACAGTAATCATAAATTCTTTTGGCTCATTTGTTTTGTTTTTATAAGCTGGAATAACAATTCTAGAATATCGATCAACAGGTATATTTAGACTATCAGCAATATTTGCTTTTACAGAGATTAACATAATTTGTTCTGAAATCTCTTTTCCATATTGATGGATAAAATTCTTACAATACTCATAATAAGTAAATAATTCTTTTTTAGCAGTTAGTTTTCTTTCAAGTCCAAGTTCAGATTTATCTTTTTCCTTTAAAACAGTTAATAGATAATCAACTTCACTAGGTGATAACTCAAAAGCAGTATCATAAGGAACTACTTTTTCAAAATCAACTTTATCTAATTTTTCAACGATATTCATATAATCTATTAATTTATCTGCTGCAGTAATATAAGATGTATCATCCTGAAAAATAAGATAATGATTTCTCATCAACTCATCCATTAAAGTATTATCTCTAACATCTTGAATAGATAATAATTCTTGAAAAGAAACAGTATTCATATCAGTTTTAGAAGAACATCCTGATAAAGTAATTGTTCCTGCAAGTAAAAGAGATAATAATTTTTTATTATTAATTTTAATATTCACACGAAACACCCCTTTTCGAATGTTCTAAATTATATCACAAAACAAAAGAAAAGTCAAAAAAAGGAACTATTATAGTTCCAATTTTTATTATTTTACAACAAACGTAATACTTTTATTACTAATAATCAATATCTTTTTGTAGAAACTACTCCTAAGCGAATAGATTCTAAATATTTGTTACAATTTGAGGTTCTTCTTCATGATCTTCTACTGTTGGATTTTCAATTTCAGGAAGAGGACTTTCTACAGGTTGTTCTTCAGAAATTGTTGGAGATTCAACTTGAGTAATTACTGCTTCATGATCTTCAAGTACATCATCTGAAACAGGAGCTTCTAATTTTAAATCATCTCCATCATCATTTACTACTTCTTTATCATCTAGTGATGCATCAACAGTAGCAAGAACATCTTCTTTTACTTCTTCAACTTTTACATCTTCCTCTTGAGGAATAGCCTCAGTAGTACTTGATTCTTTTGATTGTTCTTGAGAAACTTCTACTGGTTGTTCTACAGTAACAACATCAGAAGATTCCATTTTATCAATCTCCATCTCTAATTCTGATTTCTCATTTTCATTTACTTTAACATAATAAATTAAGAACATTTCATCATTTAATAAATAAAATGCAGTAGAATCTTTTCCTTTAACATAATAAATTGGTTTTCTAACTTCAGCTTGCGCATTTACTAAATCATCAAATTGTGCAACAGGCATAACACTTTTTCCAGATAAATTTGGAAAAGTATTTGTATTAACAAGAATAGGATTATATGTCTTAATCAAACGATTAACTTGTCCTTCATACCTAGATTCATCAGTCTGAGAAGAACGATTTAATTCCTTTACTAATAAAAATACAAGTATAACACATAAAACACCACTTAGAATAAGATATTCATATAGATGTAATACTATCAAAAAGACTGATAATATTATCATATTTAATACTAATAATCCATAAATAATAACTTTCTTATTTTTAACCATAATAATCACTCCTATTTCTTTTTAAATAAACTACTTATAAATAAAGTTGGATAACCTATATACTTAATTTTGAAACACACCGTTCCTTTAATATCTTTAATTGTCAAATCTACATTATCTTCTCCATTATTAGAATCTCCTTTTGTTCTATATACATACCCATCTTTTGTTTTTTCTATTCTAACAAGTCTATGGACAATTAAGGTATCTTTATCAGGATTTGGATTCTTATAGACAACAATTTGCCCTTCTTTTAATTTCTTCTCACTTACAACCTTTTGATAAACTATTGCATCTCCTTTAGAAATAACAGGAGACATACTATCAGACCCAATCGCAACTAATGTAAATGGGAATAAACCAGATATCAATGTAATAAAGATAACTAGAAAAGCAAATGTAGCATAATCAAATGGATTATATTTCTGCTTTAATAATCTAGTATCCATCATATTTGTAATTGGATTAACATACTCATTGATATTTCCAAGTACACTAATATATAAGATAATTGGGAAACAAATACCAACCATTGATGTTATATAATCTCCAAAATTTGGAATAATTGGTAAAACATAAATATACATTTCCATCAAAATACGATAGAAAATACAAGGTTTCATTCCTCCATGTTTTGCAAGAATACTTAAGACAACATTTTTTGCCAAATAAGGAAGTACTTGCGTAGTAACAACAGTAAATATTGGAAGTAATCCACTTAATCCAGAAACTCTAATCGAAATAAATGTTTCAAAGATAAATAAACTAAACACACCAAAATATAATAGTTTCTTATTATTTGTACTATTTACTAATACATATCGATATATTTCCATACTAATTAAAATTGTTAATGGACAAATAATATTTCTTAGTATCATAAATGGTTTTAAAGAATAAGCATTTCGATTAAAACCAATAACTAATCCCAATGCATAGGAAATAAGAAAAAAGGTGACAACTAAAAATATGGTTTTTTGCATTATTTCAAACTTTAACTCTCTTGGATTATCTTTTTTATATCCTAAAAAGATAATAGCAAGTGCTGTTAGAATAATCATCATCGCAGCATTAATAAAATCACTATATCTTAATAAATGAGATAAGATAAAAGTCTGATATATTAAAACATAACCATATATAATTAAACAAAGAATTGTAATTTTATTGTTTAATTTCATAGACACCCTTCATTCTTTATTTATATAACTAAGCTTGAGTAGCATTAATAGTTGCAGCTAAAGTAGCTGTAATATCACTTGTAGGTAATTGTGTAACAGTACTCTTATATTCAACAACAACAGTTACTGTCTTAGAAGAACCTGCAGTTAATAATTCTCCTTGTGAACTTGTAGAGATTCCTGTAACACTCCAATTTAGATAGTTACTTGCAGGAGTAGTTAATTGAGTAACATTTAATTTAACATTTGCATCAATTGTTCCTGAATTTTTAACTTGAACAGTAAAAGTATATTTATCTGCTGGTTGTTTCATTCCAATACTAAAACTGATATTTTGATCATCTTTTTTATCAGATGGAGTCGTAGTCAATTCATTAATTTTAGCAGGAAATTCCCCAGTACCATTATCCGTACAATAACCCACTTTGGTAGGAGTAGAAATATTCTCAAAATGAACATCCCAAGTTTGCCCTTTAATCTTAGAAGATCCTCCAATATTTAAATTAGATGATAACGCAGCATATCCAATACTAATAGCCACAACTAAGAATAATAAGATTAGTATTCCCCAACCCTTTCTATTTTTATTCTTTTCTTCTTGTTTTTCATGTTGTTGAATTTGTTCTTTTTCTTCCATAAATAACACCTTAAAAAACCTTTCTTAAACTAATTACTAAACATATCATAGTTAAGGAACATAACCCTATTCCAATAATAGCTATTTGCTTTTTTAAATGATCTTGATTAGATAACATCGCGCCAGATTTAATAGACGAACTTGATACCAAAGTACTTCCAACCGTATCAAGAAGAACTCTTTTCTGTGTTGAAAATGAATAAGAGTATTCATCAGACCAATCTGTTGTATATTTATTATCATCATCTACCAATTTCACTTTTACTTTCATAAACACAGTAGATAAATCTTGATTAGAACTTAAACTAAATGAATAATTCTCATCCAAATTACCATTAATCGGTGTAGAAAAATCAACCCAATCATTATCCAAAACTTTAATGGATGTAACAAGTCTAAAAGAATCTAACTTACCCTGAGAAAAAAATTTTTGTATTTCTTCTGGGAAGACAACCTGATAATTATAATAATTATCAAAACTTTCATTTTTTACTAAACTAGATATTTCCAAAGGTTCTATTTGATTACCTTCTGCAAATACAATAAAAGGAATAAAGAAAATTATAAGAAAGAATCCGTAAAAAAATTTCTTCATATAAAAACTCCCTTCTACCATTTAATCCTATAATACAATTATAACATATTTTTAATTTTTTCAAAGAAAAAATAAAAGAAAGACAAAACTTTACGTTAGAAAATAAAAACTTCTTAAAAATAAGAAGTTTTTTAAATTATTATTTAAATTTAACTGCTGTTCCATAAGCAATAATTTCAGCAGCACCTTGCATTACAGCAGAAGAACCATAACGAACTCCAACTACTGCATCTGCACCTAATTGTTCTGCTTGTGCAATCATTCTTTCAGTAGCAATTCTTCTAGCTTCTCCAATCATTTCAGTATAGCCTTTAATCTCTCCACCAACAATTGTTTTCATTCCAGCCATAAAATCTTTTCCTAAATGTTTAGATTGAACAATTTCTCCCTTTACAATTCCAAGTGCTTCTTTAATTTCTTTTCCAGCATAAGTATCTGTAGTAACTAATAACATATTTCCTCCTATAACAAATCATTTCATATTTATTATATCAAAATATAACAAAAAATAATACTTTTTCTACATAATGACATAAAAACGACCTTTTTACAAGTCGTCTTATTATATATACTCAAAAAAGATTGAGTTTTCTATCATAATGGTGTCCCAGACGGGAATCGAACCCATAATTGAAACTTAGGAGAAACACTGAAATTAATTCAAAACTAGTCAAATTTTTTAAAACTATTAAAAATCAATATATTTTCTAACTTTTCTATTTTTAAAAATTTATAAACATTTAAAAAAATTATAAATTTTATTTGATTTTTTTAATATTATGCGACATTTTCGCGCCACTTTTTTCTGTCCATTTGTCTATTGTTGTTTGTTCGATTGACACATGTATATTTATATGCTACATTGAATTTAGGAACATTTAGTTGTTGAGTGTCTACCTCCAATCCAACATAGAGAGGAGGTTTGAGAGATTTGAAAAAACGTGAATACAACATCAAGTTGCTTCGCTACATATCACTCATTTTACTACTCTTAACCTTACTGGTTTTAGTAATAAAAAAATGACACTTAAGTCTATGACTTAAATGTCAATCTAAAGTAATTTAGGTAGACATTCAACACACGAAACTGAATGTTCCCTTTTTTATTGTATGAAGTTTCCTTCATCTGTATACATAATACCATATTTTAATATATTTGTCAAAATATCATCTTATTGTTATTCGTTCTAAATATTTTTTTATTCCAAGTATAATACTTAACAATATTAACATAACAAAAGGTAAAAAAGCTCTATATGTGAAATAATTGTGGTAATTTGAATGTGATGATAAAACAAAATATCGTATTAATGGCACAATGACAATTAATAAAAACCATAAATAGTACTTTTTATATTTCTCATCTTTTATTATTAAATAAAGCAATGACATTATACTTAATATTACTATTACTATCTTTAAATATATATATCCAAAAGGATAAAAATAATTAGGTAATTCTTTCATAGTATTAAAAAATACTGAAAAAATATTTGCATTTTCATAGTAAATTCTAATTGTCATTGGACTCAATATTTTGTCCATAATTCCACCATGATAATGTATTATAACTAATAGCCATTTAAATTAAATGTATAATACTCTTTTGAAAAATAATAATTATAATCCATGAACTCACCTCAATATATATTATTATAACATATATATTTTTTTATTATTTTTATAAATCTATATTATTTAAACTATAAGTATACTAATTATTAAAAATATATTTACTCTATATAAATACATATTATTAATAATAATCTTTTTAACTCAAAAAAGATAGAACTACATGTCCTATCCCTTATTTTTTTATTAATCATCACTTAATATTTTTTTCTTTTCTTTATCAAACTCTTCTTTAGTAATAACATCATTATCTAGTAGTTCTTTTAATTTATTTAAATCAGAATATTTTTGGTCAACATTTGATTTATTTTTTTTGACCTGCGGTTTTTTCTCTTTTTCTTTTTTAGTTAGTGCTTTATCCAAGTTAGTCGTTTGTTGTTTTTCTTTTTCATGGGTTTCTTCTGAAGTAATAGTTGAACAATGAGGGCATTCTTTATTTGAAGTGGTAGAATAAACTACTCCACACTTGCTACACTTTTTAAACTCTTCTAAATTGTTTTTTGCATTTTGTGAATTATCATCATTTTGTTTATTTTTATTTTTACTTGCTTTTATATTTTCTCCAATAGAAAAGATAAACCCAATAACCATTGCTACTAAGACTTTTGAAAGTACATTTGTGCTAGAACTACTCTACTCAAATTTTACGTCTGAAAGCAATTCGTTCATTACTCTTTCATTGCCAATCAAAAAATCATTTATTTTTTGAAACTTAAAACTATAACCTACATTATCCTGAATAGTATAATATTGTAGAATATTCGCGTTAACTACTCCACTATTTAATGCTACACTATCATTGTACTTTGCAACAACATACTTATTATCTGAAATGGTCTCTATCTTTACATAATCAGCATTTACACTTTCAAACATACTCTCTCCAAATTCCAAAATTTCACTATCACTTACTTTATTAAAATTAACTTTTTGGTCTAAATCTAATTCAAATATTTGTAAGTAAACTTCCAACCATTCTTCTTTATTATCAGTATATTTATATACACCCTCACAATATATACTTTGTGTTTCAAACAAATTTTTCATATACTCTTCTGTCACACCAAACTCACTGATACTACTATTACCATCAATATTATCCTTTGTGACATAATACCAATATTCCTTCATATTAAAACTTAGTTTTTTAAAATGAAGTTCCTCGGCAAATACAGATATTGGGGAACACATTATAAGAACTAATATCAACAATATAACATAAATCTTTTTTTTCATTATACTCTCCACCTTTATTTGATTATATCATACTATTTACCTAAAAAATATCTTGAAACCCTTATGATTTCAAGATATTAATAGCAAATCTGGTGCCGTTGGGGTTGAGGTCGAATAACCCAATAGCAAAAGTTAATAGTAAGCAATATACTCACTAACTGATATCATTATATCATATTTCCCTATTTTTGAAACAAGATTGTTAAAAAATATGTCCAAGATTTAAAAAAACGTAAATGGGATTATATGTCCCACTATCCACAATTATATCCATACAAAATCCCCAAGAAATCCCATAAAGTTTGGCTTAAAATAAAGAAAAAGCAAGAGTAAAGTCCCACAAAAGTGGGACAATTTTGCATGTGCAAAATAAGTTTGATATCACACTTAAGTCTTATGTAATAATACTTTGTTTAATGTGATGATATCAATCTCTTATGCTCTTTAAGTATTTCTTATTGTAAAAGTAAATATTATTTATTATATAAAACTGATAATATCTTACTTATTTACTTCCGCGTTTTGAAACTCATAAGGTAAATAATCACCTTTTTTCCTCAAAAAAGATACAACCTCTACAGTTGAATGATCTGTACCATCGAATCCAACTATTTCTTTCATCTCTTTAAATCCAAAACTATGATATAAGTTTTTTGCTCTCAAATTATGCAATAAACAGTCCAAAGCAAATTCTTGCCAACCAGCTTTTTCCATTTGAGTAATATAATGTCCTAAAATTTTAGTACCTATTCTTTTACTCCTGTAATCTGGATTAACACAAACGTTAGATATATATATAAATTTATTGTCCTTTACTTCCTCAATTAAACCTAAAATATAATTCTTAATAGTAAATGCATAATTGGAATCAATCTTCATATCTTCAGTATAATCATAATCTAATTTCACTGTACTATCAACAGCACAAATTGCTCCAAGTATGTCTTTAGTTTCTTTATCATAGGCAATATAAAGGTTTTCATAATTAAAGAAAAATCCTTCTTTATCCATCCTACTAGCAAAATATTCTACACCTTTATTAATGTCATCTTTAAACCAGAAAGGATAAATATATGGATCTGTTTGATATAACAATTTTGCTATTTCAAATAAATCATCCTCTTTTCTTGCCCTTCTACAAACAATATCTCCTAAATTTACTTCATAACTTTCTTTTTCCATTATTTTTTTACCTCTTTCTTATAATCAAATCTTATCATAGATATTACTATTGATATTAGTGTTAAAACATTTGACACGCTAAACATATATGCTTTTACAATAATGTCATAAATTAACCATAATGTTTGATTAGTAAACATTTCTTTTCGGATATTTGATTCTTTCTTTGTACATACGGTAGCACAATATATTAAAGCACAAGCAACTGGTATCAAATCAAGTAATCCCTTATATGAATAAAAACCTAATATCAAATTTACTATTACATAAAACACTATAACATAAATAGGCACTTTCTTATTTTTAGAATCAAACAAATAATTAATAAATGTTTCAAAAACTGCAAAAAAACAAACTAAACTACCTGAAATACTGTTTAAAAACAAAAAGTTTAATGCAGAGGCTAAATTTAGACATAAAAGCATTATCATTATATTTTTCTTTGTTTTCATCTGCATTGATACAACACTAAAAATAATACCTAAAACTCCAAATATTTGAGCAACGACAAAATTATACATTTTTTACCTCCTATAACTAATTCCTCTATTAACTTCTATATATTCTTCAGGAGTTTCCATAATTTTTAAAAATTTATCTACATCAAAGTATTTACAAGAAAATACATCAACAACCATTTCACCATTTTTTTTATGAAAAGATATGTGTGATTCAGCTATTGGCTGCAAAAGATCAAAGGAATCTTTTCCATATTGATTTACTAATAATTCCATTATTGGTGTCATATTGATTTCTTTTAAAATAACACGAATAACATTTTTTGCATCAGGTAGTGCAATAGATGGGGGATGAACTATAATATGTTTTCCAAAATTTCCTTTCACATCTTTACTTCCCATATCAAATTCATCAGTATCAAAAAAATCAAACAATATTTGGCTTACTCTTTCCTTACTATTATCATCACCAAAATAATCTACAAAGACAGTATTCTTATAAGAAAATGTATGGCATGTAAAATGAAATCCATCACCTAAAATAATACCACTAACACCACCATCTTTTTTAACTTTACCATTAAAATATGGTAGCAAGCTAATTTTTCCTTTATTTAGAAAAATATACTTATTAATTGCTTCTAATAATGAATTAATAGCTTCGGGATTTGATAATATTACATTATCTAAATTGTATCCATCATAAAACAAATGATTTTCTACGTTATATTTTTCCATTATATTATTTCTCCAATTCTAAAAACTTTTTTTCATATTTTTTCTCTTGTTCTGATATTTCTTTTAATCCTAAATACTTGTTATTCCATTTTACTTTTTTGTCATTAAATAATAATTTAGTCCAAATTCGACATGTATTATTATAATTAAAATCATTAGGGTTATTATATTCTTCACAAAAATCCATAACTTTTTTATAAAGTAATTGGGCGGTCGCATTTTCATCTATAGATGTATATAGTCTAAAATATTTTATTGGGTACTTTTCTGTCAACTTATATGCCTCATCAATAGTAAATTTTAAAACTTTAGTACCTATTTTTTGTTTCCGATATTTTGGCCTAACTCCAAACCAACCTAGCCAAATTGAATTAGTTTCCGTTATTTCAAAATCTGAATATAACCCAGTTATTGCTACAATATTATTATCATCATAAACTAACCAATATTTCCAATAATCCTTTCCACATTTCAAAGCATAATTATATTGAAAATATCCACACTCTGATTGGAAAATTTCCATTTGAGTTTTAACAATATCAAAAATATTATCTTCATTCATCGAAATATATTTCAGCATTATTTACATCCATTCATTTTTATTATATCACAACATTAGTGTAAAAAATAACAAATCAATTTAATTAGTTTAATTCAAGAAATAAATAAATTAAACCATACTATGATTGAATCTTGACCATAATTCCATTATTTTTAGCATTAAAAATAATAAGAGCATAAGAGATTGTCCCTTTAAACCATTCAAACCTAAATAAATACTAGGTTCTTCATAGGGACAAACTTATTTTGCACTTGCAAAATTCAACCAAAAACTTGGTCACGAAAAATAACAAACCACTTATAAATAAAGGATTCGTTATGGTTGAAATTATGGTCGATTATATTGCATTTTTGAAATAAAGTTTTTAAAGTCTTTTTTGTATTCTTCACAAGCATTCATTATAAAATCATATACTTTTGGAGTGCATACTTTCTTTATTTCAGATACATCTAAAGTTATAATTCCAATTCTTAATTTGTTTTCTCTTATAAGTTTTTTATCTTCGATAAGTATTGCTCTAATAATTGCTTCATTATTTGTTGATGGATATGTTCCGTCCATAATATCACAATCGAATATCACATCATAATAATTTAACTTGCAATTCATTTTACTATTCATATATTTATCAAGTTTATCAAAATACTTTCTTGCTTGTTCATTAGTTCTAAATTCTGGATTTACTCTTATTGGATATCCATCACTACTTTGAAATATATTTAAACTAAGTGGTGTATCATACTCATTATGATTCTTTTGTTGTTCAATGATAAATGATGATAAAAAGTTGATGTTTATGATTTTAAATTCTTCGCCATTTCTTTCAATATCAATACTATCAATGTAATGTGTTATTATTCTTTGTTTTTCTTTTCTTGGTAGTGTCATCCAATCTGATACAAGTGATAAATAATTAAATGGATTATTTAATATATCAATAGTCTGATTATCTTCAAATATAATTAGATCATCTAAAGTAAATGATAAATTATCATATTGTTTTTGTTCTTTAATTTTATTTTCTATTTCTTGTTTTCTAAACTCAATTTGATTTAATTCTTTTTCAAAATAATCTATTTTAGTTACACCTTTAAAATAAGCTGTTTTAATTCTATCTATTTGTTTATTTAAATCATTTAATTCTTTTTTAAAATCTTCGATATTATTATCCAATTTAGATTTGATATATGGTATGTAATAATCATTTAATAATTCTTCTTTCTTTTGAAGATTGATAAGTGAATCTATTAATTTTTCTTCAATTATATCTTCAGTAAAATAAACATTACAATGTTCACATTTATAGTAGTAATATTTCTTACCTGATTTCTTTTTAGTTGCTTTACCACCTAAGAACGAGCCACATTTTGCACATCTTAATTTATTAGTAAACAAATATACTGATGTTCTTTCATAGTGTCTTGCATTTCTTTGTTTCTGATACTGACAATTTGACCATACTTCTTTACTAACTAATGGTTCAACAACATTTTCATAATATTTAGGTCGTTTCATTTTTTTACCATGAATAAAGTCACCTTTATATATTTCGTTATTCAATATTTTTTGTATCGTTGAATCATACCAAGTAGTTCTTCCTAAAACTTTTTCTTTATTATAGATATTTGCTATTGTTTGATAAGATTTTCCTTCTAAATATAAATCAAATATTCTAATAACTATATCCTTAGTTAGTGGATCTGGAACAAGTTTCTTATTATCTCTTTTATATCCTAGTGGGGTATGATTTGGAATATGCCCAGCTTTGATTGCTCCAATCATTCCAAACTTAGTTCTTTCAGAACATTTTTCTATTTCATTTTGTGATACTGATGTAATTATTCTCATAACCATTCTTCCATTAGATGTGACAGTATTAGATTCATCAGCCATACAATCTATTTCACATTCAGATTCATTTACTTGTTTCATTAGTTTTTCTACATCATATACACTACGAGTAAGTCTATCTAGTTTAAATGCTACAATAACATTTATTTTGCCTTCTTTCATATCTTTCATCATTTCTTGATATGCAGGTCTTTTATCATTTTTAGCACTAATACCAGCATCTTTATAAACTTTATAGACTTCATATCTTTTAAATTTACAATATTCAACTAATCTTTCTTCTTGTTCTCCCATAGAAAAACCTTCACGAGCTTGATCTTCTGTTGATACTCTTGTATATATTCCTGCTATTTTATTTTCAATCAATTAATTCCCTTCTTTCTATCAAAAAAGAGAGTAAAAAATACTAATTAGACTAATATCTTTTACTCTCGGTAACCTCAAAATTATAATTTATAATAAATTCTTGTTTGACCATAGTTGTACCTCTCTTTCTATAAAGACGGATACTGCTTGTCATTTATTGGTTATTTATTATATACTTTTTTATTGAAAAATCAAGATATTAGCTATTTTTAAGGTGCTTTTCTAGTTCAATTAGCATTATTTTATCTTTATATCCATTTATAAAGACTATGTTTGAATCTTCAAATAGAAGATAGTCATTTCCTTTAACCTTTAATATATGTGGCTTAACATAGGCTAAATTAGTATTTTTAATTGAAATAATATTACCATTTATGAGTTCATATTTAACACAAGCAAACTTACATATCATTTCAATTTTCTTTCTAAACTCATTACTCATTTTCAGTTCTTTAGTTTCTTCTTTAAACATATTTATCACTTATCCTTTCTGAAACACAAAAAAACCAACTATTTCTAGTTAGTTCGTTTATTGCTCTCGGATAAGTTGTCCGAGTTTCCTATCAATCTGGTGTCCCAGACGGGAATCGAACCCATAATTGAAACTTAGGAGGTTTCCGTTATATCCATTTAACTACCAGGACAAAAAGGGCTATACGTATTTACATACAGCTCCATTTTTTCTATATATTCTTTTTAATCTATAAATATTTATATATTTCTTACTAAAACTCTTATCTAATTTTTGTAATTGATCCATATCAATATTTTTATAATCAATTGTTACAATATTAGTTAAAGTTCTATTTTCAACGACAATTAAATTATCATAATAATCTAGATTCTTATACTTTGACATTTCTTTTTCTATTGATTCACGATATGTCAAAAGATTCTCATTATCAGCAGAACGAACTGTTTCTACCATCTTAAAATTATAAACTCTCCATAGAGAAAAATCCGCAACATAAGTATATGATGCATTCATATCTCCAGGAGCACTATTTACTTCACAAACCATTTTTCCAAATGGAGGAAATACAAAGTAAATAAATAAAATAATCAAAATAATAATTCCTATACCTAACGGTATATATTTTTTAACGATATCCCTTGTCGTCATAAAAACACCTCTTTTTATACTTCTTGAACTACGGTAATAATCATAGGTTTAGATTCCGTTTCTTCATAAAAATACTTTCCTAAAACTTCACGAACATCATTCTTAATTTTAGAATAATCTACTCGATTCGAATTTTTTTCAATATTCGCTTCAATTACTTCTTTAGAAAGTTTCTTAGTAGCATCTAATAATTCTTGACTCTCTTTTACATAAATAAACCCACGTGTTAAGATTTCAGGTCCACCTAAAACTTCTTTTGTTTCTTTATCTAAAGTACAACTGATAATAACAATACCATTTTCTCCTAGCATTTCTCTATCTTTTAAAACAAGTTCCCCAATATCACCTTGAGTATTACCATCAATTAATACTTCTCCAACATCAATATGTTCTAAAGAATGAGTATCTTCTCCATTTTCCATTTCAAAGACATCTCCATTTAATTTTAATATAATGTTATCTTTTGGAATTCCTAATTCTTCAGCTATTTCTCCATTGGTATACATATTACGATATTCTCCTTTTACAGGAAAATAATATTTAGGATTCATTAAATTAATCATTAACATTAAATCTTCACGAGATGCATGATGTAATAAATGTTTCTTACTAGATAAACATACTGCATCAGCTCCAAGCATCGCAACTTCATCCATAATAACTGCTAATCGTTTTTCAATACCTGCATAACTTGGTTCAGTAATAAAAATTGTATCAGTATCTTTAATCTGAATATACTTGTCAAATCCTTTGATAATTCTTTCTAGATTACCAAATGGTTTTTCTTTTTCATCAGAAATTAATACTATAGTATTCTTTCCCTCTACATCTGCTAAAGTACCAATCTTATCACGATCAATTGTTAAATATCCTTCCTCAATGGCAGTATTAATTAAATCTTGTAATTTTTTTCCCATAATAGCAATCTTACGATGCGTTTTAGATACTTCATCAAATATTTCTTGAATACGATAATAATGTGCAGGAAAAATTGTCGCAATAATACGATTATCTGTCTTATTTAAAACATTTCTAATAAAGTCTTTAACTCGATTATGTGGAGAAGTATGTCCAATCTTATCCGCATAAAAAGATTCACATAATAAGCATAAAACTCCTTGTTTTCCAACATAAGCAAGTTTTCCAATATCCGTTTTATAAGATCCCATCATAGTAGAATCAAATACAAAATCTCCCGTATAAACAATTGCTCCATCTTCTGTATATAATACATAACATACAGAATCAGGAATTGAATGTGTCACACTAATCGGAAATATTGAATTAACTCCAAACTCAATTTTAACATGAGGTTTTATTTCTACTAAATGACAAGAAGCTAATTGTTCTTTATCTAAATCTCTGCGAACAGTCTCTAAAGTTAATTTAGTACCATATACAGATACTTCAGGAAGTAATTCTAATACATCAGCAATTGCTCCCATATTACCCTCATGACCATGAGTTAAAAAGAATCCTTTAATATCTTTTCTTCTTTTTATTAAATAATCAATATTAGGAATCACATAATCAATTCCTAAATGAATATCATTATCATATTTTAATCCCGCATCAAAAACAAATAAATCATTGTCTACATCGACAACATACATATTTTTTCCATTTTCATTTAACCCACCTAGGGCAAATATCTTAATTTTACTCATAAATTCTCCTTTCTTCTTTTTTATACTAGAAAAAAACAGCACTCTAATTATAACACAATCTATAGAAAAAACAAATAAGTATTACTTTTTAACAGCAAGTTTCTCTAAAGCTTCCTTTGCTGCTTCTTGTTCTGCTTTCTTCTTGGTAGAACCAACTCCAGAACCATAAACAATGCCATCAATAACAACATTCATTGTAAATGTTTTCATATGAGCAGGTCCTTCTTCTTTCGTAAGAACATATTCTAAAGACTTTTGTTCTGTTTGAACATATTCTTGTAAATTACTTTTATAATCATTAAAAAAGGATATATTAGGATTCTCCATAAAAGGAACAATAATACTTAAAGCAACATTTCGTACAGTAGCATATCCTAAATCAAGATAAATAGCTCCCATTAAAGCTTCAAAAATATCTGCAACAATAGCTTTCTTAAAAGGATACCCATCTTTTGCTTCTCCGTGTCCAACTAAAATATATTGAGGTAATTTTAGTGTAAGAGCATAACAATAATTAGCATTTTCACATACATAATTTGCTCTTACTTTAGTCATTTCCCCTTCAGACTCCTTATGATGTTGATATAAATAATCAGCAACCACCAAATCTAAAACTGCATCTCCTAAAAATTCTAATCTTTCATAATTACTTTTAGCTTTATGCTCATTTACATAAGAACTATGAGAAAAAGCAGTTTGATATAGGTCTAAACTCTTTGGTTTGATATTTAATTTCTTAAATAGTTCTTCCATAATAAATCACCATATTCATTATAGCAAAAAAAATATAACTGTGAAAGTTATATTTAATAGAAAACATAGAAACTATGGATAACATCCCACAAATGCAGGATCAGATTCATAAGCAGCAGTAGAAAAACAATGTGGCCAATCCCCATTCATTCCAGTAACCATTTCACCATTCAAAGAAACAGAAACATATAAAGGAGAATCATTATGATTACATTGATATATAGGATAATCATAGCCATTATTACCAATTTCACATTGTGCTTCACCAAAAGCCAAGTTTAACGTGTCAATATTTCTATGAAAAATAACTTGTTGTTCTTCCGGTAAAGAGGTTTCATCAATTCCTGCTCTTAATTCATAGGTTCCAATAGTAAAATCATTACAAACATTATACTCACGTTCAGTTATTGAAAATACATTATACATTTCTGTAACAATATTATTATTATCTACTACTACTTTAGCACAAAATTCTGGAAAATCATCAACATAGTTAACATCCCATAAATCAAGAGTATCCTCTATGCTATCATAAGTAGTAATATTATCAGATAACTCTTGTCCTAAATAAGCATAATAATTAAAATTTACAAAATGAAGTCCCGGAGTAAGCGTATATCCTTCTCGAACAGGAACAGCACCTAAATCTGCTTGTATAAAAACAGGTTCTAAACTAGTGAAAATAGTAGTAGTTTCAGGAAGTTCTTCTATATCTGTTTTAAACTCCAATCGAATTTTAAACGTTTCTGTTGTATTTATCGCAAGTAAATGATTTTCTAATATTTCTGTATCATCTTCATAAGTAACAGTATAATTTAAATAATCTGGTACTTCACTTACTATCTCATTATTTATTATTAATGTTTTTTCTAATGTTCCAATCATTCCATCGATGGTTCCGGAATTTACTACATCTACGGTAAATTCATAAAAGTCTCCCGGAAGAGATAATGTTACTTCAAAATCAACTTTGCAATTATTCTCTGGATCTATTGAAGCAGGAATGTCTTCAGTTCCGATTGCGACTGAATCCTCATTAACCTCTATATTATCAAAATGAATATCCCATGTATTTTCTTTAATTTTCGCAGTACCATTTATTTGTAAATTTGCTTGAAGTATGGCATAGACTACTCCCAGTATTATAATAAGACTAAAAAAGATAAAATAATTTCTTATTCTTTTATGACGTTGATTCATTCTATCACTACCTTTACATATAAATCGTAACAAATATAAAACAATAAATCAACATAATACAAAAAATTATCGTAAAAAAATACAACTATAAAAATATAGTTATATTTTTGTTTAACCCTTTTTATGAGCTAAAGTAGTCTCTGCATAAAGCATTTGTCTAAATAAAGTACTATCAATATACTCAATTAAACTAATAATTCGATCTTCATCTAATATTGTCTCATCATTTTCAGAATTACTTTCTAATTTCTTAGTAGCATTTTCTATTTCTTCAGAAGAATAAATTTGTTTTCCATCTTGTAATTCTTTTAATCTTCTCTCATACAAAGATTGATTTTTCTTCTTCTTAGCCTCTTCACGAGCAAGATACCTATAAGCAGCCATATAATTATGTCGATAAGCCTGTGCCTTTTTCTTACGATCATCTTCCATATAATAGTCATATAATTCAGTAGGAGACAAAGACAACATATAAGTAATCTTAGTATCAATATCTTTTTCTAATTCTTCTTTTTCTTGTCCCTTTTTATTTTTTACTTGTAATTCTTTCCACTCATTAAATATCTCTAAATTATGATAATAATAATTCTTTAATTCATAAAATTTTTTTTCAATTTTATCATAAATTGCATTAGAATCATCTTCAAGATCCAATAGTTTTTTACATTCTTCTCGGTACTCATCCAATACTTTTTTGCCATATCCACCTTTTTCTAAAGAACCAAGTGTTTTAGCATTAGATTCAATTAATTCATTAAAATCAACCTTATGTCCAAATTTAATTTGAAAACAATTTACTAAGTGATTAGATTGTTCTTCTTTTTCAAGTTCAGAATCATTAGATTTTTTAATATCATCTTCTTTTTGTTTTAAATTTTGAACTTCTTTATTATATTCACGTACCATATCACGATATTTTCTATGAATTTGTTTCATACAATTTGCAAGTTCATCATGAGATTCAATCTTCTTAGCTTTTTCTAAAGATTCTTCTTTAAATTTTAATACTTGATCTTCAGAATAACCACCATATGGTAATTGTCTTAAATCTTCACACATATTTTCAATTCGATCATAATAATTAATAGGATGACCCATTTCATCTTGAAAGAATTGAACTAGTTCATCAATTTCAATCTTTTTATCAACAATAGTATCATCATCTTCTATATTTTTTATACGTTCTTTAAGTTTCTTCAAATGAACATTATATTCTTTTGTTAGTTTATAATATTCTTCTCTAATTTCTTTAATAATCTGATTTTCTTCTATTCCTTCTTCGATACATTCCTTATGAATTGCCTCAACTTTATCTTGGAATAATTTGGTAATTTCTTCTCCAAATCCACCATATTCCAAACTTTCAAGACTTTTCTTCAATCTAGAAATTGTCTCTTTAACTCCAACTTTATGACCATTCATCTGATTAAACTCATCAATTGTTTTCAAACAGTTCTGCTCTTTTTCTAAATCAGTTAAATAAGTAGAGTCTTGAATCATACCCAATTTTTTATTTAAAGTATCTAAATCGGCAGAAAATCTTTTCTTCTTAGGATAGAATAATTCTTCATTAAGTCGATTCAATATTTGACTACTCTCTTCTCCTTTATTTCTACCCTCTTCTACAATTTTATTAGCACTTAAAATAAAAGCATCTATTTCTTTTTCTCCATAACCACCATATGGTAACTGAGACAATTCATTAGCCATCGTTCTAATTCTATTATCTAAATTTACAGGATAACCAAGTTCAGTTTCTTCATATTGATTCATTAAAAAATCAACCATTGCAAGAACCTCAGTATTATTCTTATTTTCTTTTTCTATTCGAGCAACTTCTTTATTTAACTCATTAATTATGATCTCATAATTAATAATTTCAACACGTACAATAGATATTAATTCTTCAACAACCTCATATTGATTACGATTATCTCGAATATTTTCTTTGGCATACTCATATAATCTTTTCTTATATAAAGCAAGTTTTTCTGAACCATATCCCATTTTATTAAAATTAAAATATTTTTTTAAATGATCAACATGTTCAGGAGATACTTCTATCATTAAACGAGCTAGAATACTTCTATCAAAATATGGAGAAGATGATAAATTCTTTTCAATCTTTTCAGAATCTAATAATCCTAAATGTCCTAACACTTCCAATAAAAAGTTTATTTCTTTATCATAATTCATCAATAATAAATCTTCTTTACTTTTTTCTGTATCTCTTTTACTTGGAACATTTTCTTTATTTTTAGCAAATAATTTAGCAAACAATCCCATACTTCTAGCCTCCCTATTTATCTTATTATATTGTATCATATTATTTTTTACTATTCAATTCCCTAATGAGAAAAAAGATATCTCTACTTGTATATTTTTGAAAATAATAGTAAAATGATTTTGGTGATAAGATGAAAAACATCATGATATCATTCATTAAATATTATCAAAAACTTCCCCTACCATCTCATAAAATGTGTCGCTTTGAACCAACTTGTTCCAATTATGCAATTGAAGCAATAGAAACACATGGATGTATTAAAGGGACTTATTTATCAATAAAAAGAATATTAAAGTGTAATCCCTGGGGTCCATATGGATATGACCCAGTTCCAAAGAAGGAGAAAGTAAATGAAAAGAATAAAAAAGATATTATTAGGAATTAGTTTAGTTTTAATGGTTTTTACAACAAATGGTTGTATGAATGATAGTATGGATAATATTGAAATAATTGTAACAAATTATCCGAATGAATATATTATGAAGAAACTATATGAAAATCATGCCACAATAACATCAGTATATCCAGATGGAGTAGATATTAATGAATATAAAATAGGAAAGAAACAAAAAAATGATTTTTCAAAAAAAGATTTATTTGTTTATAATGGATTATTAGAAAAAGAAAGAAATCTCGCAGTAGATTTACTTGCGAAAAACCCTAATTTGAAAATCATCGATACTGCTTATGTATTAGAAACAGATTATTCTCCAGAAGAACTATGGTTAAATCCTTCTTCTCTACTTATGATGAGTCAAAATATAAGATTATCTTTAAGAGAATATATAACAAATACTTATCTAATGAAAGAAGTAGATGAAGCATATGAACAATTAAAAATAGAATTATCAGAATTAGATGCAGAATATCGACTAGCAGTTGAAAGTACAAATGATAAAACAATTATAGTTGCAGATTCCGCATTAAAATATCTAGAAAAGTTTGGATTAAATGTTATTTGTATCGATACAGATGCAACACAAAAAACATTAAGTGATGCTGAAACAGTAATTAATAATGGAACAGTAAGTTATATTATTACATTTAAAGGATTAGAAGATAATGAAAACGTTACATCTTTTTTAACAAACCATCCTAATATTCAAAAAATTGAATTACATAAATTAGATAACATATCAGATGAAGAAAGAACAAATGAAGAAAATTATAATTCAATTATGAAAAATAACTTGGAACTAATCAAAAAAGAACTTTATCAATAAGTTCTTTTTTCTTTTAATCTTTTAATTAATCGAATAGAATCCTCTTGTGTTTTCTCAGTTGCAGGTTCATTAATAAGTTTTGATACTCTCTCTTCCCAAGTAGAACTATGATTCATTCTAGCTACTTTAGGATTTTTAATAAGTTCTTGTTTATCACATCGAGATAATTTTTCAAAATCATGGACATTCATATGATAAATCGCATCTCCAGATGCAGTAGAAGGATGATGAGGAATATATTCACGATCTAGAATAACTTCTCCATTAGGATAAATATAACCAACATATCCATGATATCTTCTAAGACCCATTACTTTGGCAAGATAAGGACTTGATTCATAGAAAGATCTTTTTCTTTCTCCAAGAACTTCCAATCTTTTAATCTCATCCATATTCATAATAGTCATACGAGGAGTTTTTTCAGATTTTACTCTAGAATATTTTTTTCCTTCAGGAATTAAGATCCATTCTACGATATTACTTTGATCTCCTAACAATTTTTTAAGATTAGAATATCTTTGAACAATCATATCATAATTTACTTTAACACCATTATCTTCTAAAGATACATTCTTATCATATGGTCCATTTAAGTATTTTTCTACTAAATCAACATATTTACGAATAACTTCTTTATCATTACTTGCTTCACAAGTACATAAATAACGATGAATAACATACATTATAAATTTATTCACATCAAAATATTTACGAATATAAGAATTAAATGAAGTATTCTCAACTTTATCTTTATATTCAAACCTTTTCAAAATCAATCTCTGATAGAATACAGACTGAGTTTCAATAAAATTCTTTAAAGACTTCTTCATTGCACAACCATAATAATAATGTTCTCCATCAGCATATTCTTGATCTGAAATCTGTTCTTGTTTTTTCATCTTTTGAAGACTTTCATAATATCTTCTTCCATTCACTAAATCTTTATATAAAAGTGGATAATAATATTCTAATTCACTTTCATTATGAATACTTTTTAAAGCTTCAACTTTATCAAGCATCTTCTTACTTAGAAGTGCATTATCAATAATTTGTCCTGTTGAAGAAATACCTAAAGTTTCTAATAACTTATTTAAGAATTCATCATAAGAAGGTCTAATAATTCCAACTAATTCATCTGCTTTACGATAACAAGTAACAGTATCTGCAAAATCATCATTAAATTTCTTATAACGAAAAACATCATGAACATTTTCACGATTCTTTAAAATAAAATAAGATAAATATTCCATAACCATATTAGGATTTTTAGAACATTCTCTAATAATTGTTTTTAAAGATAATTGTACTGTTTTCTCTTCCATAACCAAATCCCCTTTAATTGCCCCATATTATACCACAAAATCATAAAAAAAGAAAGACTTTTTTTCAAAGTCTAACTTTTTACAGCAAAAGTAACTCCACTTGGTTTATTACTTGAATTATTAAATTTATCAGCATCAGATTGAGTTCTTGCATATCCAGTAGTTAAAGATGTACAACCATTAAACATATTATCTGTATTTGTGACATTAGATGTATCAAAACTACTTAGGTCTAATGTTGTTAAAGAAGATAGTCCTTGAAACATTTGAGACATATTTGTAATATGTGAAGTATCCCATGTATCTAGTCCTATAATTCTTTTTAGTCCAGTTCCACCCATTCCATTTGTGCCATTATTTCCTAACATCCCATAAGCATTTGTAGTATTACTTAAATCCCATCCTGTTACATCTATTTCTTCTATTGGTGAAGAACTTGCTGCACCACTTCTAAAAATAGCAAGAGACATATCAGCAGAAAGTTTAATATTACTTAGATTTAGTTTTTTTAAAGAAGAAGTTCCTTGAAAAATACCACCTGCAATTGAA
>JAFRAK010000004.1 GCA_017405445.1 Bacilli bacterium | reverse complement strand
CAATGAATTGTAATAACTATCGTAAGTTTAGTAAGTATGATATATGTTTTTCTCATTATATTAACTATACTAAATTAGAAAATACTATCTATGATAAATTAAGCACTATGGCTAATCAATATATTAATGATAAAGATGAGTTTGAAAGTATCATCAAAAATCAATATGTTGATCCTAAACAAGATAAACTAAAAAAGATTGATGAACTTAATTTAAAGATAGCTGAATTAAAAAGAAAACAAGACTCTTTATATGATGATAAGTTTAATAATATTATAAGTGTAGAAACTTATCAGAGATTATTTAAAACTACTGAAGAAGATATTAAAACTGCAAACGAAAAATTAGAAAAATTAAAAGAAGAAATTTCTAGTATAAATGAAGATTCCTCTTGCTATGTTGAATATTTAGATATAATTAAAAGTTTTCTTGATATGAAAAATCCAACAAGAGAAATTATGAATAGATTAATAGATAAAATATATGTAACTAAAGATAAAAAACTAGAAATTCATTATAGAATTAAAAAAAGTGAAGTATTAGTATAGGTAAAAAATACGATTGCTTTGGAGCAATTTTTAAAAAGACTTATGGGTATCACGAAAACAGGTCATACTGGTATACTGAAGAAATTCCTTTTACTGAAGCAGCAGAAATTGGAACAGAAAAAGTAATTAAGGAACATTCCACTATTGGAATTGTAATCGCAACAGATGGTTCAATTGGAGATTTTCAAAGAAATGACTATATAGAAGCAGAAACGAGAGTAATAGAAGAATTAAAAACAATTGGAAAACCATTTATTGTAGTATTAAATACTACCCATCCAAATCTGTCAGATACAGAAAAACTAACAAATGAAATGAAAAAAGAATACCAAGTACCAGTATTACCAATAAACATTCAAAATATGACAGAAAAAGAAATGGTAGATATTTTAAGAGAAGCTTTATATGAATTTCCAGTCTTAGAAGTAAGAGTAAATATGCCAGAATGGATTGCGATATTAAATCCTACTCATAAAATTAAAAAAGCTTATATAGAAAAGATAAGAGAAAGTGTCATTGAAATAGATAAGATAAGAGATGTAGAAACAATAACACAGTCTTTCGAACAGTCAGAATATATAGAAAGCTGTTATCTATCTGAAGTAGATACTTCTACTGGAATCATTACTATCACATTAAATGCTCCAGATAAACTATATCAAGAAACGTTAAAAGAACTAGTAGGAAAAGAAATTAAAACAAAGTCGGAATTATTATCTCTATTTCAAGAATTTAACATCGCTAAAAAAGAATATGATCAGATTAAATATGCATTAAATATGGTAAAACAAACAGGATATGGAATCGCAACTCCATCAATTGAAGATATGAAATTAGATAAACCAGAAATTATTAAGCAAGGAACAAGATATGGAGTAAAATTAAAAGCTGTCGCCCCATCTATTCATATGATAAAAGTAGATGTAGAATCAACCTTTGAACCAATTATAGGAACAGAAGTTCAATCAAAAGAACTAATTGATTATTTAAATAAAAATGATAACGAAATCTGGAAAAGTGAAATATTTGGTAGAAGTCTAGATTCTATCGTACAAGAAGGTATCCAATCTAAAATTAATCTTATGCCAGATAATATAAGATTTAAATTACAAAATACTCTAACGAAAGTAGTAAATAAAGGTAGCAATAATATTATAACGATTGTGATATAAAAATCTACAATTAGTAAGTTAGGTATTTGCCATTTCTTCATAAGGAAATAATATGTTAAAAAAGATTCTTTAATCTTTTTTTAATATGAAAAAAAACACCTAATGCAATATTAAGTGTTCCTCTTATTTTTTTAATTGACTTAAATAACCATTGTATTGATTAAATAAATCATTATTCGCAAATTTAATATTTCCATCTTCTAAAATCCATTGTTCTTGATTATTCTTTAAAAAATTAAATAAATCAATATGTACTTGATAAAATTGATTCATAGAATTTTTAGAATTCAATAATAATTCTTTTGTACTTAACAAATCATCAAATACATCATCTTGAAATAATAATTCATTATACAGATGTTTACAATAACTATTATTCGTATAAGAATCAATATTCTTTTTGATATTATCTTCTTCTAATTTATTAAGCAAGGAATCTACTCTTTTAGAATAATCATCTTGAAATCTAATTAAAAAATTAATAGACTGATCAAAATTAGGGCCATCATTTTGATAATTATCAAAAGTTAATAAAGAAGATAATTCTTCTGTTTGAGCAACTTTAGACAAGTCTTGTAATTCAACTGCATACGAATCAAAATACTCTTTAATCGCTTTTTCAACTACACGATATCTTCCTTTAGATTTTAATGGTCTATTATAACGATCTTTACTAGGATCTAATAAAGCAAGTTCATTAATTTCTTTTTTTAAGACATTTAAACTAGCCTGATTGTAAAAATAGAATAGTAATCCAACTAAGAATAAATCAAATAATAGAAATAAAGAAAATAGGATTATTTTTTTTCGTTTATTCAAATACTCACCTTCTAATTATTTCTTAGAATTTCATCTATTTTCATAAGAATTTCTCTAACTCCTAATTTCGTAACACTAGAGAAAACAACCATGTCATCTCCAACAACTAAATCAAGTGTTTTTAAGATTTCTTTCAAGTTCTTTTCTTTTTTACTACCACTTACTTTATCTGCCTTTGTCGCAATTACAGTAACAGGTAAATTATAATACTTTAAAAAATTATACATTAATAAATCATCTTCAGTAGGTACATGTCGAAAATCTATTAACATAAATACTCTTTTTAATTGTTCTCTTTTTTCTAAATACTCTTCAATCATCATACCAAATTTTGCCTGTGTTTTTTTATCAACACTTGCATAACCATATCCAGGAACATCAATTAAATAAAAAGCATTATTAACATTATAAAAATTTAAAGTTTGTGTTTTTCCAGGTTTTGAAGAAGTATAAGCTAAATTATTTCTAGATAAAATAGTATTAATAAAACTACTTTTACCAACATTACTTCTACCTACTAATAAAAATTCTGGTTTCCCATCATTAGGATATTGACTTCTTCTTGTCGCTATAATATCTAAATTAGCATCTTTAATCACCATAATATCATCACCTTATTATTCTATTATTATATAATTCTCTAATTCTTTATCTAAATCCTCTAATACATGATATGCATCATCTAATGATTTTAGTTTTATTCCAGAAGCATATGGATGCCCTCCACCATTATATTTTTCTGCAATTGTATTAATCTTAGGACCTCTAGAGCGAATAGATACACGAAATTGATTGTTTTTCTTATCCTCTGTAATAGTTACCCATACAAGTATTTCCTTAATATAATTAAAATTATTAATCATATTACCAGCAGAAGCTGAATCAACACCATATTGATTAATAATATCATCAGTAATCACAATATAACCCAATTTATTTTTTGTAATCTTCATATTTAAAGAAATATATCCTTCTAATCTAACTTCATTAATTGGTCTAGTATAAAGTTTCTCATATACATTATCTAATGAAATATGATAGTTTTTAAAATACTTAGAAACAATCTCAAAAGTCTTATAATCACAACTATTAAATAAAAATCGATTTGAATCTGATGCAAGACCCATATATAGCAATTCTGCAATAGAATCATTACATTTTAATTCAGTTTGATCAATCATATTCATTAGTATTTCACAAGTAGATGATTTATCATCTTCTATAATTTCTAAATCACAATACTGATCCATTAAAGGATGATGATCAATCTTGATTAAATAACTACCTAACGAAAAATCTAGACTATCTACTCGTTTCTTATCAGGTGTATCTAATATAATCAGTAAAGCATCTTGAAATTTTTCTAATTTGTCTAACTTTCCAAAATTTAAAAAACGACTACTTCCTGTACCTATCGCAAGTACTTTTTTTTCTGGATAAGTTAACAAAATAGAATCTCTCAATGCTAATTGACTACATAATGCATCTGGATCAACTCCAATATGTCTAGCTATCACAATAGTATCAAACTCTTTTATCTTTTTTACTACTTCATTATACATGAATCATTTCCTATCTATTCTTTATTAAATTTAATGTATCTCTCGCAATCATTAACTCTTCATCTGTAGGAATTACATATACATCAATTTTAGAGTCTTCTGTACTTAATTTAACAAAATCCCCACAAATATTATTTTGACTATCATCAATTTTAACTCCTAAACAAGTAAGCTTATCTAGTATTTCTTTACGAATATAAGAATTATTCTCTCCAACACCAGCAGTTAAAACAATGACATCACAACCTTCAAGTAAGGTATAATATTGAGAAATATAATCAACAACTCTTCTTACAAATTTATTCTTCGCAAGAATTGCTTTTTTATTTCCTTCTTCACATTGTTTAACAATATCTCTCATATCATTACTATATTCACTAAGTCCTAGTAATCCACTATGAGTATTTAAATCATCGATTATTTCTCCAGCATTCTTTCCTTCTTTTTCCATAACATATGGAATAATAGAAGGATCTATATCACCAGAACGAGTACCCATCATAATACCAGCTAAAGGAGTAAATCCCATACTAGTATCAACACATTTCATATTCTTAATAGCTGTGATAGATCCTCCATTTCCTAAATGACAACTAATTAATTTGAAATCCTCTTTCTTTAAAAGATCTTTTACACAACTAGTGATATAGCGATGACTCGTACCATGAGCACCATATTTACGTACTCCATAATCACGATACCAAGAATATGGAACTGGATAAAGATATGCTTCCTCACTCATTGTTTGATGAAAAGCTGTATCAAATATTGCAACCATTGGAACATCAGGTAATACTGCTTTAAATGCCGCAATTCCTAACAAATGAGCAGGATTATGTAGAGGAGCAAAAACTTTAAACTCTTCAATATCTTTCATAACTTGATCAGTAATAAAGACTGATTCAGAGTATTTACTTCCTCCATGAACAATTCTATGTCCAACACCTTTAATATCATCATAAGAACGTATAATCTCTAAAGCAAGTAACTTTTCAAGTAAAACATTAACTGCATCAGTATGAGTTGGAAAAGCCATTTCCTGTGTAATCTTTTGTCCACTATACTTAATAGTATAAGATCCAATCTCATTTCCAATACGTTCAAATATACCACTCGCAATAACAGACTCATCATTCATTTCAAATAAACTAAATTTTAAAGAACTACTTCCTGCATTAATGGATATAATTTTCATAACATCCCTCTTTCTTTTGATATAACAATATTATACTATACATCATCAAATAATAAAAGAAAAAACATTTATCCCAAAAGGATAAATGCATTATTTCTATTCATGACAAATTTTATATGTATCTTTAATAATCATTAATTCTTCATTAGTAGGAACTACCCATACAGGTACTTTAGATTTCTTAGAAGAAATGATTCCTTCATTTTTATCTTTAAATCCTGCAATAGAAGAATTAGCTTCAGAATCTAATTCAATTCCTAAACAAGATACTCTAGAGATAATATCTGCTCTAGCATCAATACCATTTTCCCCAACACCTGCAGTAAATACAATGGCATCAACATCTCCTCCAAGTTCGATATAATAATCAGCAATATATTTCGCAACACGATCATTATACATAGTTAAAGCAAGTTGTGCTCTTTCATCTCCACTCTTCGCAGCATTTTCAACATCTCTACTATCAGAGAATCCTGAAACACCAAGTAACCCACTCTTCTTATTAAGATCGTTCATAACATCTCCTACAGTTTCACCTGATTCTTTACAAACATACTCAATAATAGAAGGATCGATAGATCCACTTCTCGTACCCATCATTAATCCATCTAATGGAGTAAGACCCATAGTTGTATCAAAACATTTACCATCTTTAATAGCAGAAATACTAGCTCCACTACCAACATGGCATATAATTAAGTTGACATTCTCCTTCTTAAGTTTTTCTTTCATAACCATAGTAATATACTTATGACTAGTACCATGGAAACCATATTTACGTACTCCATATTTTAAATACCATTCATAAGGTACTGGATACATATAATTCTCCTTAGGCATAGTTTGATGAAAAGCAGTATCATAAACAGCTACCATAGGTACATCAGGTAATACTTCTTTTAAAGCACGAATACCTGCTAAATTACCAGGATGATGAAGAGTTGCAAACTTAGTCATATCAATAATATCTTGAATAACTTCATCTGTAATTAATACAGAATCTTTATATTTTTCTCCACCATGGACAACTCTATGTCCTACACCTTTAATTTCATCTAAACTCTTAACTGCTTTATGATCTAATAATTCATCTAATAATACTTGTACAGCATCATTATGATCTTTTAAATACTTAGCTCCTTTAATCTTTTCTCCATTAATCTTAGTAGTCCAAAAGCTATCTTCAAGTCCAATCTTTTCAATATATCCACTAATAATAACTTCTTCTTTAGGCATATCAAACAATTGAAACTTTAAAGAACTACTACCAGCATTCACACATAAATATTTCATAAATACATCTCCTTTAAACACATATATATTATCAAATAAATAATATCTTTTCAAGAAAAAAGCACTTATAAATGAAGTGAACCCTATTTTGGACACTTTATAAAAAAAGAGTCTTTTGATAAAATACTATCTCAAGAAAGGAGATAGTATTTTTTATGGCAAAAAAAGGACAGCAATTTAAAAAATATACAAATGAAGAACGTATAAAAAT
>JAFRAK010000029.1 GCA_017405445.1 Bacilli bacterium | reverse complement strand
TTAGAGGTGATACATGATGAAAAATATCAATAAAGAAGTAATTAATAATGAAGAATTTGATTTAATATGTAAATATTTAAAGATTAGATATGAATCAAATTTAAGTCAAAGAGAGTTAGCAAATAGAATTGGAATTGCCCAATCTACGATTGCTAGAATGGAGAAGAATATGCACTCTATGTCAGTTGGTAATTTTTGTAAATTATTATCTGCTTTAGGATATGAATTAGATATTGTAAAAAAGGAGGGGAAAAATGAATAATAAATTACAAATCTTAAATAAAACATTTGAAAATAAAAAAGTAAGAACAGTATGGAATCCTGATGAAGAAAAGTATTATATTAGTGTTGTTGATATTGTAGAAATATTAACTGAAAGCAGTAATCCTCGGCATTATTGGAATGTATTAAAGGGTAGACTAAAAGAAGAAGGAAATGAAACGGTCACAAATTGTGACCAGTTGAAATTGCTTGCAAAGGATGGTAAATATAGATTAACGGATGTCGTTGATTTAGAAGGGATGTTTCGTATAATAGAATCTATTCCTAGTAAGAAAGCAGAACCAATAAAGTTATGGCTTGCTCGCTTAGGTAAAGAAAGAATAGATGAAGAATATGATCCGGAGATTACCATTAATAGAGCACTTGAGACATATAGAAGAAAAGGGTATTCAGATGACTGGATTAATCAAAGATTAAAAGTGATAGATGCTAGAAAAGAATTTACTGATGAGTTAAAAAATAATGGAATAGAAAGTAGTAAAGAGTTTGCAGATTTAACAAATCTTCTAACAAAAACATGGAGTGGATATTCAGTAAAAGAATACAAATCATATAAAGGACTAACGAAAGAAAATTTAAGAGATAATATGACTAATATGGAACTTGTATTAAACATGCTAGCAGAAGTGTCTTCAACCGAAATATCTAAATCAAGCAATGTAAAGAGTAAAGAAAATGCAAAAGAGTCAGTAATAGAAGGAAGTACAATAGCAAAAAACACAAGAGAGCAGATAGAAGCAAAGACAGGCAAAAAAATAGTAACAAATACAAATAATAAAAATCTAAAACAAATAAAAGACTAAGAATTAGTCTTTTTTATATGATAAAATAATTATGTAATAGTAAACTCTCAGGTTCTGTCCTGTTATATAATTAATAACAATAATATAATTATTCGTGAAAGGAAGGATAATATGAATCAAATTAAAATAGGAAAATTTATTTTAAATTGTAGAAAAGAAAAAGGTTTAACTCAAGAACAGTTAGCAGAAAAATTAGGTGTAACAAGTAAATCAATTAGTAGATGGGAAAATGGTAAAACCATGCCAGATTATTCTTTATTAAAAGATTTATGTAATGAGTTGGATATTAATGTTAATGAATTATTATCTGCCGAAAAAATTAAGGTGAATGATTATATGAATAAGTCTGAAGAAAATTTGATTAAATTAAGAAAACAAATTGATAAAAGAAAAAAGGTATTAACGATTATTTCATATGTATTTATGACAATCATTATTATTGCATTTGTTTTAAATATGATATTAAATCGTCTACTTCCTGATGATAGACATTGGAATATAATTAGATATACATTTTTATATAGTGGTATTACTCTATTTATAGTTTCAATTGTTCTTGAATTATTTAAATTTGATAAATAAAAGGATTGTCATATTAAGACATTACGAAGTTGTATATAACCTCCTAAGTCCAAAGCAGTACAAGCTACAATCAAAGCAAAAAACAAAAAGTACTTAAAATAATAAAGACTAGAGAATTCTAGTCTTTTTATGTTAAGATGTTTTATGGAGGATGATAAAATGAAAAAACAAACAGCAGGTAGAGATAATTTGGGCAACCTAGCACCTAAATTTGCAGAATTAAATGATGATGTATTATTTGGGGAAGTATGGTCAAGAGAAGATAAGTTATCTTTAAGAGATAGGTCAATGATTACAATAAGTGCACTAATGGCACAAGGCTTATACCCTCAAGTAAAAGCACATTTAATTTTAGGAAAAGAACATGGATTAAAAAAAGAAGAAGTAGTAGAAATTGTTACACAATTAGCATTTTACTGTGGTTGGCCTAAAGCATGGAGTGTATTCCCATTAATAGAGGAGGTATATAATGACTAAAGAAGAATTTGATAAGATTAATGTATTTGGAATAGGAGAACCTAATGTTAATTTTGCACAATATTTTATTGGAAATAGTTATTTAAATCCTCTTGCAATAGACAAAGAAGCAAAATTAAGTCTATTTAATGTTACTTTTGAACCAGGATGTAGAAATAATTGGCATATTCATCATGCTACAAAAGGTGGAGGTCAAATTCTAATTTGTGTAGCAGGAGAAGGATGGTATCAAGAAGAGGGTAAAGAAGCAGTTAGTCTAAAGCCAGGAAAAGTTATTCAAATACCAGCAAATGTTAAACATTGGCATGAAGCTAAAAAAGATTCTTGGTTTAGTCATATTGCAGTAGAAGTTCCAGGAGAAAACACATCAAATGAATGGTGTGAACCTGTTGCTGATAATATTTATAATAATCTATAAAATAATCGGAAGATTAAGATATTCCGTTAAGATTAGAATGAAGATTTTAGCCTTTTTCATTGCTTTGAATTTTAAGATATTAGGATTTAAATATTTCTAAATCTATATCCAAAAGAATAAAAATTAGCACTTTGTATTGACAAGTGCTAATTTTTGAGTATAATTATAATTGTAGTGAGAAAAAGATACTCACTATGGTATTAAAATTATATATTTGATATGTGCTTACCTCAAATGGCTCAACACATTTAGGAAAGGAAGTTGATGAATATGATGTTAGTACCAAGAAGAAATTTTGATTTGTTTGATGATATCTTTGATGATTCATTCTTTATGCCCAAAAATGACAACAAGATGATGAGAACAGATATTGAGGAAAAGGATAATAACTATGAACTTGCCATTGATTTACCAGGAATGAAGAAAGAAAATGTTAAAATAAGTTTAGAAGATGGATATTTAACAATTCATGCTAAACAAGAAAGTAAAAATAATGAAAAGGATAAACATGGTAAGTATATTAGACGTGAAAGATATTATGGTGAAGCATCCCGTAGTTTCTATGTTGGAGATGAAGTTACAGAAGAAGATATCAAAGCTAAATTTGAAGATGGAACATTAAAGATTGAAGTTCCTAAAAAAGAAAACAAACAAATCAAAAATAAAAAGTATATCGAAATCAAATAATGAATTGCAAAAGGATTGGTTTAATCCTTTTGTTTTTTATAAAAAGATAGTTGGAAGATTAAGATATTAGGAGAATGTAAAATAATTCTCTTTTTTCGTGTTATAATTACTTATAGGTGATTACTTTGAATATAGAGAATGAAGTTTTTAAAAGAACCAATGTTAATTTTAAAGAATTAGAAAAATATGGATTTAAAAAGAATAAAGATAATTATGTTTTTGAAAAACAATTTTTAAATAATGATTTTAAAGCAATTATTACAATCGATAATAAAGGTATTATTAGTGGTAAAGTAATTGATTTGCAACTTGGTGAAGAGTATACAAATATTAGGACTGAAATGTCTGGTGAATTTATAAATAAAGTTAGAGAATTATATAAATCAATTTTAGAGGATATAAGAAAGAATTGTTGTGAAACAAATTACTTTATTTCAAATCAAGCAAATAGGATTAATAAATATATTAAAGAAAAGTATAACAATGAACCTGAATTCTTATGGAAAAAATTTCCAGGATATGGAGTTTATAGAAATGAAGATAATAATAAATGGTATGGAATAATAATGAATTTAGATTTATCTAAATTAGATAATGGTACTGGTGAAGTAGAAATTATTAATGTTAAATTAGATGAAAACAAGATTCAAGAATTATTAAAACAAAAAGGTTTTTATAAAGCATATCACATGAATAAAACTGATTGGGTTTCAATTATATTGAATGACACTTTAAAGGATGAAGTAATAATATCCTTAATTAATGATTCTTATGATCTAGTAAATAAGCCTGAAGAATGGATAGTTCCTGCAAATCCAAAATATTATGATGTTATTAATTGTTTTAATGATACAGATGAAATTATTTGGAAACAATCAAGTGATGTTCATTCTAATGATATAATTTATTTATATGTAGCAGATCCATACTCTAAAATAATGTATAAATGTAAAGCTAAAGAAGTTAATATACCATATGAATATAAAGATAAAAATGTCTCAATGAGTCATGTTATGAAAATAAAATTATTAAAGAGGTTAGAAAACAAGAATTATACTTTTGAATATTTAAATAAATTAGGAATAAAAGCAATAAGAGGTCCTAGAAAAATCACAAAAGAAGTAAGTGAAAAACTAAACTAAAAGAATAGGAAGATTAAGATATTCTATACTTTAAAATAGATGTAAAAATCCGTTTTTGTATGGAATATTTTTATAAAAGAGGAAAGATGTAATGAAAACCAAAAAACAATACTTATAATACTATCTGTTATTGTAATAGTTACTTCTTTTTTTGTAGGGATAAAAGGTTTTTTGATTATAAATGAAAAAAATGCAAAAACAGAGTATTTAATGAAATACAAGAGAAATCAGACGATTTAGCAATATTAAGTTTTGAATATGATCTGGAACAATCAATAACAGGTAATTACACTATTAAGATGTTAGGAGAATGTAAAAATTCTCTTTTTTGTGTTATAATTCTTTTGGAGGATGAAAAAATGAGAAAAAATATAAAGACAACAGAAGGAATTTTTCCTATGCCAGTATTAATGATTGCAACATATAATGAAGATGGTACAGTTAATGTAATGAATGCTGCATGGGGGACAATGTATGAAAGAGATCAAGTGATATTAAATCTAACTGAATCTCATAAAACAGTAAAAAATATCAAGAAGAGGAAAGCATTTACAGTAAGTATTGCTGATAGTAAACATGTTAAAGAAGCTGATTACTTTGGAGTTGTATCTGGAAATAATACACCAAATAAATTTGAAAAGAGCGGACTAACTACTACAAAATCAGAACATGTAGATGCACCAATCATAAATGAATTTCCACTATGTTTAGAATGTGAATTTATAGAATATAATGATTATGGAGTTTTAGGTAAAGTAATTAATACTACTGCATTAGAAAGTGTAATGAATGGTGATAATGTAGATATTACTAAAGTATCTGCAATAGCTTTTGATCCATATACTCATGGATACTATAAAGTTGAAGAAAGAGTAGGGAATGCTTTTAAAGATGGACTTAAGTTAAAATAATCGGAAGATTAAGATATAAAGGTGGTAAAAAATGAAGAAAAATAATATTATAATTTATATTTGTATTGCAGTATTTGGTGGTTTAGGTGTATATTTTACTTTTTTTGCGAGAAATATTAATGATTATGATAGTCAAGCAAAGGCCTATAGAATAGATCCCAATGAGAATTACGATAGTGATGATGGTACTACATATAAACCAATATATTATTTTAAAGTAAACGGAAAAGAATACGAATGCAGAACAAAAATTGGTAGTAGTTTTTATCCTAGTGAAAGCAAAAATACAGTATATTATGATTCAACAAATCCAACAAAATGTAAGACTGAATATGAAAAATCAACAGGCAATGTTGCTGGAATAATTTGTTTGATTGTAACAGCTATAATAGTTTATTTTTTCATTATAAAAAAGCCATCTAATACACCAGAAGAATTTAATCAAATACAAGAAAGGGATATAGAAGGACAGCACCAATTTGAGCAAGAAAATGCTGAAAAGATTGTTGGAATAATAGGAAAAGCGCAGTTAATCTATAAAAGAGTAATAATAGGAATAATTATTATTATTCTATTATTCTTTATATTAATTGAAACGGTAATTGTTAAACAGACAATTGAGTCAAAGAACTATCTAGAAACAACAGCAATGTTTGTTGAGAGAAAGACTGATGGAGAAAGTACTGTATTTGATGATTGTATATATAGATTTACTGATAAAAATGGAAAACAACAAGAAATAATTATCAGTATTTCAAAAAATGAAACGCCCCAACAAGAAATAAAAATTAAATATAATGAAAATAATCCTCAAGATTACTATGAAGAAGGAGCAACTATGGATAAATCAGGTATTATTTGGTATTTAGTAAAAATAGTTGCGTTGATTTTATTAATATTTTTATTTTTTAATAAAAAAATATTAAGTAAAATGAATATATTGGTTAGTAAGAATTAAGTGATAAATAAATTATTTTAGTAGTGCCTATTTATAACATAATTGTAGTAAAAGTGGCAATCAAGAAAAGCATTTTGAAGGTGGAAAATAATGAAAAAAGTAATATTGAAAATTGATGGTATGAGTTGTAGTGCTTGTCAAAACAGAGTAGAAAAGTATCTAAATAAACAAGATGGAGTAAATGCATCAGTTAATCTAGTTATGGCACAAGCACTTATTGAATATGATGATGAAAAAGTAAGTACAGAAGATTTAGAAAGATTTGTTGAAGAATCTGGTTATAAAAGTTTAGGTGTATATAATGAAGAAATAGAGGAAAAAAAAGATAATACGAAGTATTATTTAATTATTTTAGCCTTTGTAGTTGTATTATTGATGTATATATCTATGTCTCACATGATAAGACTTCCTATAATACCATTTTTGCATATGGTTAAACATCCAATCAATTATGGTGTTTCTTTACTTATACTTACCATCCCATTTATTATATTTGGATTTGATATTATAAAAAGTGGAATTAATAAATTAATACATAAATCTCCTAATATGGATTCTTTAGTAACTATAGGAGTACTTACAAGTTTTATATATAGTTTAGTTAATTTAATTTTAATCATTCTTGGGAACAATAATCTAGTAGAACAATTATATTTTGAAAGTTCTGCAATGATTATCTATTTTATAAAATTAGGAAGGTATATCGATCAAAATGCTAAAGAAAAAACAAAAGAAGCGATAAAAAAATTAGTTCAAATTACACCACAAAGTGCAATTATAAAAACGAAATCAGGAGAAAAAGAAGTAACAATAGATGAAGTTAAAAAAGGAGATATTTTAATTTGTAAACCTGGAATGAAAGTAGCAGTAGATGGAGTAATTGTAGATGGTGAAACTCACTTAGATGAAACATTCATTACAGGAGAATCAATTCCTTCTAAAAAATGTAAAAATGATAAAGTTATTGCAGGATCAATTAACTTAGATGGTTATATTGAATATAAAGCAGAACGTATTGGACCAGATTCAACAATATCAGAAATAGTTAGATTAGTAGTAGAATCTACAAGTACTAAAGCTCCTATACAAAAATTAGCTGATAAAGTATCAGGAGTATTTGTTCCTAGTATTTTTATAATTGCTATTCTTACGTTAATTTTTTACTTGATACTAGGTAAAACATTGAATGAAAGTATAATATCTTTTGTAACAGTATTAGTAGTAGCCTGTCCTTGTGCTCTTGGACTCGCAACTCCACTTGCTATAGTAGTTAGTGCCGGAAGAAGTGCAAAAGAAGGAATATTAATAAAGACAAGTGAAATACTTGAAAATGCAAATAGAGTAGATACAATAGTTTTTGACAAAACAGGAACACTAACAAATGGTACATTAAAAATTTCTAAAATGTATAATTATTCGAAATATAAAGATAACGAACTATTAAATATAGTATCTAGCATAGAAAACAATTCTACTCATCCAATTGCTCATGCATTTAAAGAATATTATGATTCAAAAATAAAAGCAGATAATTTTAAAAACATAGAAGGAATAGGATTATATGGAATAATTAATAAAAAAGAACTATATATTGGTAATAATAAGTTATTTAAAAAATTGAATATTAAAAATAGTAAAGAAAAAGATGAAAAAGAATTACTAGAAAATGGAAATAGTATTATTTATGTAATAGAAAATAAGAATATAATTGCTTTAATAGGAGTAAAAGATATTATTAGAGATAATGCTAAAAGTGTAATTAAAGATTTAAAGATTATTGGAAAAGAAGTAATTATGTTATCAGGAGATAATGAAGTAACTGCTAAATTAATTGCGAAAGAATTAGATATTGATAATGTAATTGCTAATGTACTTCCAAAAGAAAAAAGCAAAGTCATAAAAGATTTATTAACTGCTAATCATAAAGTAATGATGATAGGCGACGGAATAAATGACGCTCCATCTCTTGCTGCCTCAACTATAGGTGTATCAATGAATGGGGGAACTGACATAGCAGGAGATTCAGCAGATGTAATTTTAATACAAGATGATTTGTCTAAAATAATTACTTTATTAAATATTAGTAAGAAAACAATAAGAATAATAAAAGAAAACTTGTTTTGGGCATTTATCTATAATATTTTAATGATTCCAATCGCTATAGGATTATTAAAACCATTAGGAATAACAATAACACCAATGGTAGCAAGTATTTCGATGACACTAAGTAGTTTATGTGTTGTACTAAATTCTTTAAGATTAAGGAGAGATAAATAATGAAAGATGAATTAAATATAACAAATGAATGGGATAAAGTATTTCCTAAAAGTAATAAGGTTAATCATAAAAAAGTAACTTATAAAAATCATTTTGGGATTACATTGGTAGCTGATAGATATGAGCCAAAAGATTATACAGGAAAACTTCCAGCACTTGCAGTCTGTGGTCCTTATGGAGCTGTTAAAGAACAATCTAGTGGATTATATGCGCAAGAGATGGCTGAAAGAGGATTTCTAACAATAGCATTTGATCCATCTTTTACAGGTGAATCTAGTGGTAATCCACGTTATATGACATCTTTTGATTTTAATGTAGAAGATTTTCAAGCAGCAGTAGATTACCTAATTAGTCTTGATAATGTTAACAGTGAAAAAATAGGAATTATTGGTATTTGTGGATGGGGTGGAATAGCACTTCAAACTGCATGTATCGATACCCGAATAAAAGCAACTATAGTATCAACGATGTATGATATGTCAAGGATTGCAGGAAATGGTTATTTTGATGAACAAGATACAGAAGAAGCAAGATATAATCAAAGAGTAAATTTAAATAACCAAAGAAATGAAGATTATAAAAATGGACGATATGAACTAGCAGGTGGAGTAGTTGACCCTTTACCAGAAAATGCTCCAGAATTCATACAGGATTATCATGCATATTATAAAACTTCAAGAGGATATCATAAAAGAAGTTTAAATTCTAATGGAGGATGGGCCATTCAATCTAGCACTTCCATGATGAATGTAAGATTATTCCATTATGCAAATGAAATAAGAAATGCAGTAATGATTATTCATGGAGAAAAAGCACATTCCTTATATATGGGAAAAGATGCTTATGCTAATATGATTAAAGATTCTAAATATATAGAAAATAAAGAATTAATTATTATTCCAAATGCTACTCATACTGATTTATATGATCAAAAAGATAAAATACCATTCGATAAAATAGAAAAATTCTTAAAGGATAATTTAGAGTAATGAAAAAAGTATTATTAATGATAATTTGCTGTATATTACTCTTTACAGGTTGCAAAAACATTTATAACAATGAAAGCGGGAACAATAATAGAATTAAAAATACTACTACTCAGAATAGTGATAATAACAGGAGTGATGAAAAAGTGTCTGACATAAAAGTAACCATCAATGATGTAATCTATACATTAAAATTAGAAAAAAATAACACTGTAGAAGAATTTCTTGATTTATTACCACAAGAATATATAATGAGTGAATTAAATGGTAATGAAAAATACGTATATTTAGACAAATCTTTAACTACAAACACATATAATCCTAAACATATTGAAAAAGGTGATGTAATGCTTTTTGGCAATAACTGTTTAGTAATATTCTATGAATCGTTTGATACATCATATCATTACACAAAAATTGGTCGCATCGATAATATAACAAATTTAGGGAATGGAAATATAACCGTTAAATTTGAAAAATAGTAAAGGAAGCATGAATAAAGACTAAAAATGATTTAACTTAGATTAAATCATTTTTATGTTATAATAATAATTAGATGGGAGAGGCTACGATGGGAATAGAAGAAAAAAAATTATCAGTAGAAGAACTAAATAATTTACAGGAAGATGATCTTTTATTTATAACATATCCTGGAAGAATGGGAGATATATATGGATGTTCATTTGTAATTAAGAAAAATGACAAGATTACATTTTATAGAATAGAAAATATATATGAATTTAAAGGAAATATATATGCTCAATTTCCTAAATGGAATGAAGCATTAAAGAATTATAGTGAAAAGAAAGAAACAGAAAAATACAAGATTATTTATATGGGGTTTGGGAATCTTTTAGGAATAGATAATAGTGTATTTGATAGTTTTAAACCATTAGCCGAAGAAAAAATGAAAAATATAAGTGAAAACTATGAAAATGATCTTAAATTTGGAGCAGCTTGCTACACATATTGGAAAGAAATAGTTAATAATATGTTTAATAAATAATAGTATATGAAAGGTGATTAATTTGAATTATATTTTGCTACATAATTTAGAAAATAATATAAAAGAACAATTAATAAAAAACTATAGAAATGATGGATATCAAGTTATATTTGAAGATCAAGATAACATAATAATAAAAAAAGGAAATCATAAACTAATAGATGAAGATAAATATATCAAAATCACATTAAGTACTATAAAAAGAAACAGACTAATAAAAAAATCAAATGGAAAAATAATAGATTTAACAGAAGCATTTGAGTATGCTCAAGAAAAAGGTAAATATAATATGTTTCATAATAAATTTGATTGGTACATAAGAAATATAATAACGAAAGAAACAATCAATTAAAAATGAGAAAAAGAATAATAAAGTAAAATGAGGTGTCAGAATGATAGATAAACGTGAAAAAGAAGTAATTAAAACAAGCATAATAAGTATCATATCAAATATTGTACTTGCTGGATTCAAAGCATTTGTTGGAGTATTATCCAATTCAATTGCAATTATATCAGATGCAGTTAATAATCTAAGTGATGCTTTATCAAGCATTATAACGATTGTTGGTACTAAACTAGCAGGGAAAGCACCTGATAAAAACCATCCATATGGCTATGGAAGAATCGAATATATGACCTCTTTTATCGTATCTGGAATTGTTTTATATGCTGGAATTACAGCTTTAGTAGAATCTATAAAGAAAGTTATTCATCCTGATATTCCAGACTATTCTACATTAACATTAGTAATATTAATTTCAGGTATATTAGTGAAATTAATTCTAGGATTATATGTTAAGAAAAAAGGAAAAGAAGTAAATTCTGATTCTTTGGTTGCGAGTGGATCAGATGCTCTAAACGATGCATTACTATCTATTTCAGTTTTAGTATCTGCAATTATTTATATGATCTCAAATATTAGTTTGGAAGCATATGTTGGTGTGTTATTATCTATCTTTATCATTAAAGCTGGTCTTGAGTTAATTAAAGAATCAGTCGATAATGTCCTCGGAGTAAGAGTTGAAAGCAGTTTAGCAAAATCAATAAAAAAAGATATTACAAAAGAAAAAGATATTCAAGGAGCATATGATTTAATATTAAATGACTACGGACCAGATAAGTATTTAGGATCTGTTCATATAGAGGTAGCTGATACATTATCTGTTGCAGATATTGATAAGATATCTAGAAGAATAACAAAAATAATTCAAGAAAAATATGGAGTAATATTACATACAATCGGAGTTTACTCGGTAAATAGTAAGGATAAAAATATTGTTGAAGCCAAAAGAGAAATCACTAAAATAGTCTTTTCTCATAAAGGTATATTACAAATGCATGGCTTTTATTTAGATGAAGAAGATAAAAGTTTGAGTTTTGATATTATTATTGATTTTAAAATAAAAGATAAAGAAGACTTATATAAAGAAATATATGATGAAATTAAAAAGAAATATAAAGATTATAAGATTAATATAACTTTAGATATTGATGTAAGTGATTAAAGGAGGTATATATGTCAGTATTTGATTACTCTGTTGTAAATAGAGAAGGAAAAGAAATAAGCTTAAAAGAATATAAAGGAAAAGTATTAATAATAGTTAATACAGCAACTGGTTGTGGTTTTACTCCTCAATATGAAGGATTAGAAAAACTATACAAAGAATATCATGAAAAAGGATTAGAAATAATTGACATTCCATGCAATCAATTTGGTAATCAAGCACCAGGTACTGATGAAGAAATACATGAGTTTTGTGCTTTGAAATATGATACCTCTTTTGATCAATTTAAGAAAGCAGATGTAAATGGTGAAAATGAATTACCTTTATATTCTTTCTTAAAAAAACAAATAAAAGAAGATAAAATTAATGGAATGAAAAATAAAATGGCAATGAAAGCCGTAGAAAAGATAAGTAAAACAACAAAAAAAGATGGTGATATCAAGTGGAATTTTACGAAGTTTTTAGTAGATAGAGAAGGAAAAGTAATAGAAAGATATTCTCCTACATTCAAACCAGAAGATATGGAAGAAGATATTAAGAAAGTAATATAAATAGAATTAGTAAGAACTTAGAAACGAAAGTTCCTTTTTTCTATGATATAATATAAATGTTAATAAAACGAGCAAATATTCCAGCTAAAATTGGTAGAAAAGATAATTCAAATATCATAGAATTGTATTTGAAAGAAGGGATGATTATGGAAATTGGGAAAAAGATAATGAATCTAAGAAAAGAGAAAGGTCTATCTCAAGAAGAATTAGCTGAAAAAGTAGGAGTCGCAAGACAAACTATTTCGAAATGGGAATTAGGTGAAACATCTCCAGATTTAAAACAAGCAAAAGAATTATCAAAAATATTCAATGTAAGCCTAGATGAATTGGTAGATAATAATATAAAGAATATTTTAGTAGAAAAAACATCAAATACAGAAAAATTAGCTGGAATAATATTAAAATTAATGAAATTTGTGATTGTATTTATCATTTTATTACCCATACTTTTAATTACTTTAAGAATTGTTTTTAAAAATATACATAAACACAATTCTGGAAGATTAATGAATGTTTCTATTAAGTGTACATTACATGACAAAACATATGCTTATGAATTTAATTATTATGAAACAACAGGAGAAATTATAGAAGCAGGTGGTGATGGATATTTAATAAATATTACTGGGGCAAATAACTATAGTGATGTTTATCAGGCTTTAGATATTATTGATGCATATGTAGAAAACAATGGTGGTACCTGTAATAAAAGTGAATACAAACCTGTTAAAGATAAATAATGATCATATAAAAAATGGTATAAAGAATTATAAGATGGGAGTGATTCGATGGATGTTGTAAAAGAACTAAAAAAACAAGCAAACAATATTATGAAAGACAAAAAGAAAAAAGAAAAAGTTGGAGATGCAATTGAAGGAGTATTAAAAGAAGTAAAGAAAAAAGTGAAAGATAATGAAAAGAAAAAAATGATTGATCAAGCTATTAAAGTAGTAGATGATGCAACAACTTCTAAAAAATCAACTACAAAAAAGAAAACCACAGATAAAAAGAAAACAACTACAACAAAGAATAAATCTGAAAAAAAGAAAACTACTACAAAGAAGAAAACTACAAAGAAAAAATAAGAAGAAATATGTCAAATATTAGATAATATAGTAATAATTTAATCTTACATTATAATAGGAATACTAATCATAGAAATGTTTTGTTCATTTATTATTAAATAATCAAAGAGAGTGTTTAAAACACTCTTTTTTTATGAAAAATATTAAGGATATTACGTGTTTTGCTTTTATCTTTATAGACAACTATGTTATAATGATTATGAGAGATAAGAATGGAGCGTAAGAATATGAATGCAAAAGAAAAACCTCTTTTTAGTATAATAATACCTTGCTATAATTCAGAAGAATATTTAGGAAGACTTTTAAATTGTATCAATAATCAAACTTATCATAATCTAGAAGTCATTTTAATTAATGATGGTAGTACAGATAATACAAAAAAAATAATGGAAGAATTCAAAGAAACTTCCAGTTTTAAAGTTATAATAAAAAACAAAAAAAATGAAGGTTTAGGTGCAGCTATTAATGATGGTTTAAAACTAGTTACTGGAGAGTATTTTACCTATATTAATTCAGATGATATGATTTTTAATGATTATATTGAAAGATATGTAAAACTCTTTAGTAAAAGTAAAGATATACATGTTATTCAAAGAAATGGATATATGGTACCCGAAGATGAAATTGATAATATAGGAGAAAAAGAATTTCCTATGATTTCTGATTGGAATACTAATCCATTTGATGAAGATTTATTTTATAACATGTTATTAGAAGCAAATTATAATTTTACATATGTTGGAATAAGAACAGCTTCATTCGATAAAGTAGTACCTAATAGAGATATCTATGAATCAAGAGATGGACAAAACTATCAAATCTTACTACCAATGTTTTATCATTATAAATCAAATTATATAGTAGATCCAGGCATTTATTTTGTAGAAAGAAGTAAGTCTTTATCTAGAAATTACAAAAATGAAAAACCAGGAAAATTATATGAAATGTATGATGAATATAAAAAGATCATTTTAACAACTCTAAAAAAGATGAATCTAGATAATTATGATTACCTAGAAAAAATGATTAATCAAAAATATATTGTAAAAAAACTAGAATATGCTACAAGAATCAATAATAAAAAAGATATTAGTTATTATAAAGATCAATATAATAAAATTGTTTCTAAAGATAATATTTATGAGTTAGAACTTAAAAAAGTTAGAAATAAATATCCATTAGTATCTATAATTATCCCAGTATATAACGGATCTAATTATATGAGAGAAGCAATTGATAGTGCTTTGGCCCAAGACTATCCAAATCTTGAAATTATTGTAGTAAATGATGGTAGTAAAGATGATGGAAAAACAGACGAAATTGCGAAATCGTATGGAGATAAAATCATTTATTATGTAAAAGAAAATGGTGGAGTATCTACAGCACTTAATTATGGTATCAAAAAAATGAAAGGTGTTTTCTTTTCATGGCTATCTCATGATGATAGATATTATAAGAATAAAATATCTACTCAAATGAATTATTTAATAAACAATAATCTTTTAAATAAAAAAGTAATTACTTATACCAATTATGATGTTATTGATGAAAATTCGAATGTTACAAGTGAAACTCATTTTGAAGATTATAAACCAAATAAAAAACCAGAATTAGCAATGTTAAGAGGGTTAGTATCAGGAACAGCATTATTAATTCCAATTTCAGCATTTGAAGAACATGGAGTATTTGATACAAAATATAGATGTGTTCAAGATTATTTATTATTCTTCAATTTTATGAAAACATATAAATTTATTCATATTCCATTAGTAACAAACTCAACTAGAGTTCATGCAGGACAAGTAACAAACGTTAATCCAAAAGTAATTGAAGAAAACAATTTCTTATGGATAAAAATGCAAGAAGAAACATCAGACGAAACCAAAATTAGATTGTCTCATAGTTTATATGATTTCTACAGTAGTATGGAAAAATATTTAGAAGAGATTGCTGATTATTCTCATAATGATTATGTAGGTGCAAGAGAGTATTCACTAAAAAAAGCAAACGAATATTTAACAAATGGAATGAAAGACTTAAAAGAATTATTGGAAGGTGAAACTCAAGATCATATCTATCAAGTGGTATCCAATATTTATAATGATTGTCATAAATTTATTAAAGTTGATAAAAATTATTATAAATTGGGTAGAGATGAAGCAAAGAAGAAAATGCAAGAAATTGTAAATAATATTGGTCTATATAATATAATTGAATACATCTTTCTAAACTGTTCAGAAAAAAAATACAAAATTGCATACTTTAATATGTTATATAATATTAAAATTAAATATCCATATTATAAAATCAAAGGAATATCAAAAATAAAAAAACTATATTATTGCTATAAAATATTTGGATTTAAAAAGTTTATTATTGTATCACTACAAACAGTAAAAAATATATTATGTAGAAATAAATATATAAGATATCTATATGACAGTATGCGAAAAGTATTAAAGAAAATATTTGTTAGGAAAAAAAAGAAATCAAAATAATATGATCAAATAGGGAGGTTTTATAATGAAAAAAAAGATGAATAAGGAATTTACTTTTTCAGTAATTATCGCAATCTATAATACTGAAAAATTTATAGAGGAAGCTATTGTAAGTGTAATCAATCAATCATTATCATTTGAAGATCATATTCAATTAATACTAGTAAATGATGGAAGTCCAGATAATAGTGGGGATATTTGTAAAAAATATAAAAATCTATATCCAAATAATATTATCTATATCGAAAAAGAAAATGGTGGAGTAAGTAGTGCCAGAAATGCTGGACTTGAAGTGGCAACAGGAGAATATATTAATTTTTTAGATAGTGATGATTACTTTACAGAAAATGCATTTGAAAAAGTAAAAAACTTCTTTGATGAATACGGTAATAAAACAGATGTAGTAGCCATAAATCTAATTAATTTTGAAAATTCAAGTGGTTCATGGGTAAATGGAAAATATTTTGAAAAAACACAATTAATTGATATGGAAAAAGAAAAACACTTTATGCAATGTCAAGTTGGAGCATCTTTTATTAGAGGAGAAAAAGCACTTAAATATCGATTTGATGAAAATATAAAGATTCATGAAGATAGTCAATATATTTATAAAATCTTTAGAGACAAACCATTCTGTGGAGTGATATCTGATGCGACATATTGGCATAGAATTAGAGGAAATGGTACTTCAGCTACTCAAAATATTAAACATAAGAATAATGTATTTCAAATGTCTTCTGCTTTATTACCAGATTTAATTAGTTTTTATAAACAAAAATATGAAAATATTCCTTCCTATTTACAAACATTTATTATTCTTGAATTTAATTACTATGTCTTAGATAAACTAGCAGATATTGAATTAAATGAAGATGAAAAAATAAAACTAAAAAAATATATAAATAATGTCCTATCAAACCTTTCTTATGAAGATATTAATAATCATCCTTTTGTAACTGATCCTATAAAAAGAAGATATTGTATCTTAAAAAAGAATATTAACTATTTATATAATAAAAGATTATTAAAAAACCCTGAAGGTTTTCATAATATGAAGCATAATATCAAAGGGATACTTAGAAGAGTAAGAAGAATTGCTGGAAAAGTAAAAAGATATTTAAAATCACATATACGATTTCCCTTTTCCAGGACTGTTAAGAAAGTAATTGATTTAGAAAATACTGTGAACTATCAAACTGGAGAAATAGAAGTATTAAAATCAAAAATAAATGAATTAACTTTTGGATCAAAATCTAAAAGTATTAGAAGTGAGATAGATAGTATTTCTAATGATTTAAAAGAATTAACAGGAAAAAGTGAAGCAGAGTTTACTGATATCAAGAAACAATTAAACTATGATTATGATAGAGATGTTAAATATCTATACTATTTTCATAGTGGAAGTGATAATAAAGGTTGTGAAGCTCTATTAAAAACAATAACTGCTTGTGCAGGTAAAAAGAAAGAAAATCAAGCATTAATTACTTTTAGAAAAAATGAAGATATTAATAATAATATTAATGATAGTATTAAATATATTGTTGAACCCAAATTAACAGATAGAAATAAAAAAGTAGAATATATGGGTAATGTTAGATTTAATTATGATGATATGGGAATAACAGATTACATTAAAAATACAAATCATAATACTATTGCTTTTTCTATAGGAGGAGATAATTATTGTTATGGAGAATATATTAATTCTTTATTAGCTCAATACAACCGATTAATGCATGAAAAAGGAATAAAGACAGCATTATTAGGTTGTAGTATAGAACCTTCGATTTTAAATGATAAATTTTTATTAAAAGACTTAGACATGTATGACTTAATTATTGCGAGAGAATCTCTAACATATGATGCATTAATAAAAGCTGGTATTAACAAGAACACCCATCTAATACCAGATACAGCCTTCTTATTAGAAAGTAAAGAATTACCACTACCAGATAATTTTATAGAAGGAGAAACAATTGGCATCAACATGAGTCCACTTGTATTAGATTATAGTAGTGAAGATAATATAGTTTATAAAAATTATGTTAATTTAGTAAAACATATCTTAAATGATACAAAATACAATATAGCATTAATTCCCCATGTGTTTTGGGATAAAACAAATGACTTGGAAGCATTACAAAAACTATATGAAGAGTTCTCTTATACGAATAGAATAGCTATTATTGGAAAACACTCATGTGAGGAATTAAAAGGCTATATTAAAAGATGTAAAATGTTTGTTGGAGCTAGAACCCATTCTATAGTTGCAGCTTATAGTAGTTGTGTTCCTGCTTTAGCAGTAGGTTACAGTATTAAATCAAAAGGAATGGCATTAGATTTGTTTGGAGAATATGACAATTATGTTACTAGTGTTCAAGATTTTAAAACAGAAAATGATTTAACCAATTCATTCTTATTTATAGAAAAGAACTATGATAAGATCAAAAAACATTTATCTAAGAAAATACCAGAATATGTAAAACCAATAGAAAACTATTCAAAAATAATAGAAGATTTGGAAAAACAAGAAGTAGCAAAACATTTACCATATGATGGATGTACTGGATGTGGAGCATGTCTTAACATTTGTCCAGTAGGTTGTATCAAATTTCTAGATGATAAAGAAGGTTTCAAAAGACCTGTTATTGACTACAAAAAATGTATACGTTGCGGAAAGTGTGTAAATATATGCCCAGTTAATAATAAATCTTGTAGTCAAAAGGATATAAAAGCTTATGCAATAAAAGCAAATAACAATATGAGAATGAAGAGTAGTAGTGGTGGAGTTTTTGGAGTGTTGGCAAATGAAATATTATCCAAAAAAGGTGTCGTTTATGGAGCAGCATTTGATGATAAACTAGATTTAAATCATATTAAAATAACCAATAAAAATGATCTTTTAAAATTACAAGGAAGTAAGTATTTACAAAGTAATATAAATACGATACTAAAAGATGTAAAAAAGGACTTAGAAGATGGAAAAGAAGTATTGTTCTCAGGTACTCCATGTCAAGTCAAAGGATTAAAGAGTTTCTTAAACAAGAAATATGAAAATCTATATACAATTGATATCGTATGTCATGGTGTTCCAAGCACAAGAGTATTTCATGAATATGTTAATCATTTAGAAAAAGAAAATAATAGTAAAATAAAAGATTATTTATTTAGAGATAAAGATAAAGGATGGAAACTTTTCAGTACAAAAATTACATTTGAAAATGGAAAAGAAATTACTACTCCATTTAATGAAGAAATGTATATGAGAGGATTTTTACGTAATATCTATTTAAGAAAAAGTTGTTATATTTGTTCATCTAATAATTTTACAAGTGGTAGTGATTTAACACTTGGAGATTATTGGGGAATTGATACAATTAATCCTGAATTTGATGATGATAAAGGAGTAAGTTTAGTAACAGTTAATTCTAAAAAAGGAGAAAAATTACTAAATAAAATAAAACAAGAATTATTAGAGATTAAAGAAACAGATTTATCAAAAGCATTAGAATACAATAAAGCAATCACAAAACCAGCTTTTGTAAATAAGAATAGAGAGAGATTTTTTAGTAATTTAGAAAATATTCCAATAAAAGATAATATTGAACAAAACTTATTTGATGAAGAGGTGTAGAATGGAAAAAATAAATAACTTTCTTAAGAGTAAAAAAGGTTTGATAACCGTATTTATCATATTATATTTCTTACTGTTTTTTATAAATTTAAATACAATATGGGCAGCTGATGATTATGCTTTTTATAATAATGTATGGTTAGGAGAAGATAAATTTAGTATTCTAAGAGCCTTTACTAGAAGCAAAGTATTCTACCTTACTTGGACAGGCAGATTTTTGTCTACATTTATGAACTATCTATTATTATATTTCCCAAAAATGATTTATAACATCATAAATCCAGCTGTATATGTTGGATTAATATATATTATCTATAAAATCGTACAAAAAGATAAACAACCAAATGGTTATCTTGCACTTGGCTGCTTTATGATGACATGGTTATTTATACCAGCTGTAGGACAAGTAATCTTTTGGCAAATAGGATCAGTTATCTACTTATGGATGTTCTTTCTTGTATTACTTTTAATATATTTCTATACAAATCTTTTAAAAAAAGAATCCAAAATAAAAGATAACCTAAAAAATAATATTTTATTATTTATTCTAGGTATTGTAGCTGGAAACGGATTTGAAACAAATTCAATTGTGTTGTTGTGTTTTCTATTTTTAACACTTGTTTATCTTCATTTCTTTGAAAAAAGAAAATTACCAATTTGGTCTATAACTTGTTTTATTGGTTCTGTAATAGGTTCTTGTACGAACTTTTTCTCACCAGGTAATGCTGTCAGAATGGGTCAAATGGGAACATCAGGTGGATTAATTGAAAAGATTATTTTTGGTGCTGGTCCATGGTTCTACAATGGAATTGTTCGTTCTAAAATATTTCTTTTAATTACAATATTAATAGTTGTTTATTGTATCTATGTTATTGCAGAAAAAAAGAGTATTAGTAAAAAAACACTTCTAGTGATGACTGCATCAGCATTATTTATTTGCTGCTTATACTTTTTTATAGGATATGTATTATCTGGAAGCGTTGCAGAATTCTTGAAATGGTTCTATCCTCACTATAAAAGATTCTGGGTAGTACTTGTCTTGCTTGGATGCTCATTATTAATAATGATTTTCACAATAATATGGAATAGAAAAGAATTCTTCAAAGATACAGATAAAACAACAAATTATATATCTTTGATTTATGTCTTATCAGGCTTAGTTGGAGTTTCTGCCTATATTATGACTCCAACAGCTTGGCCTAGATCTTATATGGGAATGAGTATTACTTTAATAACCGCAATTATTTATATATATGAAAGAATTACAAAAACAAAAAAGAATGGATACGTAGGAGTATTTATTATAATGGTAATTCTATCGTCTATCATATATAGCGCAACATTTATTGATACTTATAAAGCAAAGAAATGGGAAGAAAGAACTGTTACAACAATTAAAGAAAAAATAAATGCTGGTGAAACAATCATCTATGTAGATACTCTTGAAAGTAAGAATAATTATAATGCCGCATCTATAGAAAGATGGGTAATTCCAATAGAGATTGAAGGAAAAATCCCTAAAGACTATGAATGGATTAATATTGAAGTTACAAAATATTATTTTAATGATCCAAATGCTTGGAAAAATGGAAAAAGAATAATTGGAAGGGCTAAAGAATAGTAATTGGAGGAAATCAAATGAAGAATAATATATTATACTTAGTTGTACCTTGTTATAACGAAGAAGAAGTTTTAAAAGAAACAACAAAAAGATTAAAAGAAAAATTTAATAAATTAATAAAAAATAAAATAATATCAAATAAAAGTAAAGTGATGTATGTAAATGATGGATCAAAAGATAAAACTTGGGATCTAATTCAAGAAATTCATGAAAAAGAAACATTATTTACAGGTATTACACTATCCCGTAATAGAGGACATCAAAATGCCTTACTTGCAGGATTAATGACTGCTAAAAAATATGCTGATGTAGTAATCTCTATGGATGCCGATCTACAAGATGATATTAACGCAATTGATGAAATGTTGGAAAAATACCAACAAGGTTGTGATATTGTCTACGGAGTAAGAAGTGCGAGAAAAACAGATACTTTCTTTAAAAGATTTACTGCTGAAGGATTTTATAAATTTATGAAATTCTTAGGAGTAGATTGTGTTTATAATCATGCAGACTATCGCCTTACATCAAAAAGAGTATTAGACGAATTTGAAAATTATAAAGAAGTAAATCTTTTCTTAAGAGGAATGTTTCCGCTTGTTGGATTTAAATCAGATGTAGTCTATTACGAAAGAGCTGAACGTTTTGCGGGAGAATCAAAATATCCTTTAAAGAAAATGCTTAATTTTGCCTGGGATGGAATCACTTCATTTTCTGTAAAACCACTAAGATTTATTTGTACATTAGGATTCTTAATATTACTTGTTAGTATTGGTATTATGATATATTCCTTAGTAAGACATCTACAAGGTAATACAGTAAGTGGTTGGACATTCCTATCTATTTCCATTTGGTTTATTGGAGGACTTCAAATGATCAGTGTTGGAATCATTGGAGAATACATCGGTAAAATGTATAATGAAACAAAACATAGACCTAGATTTATTGTTTCAGAAAACCTAGAGGAAAAGAATGGATAAAAGAGTAAGTTCAAGAGGAGTCATTATAGAAGATAATAACTTGATTACATTATTTAGAAGAAAACTTAAAAATAACAAAATAATGGAATATTATTCTCTTCCTGGAGGAGGATTAGAAGAAAATGAATCCATAGAAGAGAGTGTAATTCGAGAATTAAAAGAAGAACTTAGTGTAGATGTTATAGTAAGAGGATATGTTGGAAAAAGAGAAACAGATACTGCAGTAGAATATTATTTTGATTGTAGTATTGTAGAAGGAACTCCTATATTAGGTGGAGAAGAAAAAGAACAAAACAATCCAAACAACTATTACGAAGTAAGAAAACTGCCTTTAAGTGAAATATATAACGTAGACTTACTAGGACAAAATCTTATAATAAAAGCACTCAATAAAGAGTACATTAGTTTAGATGAAAAGATAGTGTAGACCATATCAAGTACCATTGGCTAGACTTATTGCCCTTTTAGCCGCAGTAAGTACGAAGAAAAATCCAGTTATGTAGATGATAAAGTAGTAGAGGTGAATAGTTTTGGTAAAGAAAGATTATAAAGTCGGTTTTGAAGATATCATATTAAGAAGAGCAAAAAAAGATGATAATATGGAAGAAATTGCAAAATTATTATACGAGACAGATCCATATATTTATCCATTTTGGTTTAATGATGATATTAACGAAGCTGTAAAGGTATTAGTAAGAGAAATGCAAAAACCGGGATTTATCTATCATTATGAGAATTGCTATGTTGCATATGACTTTGAAAAGAATAAAATAGTTGGTGTTGTTTGTGCAATAGATCCAACAACAGATCTAGATTATGATTATTCAAAATTAAAATCAGTAAATGACCACTATAAATTCACAATAGAACATTATGTAGAAGAAATAATTGAAGAAGTACAAAAGAAAAAATATATGTATTTAGTAAATGTATCAGTCGATGTAGAATATCGTAGTAACAATATAGGTAAAAGAATGTTAACCTATTTTATAGAACAAATGCATGAAGCAGGATTTGATGAGATTGGATTTGATTGCTTAATGCATAATTTACCTGCTAAAAACCTATATCACAGTTTAGGATTTAAAGAAGTGAGTGAAGGATTTGGTTTTGATGGAACAGATCATTCAACAGTAGAGATTGTATTCTTTAAAAAGAAATCAAGTGCATACACACAAAAAGACTTTCAAATGTTACCAGATTATGATGTTAAGAAAAATGATTTGGCAAGAGAAGATTTTATTTTTGATGCATTAAAAGCAAAAGGAAGAGTATAATGAAAAAAATATTAGTATTATTAATCATAGGTTTATGTTTTATAGTAGGATGTACTAAAAAAGAAAAAACAGAACTAGAGAAGATTATTGAAAAGGATAATTATATTATTGTTGATGTTAGAACAAATTCTGAATATATAGAATCTCACATAAAAAAAGCAATTAATATTCCAGTTGATGAAATTGATAATAATATTGAGTTAGATAAATCAAAAACAATATTAGTATATTGTAAGAGTGGAGTAAGAAGTAATAGAGCCTATTTGATATTAAAAGAATTGGGTTATGATGTATTAGACTTAGGAGCGTTCGATTCAATAGATTTAGAAAAAGAATAGGGAGACTAAGGAGTATATATGAAAAAAATTAAAAAAGATCACTGGTATATTAAAGAAAATGAGTTAAGTATTTCATTGCTAAAATTTCATGTAACTATTGACGTACTAAAAAACGATGACTACATTTTTTATCATGTTACAGTAGTTGATGAAAATAGGAAAGAATTAAAATATAATTTTTATACTTTAGAAGATGTATTCTATTTTGTAGAAAATGTAGTAGATAAATGTTGGAGTAGAGAAGAAATCATAGACTCTTATAATAATCTATTACTTGAGGGCAAATGGAAAGAACCAACTGATAATATTAAAGTTGAAAATAATGTATTTTTTATGAATCCAGATGAAGTGAATCAAGCAATCATAAATTTTTATAGTGAAGGAAAAGATTATAAGGTTACAGTAGAGACAGAATTATTATTAAATGATGAACCAGAAATAACTTTTTATAGAATAGATCATTATAATGATGATGGAATAAAAAAAGATGTGGCAACAAAATTAACGGATGCAGATTTAAAATATATTTTTAATAATATGTTAAAACAAACAAACTACGAAGTACAAGACTTTAAATATATTGGAGGAGTTCATAGAGTAGGGTACTATTTTGATCAAGATACTCCATATTTTGAAGGTATTAAAATAGAGGTAAAAGAAAAAGAACTGTCAAAACAGAAAACACTATAAAAAGACTAGATAAACTAGTCTTTTTTTATTTTACAATTTCATATTCTTGTAACTCTTCTGGATGATTAAACATATCATTTAATTCATTGCTTTTTCTATTAGCAAGATCTTTATAAGATGCTTCTAAATCACATAATATTTCATGTTCTTTTTCCGTGTATCTAGGTACTCCTCCATAAGATAATTCCTGATCGAGTTTTTCTAAATATTCATCTGTTCCTCTAAATTCACCATTATAACGGATGATTGTTTGTAACATTTGCTTACCAGTAAGAGGAATTAACTCTTCACTATTTTTATTCATTATAGAGTTTTCCAGTAATGTAGCAACTGCTGCACATAATGAACTTTTAACAATATTAACATCTTTTAAGTATTCTTTTAATTCATGTTCTCCACTTCCATTATAAACATAAGTATGAACATTTCCCTCACTATTTAAATTTCCAATAATGGTCTCTCTTGAGATACGTTCCATTTGCTTCAATGCTTTTTTTGAAATATAATCATAGACTTCACGATCATTACAATCTTTAAATAATACAGTATTGGCATATAAATTTGAAATGTCTACTTTCGATGCAATAGAAATAACTCCAATTTGCGATAAGATATTTTTAACATCTTGATCTGTTAATCCATCTTCTTTAAGTTTATCTTTTAAACGTTCTTCTAAATTAACATAAACTTTAGTCGCATCACAGTAAGTAAAAAAATTCATCATACGTGCACGTTTCATCATACCTTCTAGATTATTTCCTTTTTTTAAATATGGATAGATAAAATCATCTAATAAATCTGTCTTAGAATCATCCTTTTTATCATAATATGCGCCTAAAAACGCTATAGGCATTTCCTCAATTTTAAATCCACCAGCAAGTTCTTGTGAAGTACGTACTCTTGCCGCTTGAGCACCTTCTCTAATTACTCCAAACACAGATTTTTTATTAGTTTCTTGAGCAGTTAAACATAATAAAAAAGCTTCATCAAGATTTTCAGGTTCTTTAATCTCTTTTATTCCATACAAATTATCAATAGATTTTTCACATTTTTGATAGATTGTAAACATATTATCACCATAATCATTATATCAAACAAAATAAAAAAAGAATAGTGAGGAAAAACAATTCATAAAATGAAAAATAAGGCTAGAAACTAGTCTTTATCCTTGAAAAAAGAACGATTCTATGATATAATATAGCCTGTAAAAAAGAAGGGGTATTATGGAAAGAATTATTAATTATAATGAATTACCATCATCTAGAGGAGAAACACTTTATTTAAAGATGGAAACAGATCCAAAACTTTATTTATCTTTAATGTCAAAAGGATATAAATTAATTCAAAATATTAAAGATAGAGATTCTAAAACAATCTATGTAACAGGTCTTAGACAAACATATGGAAGTTATTCTTTTGAAGATTATAGAGATAAAGTTAATCAAAAAATTGAAAGTTCATTAGAAGCAAAAGAAATAGTAAAACCAAAAACAGTAAAATTTAATTATGAAGATTTAATAAATCATCAATATACACTTCCATTTGTATTCAAAAATGAAAATCAAAATGGAGGAAGAGAAAAATTCTTGATTGAAACAGAAAAGGATTATGAAAACTTAATTAAAACTTGTACTCAATTAATGAACAAAAAAATCTATCGTTTTAATCCAATAGAATCATCTGATAAAAAATACCTAATTAATTATAAAAACTATATAAATGATAACTTTGTCATTCAAGAATATATTAATACACCATCTGATTATAATACTACAATAAGAGTATTAACTTCATCATCTAATGATTTACTTTATGCAGCATTAAAATATAAAGCTCAAGATAGATATAAAGATGATACAACATTACTAGGACATTTATTATATGATGTATATCCATTAAGTACAAAATCAATTGTATCAAACACATTATCAGGTGGTAAAAACATTTTAATTGGAGATACAAATTATCGTAAATTTGAAAAAGAATTATTAGAAAAGCATGATATTAATTCTGAGAAGTTTGATAGAGTTGTATCAGCATCACAAGATATTAATGAAGAATTTGAACCGGAATTGGGTATTATTTGTGGCTTTGATTATATCTATGATCAAGAAAAAGAAAAATGGTATTTATTAGAATATCATAGTAAACCAATGTTGGGAGATTATTCAAAAAGACAAGGCATGAGTTATATTACAAAAGAAGATAGATTAGAAGCAGATGGAAGAATTCGTGCTACAGCTTTATCACTAAAATTAAAAAAGACTAGATAATAGTCTTTTTTTATGATAAAAACAATTGGACAGAGTACTTTATTTTATAATAATTTTTTTGTAAAATAGATATAGGTAATATTTTCGGTAAGAATTAAGAAAGGAAATAATATATGAAAAAAGGATTAGGAATAGTTATAATATTTATATTAATAGGAATTGGATTATTTGCTTTAATAAAATATGCGTTTAAAGAACAATATAATTCTAATGGAGTAAGTCATCTTTTAGTAATTACAATAGATGAAACTAGAGGAAAAGAATATGTTGGAAGACTCGACAATCATGATATTTATATTGATCATTTAAAAATGGATGAAACAGTCTTTCGTACAGTAGATGCAGAAAACTTATCCATGAAAGAAGCATTTGAAAAAGAATTAGTATCCATTAATGATTGGAGAAAGTATGCAACAAAGAAAAGAAAAGAAAAAGATACTGAAATACTTGTCTTTGATTATTATGAAATCGCAATAACAGAAGAAGAATGTATCATAAGACCCATTACGAAATAAACTAGATTTAAAATCTAGTTTTTTTACAAAAAATGGTATAAGCAATTATTCTATGATAAAATAATATTAATAATGAAGTAGAAAATGTCTCTATTAAATGTATTTGGAGAAATATCTATAATGATTATGATAAGTATTTTAATTACTTTAGTATTAATAAGTGCATCATATCTACACTACCAAAAAAAAGAATTAGTATAAAGGAATAAAAGATAGTATAATAAAAAAAAGGAGTATTTATGATAGAGATTAAAAATGTAACCAAAAAATATGGAAATAAAAAAGCAGTAGATAATGTTTCATTTACTGTAGAAGATGGAGAGATTTTTGCTTTTATTGGACACAATGGTGCAGGAAAAACAACTCTAATCAAATCAATTGTAGGAATTCACGATTTTGATGAAGGAGATATCTTAATTAATGGAATGTCTATTAAAGAAAAACCAGTAGAATGTAAAAAACTTATGGCTTATGTACCAGATAATCCTGAAACATATGAACATATGAAGGCAATTGATTATATTAATTTTATTTGTGATATGTATTAAACAGATCTAGAAAAGAGAAAAAAGAACATTAAAAAGTATGCTAAACTATTTGAAATGGAAGATAAATTAAATGATACTATTGATAGTTATTCTCATGGTATGAAACAAAAAGTGGTACTAATATCTGCTCTTGCGCATGATCCTAAAATATTAATTATGGATGAACCATTTGTAGGACTTGATCCAAAAGCAGTTTTTGATATTAAAGAAGTATTAAATGAAATGATTAAAGATGGAAAAATTGTTTTTTATTCAACACATATCTTAGATGTAGCAGAAAAACTTTGTTCAAGAGTTGCGATTATTAAGAATGGAAAACTAGTAAAAAGTGGAAGTATGAAAGAAATAAAAGGAGATAAATCTCTAGAAAATGTATTTATGGAGTTAGAAGAAAACAAATGAAAAAAATAATATCTCTAATAAAAGCTGCTATGTCATCAGACATGAATATCTTTAAGATAAAACAAGCCAAAGGAAATAATAAATCAAATAAATCATTACCTTTTTTTCTAGCTTGTTGTATCATGTTTATGATGTGGGGGCTTTCAAATCAATTTTTTGAAAAGCTTGCACCAATGCATCTAGAAACAATCGTTTTATCATTATTTGTATTTGGTGTGTCAATTTTTACAATTGTAGAAGGTATTTATAAATCAGGACCTTTATTATTCAATTGTAAAGATGATCAATTATTACTTTCACTTCCAATCGAAAGAAAAACAATTATATTTATTAGAATATTTAAATTTTATGTTTTTGAATTAATCTTTAATTCATTATTCTTCATTCCAATGATTTTGCCTTATATTAGATGGGGTGAAAATGTTGGGTTCAGTTTTTATATCGCAAGTATTTTTATGATAATATTACTTCCTATTATACCAATCGCGATATCTTGTCTAATTGGTGCCATATCAATGAGTATTTCTAGTAGATTTAAATATAAAAACTTAGTACAAATCATAATGACTACTATTGTATTATTAGGAATGTTATTTGTATCTTATAATATGGATAATTCAATTGAATATCTTGCACAACACGCAACAAGTGTCAATGATTTAATAACAAAAATTTATTACCCTGCAGGAGTTTATGTTTCTTTAGTTGAAAAATTTGATCTATTACAATTATTATTATTTATATTTGTAAATTGTATAGTACTAATAATAACTATCTTAATTATTAATAAATATTATTTCCAAGTAAATTCTAGAGTTAAAAAAGTTACTACAGGAAAGAAAACAAAAATAGAAGATATGACAATAAAAACAAGATCTGTTTATCAGTCTCTTGTAAGAAAAGAATTAAACACATTTTTTAAAACACCAGTATTCATTGTAAATGCTGGATTTGGATTAGTATTATATTTAATCGCAACAGTATCAATTGTGATTAAATATGATGGCTTTGTTAAAGCAATGAATGACTTTGTGCCAGATAGTGGCCTATTTGATAATCATACAGTACTAATTCTTGTCTTAATCATCATAACTGGTTTTATGACATCAATTACAAGTTCTGTCATTAGTTTAGAAGGAAGAAATATTAATATATTAAAATCTCTTCCATTAAAAACAGAAACAATACTATTTTCAAAAATACTATCTGGTTTGGTAATTACTACACCTGTATTAGTAGTTGGATTGATTATTTTATTTATAAAATTTAAGATTGGTATTTTAGAAATGATTCTATTAATTGTTTTATCAATTATAATACCTCTCGTATCTCATAATATTGGAATAATCATCAATATCCAAAATCCAAAGTTAGATGCAGAAAACAGTGCAGAAGTGGTAAAGCAAAGTACTAGTTCTTTTGCTGCAACAATGTTAGGAATGATCTTTATGGTTATTTCTATAATTCTAATAAATGGATTATCTCATATCATGACACCTTTATTACTGCTTTTATTAGTAACAGGATTCTTCTTAATTGTTAATCTAATACTATACTGGTATTTAATAAAAACAAGTGTAAGAATATTTAATAAATTGACTGTGTAAAGGGTAAACATTTCAATATATTAAAAAATACAAATTATTGAAAGTTATGTAAGAAAAGATGTTTTTAAAGGATTAAAAATAGGAAACATAACCATCAATTTAAGTGTATAAATTTTATAATAGGAGAGCTAACAACAATAAAAAAACACCAAGTAAAAGTAGAGAAAAATTTGGATATAAAAGAAATAAAAAACAATGAATAACTCATCATAAGGTGAGTTTTTTTTGTCTAAAAATGTCCTACAAAAAAACTACTTTGTGGGATTATTTTAAAGTAATTTTGTAAAAATAATTATAGATTTAAAAAAATGGAAAAAAATCACAAAATAAAATGAATTTTTTGTTGACACGAAAATTAAAAGTTGTTAGTATAGTAAGTCAACTAAGGCAATTTTTGCCTCGGGAGGTGTTTAAATGAAAGGGAAAGGAAAGAAGAACATTAAAAAACACTTAAATTACAGAGTTATAATACTTGCACTTATAACTATTTTAAGTACTGCCTTTTTTGCTTTTAGTGGATGGAACTTAGTTCAATCTACAATAGTTGATTTACAAAAAAGATTAGCAGAGAATGAAGAAATCGACGGAAAGGAAAGAACAGATAACGGGGATGGTACATACAAACTATCATTGAGTGTTACAGGTGATGCTTCCACAGTTCCAGAAATCAAAGGAAATGCAAACGTTTTAATTATTTATGACGTATCTGGTAGTATGGAAGATAATGCATACAAATATACAAAGACAACGAGTAACAGTGGTACTCAATATGGTTTGAGATATGGTAGATATGTAGAATTAAATAGATCGAATGGTAGATGGTATTATTCTGGAACAAGTACTGAATATACTGGCGAAAGATTTACCAGATCTATTGAAGCAGCAGACAGATATATGAAAGCTGAAAAGGTTGTATATGATTTTACAACTGCTTTAAAAGCGTATAATGACATTACACCAAATACAGTTTCAATGGCAATGATTACTTTCTCATCTCAAAATCATTCTTGGGGAGCAGGAACAAAGAACAATGCTACTTGGTTAGTGCACGGAACATCAAATGCAACAGCATGGACAACTAATCTTACAAATATATCTCAACATTTAACTGCAGATGGTACAACTAGACCAGCGCAGAATTTAAGAATCACTTATGGTGGTGGAACTAACTGGGAAGCTGCTTTACAAAGAGGAAAAGATGTTGTAGATGCTTTACCTAATGATCGTAAAAGTTATGATACATTTGTAATTTTCGTTACGGATGGTGCACCAACATATAGATTATCAAATGGTTCAGGTACTGGTTCTGCATTTGATATAGAAAACTATAGAAATGCAATGGATGATGCAAAAAAAATCCAAGATACTAGTGCTAAAACAAATATCTATGGAATATATGCTTTCGGTAATGAAGCCAATACATTAGATGATTTAATTAACTATGCATATACTGGTGTGGACAGAACTGTGAATCAAGAAGCTGTTGTATATGAGGGAACAAGCCCAGTAAGTAACTATTATAGTGCTACAGATACATCAGCACTAGAAGATGCTATAAATGATATTTTCAGCCAATTAACTAATGCTTTAGGTATTGGTGAAGTAACAATTAATGATGGTACAACAAGTAATGTTGAAACAACTTCTGGAGAAATATCTCAATTATTAAATGTAGATAGTTCTTCATTCGAATATTCGATGACATTCCCAGTAAGTGCTGTAGCAGGAGAAACAGACACCTATACTATAACTAGAAAGAATAGTTTGGGACAAAATTATGATATTACATTAACAAAAAATGAAGATGGATCATATCAAGCAACATGGGGAACAAATAGTGTACAATTAGAAGGTACAATTAATTTAGGTAAATTTACTTATAAATGGACTGAAGCTAATGATTTCTATAATGTTGCACCACCAGCTGCTTCATATAGTACTGAAACAGGACAAGTAGAGTGGAAATTACCAAGAGAAACAGTTGGAACTTTACTAGATGATGTTAAATACACTGTTTATTTTGATGTATACCCATCTCAATACACATATGATACAGTTGCAGCAATCAAGAATGCTGCAGATGGACAAGCAGTATATGATGCACTAGATGAAAATGAAAAGAAATATCTAAAATATGAAAATGGAGAAGTAACTCTTGAAACAAATAAACAAGCTACTTTAACATATACAGACAATAGAGATGGAAATACAACACCAACAACAAAGACATACAAAAATCCGCCTAGAGTTGTAACCGTTTCATCTAAAATGGATGTTGAAAAAGTTTGGTTAAATAAAGAAGATAAAAAATTTGTACCTAATGATTTATCTGTAAAAATGCATCTTATTAGAGATACAATTGATACAGGTATAGAATTAGAGTTAAATAATAATGATAATTGGACTGATAGTTCAGTTATTGCGACTGGATTAATGAGAACAAAAGTTGTTAACGGTAAAACTGTTATTGAAGTATTAGATGAAGGACATGACTATACTTTAACAGAGCCAGTTATTACAGGAAGTATAAAATCATATCAATGGGAACTTGAAATTGAAACAGTTCACCCAATGATAATCAATGGACAACTAACAACATTAATTGAAGTTCCAACAAATGAAATACCACAAGGAATGAATTCAACTGATGAAGTTTATACAAATAATGATCATACTTTCTATAGATTCAATGGAAAAGTATATTATGACAAGATAGTTCCAACAGAGGGACAAGCACAAACAAACGCACAATTAAATGCTTATAATATTCGTAAGAGTAACTTTAATATTGCAAAGAAAGTTGAAGGAGATCCAGTAGGTGGAGAAACTTTCGATTTTACATTCAAAATTAATGATGCAAATATTGATGAGACAAATATCCCATCTGATATAACAGATGAAGACAGAATGAATAATTACTCTGTTTGGTTCTCAGTTTGTGATTCAAATAAATTATCTGCAATGGGAAAATCATGTGCAGATGATGATGCATGGCAATATTATGAAAAAGATGTTGTAACATCAGCTACTCCAGAAGCAGGAGACACTGGTTATTACTATGCACCAGATAATACAAACATTACATTAAAAATGAAAGATGGATGGAATGTACGTGTTACAAATATTGGAACAGGTTCAACTTATACAGTTGTTGAAGGTGTACCAGAATCACCATTTGAATTAACAAGAATTGACGGAGCAGTACTAGTTAGTGTTCCAGAGTTACCAGCTAATGCTGTAGAAACAGCAGATGGAGTATATGATGTTAATGGTGTAGAATATAGAAGAGTAACAGAAACAGATGCAGCAGGAGTTGCAAGAACTGTTTACCAATATACATATGAACCAGAAATTAATGTTCAAAATAGAACAATCTCAGGTTCAATTGTTGCACCTAACAACACATATGAAGTAACTTATATAAATACATATCCAAAAACACACTTAACTGTAACAAAAGATTGGCATGTAGCAGAAGATGCTAAAAAAGCAGTTGAAGTTACATTATATAGATCAGTTAATGGTGGAACAAAAGAAAAAGTAATACAAACTGGATTGGTTAATCCAGCAGTACTAAATGCTGAAAATGAATGGACACATGTATTTGATAAATTAGATTTATATGATGCAAATAACAATGTCTATGATTACTTTACAGAAGAATCAGAAATTACAGGAGGAATCTATGTAACAACTTATGATGGAAAAGAAAATATTATAGTAAGTGCTACAGATATTCCAGCTAATACTGAATCAATAGATGTAAATGTAATTATCGGTACAGAAACACAAGTTGTAACATTAAATAAAGAAAACAACTGGAGAGTAACAATACCAGAAGTTGACTACATAAATGATGATGGAACAATTAAGTCTGTTTCAGTACAATCAACAAGTAGTGCAACAATTCACTATGCATTAACAAATAAAACAAATACAATTACAAATGAAGAAAAAGTTAACGTAGAAGGAACTAAGACTTGGGAAGATGAAGAAAACCAAGATAATTTAAGACCAACATCAATTACAATTCACTTATTCGCAGATGGCACTGAAATTGATGATACTACAGTAACACCAGATGAAACTGGTAATTGGGAATATTCATTTGAAAATCTAGATAAGTATAAATATGATGAAGCATCAGAAAGTTACATAGAAATTGAATATACCGTAACTGAAGATGAAGTTTCGGAATATGAAACTGAAATTGATGGATTTGATGTAACAAATACACATACTCCATTTGAAACAACAATTACAGTTGTTAAAACATGGAATGATGATAATAACAGAGATGGAGTAAGACCAGCAAGTGTAACATTCAAATTAACTGATAATAAAGGATTAATGATCCCATCAGTAACAGATGGAACAACACTTACTTTAAATGAAGGTAATAATTGGACAATTACAAAGACTGGTTTACCTCGTAAAGCAGCTGGACAAGATATTGTTTACTCAGTTGTAGAAGTATCTGCTGATAGTAACTATACACAATCAGAACCTGTTATATCACCAGAAGAGCCAACAAGCACATTAGGTGATCAAGAATATACAATTACAGTTGTAAACACTCATGAGCCAGAATTAATCGACATTCCAGTTGAAAAGATTTGGGCAGATAATAATGACCAAGATGGTAAGAGACCAGAATCAATCACTGTTCACTTATTCGCTGATGGTACAGAAATTGATTCTGCTACAATAACACCAGATGAAGAAGGTAATTGGTCACATACATTTGAAGACTTACCTAAATTCTTAGAAGGTGAAGTTGGAACTGAAATTGAATATACAATCACAGAAGATGAAGTAACAGATTATACAACTGAAATAGATGGATATAGTATTACAAATACACATGAAAAAGAATTAATTGATATTCCAGTTGAGAAGACTTGGGCAGATAATAACGACCAAGATGGTAAGAGACCTGAATCAATCACTGTTCACTTATTTGCTGATGGAACTGAGGTAGATTCAGCTACAATTACACCAGATGATAATGGTGAATGGTCATATATTTTTGAAGATAAAGAAAAATATGCAGCTGGACAAGTTGGAGTAGAAGTAGAATATACTATTACAGAAGATGAAGTTGAGAATTATGAAACTTCAATTGATGGATTTAGTATTACAAATACTCACGAGCCAGAATTAATCGATATTCCAGTTGAAAAAACTTGGGTTGATGCCGGAGATCAAGATGGTAAGAGACCTGAATCAATTACTGTTCACTTATTCGCTGATGGAACAGAAGTAGATTCTGCAACAATTACACCAGATGAAAATGGTGACTGGGCATATACTTTCGAAGATAAAGAAAAATATGTAGCTGGACAAGTAGGAGTAGAAATTGAGTATACTATTACAGAAGATGAAGTTACTGATTATACAACTGAAATCGATGGTTTTAGTATCACAAATACACATGAACCAGAACTAATTGATATTCCAGTACAAAAAGTATGGAATGATACAGATAATCAAGATGGTATTAGACCTGATTCAATCACAATTCATTTATTAGGTGATGGAACAGAAGTAGATTCTGCAACAGTAATACCAGATGAAAATGGAGATTGGGCTTACACATTCGAACAAGTTCCTAAATATGTTGAAGGAGAAGTTGGAGTAGAAATAGAGTATACTATTACAGAAGACGAAGTTTCAGAATATGAAACATCAATCAATGGATATACAATTACCAACTCTCATGGAATAGAATTAATTGACATTCCAGTTGAAAAGACTTGGGCAGATAATAATGACCAAGATGGTAAGAGACCAGAATCAATCACTGTTCACTTATTCGCTGATGGAACAGAAGTATCTTCTGCAACTGTAAAACCTGATGAAGAAGGTAATTGGTCATATACATTTGAAAAATTCCCTAAATTTGCTGCTGGAGCAGAGGGAGTAGAAATTGAATATACAATTACTGAAGATGAAGTTACAGATTATACAACAGAAATTGATGGATTTAGTATCACAAATACACATGAACCAGAATTAATCGATATTCCAGTTGAGAAGACTTGGTCAGACAATAATGATCAAGATGGTAAGAGACCAGAGTCAATCACTGTTCACTTATTTGCTGATGGAACAGAAGTAGATTCTGCAACAATTACACCAGATGAAAACGGAGATTGGGCTTACACCTTTGAACAAGTTCCTAAATATGTTGAAGGACAAGTTGGAGTAGAAGTTGAATATACTATTACTGAAGATGAAGTTACTGATTATACAACTGAAATTGATGGATATAGTATTACAAACACACATGAACCAGAATTAATCGATATTCATGTTGAGAAAACTTGGGTTGATGCTGAAGATCAAGATGGAAAGAGACCAGAATCAATCACAGTTCACTTATTCGCTGATGGAACAGAAGTAGATTCTGTTACAGTTACACCAGATGAAAATGGAGATTGGGCTTACATATTTGAAGATAAAGAAAAATATGTAGCTGGACAAGTTGGAGTAGAAATTGAGTATACTATTACAGAAGATGAAGTTGAGAATTATGAAACTTCAATT
>JAFRAK010000028.1 GCA_017405445.1 Bacilli bacterium | reverse complement strand
TCACATCTTTACAAGAATACCAAAAACTTGTAGAAGATTGGATATTATTCTACAATACAACCAGATTAAAGTCAAAAAAGTCAGAAAAATAATTCCTGACTCCTTTTTATTTTTGTGAACTATTTGGGGTTCACTTCATTTACAAGATCTTTTTTATAAATTATCTTTTCTTTTTGTTCTTTTACAATACCATAATTTAATTTTTTTATATTAGAATTTGTAGTATTATCATCTTTATGGATAATCGCAAGAATATACTTATAATTCTTATTTTTGGCTATTTCTTCCATTTTTTTCATTAAATACTTTTGAACTCCATTTTCTCTAATATCTTGAAATACAGCTTGAGGTCCTAGTTCTATTCCACTTTCTTCTTCGAAATCTAAATCAAACTCTTTCATTCTACTATTATTTAGTTTTATTAACATAGAACTTGCTAAAGCAAAATCATGATATTTGTATAAGTATATATAACTACCATTATCTAATAGTTTTATTAAGTCTTTTTTTGTATAGTTTTCAAAATACTCAGGATGTTCTAATGTACTTTTTATTAAATCACTAAAATCTATATATTTTTCTACTGTTTCTTTTTCAATTACTACCATATTTAATTCTTCTGGTTTAATTTTCATATTTCACCTCTCTATATTTATGTCCTAAAATTGAATACAAGAAACATCTACATTTTTTATTGGTGATTTTTTCAATATATTTTTTATATCCATTCAATTGCTGATCATAATGTTCATCATCAATATTCTTTAGTTTATAATCAATAATAATATATTCCTCTTTTTCTTCAATTAATAAATCTATCACACCATGTTCTATTGTATGTTCTCCTTTATCCATAAATTCATATTCTTTTATCATTAATTGATTTTTTCTATTTCTCATTAAATCACTCTGTAAGAAACATTCTATTTCTTTACGAATATTTAAATCTGTTATTTTATCAAGTTCTTCTTCCTTTGAAAAATCTATTTCTTCTAAATATTCATGAATCAATGTTCCAAACTTCATCTTGTCTATTTCTTCTTGACTTGGAATAATATTTGTTTCTTTAGAAAAATGTTCTTCTGTAATACTATTAGAACTTGATTCTAATTCTTCTACTATTATTTTTTTATCTACTTTTTCTAATTCTTGTCTTTTAATAGAAAACAAATAATCTTTTGTTGCTTCTCCATCAACTTTTTGAATATATGGAAGAAGTAATGAATAAATACTTTTCATAATACTTAAGAAAGAATAATATGCAGCTCTTTCATAGTTTGGTAATACTTCTCGTACTTCTTTTTCTTCTTCTAATTCTGGCATTACTAAAATCATTTTTTCTTTGGCTCTTGTTAATGCAACATAGAATAGTCGCATTTTTTCTCCTACTTCTTCTAATCTAATTTCTTTCTTAATTAATTTTTTTAGAATTGTTTCTTTATAAGAATGATCTACTTTAGGTAGTATTATTCCATATGTATTAGAAAACATTATTTTTTCTTTTAATTCATCTAAATTAAATTTATAAGAAAAACCTGCATAATAACATATTGGATATTCTAGTCCTTTAGATGTATGGATTGTCATAATCTTACAACTATTCATAGTATTGGCAATTGTTTTAAATTTTATGTCATAATTTTCATCTATTATTTGATCTAAATAATTAATAAAATTATCAATCGTAGAACCATCTTTTTCAAATCTCTTTAACAATTGATAGAAATATTCTTCTCTAATTCGGTAAGATGAAATATCTTGATTCTTTAATAGTTTCTGATCATACTCCACCTTTTCAAGAACTTCTAGATAGAATTTACTTGGATTTAATTCATCAACTCGTTTAGATAATTCTAAAGCATCTTGATATAATTTAGTCTTTTGATAGGACTTCTTTATAATACAATCATAGATTTCTTCATCAGAAATTCGATATAAAAAGCTTCTACTTAAAGATACAAATACATATTCAAAATCTTTTTCTTCTTTTCCATCTTTAATTAGTAAAATGAGTTTTAGAAGGTTTTTTAAGACTAATAAGTCATCTTCTTTTCTTAAAGATTCTTCTTTCATAATTGTCATCGGAATATGAAGATATTGAAAAACTTTCTTATATAAGTCAAAGTCTCTAGATCGATCTAATAAAATGGTGAAATCTTGATAGGTACAATCTCTTAGTATTTGTTGATCTTTATCAAAAATTGGATAATGAGATTCTATTTTCTTTTTGATGTCTCTTCCAATAATAAAAGCTTCTTCTTCTGATGAAGTAATATCGCCTAATTCTTTATCATTGTAGGTTAAAATATCCATATGATAATTCTCATTTGTTTTTCCTTTTTGATTATAACTTTCGTTTCCGAAAATCATACGATGGGAATCTTGATACTCTGCTCCTCCAATTTTATCATCCATTACATAATCAAATAGTAAATTTACATCATCTAAAACTTCTTTTCTAGAACGAAAATTTTTTAATAAATCTATTTTTTGTCCTTTATTAGTATCACGATATAAATCATATTTTGATTTAAAAATATATGGGTTGGCATTTCTAAAGCGATAAATAGATTGTTTAATATCACCAACCATATAAACATTGTTTTCAGATATTAAGGAAATTAATTTTTCTTGTGTATCTGATGTATCTTGATATTCATCAATCATAATTTCTTGAAAACTATTTTTTAATTCCTCTTTTACATCAGAATTTTCTTCAATTACTCTTATCGCAAATCTCGCAATATCATTAAAATTATAAATCTCATTCTCTTTTTTCCATATTTCTAATCTATGGTCTAATTCTTTCATAATATCAACAATTACTTGAATATGCTTTTTTGTAGATAATAACTCCTCTTTCATCTCTTCTTCTGTAGAATATAGTAATTCATCTTCTTTTAAATCCTTTAGTATTTCATAGATTTTTCCTTTTAACTTTTTTCCTTCTTCTGGATCATTTTTTGTTACTCTTACTCCTTGATAATCCATTGATTGATAAAATTCTTCATAAGTATTGGCTTCAAGGAATTTTTTTAAATCTGATTTTATTTTTTCTATAAAAGTCCCATCAAAATAAGATTCCATTTCTTTTAATAGATCAGTTATTAATAATTGCTTTTCTTTTATACCTTCAAGATAGAGACTTATCCAATGTTTTACTTTATCTTCAGAATAGATATTAAAATAATTTTTTAAAAAGTTTTCTTTATCATATTTTAATTCTATTTTTTTGTAGCAATTTAAAATATCTTTTTTTAGTCCTTTATCATCTTTTAGACAAAAATCATGAATTAAAGAGAGAAAGTTTTCTTTTGGAGTTAGATAGTATTCATCCATTATGGTTTCTAATATTTCTTTTGTTTTTAAATCTATAATTGCTTGATCACTGATTTCAATCTTACTTGAGACATTTAATTTTGTATGATACTTTTTTACAATCGATAAGGCAAAAGAATCAAATGTTGTGATATAGGAACTATCAATGTAATCTAATTCTTCTTTTAGAGATTCTTCTTTTTTTATGGCTTCTCTTATTCTATCTTTCATTTCTTTGGCCGCTGCATTCGTAAACGTTAGAATCAGTAATTCATTGATATGAACTTGATCAAATAATTTTCTAATAACTCTTGCGGTTAATACTGCTGTTTTTCCACTTCCCGCTCCTGCTGAAACAATAATATTTGTTCCTTCTACATCAATTGCTTGTTGCTGCTCTTTTGTTGGCTTCATTTGATATCACCTCCTAAAAAAGATAAATCATCTACTTTAGGTAAGCGGACAATATCTTCATTTTTATGGAAACATAAATCTTGGAATTTACATAGTTCACAAGAGATATTATCTTTTCCATATATTTTTGGATTGATTTTAAAATCTGCATTTAAAATATCATCTGTTTCTTTTTCCACTATGTTTTTCGTATATTTTATTAACTCTAATAGCGTATCATCATTCATTAGTTTTGTATAAGTTCCAAAACCTTTATCTTCTTGATACTTCATACTTTTAATTAATTCACTATTTTGATATGTTTTATCAAATTTTTCTAATATTTCTATTTTATCTGTACTATAACCTTGAAGATAGTATTTCTTTTCTTCTTGTTCTGCAAGTTTTTTATTCCACATTGGATAAGAAAATAAGATGTTTTGATAATAGATTCCAGTAAAGATTGGATTTTCAAACAGCTTGCCATAATGAATTAAATATAAATAGATTGGTAACTGCATATGTAAACCATATTTCATTGCTTCTATTTTTGTATCTATTTCCCCACTTTTATAATCTACAATAGAAAAGTAAGTATCATTCATTTGCTTCAAAAACATAATTTTGTCGATATATCCAATAAATTCTGTAGAAATATCCGTACGAAGGGGAATTACAATTGACTGTTCACACAACTCTTCTTGATAATCTGTTAAAAGATCCTGTTTCTTTAATACTTCAATAATATCTTCTAAATCTTTTCGTATTCTTACTAATAATGTTTTTTCTTTAAGTGTTAAATCCCTTTTTTCTAAATAATTATTCCATTCCTTTTCTAAGTCAAATCCACCTCTTTTTCTCAATGATAATATCTTATGATATAATGACCCAATAAATCCTGGAAAAGTATCTTCATACTGATTTAGTTTTAATACATAATTAATATAATACTTAAACTTGCATTCTGCATATTGGTTGAGACTAGAATAAGATACTCTTAATGGAACATTTAAATTTTCTAAATAAGTATCTTTATTAATTCCATTATACTGATTCTCGTAGCTGTGATATCCAATTTCATAATTTGAATTTAATTCCAGTAATTTCTCATTTTTTTCACCATATAAATAGAAATTATCTAGTAAATCCGCAAGTTTTAATTTATTTACCAAATGGGAATAATGATTTGATAGAGAAGGCTCTTTTATTACTTCTAATTGATAATCTTTAATTAAACTTGATGGATAATATTTTTCAAAAGGCGAAGTACATTTATAAGTTATTGTACAATTTTTTATTTTACTTAAAAGATAAGGAATAATTTCTCTTTCTCTTTTATTCCATTCCATAGTTGTTTCTATTCCAAGTTCTTTTTTATCTTTGTCTGAAAGATAATCTACATCCTTTTTTGTCTTTGGAAGAGAATCTTGATTGAAACCTAGTACAAATACATACTCATCTTCTTGAAAAGGTTTAGATGTTAAATCTAATATTTTAATTGATTCTTCATATTTTGGATTTGAAAGATAAGTATGTTTTAACTCTTCTTTTAATATTGTTTCATATATCTCATCTTTTTCTAAATCAGATAATTGTTTTAATATTTCACTATATTGTTTTTCTACTTTATTTGTTATTTCTAAAAGAGGAGTTTTTGAATTTAATAATCCTTGAATTGTCTTAGTAGCATAGATGGGATTTTGAAAAGGTATTTCTATTGGAATATTATAGTATGAGAATAATTTTGATAATAGATAATAGTATTCTTCTCCTACATTTACTAAAAATATTTTATTTAAAGAAACATTATTATCTAATAATTTTCTTATTTCTTGACATACAAAATGGATTTCTTTTTCCATACTATTAAATTCATATACTTTCTTAGAAAAAGTAAATGAATGTATTTCATCATGATAATTTAGTATACTTTTTATTTGATTTTCAATGTGATAGTAATTTTTTACTTCAATATCATAATTCTTTAAAGATTCTTTAAATAATGGATGAAACTCTAATAAATGATTATTTATACATTCTTCTCTTAATTCTTTTAAATAATTTAATTTATTACTTTTATATTGTTTATCTTCAATATATATCATACTATCTAAATAAACTTTACAAGTATCAATATGAAAATGATACTTATTCATTAAATAATAAATTGCTTTTGCATGATATTCAAAATAATAATGCTTTATAAAATCATTTAAAGTCATAAATTTTTGATTACATATACTTTTCGTTTGTAATAATATTTCATTTTTATATTCATTAGGACATATTATTAATTTTGTTTTCATATTACCACCATATTTATTATATCAAATAAAAAACTTATAACAAAGTTATAAGTCTTTAATATTTTTCAATTGTAATTACTGGTCTTAATCCATTTCTCTTATTTAGTTCATTATGTTGGTTTACTGGATATAATTCTCTTACAAATGGTTTATTCAAATAATTGGTCATTGCCATAGCAGATGTTGAATAAAGAGTTGATTCAAATGGTGATGAAGATAAAGTCCAATAACCTTCATTTTCCATTGTATTATCAATTAACCAATCTGGATAATTATTTATTTCTCGTAAATTTTCGATTTCTTCAAAAGTAATTAATCTTACTCTTGCTTTCTTAGTTAATTGAGTAGCATTAAATGAATCATCTTCTTCTCCTGTGTAATCTTCATCATTAAATCGAAGAACAGTTACTCCATTTGTTATTTTAATACCATTATAACCTCTTAAAACATCTTCTGAACAGTCATAAGAAGCGTCTCTTAAAGATTTTTTTTCTTCTTTACAAATATCTTCAAAATATTTTTTTCCAAAATCTACATACTCATAGGATTCAATTAGTGGAATAAATGACCAATTTTTTGTTCTTTCAAGGACTTCAATTAAAGCACTTGTAGGACCTCTTAAATTACTATCTACCAATGACCAGTCCATTACTCCAACTAAATTTCGATCCATCAGTAATGTTGCTGTTTTCTCATCATTATCAATTAAATAAAAATTATAAATTTCTTTTTCATTAACTGGTAATTTTACTTTAATTGCTTTTAAAATATCTTCGCGAGTACAAACATTTCCGGCTTTTAAACACTCATACTGTTCCCATGATCTTGCGGTATATGGTGTTTGATAAATCTTGTAACCAGTTGTATCCCAGAATAGTTTCATTAGAATTATTACAACTGTTGCAATTAAAGCTAAAACAACGAGAAGGATTAGAGACTTGCGTAATTTGTTATTCATATTCTTTTTATTCATTGTTTTTTCTCCTTTCTCTAATCCCTTTCATCATCATAAGGGTCAACACTTGGCTTAGGTGTAACTACTGCTGGAGGTGGATCATCTGGCGTATCTGGAGTACTAGGTGCTACTTTTACTTGTGCTTTACAATATGATGTGGCTTCTGACTCAGAAGTTGCGCATACGTGTTCTCCTAAACGGTTTGTTGGGTCATCGGAAACACCATGAGAAATACAATAGATATAATCTGGTATATTTCCATTTCCATCTCTTAAAAATTTATTTTGTTTATTATCACATTTTGCAATATACACATTTTGAGATTTAAATTGGGAACCATTAAAATCGAGTGATGATGTATTCTTACTTGACCAAGTAATAGATAAGGAACATCCTGTTTTATAACTTGACTCTTTCTGATTAGAGCCTATCTTATTTGCACTAAATCTTAGTGTATTATTGTCTCTATTAATTGAATATGTACATTGACTAGTTGCTCCAGCTATTCTACAATTATTATTCGATTGTGTACTTGGCTTTAATACTATAATGTCTTGGTCAGGTTTTACGTTTTGCACAATTCTTAATTGACAACTTTTTGATGTTGGAGTAGAAGAATAACTACTCTGACCCAAACGTCTACACTCATTTTCATCAGCTTGACACAAGGAATAATTTACTCCTTCTTCAGAACAGTATAGTCCTCCCATTCCCGGAAATCCAGAAACTGAATACTGACTTCTTACTCCAAATGAGCAAGGATTACTTGATCCTTCAGCACTACATGTGTTGTAATGTACTTGCATATCCCATCTGCAGCAATCAGTTGGTAAGTTATCACATGCTCTCTCTTCAAGAACATCAGTCATAGAACACTCGACTCCTTCATTATAAATTGAATGTGCTACCTTATCTTGTACCTTATAGTGTATTTGTGCTTCTCCACACACACGACAATCAGTCCATACAGGTTCTTTATATACCCAATTTTCATCTGTTCTATCACAACAATATGGTACATCAACCCAGTCTTTATTTTGCATACCTGGTTTTGATCTATCTGCATCACACTCAACTCTATTAATGTTACCATTTTTATCAACAACTGATATTACTCCCCTGATTTTTGCAGTACCTCCACCATAAGGGCCACAAGATAATGGTATATCATAATCATAAACTCCTGGTCTTAGTGGTACTTTATCTCCATTGTATTCAACAAAATTTGTTAATTCTGCCATTGATCCTCTTCGCACTGAATTATCGAAATAAAGATTGTTAGATAATGGTTTACCTTGATATATCCAACTATCTTTTCTTGATCTATCAAGTTCTGGATCATTTTCTCCTGCATAATATATGCCAACAGCATAATTATCAGGTTCTGCTCCAACATCTTCGATAGAATCTATATGAATATGCATGTATGACTGAGGATGATGTACGGATGGATAGACTTGATAATCTTTTACATATCCACCCCAGAAGCTACAAGTTACTTCTGGTGCTTTCATATCTTGCTTTATACGGAATGTACTTCCTTCTTCGACAGTACATAATTTAGCATTACCCGCTAAATCAGTTGTATATAATTCAACTGTTTCATCATGATTTGCACCCAAATAAGTAAATCCCGTTTGACGTACACCAGTCGGTTCAGTTTTCCACTCACCTGTAAACTCATCTTGTTTTGTGATAAGTACTTTATCACCCCATTGTCCAATATCATCACAACCACTTGCTATATCTTCTTGTACAACTTCATCATAGTCTGTGATGCATCTAGCATAAGCCACTATACCTTCTCTTGTATCCCAATTCTTATACATAATTGATGCTCTACCTATTACGGGGTGTAAAGTATTAGGATCATAATCTGGATATTGAAATCCTATCACACCAGAACCACCTTCTGCAAGTACAACTTGACACTTAGGTAAGTAATAATCAATATTGGCATCTACCGGTGTACAAAGACCTGTACCAGGGTTTCCAGCATAGTCTCTAACTTTTTCACCTGTAGGGTTTGCATCCGGTCCTTCAAAGGTAACTCCCGCACTACCTTTTCTTGATCCAGGTGTATTTCTTTGTCTATCAATTTCATCTATAAATTCATATACATTTCCATATAACCAATAATTTCCTGGAATATTTTCTCCTAAGAATTGTTGGTCACACAAGCTCATTGCTACTCCAGCTACTCCTGGATAATTTGGTACTGGGACATCATTACATCCTTTATATACTTTTATATATTCTTCGTGTCCATTTTTTCCAACTGTACCAACCCATTTATCATAATCTTTTATTTCTTCGTTGTAATCACCTAGGTGGAATACTCCACGCACTACTCCGGCACTATCTTTTGTCGTTTTTACTGTATTCATTGCTGTAACTCTGTTTTTACATTCAGGTGCTTTAGAGTCTTTAGCAGCTGTTGCTAATTTACATGGCCTTTCACTAATATTTCCTGCCTGATCCATGATATATCCACCTTGTTGTTCTAGGATAGCATATGAATACTCACTTATTACTTCATTTCCATATTCATCTAATAATGGTTTTTTCTCATCTTTATCAATATAAACTGTACCAGCTTCATGATATGTTGGTTTTGCTCCTTCAGCTCCTACTTTACCTTTAACGTCATCTGTAGTTTCTATTATATAACTTGCATTATTTCTTGGGATAAAGTAATAACCACCATTATAGGTATCTTCATAAAAGAATTGTTTCGACTCTGTTGAATAAAAATGTTGGTAATAATATGTATTTTTATCTACTTGTACTAATCCTTGTCTTTCACCATTTTCATCTTTTGGAGGTTTATAGGCAAATCCATTATATCCTAGCATTTCTTCTGTAACTCTGTAAGTACTTGGTATTCTAGATCTATTAAGTGAATTATAGTAATCATCTTTATTGACACTATCACTTCTTCTACATCCACTATATACTTTTTCAGTTTCAGCCCATGCATCATATTTTTTTTCATATTCTTCAGCTGATAAAATGTCACCGTTTTCATCATAACGAGAAGGTGGATCTGTTGCTGGATATGCACTTACTTTTGCATCAGTACTATCATTACATGTTTTCATGATTTTAGCAGTCATTCCATCATTCGCCCATCCATATCGATTTGGAACGTTGTATTTATGATCTTCCTCTTCTTCACTATTTGTTCCTTCGTAGTAAATACTTGTACCACATAATGGTGGAGCAGTATCTTTCCATATTGACACACCATTACTACATTCTCCAATATTTCCTGCAACATCTACTACAGTTCCATATTTTTGTACTCCATCCGTTCCTGCTTCGCAAGTATAAACATCTTTATCATATTTCATTGTTTTATCGGTACGATCTTCTGATTTAGCACATCCACTTCCAAATTCATCATATACAAAATCATTGACTTGATAATATTGTGTATTTTGTAATCCAAGAATACTATTCTTAATACTTGACATTGCTTCGAAATAACTTTTTACATCATAGTGAGAAGTATCTGCACAGCCATGATAAACTGTTGCTGCTTGTTTATCATATAACCATCCGTTGTGGTTTGGTCCAGTTTTACTATCACTATTTAATTCATCATTATATACAAGTGAATTGTAGCATTTTGGTTTTATTGTATCAATTTTTATATTTTCTTTTAATTCATATTCTGAACAATTTCCTGCTTTATCACAGTTTTTCCATTGTAATTGGTGAGTTCCTTGGTCATCAAAGATTGGCCATGATTCTCTATCTAAACTAGTAATTGAATAATGCTTAACATACTCAGGATCAGATTCTTCACTATCTCCATATACTATTTCGTATATTGAAGGTCTATTATATGGTGATGTTTCTGGTTCCTCTTCTTCTTCAGTTTCTTTTCCTATATTATCTTTTTTATCATATGTATATTTCCACTGAGGAGCCTCTTCTTTATCATAAACTTTCTTAATCCCTTTTTGACGGAAATAAAGAATATGAACTCCTACCCAACCTGATATTTCATCAGGTATTTCTACTCTTTCTTTATTTCCTTCTTCTGTTATTCTTGTATAATAATTATCTAAAGTCATTTCTGTACTTGGCCCACATACCATTTCCTCGTTAGACCATGTCCCAGATTTATATTGTTCTAGTGTTTCAAATACAGAATCATCTTTATAATCTTTTTGTTCTATTCCATTGTCTCCTTTTACGGTACCAATTTTATAACATCCTGTTACTTCTCTTTCAACAATTTGTTCATCGGAACCATAGTAAGTACCATAGACATCATGATTTAATACAACACATGCTTTTGGTATTTCACCAGGCTTATTATATTTCGTTTTACCTTGGATACAATCAACTACATTTCCTTGTGTACCACTTTCTTTTCCATTAATATTTATTTGTAAAGGTCCATCATCTTTTCCTAAATAAGCTTCATCATCACATACATCATATCCTTGGAACATATCATCATTGATATCCATTCCAATTGCTTCTCCTTCTTCAGCAGATAAGGTATCTTCAAGATCTGTTTCTGGTGGATACTCAATTTCTACCCAACGAATATCATTTTCATTTATTTCGAAATCTTGAATTCCATAATCATGTTCTTCAATTGGAGGGTAAGTTCTATCTAGGTTTGCATAAATATAAATTGTAGTCGAATTACCAGCTCTATCATATACTGTTAAGATTCCGTATCTGGCACCTTCTTCTTTAAAGCTAATTGTTATATGTAATTCATTTTCTTCAGGAGTTAATGATTGTCTATTTTGTAGTAATTCATCTTCATTAATTGCCATTTCTGGATCATCTACTCTGTACCAAGCAACACTTTCTGGATTATTCATTGATACTTCTTTTAAGTATGGTGCACTAGTATTTAGATATGGTTCATTAACTTCCCAAGTATAAGAATATAAGTAAATATTATCTTTTAGTACGATATCATATTCAATTCCTTCAGGGAAGAACTCATCATTTAACCATCCTTCATCTTTATCATACTCGTTATATACATCTAAATAGTTAAGATCTGTAATTGTCATGGTTATTTCATCTAAATTATCCTTTTTAGGGACTCTATCTTCTGGTTCTTCAGAATCATGTACTCTGACAGAGTTTTGCCATTTTCTACCACGATACTCCATATCTTTTCCTACGTTCATAGCATGTCCATCTTTAGGACTTGGATTAACAGGAGTAATTTCTACAGATGGTGATTGTAAATCTACGAATACGTTAATTGGACATATTTCTTTATTTGGTTCTTTAATATTACCATTAGCATCTACTACTGAGTTATCTTCTAATACTATTTCTCCAAACATTATTCCAAATGGATCTCTTTCTTCATTTGGCCATGATTCTGTAAAGGTATCTCTCTTACAACCAGATCCATCTCCATCTTCACATTTTAGAGTAATAACTCTTGGATATTCGTTAGTTCCAATTTTGTCTTTTCCAATCCAATCATTTAAACTTCTAGGTTCTCCAATACGGCCTGCAAAATCATCAAGTGCTGGACAAATTGGTTTAACATTATCGTCATATTCTGTTTCTCCTCCAGCATTACCGATTCCTTCTGTTACATATGATAGGAATCCTCCTTCTTCATTCAATGCAGTTACTTTAACTTGTACAGCTGTAACTCCTGGTAAATCTACATATGATGATATTGGTCTAGATTTAAATTCAATTGCTGGATTTCTATTTGCTGCGATAGTTCCTGAGTTATATATTTCTGTAAATCCTTCTTGTTGTGTGATTAAATTACCATCTTTATCATATAGAACTTGATTTGGACTTACTTTAACTAAAATAGAGTAACTATAACTATATAATCCAATATTCTCTTGAGTTTGAGTATTTTTACCACCTTTTAATTTAAATGAGAAATTAGCTTTTTTAACATCATCTTTTGTTGAGAATAAGACTTTTACAAATTTATTTTCATTTTCATCTTTTAAATCTTCAAGATATGGTTTTGCTGGTTCAACATTTTCTGGTGCTTTTTCTCCACCACAAAATAGGTAAGTAGTGTAATTATAGTCTCCTTCACCCAACTTAAAGACACGTACGAAGGATTCTCTCATACAGTCTTCCCCTTTTTCATTTGTTACATCCTCTTTAATATAGTTTGTATTTCTTAAATCAGATAAAGGAACATAAACAACTTCTCCGATCATTTTTGGCATTAAATCACGATTGGCTTGTAAATACAATTCAGCCGCAATTGCCACATTTTTCTTATTTTGAACAACTTTTTGTTTTCTACTTTGGTCAATATATCTAGTAACTGCTGAAATAGAAATAACAGCTAATATACTTAATATAACCATAACGCCTAATAATTCAATTAAAGAAAAACCTTTTGTTGATAATTTTTTCTTCTTTGACATCATCTTACACACTCCCTATACTCTACTATATACTATTATATATGATTCTTAGAAAAAAGAAAATATATAAAAATCTATTTTTCAATTTTTCTAATTCACATACCCTACCAAATAACATTATATAAGATAATTCAAAAAAAGAAAATAAAAAAAGTAGAAATTATTCTACTTCTTTATTTGTATTAACTTCAACTTTTCCTTTATAAGTTCCACATTTAGGACATACTCTATGTGGTTTAATCATTTCCCCACAACTAGGGCATTTTGTCATTCCAGGAACTTCCATTGCATTATGACTTCTTCTTAATCTTTTTCTAGTCTTTGATACCTTACGGAAAGGAACAGCAAATAATTGAATATTTAATTTCATCATAGTATCTCACTCCTTATCATAATCTTTTAATAAATCACGAAATGGATTATTTTGTTCTTTTAATTCATCTTCGCTAATTAGCTTCCATCCATCCCCATGAAATTTACTGAGATCATCAACCCTAGTAAACTGTAAGGGGACCTCTAGTACAATATTTTCCCATAAAAACTGAAAAATATCAAGTATATTTTCTCCTTTTTTGCAATTTTCTTCGATTTTATCATCATATTCTATACAAAAAGGATACTCAACTTCTTCTAATGAGATAGAATCTGGTAGAATTAATACTCCTTCTATTTTTGCATTTATATGATCATCTTCTTTGATTATTCCGTCTACATGTAGTTTTTCAATACGAATAATATCTGAATTTTCGTAATACTCTTCTGGTAGATTATAATCTCCACTAATATCTATTTCTTCTAGTGTATGACTATATAAACTACTTAAATCAATCTCCATAGATCCTCCTATTTTGTATTAATTGCGACAATACTATCATTTTCTAATACTTGTATCAATCCATGATAATGAAGATTGCTACCTCCAAAGGCACTATCTTTGTTAATCCAAACTCTGATTACTATTTCTTCTTTTTCTAAAGCTTTTAATGTGTTTTCAAATAAAATATCATCTTCTAAGTCAATTAAGTCATAAATTTTATTTGTTCCTTTTCCGGCTTTTATAGAAATTCTAATGTCATTTTTTGATATTTGACTTGCGCCACATTCATCTTCTAATATCTTTTCTAAATCATCTTTTATTTTAATCGTATAATCCACTCCAACAGTAAGATTGTTTTTAATACTTAGACGATAAGCATTTGATGATAATCCTACTGAATCAGTAACAGGAGTTACTTTTGTTATTTCAATTTTATCTTTTGTAGAATTGTGATATACAACTTCTAATGATTTTGAATTAAAATCTGTTTCTCGATCATTTTTAAATTTATCATAAATTATATATGTAGAAATTATTGCGATTAAAAGAATAATAGATGTATATATTACGTTTTTTATAAGTTCTTTTTTCACTAATGTACACCTCTTGTATCTATCATATCTTAATATGAACTTTATTTTCAATGAATTTAAAAGAAAAATCTTTATTTAACAGTCAACTAATATTTTTTCTAGTACTTTATATACTGCGTCTAATGTTTTACAAGTTACAATAAATCTTCCTGAATGGCAGAATGATAATCCAGTTATTTTAGATACTTCTTCTAATTCTTCTCCTTCTAAGCCTGCCCATTCTTCAGGAAATGGTAATCTTGGAATGCGATCTTCTAAACTTTTAGGAACAACTTTAATCGCATAGCCTCCTCTATTAGAAGGATAAGCTACAAAATATAAGTTTTCTGCCTCAGGTGTCTGAAGAATTGTTTCTTCATATGGTAAAAATTTATCTAATAATAAATAATGACTATCTTTTCCAACACCTTCTAATTGTTTCATAATCTCTTCTTCAGCTTGTACTTTACCATTCATATAATAGACTTCTTCTTCTATAATATCGCGGGCTATTTTACAGGCTTTTTCAAATTGTTCTGATTCAATTTGCCCTGAATCATAGCTAGGATTAAATATTTTAATTACATTTGGAATTGTTTTTACTCGATATGGAGCTTCTATTTTTGGAAATACTCCATTATCATCAGCATCAATTCCTTCTACTAAATCTTTATCAATTCCAGTAAATACTTTATCAATTAGTAAAATATCATATTTTTTTAAAAATTCTTTTCCATATTCTTTCCATAATAATCCAAATGAACAATATGGAATATTATTATCTCTTCTTAATGCATCTTGTTGATGATGATCAAATTTTCCTCTACCAATATCATATACTAATTGATCTTCTCTTATTTTGTATCCTTCTACTTTTGCAGTACGAAATACTTTTACATTTTCTAAATATAAGTCCAAAAATGCAGTTGAAAATACTTCATCTGCATGCATTGTTCCACTATGAGTAATACAATTAGCTTCTTCTATTTTATCTACTACTTTAATCATGATTAATCATTCCTTCTTGCCATTAATACTAAACGTAAAATTTGTAGTAAAGAATTGGCAACTGAGGCAACATAAGTTAATGCTGCAGCAGTTAACACAGTACAACAAGATTTATTCTCACCACTATCAACTATATTTAATTTTTCTAATTGACGAAGTGCTCGATTGGATGCATTAAATTCTACTGGTAACGTAATTAATTGGAAGAATAAGATAATTACTTCTAAGAAAACACCAAACCATAGTAATCTGGTTAATCCAGCAAATAAACCAATCATAATCACAACATAACCAACTGATGATGCAAAATTTACAATTGGTACTATCATATTACGAAATTTCAAAAAGAAATATCCATTCTTATCTTGAATGGCATGACCACATTCATGTGCTGCGACACTGATAGATGCTAGAGAAGCTTTACGATAAACATCTGTTGAAAGTGTTACAGTTTTATTTCTAGGATCATAATGATCTCCTAGTTCTTGTGGAGTTTCTTCTATTTTTACATTACTTAATCCATTTTCATCCAAAATTTTTCTTGCGACTTCTTTTCCAGTCATTCCTACTTTTGATTCTTCTTTCATTTTATTATTATATGCCCATTTAATAAATAATTGTGAGCCCCAAGTAATACCAAAGGTTACAATTATAATTAACCAATCTATTCCTACAGAATAATTCATATTATCCTCTCCTTTCCAAAGATTATATCATATTTTTATTCATTCGTATATTCTTTTGCTATCTGTTCAGCAACTTTTATACCATCTATTGCAGCAGTTGTAATTCCTCCAGCATATCCTGCTCCTTCTCCACATGGATAAAGTCCAGGAATAGCTTGATAGTTTTCATCTCTTTCTATTACTACAGGACTACTGGTACGCGTTTCTACTCCAATTAAAATGGCATCTTCTCGATCAAATCCTTTAATTTTTTTTCCAAATTCTGGTATTGCTTCTTTAATAGAATCGTTTATATACTTTGGTAGAACATTATTTAAATTTGCAAAAATAGTTTTTCCTTTCGTATTTGGTTCAATCTCTTTAAAAGAAGTAGAGATTTGATCATTAACATAGTCTTTATATAATTGTACTGGCAAATAACCCTTTCCTTCTTGATAAGCCATTCTCTCTAATTTTCGTTGAAATTCTAATCCAGAAAAAATATCATTTCCAAAATCATTTGGAGTTACTGTTACAACAATTGCACTATTAGAATTTTTTTCATCTCTTTTATAGTTACTCATACCATTACAACAGATCATTTCTTCTTCAGATGATGCGTTTACTACATATCCTCCAGGACACATACAAAAAGTATAAACTCCTCGATGATTCTTTGTTTGATAAGTTAGTTTATAAGATGCGCTATCTAATAATTTATAATTTTCTCCATACTGACTCTTATCAATCATCTCCTTTGGATGCTCTATCCGTAGTCCTACTGCAAAATTCTTTGGTTTCATTTTAATTTGATTTTCATTTAACATATAGAATGTATCTCTAGCAGAATGGCCAATTGCCATAATTACTATATTCGAATATAATTTTTCTTTATGATTTATTTCTACTCCAACAATGGAATTATTTTCTATTATTAAATTTGTAACACACGAAGAATATGAGAAAGTTCCTCCCCAATTAATTATTTTATTTCTCATATTGACAATAACTTTTCTTAAGAGATCTGTCCCTATATGAGGATGTTGAACATACAAAATTTCTTCAGGAGCACCATTTTCTACAAATATTTTTAATACTTCTTCTCCTCTTCCAAAAGAGTCTTTTGTTAAAGTGTTTAGTTTTCCATCTGAAAAAGTACCTGCTCCACCTTCTCCAAATTGAATATTAGATTCTTTATTTAAGATATTATCTTGGAAAAACTGCTCTACTGTTTTAATTCGATCTTCTACTTTTTCTCCTCTTTCTAAGACTACTGGATTATAACCATTTTTGGCAAGTAAATAAGAACAGAATAATCCAGCAGGACCACTACCAATAATAATAGGTTTATTGTTTGTTTTTTTATTTCCTTTTTTAGGAAAACAATATGTTTTTTTCTCCGACAAAAAAACATCTTTAGAAGAATTCTTCTTTAGAACTTTCTCTTCTTCAAGACATTTTACATCAAATTCATATACATATAAAATATTCTTTTTATCTCTTGCATCTATACTTTTTTTTATAATGGAAAAATCTAGTATTTGATTACTAGATATTTTTAAAATATTTCCAATTTTATGAAGAATTGTTTCTTCATTATCTTTTAATATAGGAATCTTTACTTGTCTAATTCTAATCATCTTTCTCTTTTAAACTATTTCCTGCGAGTAATCCACTGATCCAGCAGGTTGTTAAGTTATATCCTCCACATTTACCATTTAAATCTAATAATTCTCCAGTAATATATAAGCCTCTAACTAAGTATGATTCCATGGTTTCTAAATCAATTTCACTTAGACGAACTCCTCCATTACAGATTTGACAATTATCATACCCTTTTGTTCCTGTTATTTCAACTGGAAATTGTGTAAGATAATTACATAATGTTTTTCTCTCTTCTGTAGAAAGATCTGAATAGAACTTGCTTCCGTCAATGTCAGCGCATTTTAGAATGATAGGTACAAGTTTTTGATTGATAAATCCTTCTAATAATAATTGTATATTTTTTGTAGATTGTTTTTTACTATATCTTTCCATCCACGGAGTTATTAGGGCTTCAATAAAAGGAACAAAGTTTATTTTAATAACTTCTTTTTTGTGATTAAATATTCCTCGTGTTACTCGATTAGAAAGATTAAAAACACAGATTCCACTAATTCCAAAATTGGTTAGTTGAATTTCTCCTAATTCAGAATCTACGTATTTATCATTTTCATATAAATCTACTCTTACTTCAGAACGAATTCCATCCCATTCCTTTACATAAGGAAAATTGCTTTTTAATTGGACAAGTGCTGGTAATGGTGGAATAACAGAATGACCAAATTTTTTTAAAATTGAATATCCTGAACCATCACATCCAGTTGATGGATAGGCAAAACTTCCAGTTGCAATTACAACTCGTTCTGCATAAAACTCTCTATTATTTGTTTGAATAAAGAATCTCCCATCTCTTTTTTCAATGTTAGAAACATAGGTATTGTAAAAAATAGATATATTTTTATTATTTAATTCATGTATTAACATATTTCTTATTGTAGAAGCTTGATTTGTATATGGATAATAATATCCATTTTTAATTTTTGGTACAATGCCTAATTGTTCAAAGAATAATCTAGTATTCCAGATATTCTTTTCTGTAATTATTTGTTCAATTTTAGATTCATCATAACTATCATAATCACTTAGAGAAAAATTTTCATTAAAATAGTTACATCTACCATTTCCTGTCAGTAATAATTTCTTTAATAATTTATCATTTCTTTCTAGTATTATTACTTCATTTTGTTCATTTTTGGCGTTTAGTGCAGCTACTACACCACTGGGACCACCGCCTATAATAATTATTCGCATACACTAATACTCCTTATTCTTTTTTATAAATCAGATAAATAACCAAATATATATCTTAATAATCTAATAACATCACTGATATTAATGAGAGAATTACCGTCCAAATCTCCTACAGCCAAATCTTTTTCATCGATTGGAGAATAGCCAAACATTTTTCTTAAAGCAACCATAGCATCATTCATACTAATTGAACCATCATAATTACAGTCTCCTTTTTTGTAATCAAAGGTATCATTTGTAACAGTTACATTAATAGAGACACTCATATTATTTGATAATGTTCCTGTAATGGTTGCAGTTCCTGCACTTACTCCAGTTATTTTACCATCTGAGTTAACTGTTGCGATACTAGAATCAGTTGATGTCCATGTTATTTCTTTTGACTCTGTGGCATTTAATGGAGTAATTATTGTAGCAAGGGTCCAGTCATTACCTGGGCTTAATGGGATATTATTATTACTTACAGAGAAACTAGTAATTCCAACAAATTCTCTTACAATAACATTTAAAGTAACACTCATTGAATTTGGAAGAGTTCCTGTAATGGTTGTAGTTCCTAAACTTATTGCTGTTACTATTCCATCACTATCTAATGTAACAATACTATTATCTGCTACTTGCCAATCAATTATTTTGCTTTCTGTTGCATTTGGTGGATTAATAGTTGGATTAATTTGGTATGTATCGTCAACATACATATAAATGGTATCTTCTGGAATCGTAAATTCTTCAATTGCAACTCCAGTTTTAATTAATACATCATTTTCATATCCATCATAATTACTGATAATATGAATCATAGTCTCCCCTGCTTTATGAGCTGATATTTTCATATCATATACTTGTCCACTATCAGCATCTGTTAGGGATGTTGCTGTTGCAATGTTAGAATTTAGAACAGATGTTGAATATGCTCTTGCAAAATTTGGAGAAGATAATATAGTTAGAAGTGTGTTTTCTTCTCCAGGGCTTATCTCTAACATAGGAATAGAAGTATACTCCATAGCAACATTTTTTAGTATTGGAATTCTTGGAATATTATCAATTGTTTCCATTTTCCAATTATTATTAAAATTACTCCAACTACCATATTTAGATAAAGTTTTTAAATCTAGAATAGAAGTTCCTGAATCTAGAGTATTGTATCCATAAGATGAGTTCTTTGTTGTATTAGATCCAAGTATTCCAACTAATCCATCTCCAGAATAACTAAATCCTCTAAATAATGGGGAAATAATATAATAGTTAAAATTAAAGGTATTATAATTACTCATTTTTCCAATTGCTGCAGCATGTGTATTTAGTGCAGGAAGAATACTTTTATTCTTAATTGGATTTAAATCAACAATACCTAGATTTTCTACATTTTCTAGTTTAATTACAGAACTATGACTAGTATCTTTTCCACCTGCTGTTTCTCCGACAAATCCACCTGAAGCAGTAGATCCACCTACAGTTGCGGATGTAAAGAATTTACTTAATGTTACATTTCTTTTTCCTGTATATACATTTTCAAATGGACGAATCGTTCCAATTGCACTTCCTGATGGACCATAATCTGAATAGATATTACCATTTATTACACTTACATCAGAAATTTCAAATTGTGAAGTTGGATTATTCCAACTCGTTCCTATTCCCATTTCACCTGTAACAAATCCTGCTACTGCACCAGCAGCATCAGAACCAGATATATTAGCATTTTTAATCGTTAAATTCTTTACTGTAGTAACAGGATTAGAACTTGATACTTGAGATTTAATATATCCAAATAAGCCACCATATTTAGCATCTCTTACAGAAAGATTCATAATTGTATGTCCATTTCCATCAAAAGATCCTATAAAAGGACTGGTTTCTGTACCAACTGGTACCCAATTATCTGTCATAGTAATATCATTCATTAATTTATAGTGACCATCCATATAAACAGACATTTTTCGTAAATCAGATTCTGTTTGAATCAAGAATGGAGAATCTTGAGTTCCATCTCCATCTAATCGATATGTTGAATCAATAATTATTTTCGATACATACTCATAAGTACCATAATATCCTTTTAATGTATAAATTCCTCTTGGAATTGATCCAGATATTAGTATTATGGAGTTCATATTATTTTTTGCAACAATATTTTCATTAACATCAACTAAATAATTACTTACATCATTTCCTTTATCATCATATAATTCAAAAGGAATTACTGTATTAGATGGAATATTCTTTGTATATGAGTAAGCATCAATTTCATAACCACTACTAGAATAATCACTATAATAATGTTGTGTATCTACACTCGGAATTGAATCATAATTTGAAGTTAATGCAACAATTGATTCATTTATCATAGAGACATTATTTTGACTTGCAATATAAATTGCAAAATTAGAGTCTGTAAGATAAATATTTAAATTAGAAACATCAAATGTTGCATAACCCATTTCACTTACTGAAATAGTTTTTACTTGAGAATATGTTTTTTTATCTCCATCAAGAACATGTAATGTATATGTTCCATTTTGTCCATAGGTATGGAATTTTACTTTTTCTAGTTTTTCTATTGTATCAATTGGTTTTTCAAAATCTTGTCTAATTTGTGGTCCAGCCATAAAAGATAATTCAAATTTTTTATAATAGCTATTATCCCAAGTACGATTAGACATTGGAGTAAGATCTGTTGATAAATATATAGCTGCCGTTGGAGAGTCATATGATAAATATACATATGGTTCTGTATTCCCCCAAGAATTTCTTAAAATCCATGCTCCTGTACCAGTAACTAGATTAGATGAACTACAATTAGATACGTTATTTCCATGACAAGTTACATCTGTTGTCTCACCTGTCTGTTGATTTTTAACTCTACAAGTAGCTTTACAATAAGAGTATGTATAAGAATCATCCCATCCAATAATTTGCATAGCATGAGATGCATCTTGGGAACAATTTGAATCTACTTTTATGATTTGTTTTCCATCATGATTTGTAGATGAACAGGTATAATTTGGAGCTTGAGTACTTACATAAGCTCCTCCATTTTCCATCACTTTTGTTTTGATTTTCTTTAGAAAATTATTATATTCTGTAGTTCCCACTGTATAATTATTATTTAGATAAACTTCTGATGAATTTAATTCATATAAAGAATTCTCAAAATTTAATACCTCATGAAGTTCTTTTTCATCAGTATTATAATCTGATGGGAATGTGTTTTCACTTACCAATCCTAGTCCACGAGCCAAAATTGTTGAAGATGTAATAAAGTTTCCTCCTGTTGTTAGGGATCTAATTGCCATTGGTTCTCTTGGTTCAGATGATGATTCTGTAATACCACTATATTCTCTAATTCCGTTAGTACTAGTTCCATAATCAAGTTGTCTAGGTGAGAATACTTTTGATGTATTAGCATTGTAAGATGAATTTTCTTTTAGCATCAAATAGCTTTCAGCTTGTTCTGTTGTTGTATAGGCCCAACATAAATCCAAAGTATCCTGATCTTTAATTGGGGTTAAAAAGTTTTTCTTGTTACCTGTTGAACCAACGCTTCTTAAATCATAAGAAGAACCAGGCTCTGTTGCATTATCTTCAGGTAAAACAACAGCATCAAAAACATATGGAATAGGTAATTCTTCCACCTCTTTTTGTTCTTCTTTAGACATATCTAAGTATTTAATATATTCAGGATTTAAGTATGGAGTATTTTTCTTTTTATTTTTTTCTGTTAATACAACTTCTCCTGTTTCTTCATATATTTTTTCTATGTAATCTTTTGCACTTTTTGGTAAATAAGAATATGCTTTTTTTTCTAAAACTTTACTAATTTCAACTGGTCTTGTTTTTTGATACGCAAAAAAAGAGATAGAACATATAAAGACAATAAAAGTAATTATAAAGATTCTTATTTTCTTCATATATTCACACTCCTACTCTATTAATATTATACATTAATTGTTTATAAATTAAAATAAATTATCAAAAAAAAAAGCATTGTAGAATTAGTATGAATGTAATATAATGTAAAGAGAAAAGATAATGAGGTGATTGTATAATGAGTGAAGAAGCCGTTACTATAAAAAATGATTCAGAAAAAAAGGATACAAAAAAGAAAAAGAAGAAGGTTAAAGTAAAAGGTAAATTATTATTTTTAATTCTTGGAATCATTTGTGTTATTTCTTTAGTCGGAGGATATTTTCTATATACCAGTCTTGAAAAAGATGCTTTAAAAACATTAAAGAAAAATTATGGAGAATATGTAATTACTTCTGATAAAGTTAATTTATACGACAAAAATGGTAAAAAGATTGGTATTATTCATAAAAAGATTAATCTTAATCTTACTCCAATAAAAAAATTAACATTAAAAAATAAGAGATTACAAATCAAAGATACATCATATTATATCTCTTATAAAGATATTAAAAAACAAAATAAAACAGAAAAAAAAGAATCCGATAGTTACTATTTACCTGGTATAGTTCATATTAAAACGAATAAGAGTATTGATTTATATAATGATAAAAACAAAGTAATTACTTTCAATAATGGAATTGATTCTGATGCAATTTTTGCTGATAAAAAGAATTATTATATTGATTTTCAAGGAATGATGCTTTCTTTAAAGAAAAATAAATCTATTCAAGAAACAACTATAGAAAAAGAAATTGAAGGAAATGCTGAACATGTTAGTATTATCTATTATGATAAAATTACTAACGATTGTGGAGATGACAATTGTTTAAGACCAGAAAGTGTTAGAATTCATATTAATACTCTAAAGAAAAAAGGATATTACTTTATTACGAAAGAAGATTATTATGCTTTTTATAAGGGATATCGTAATTTAAAATCAGGAGCTGTTCTACTTACAACAGGAGAAGAAAATGATAATACCGCTTCTATTACTACTGATTTGGGTGTAAAAATCGAGAAAATTGAACCTGAAATTGATGGATTTACACTATCATTTACTAATAAAACTTCTACTCGTGGAGATTCAGTAGATGCGATTAATTGTTATTATGCTAAACGTTATACTTTTATTGATGATTATTCTAGAATGGCTAATGGAGATGAAGTTCCTGATAATGGAAGACAAGTTGGAGATGATCAATCTGTACCTGTTATGAATTATCATTTCTTCTATGATGCCAGTAAAGGAGAAGAATGTAATGAAAGTATTTGTTTAGAAGTTACAAAGTTTAGAGAGCAACTACAATGGTTAAATGATAATGGTTATAAAACATTAACAATCTATGAATTTGCTGATTGGATGGATGGATTAATTGAAATTCCATATAATTCCGTATTGTTAACAGTAGATGATGGAGCTATGGGAACTGGTGCACAAAATGGTAATATATTAATCCCAACATTAGAAGAATATGGAGCTCATGCTACTCTATTCTTAATTTCAGGTTGGTGGGATGTAGAGAATTATCGTTCTCCAAATTTAGATGTACAATCTCATACTCATTGGCATCATGAAGAAGAAAGTTGTGGAGATGGAAGAGGAAACTTTGTATGTTCCAATTATGATGAAGATCGTGCAGATTTGGAAGACTCTATTAAAGCTCTAGGAGGAGATAATACTACTTTCTGTTTCCCATTCTATAGTTATGATAATGAATCTCTTCAAGCCATTTCTGATTTAGGATTCCGATATGCTTTTGTTGGAGGAAATAGAAATGCTAGAAGAAGCGATGAACGTCTACTCGTTCCAAGATATCCAATATTAAGTGATATTTCATTAAATGGATTTATAAACTTAGTAAGATAGAAAAACTATCTTACTTTTTTTCTTTTGAAATATTTAAAATGGTAAGGTTCCACCACACGATTTACAGAATCTCCTTAATTTATATAGTTTACATTGCATTTATAACTTTTTTAATAATTTATCTAAAATATCATTATCTTCAATTTTAGAAATTTCAAAACACTGTTTACCTAAATCTTTAAAACTAGCACCACAATGATATAATATTTTTTTATCAATAATTATAAAACGATCATGAAATTTATTATTAATTATTAATTCTACATTTTTATATTGCATTTTATATTTTTCATAATCCTGATTATTATATTTATTAGTTACTATTTTTACTTCCTTTTTAGTTTTAGAAAGCATATCTAATATGTTTCTATCAATATAATTATCAATGATTATTATATCATTTTTAGACTTCTCAAATATATCAAGTAATAGTGAATAGGCATCATATATTTGGCCCTTAAAAAATAAATGATTGTTTTTTTCTTTAAAATTAGAAAACGTATTTTCTACTATTTTTAATCTTTCTTCATGTTCTAATACTAAATTATTTATATATTTTTGCTCTATCAAGCTAGAAGAAATATATTTTCTCATTAATACAAATGCATCCATTATATTAATACTAACCTTAGTAGCTACTTTTGATTTTAAAATAGTAGCTAGCATAGCAACACCTTGTTCTGTAAAAACTCTTGGTAAATACTTCCTATGGTGTCCTTTACCTGGCAGATTATTTTCTAAGGTCGAAATTTTCGGCCTTAGAAAAATCCATTCGTTTTCTGTTAAAATCCAACTGAATCTCTCTGGAAATTTTTCCAAATTATTTTTTACTGCTTCATTAATTCTTTTAGTTTCTACTTGATATAACTTAGCTATATCAGAATCTAGCATTACCTGAACTCCACGAACTTCATAAATCATATCTTCTATCCTTACTTTTTCAGTCAATATAATATTGTTCATATAACCTCCTGATTTGTTAACAATATTATATCAAACATATATTCGTGTATCAACTATTATTTCTTGAAATATTTAAAATTATTCCGATACTAGTCATAGAAACTAATAGACTTGAACCACCATATGATAAAAATGGTAAGGTTACACCCGTTACAGGAATTAATCCTACTACTACCATAAGATTTAGTAGTGCTTGGAAAATAATTTGAAAAGTCATTCCAAAAGATAAATATTTTGAGAAGGATTCATTTGTATTTAAACTAATTTTTATTCCTCGATAAAAAATAATACAGAATAAACTAACTACAAGTATTGATCCCATTACTCCAAATTCTTCTGAAATAATAGAAAATATAAAATCTGTTTGAGGTTCTGGTAAATAAAAATGTTTTTGAATAGAATTACCATATCCTAGTCCTAATAATCCTCCTGGACCTATAGCATACAAACTTTGTATCATTTGAAATCCTGTACCTAATGGATCTTTCCATGGATTAATAAATGATGTAATTCTGTCCATTCGATATGGAGCTATTATTATTAAACAGATAATTCCTACAATTCCAAATATCCCACCTATTTTAAAAAATCTCATAGAAGCACCAGAAATAAAAAGTATTGAAAAAATACTCATTAGAATAATAAAACCTGTTCCTAAATCTGGTTGAAGCATAATTAATCCAAAGATAAAAAAAGAAATTAATAAAATAGGACATAATCCAGTCCAGAAAGATTTTATTTGATTGTCACTACGAGATAAATATTTACTCGTAAAAATAATTAAAGATATTTTTGCTGCTTCACTTGGTTGAATTCCAAATGATCCAATTCCAAACCAACTTCTACTTCCATTTCTAATGCTTCCTATTCCAGGAATTAATACAAGTATTAAAAGAATAATAGATCCAATTAATAGAAGATTTGAATACTTATAGTAAATATGATAATCAATTCTAGAAGTCATAATCATTAAGATTATACCCATTAATAAGAAAAATGATTGATATTTTATAAAATGATAAGAATCATTAAACTTATATTCTGCCCAAATACTAGAAGATGAGTAAATCATTAAAATACCAAATAAAGAAATCAGTATAGTGGAGATAAATAATATTCTATCAAACTTCATATCATCACCTATTAAATCTTATTAATAAGTCAAAAAAAAAGAACATTGTTCTTTTTTATGCATCTTTTAAGAATGCTAAATAACATTTATATGCTTCATAAATATCTGATTTAGAAGTTACTTCCCATGGAGCATGCATACTAAGTACTCCTACTCCACAATCAATGACATTAACATTTCGATTAGCAAGAATATAGGCGATAGTTCCTCCACCTCCTGCATCTACTTTACCGAGTTCAGATATTTGGAAATAAACATTATTATTATCCATAATATTTCTTAATTTTGCGACATATTCTGCATTTGCATCATTACTTCCACTCTTACCACGAGAACCAGTATACTTACAGAATACTACTCCATTATTAAAGTATGAAGAATTTCTTTTATCCATAACATCAGCATATAAAGGATCATATGCAGCATTTACATCACTTGATAACATATAAGAATTTGTAAGACATCTACCTACTGCATTTCTTTCATGATGACCTAATATATCACAGATTTCTTCTATAGCATTTTCAAAGAAACTTGATTGCATTCCAGTAGCACCCATACTACCAATTTCTTCTTTATCTACTAGAATACAACAAATTGTTTTTCTACATCTTTCAACATCTAAGAAAGCTCTTAAAGAAGTATAAGCACATACTTTATCATCTTGACCATATGCCATAACCATGGAACGATCAAGTCCAAAATCTCTTGCTTTTCCTGCAGGAACTATTTCTATTTCTGCAGATAAGAAATCATCTTCTTCTATGTTATATTTATTTTTTAAAATAGAAAGAATATTCTTTTGAACAGCATCTTTTTCTTCTCCTTTTAAAGGCATACTACCAACTAATACATCTAGTTTTTCTCCTTCTATAAATTCAGATGCTTCTTTTTTTAATTGTTCTTTTCCCAAATGTGGAAGTAAATCTGTAATTCCAACTACAGGATCAGATTCGTCTTCACCAACATTTACAATTATTGTATCTCCGTTTTTCTTTACAACTACTCCATGAAGAGCAAGAGGAAGTGCTAACCATTGATATTTTTTAATTCCTCCATAATAATGAGTATCTAAATAGGCAAATTCTGACTCTTCATATAAAGGGTTTGCTTTTAAATCTAGTCTTGGAGAATCTATATGAGCACCTAATATATTTAATCCATTGGTAATATCTTCATCACCAATAATAAATAAAGCAATCGATTTATTTCTATTATTAACATATACTTTATCACCTGGTTGAAGACTTTTATAGCTATTAATATATTCATCTAGACTTACAAATCCATGTTCTTCAGCAAGATCAATACTAAACTTTGCAACTTCTCTTTCAATTTTATTATCACTTAAAAACTTACGATAATCATCACACAAATCATTTAATCGATTTAAATCTTCATTTGTATATTTTTTCCAAACATTTTCTTTCATAAATATCCTCCTATACTTATTTTAACATATTTTTATAATATTATCCAAAATCATTCTACAATGTAAGGATTGTTTTTAGAACCATCGCCAAATATATAGTTTGTTCCTGGCTTTAAAGATATAACTGGACGAACTCCATTAGAATAATTAACATTATTTATATTGTCACCATTGATATTACCATTAAAATTAACATCACTTCCATATGCTGTCTCTCCATAATAATTATATGAAAACATTAGCCAATAGGATTTATTAATACCTAAAAGACGATTATTATATAATAAATATGCTTCTACATTTGTCATTAATGCAATAGGATAAGTTAATTGAGCTTGTGGATTCGAAAGACTAAATTGATCAGTTATATGAGAACAAAGCAACTCCACATGGTTCGAATAATTATAACCATAAAAATATAAATTTGTCTCTAAACTACCATTTGGCTTAAATCCACCATAAATATCGATATTCCTATCATTACAAAAAATTATATCTTCTAATTTTGAAGAATAATGTAACAAATTATTCTGATACCAAGTTTCAATATATGTTTTAATTGTAGAGTCTTTTTGATTCACATGATTATCACTCAGTGAATCTGTTAAAAAATCCTCTATTTTCTTGCCATTTTCTAATTTAAAGTAGAAATATTTATAATAATAATTTGCTTTATAAGAATAATAATATCTTACACTATCACATTCTAAATTAGCATTTCCACATGAATAATGATGAGTATTATCTAAAGATTCTGAAGTATTTATCAAATAATACTTTCCATCTATATAATTAATATCTGAAGCAAATATAGTATTATTATATATAATCTCTCTTTGACTTGTAATTATATCATTTGGATACATATATCCTACAAATGCAGGAGAAGTATAAGAAGAGTTAAAAGGAGAGTTTCCAATTATAGCATCGTTGCCTGACGCAATACATTTTCCATCATTTGGTATTCCATTATAAATTATTTTTGTTCCTCCTGTATCAGTAGTACGAAACATTTGCCAACAAAAACCTCCAAATATTATATTCCATTTTTCTTTAATTGTATTTGCATTATTATCATTTTTAGCATACCAATAATATATTCTTTTGTTTCCATCTACTGTAAATGAATCTTTATGATCTCCGGAGTACTCGAGTACTAATCCACTATTATTATCTACTTCTGTTTTAAAAATATTATATAAAGAGAAAGGATGAAAAACTTCTATAGAACTACTATCTGCTTGTAGATATTGAGATTCAAGAAATGTTGTTATTGTTGTTGCTTCGGGTAGTTCATCAATGTCTGTTTTGAATTCTAATCTAACAAGATATGTCTCGGTAGTACCTGCATTAATCTTATGATTTTCTTCTATTTCTACTCCATCACTATATGTAACAGTATAGTCTAAATAATCTGGTGTATCTTCTACAACTTCATTATTTACTTTTAAAGTTTTATTTAAAGTACCTATCATTCCATCAATTGTTCCGGCATTTACTACATCTACAGTAAATTCATAGAAGTCTCCTGGTAAAGATAAAGTTACTTCAAAATCTACTTTGCAGTTGTTTTCTGGATCAATTGTTGCAGGAGAGTCGTTTTCTCCAATACTAACACTATTTTCATTTATTACTATATTATCAAAGTAAATATTCCAAGAATTCTCTTTAATTTTTGCAATACCATTAATTTGGAGGTTTGCTTGTAAAATGGCATAGACTACTCCTATGAGAAGTAAACTACATATTATAAAAGTTGTTGTAACTTGTTTATTATTTCTTCTCATATCTATATTCTCCTAGTATAAGTATAGTATAATTTACAAAGAAAAAAAAGTCATAATTGACTTTATATATTTTTTATTTCTTCTATAGTTAATCCAGTGATTTTAGAGATTAAAGAAGAATCAAGTCCTTCTTCCTTCATTTTTAATACAACTTCATTTGCTTTTTCTTTAGAACCTTGTTCTAAACCTTTTTCCAATCCTTCTTCTTTTGCTTTTCTTAATAATGTATTTTGCATTTTTCTTTGGTCTTCTTCATAACTCATATATTCAATAAATTTTGGATCTTTATTAATTTTATTAATCTCTTCCATATATTTTTCGACCACCTTACTTTTTCTTTTTAGTTTTTCAAGATTTTCTAAATCTAAATTCATCATGATTAAGAATTTATATTTATCAATCATTTTTTCATCTTTATTGTACCAAAAATTAAGATAATAATCCATATTAAACTCATATATTTTATAATTATCTACATATTCTTTTCCTTCTTCATCTCTTAGTTTATATACTCGATAGTCTTTCTCATCATACAAATACTGATATTTTTCATTAAACCTAGTCATTAATCCATAAGTAAAATTAATTTGTATTACATTTAAATCTTCTGAATAATCATCTCCTGCTAATGTTACATGAGAGTATTCATTACTTAGATATGCTACTTGTCTAATTCTGGAATATTGATAGATATTAGCATTTACCTCTACTTGAATCCTTCCTACTTCAGTTGACAGTCTTAAATCATATGATTTCTTTCTAGTATTTAGATAATCTACATTATCTTCAAGATTTAAATATTCAATATCATTAATTTTTATATTTAAACAAGTTTCTAATAATGGAATTAAAATATCTTTGTTTTCCTTTTTCATAAAAACTTCTTTAAATGCCTTATCATTTTTACATGTATAAAATTTTTGTTTTTCCATTTAATTCCTCCCTTTCAAACAAAAAAGTACTAATGTTATAACAAATTGTTTTTTCTTTGTAAAAGAAGGAAATTATTATTTTCCATCAAAAAAAGAATTGAATTTAGAAATTGTTCTAAGTCAATTCTTTATTATTTTATTGTTTTTATCTATTAAAGTATAAGTTTTATACCCAAACTCCGAAGATTATTCCTGCCATTGCGAGTACTAATCCTGCAACCCAGAATAATTTAACAATATCACTTTCAAACCATCCTAATTTTTCAAAATGATGATGAAGTGGTGTCATTAAAAATAATTTTCTTTTAAATACAATTACCCAGAATGTTTGAAGAATAACGGATAATGTCTCAATAACAAAGATAAATGCAACTACAAGTAGTGTTAATTCTCTGTGTGTTAGAATAGCAATGGCTCCCATTGCGGCACCTAAAGCAAGGGATCCAGTATCTCCCATAAATATCTTAGCGGGATATGTATTATATACTAAGAATCCAAATAATCCTCCAACAAGGATTAAACTGAATAATCCAATATCTTCAAATCCAACAGATAATGAAATTAAAGCATATGCAATAAAAGCAATTGCGGATAAACCTCCGGCTAACCCATCTAGTCCATCTGTTAGATTTACTGCATTAGAAGCTCCAACTAGCACAAATAAAATTGCTAGCCCGTATAACCATCCTAATTCTAAGTCAATATGAAGAGTACCAACTACCCATGCAGTCTGTCCTCCACTTCTCATATAGATGTAGAAAAAACCTATCGCAATTAATACTTGCATTAGTAATTTTTGATAGACACTTAATCCTTCATTGTTTCCTTTTTTAATAGATAAGAAATCATCCAAGAACCCAATTAAGGTATATCCGATAAAAACTAATAATACAATTCCTAAATTGGAAGTATAACTAATTTTATTTGTAACAATCAATCCAATTGTTGTCGCAACTGTAGGTATCATAAAAATTAAACCACCCATTGTTGGGGTACCTTCTTTTTTACGATGTGTTTCACCCACAAAAATCGATATTTTTTGACCTACTCTTAGTCTCTTTAGTAATGGAACCATTATGAGTCCTAATACAACTGAAGTCAAAAAACCAATCATAATTGCGAAAACAGCTTTCGTTAGTAATAGCATGTTTTACACACTCCATTTCTGTTTCATTATATCATATATCATTTCAGATTTATTCATATCAGAATCATTTTTTACACTAATTTACAGGATATTCTCCTTTTGTTTTCACTTTTGCATTATTCTTTTCTAATTCTCTTTCCTGTTCTTTTTGTAATCTGTTCATTTCATATTTCTTTTCTTCTAAGTCTTGTTTTACTCTTCTTAGATTACTTAACAATTCTTTCCATTCAGGAATTGCATAGGCATAATCTCCATATTTTTCATTCATTTCTTTTATCATTTTATCAATTTCTGATGATGTTTTTGATAAAACTTTTTTAGCATCTTCTAACTCTTCAATAGAACTCATTATTAAATCTTTGTAATCATGAACCATTATTACTTGATATTTCTTTGTAACCATTTTAGGCTTTACTACATTTTTCATAAATAAAAGGTATGCTGCGGTTGTAGATGCTACTCCTTTTGCATATTTTGCTCCTGGCAGTAGCATTTGAAATGTTAATAATCGTAACATTTTTCTACTTTGACGATCTAATCCTTCTATTTCTGTTTGTACTCTTTCCTGTACTGTAGTTGCATTTCTTACTTTATCTTGAATCTCCCATAGAAGTTTTTCTTGATCATATTGAAAGCTAAGTAGCTCACGATTCATTTGATCAATAGAATAGTATTTTTCTTTTAAATGTTCAAAATTTTTTTCTTTTACTTCTAATTGTGCTTTTTTGGATGATACAGATTTATGAAGACTATCTTGTTTTTTCTTTACTTCTTCTATTTTAGATGAAATGGAAATAAATAATGGTGAGTCTTTAATCTCTTTAATTACTTTTCCATTTTGAAATTCATTAAAATAACTTTCAATTAAATAATAGATATAGTTATCATCATATTTATCTAAATTATCAATTCTTATTTTTCTTTTTAGTTCTTCTAATTTATCAATTAAATCGGATAGTTTATCTAATATTACACTTGCTTCTTTACTGACTACAACACCCTCTAATTCACTAGATAATACATTATATTCATAAATTGATTTTCTTAATTCATATCTGATTTCTTTTAGATTATCTTCATAAGCTTCTATTATTCTTCTAGATTTTAAATCTTCTAGTTTTTTTTCAATGGTAGGAGATAATTCTTCAAAATCTGATGATTCTTCGATACTATTTTCAAGGACTTCTCCTCCTACAGAAGGATATTTTATTTCTTTTTTATTATCTTCTTTAGGTTTTTCTTCTAATACTTCTATTATTTCTTCTTTAATAGTGTCTTCTTTTATATTTTCTTTTTTAAATTTTTGTCTAATTCTTTCTGTAATTGGTACAGTAGATATTGCTTCTTTTGGAGTTAATTGAATTTTAGAAGATGATTCTTTGAAACTATTATTTGTATTTGGATGAGATTTTGAAAAGGATGGGTCTTCTATTATTGATTTATTAGTAGTATTTGGTTCTTGTTTTAAAGATGATTTTTCTTCTGCTTGTTTTGTTGGTTCTTGTTTTAAATTCTTTTTAAAAAAATAGAAAGGTGCAGTACCTATTACGATAGGAATTGATTTTATAAAAGTACGTACTTGTTGTTTTTTCACTTTTTGTTCTAACTCTTGTTCTTCTTTTAATTCTTTTTTTTCTTGAATTAATCTAGTCCTTTTTCTATCGTTTTTTCCACCTTTTGCGCCTATTGTCTCATCCATATATACCACCTATTTTATTTTATCATACTTTATTTATTTTTTGCTTATTTATTCAATTAAAATTCTTACTTTACTTTGATCTTCTATTTTTTCTCCTGGAGAAGGTGATTGTTCTTTTACAATTTCTCCTTCTCCTACTATATCTATTTGAAAATTTATTAATAATTTCTTTGCCTCTTCTACTGTTTTTCCAATGACATTTGGCACTTCATAAGTTATTTTATCATTCCATTCTAAGTCTTTTTCCATACCATCTTTTTGTTTCGGTATCTCTAATGCATTAATAATATCTAATAATATTCTTCTTGCGATTGGAGTCGTTGTGTAACTAGATAACATTGCGGTATTTTTGGGATTATCTATCGCAAGATAAAATACAGCTTCTGGATTATTTGATGGAACTACACTCATAAAAGACATAATATAATTATTTACTAAGTAAGATCCATTTTCTTGTTTTTGAGCTGTTCCTGTTTTCCCACCTATACGATATCCTTCAATATAAGCACTTTTTCCTCCACCTTTTGCAACGACACTTTCAAGCGCTGTTCTCATAATGGCAGAAGTTTCTCCACTAATCACTTTTCTTTTTAATTCTTTTTGATGTTCTTCATATACTGTGTTTGTATTATCACTTATATTTTTTACAATATATGGTTTATATAAATATCCTCCATTCACAACTGCAGATACGGCCATTACTTGTTGAATAGGAGTAACACTAGGTCCTTGTCCAAAAGCAGATGTTGCGAGTTCTACTTTTCCTACTTTATTTAGATTAAACAGTATACCAGTTCCTTCTCCATTTAAATCAATTCCTGTTTTTTCTCCAAAACCAAATTGATCAATATAAGAAAATAATCTTTCTTTTCCTAATAATTCACCTAATTTGACAAATCCAGGATTACAGGAATTTTGTAATACTTGTAGATAGGTTTGATCTCCATGACCTTTACTCTTCCAACATTTAATGATACTTCCCTCTACGTTTACTTTTCCTGAATCATAAAAATGATCATTAAAAATGTCTATTACTTTTTCTTCTACAGCAGAAGCCATTGTGACTACTTTAAAAGTACTACCTGGTTCATATGATGCCCAGATTGGTAAATTACGATTTAATACTTCATTTTTATAGTCTTTATAATGATTTGGATCATAATCTGGATAAGAACTCATTCCAAGAATCTCTCCTGTTTTTGGATTAACTACAATTGCTAAAGCCATATCTGGATGAAACATTGCTTCAATATTATTCATTTCTCTTTCTAAAGATACTTGTATTTTATAATCGATTGTCAAATTAATATTTAGTCCTGGTGTAGGTGCCTCATAGACTTCACTTTTATTTAATCTTGTACCATGAGCATCTGAATAGTATTTAATATTTCCATTTTCTCCTTTTAAATATTTATCATATAAGAGTTCTACTCCTGCAAGACCTTGATTATCAATTCCCACATAACCTAGTGTATGAGATAGAAAATCTTTATAAGGATAAACTCTTTTAGATTCTTTTACTAAATAAACTCCTTCTAGTTTTAAGTTGTTGATTTGTTCTGCTATTTCATATGGTAATCTTCTTCCTTCTGGGTGTACTCTTTCTACAGATGTTTTTTTGGTTACATGTTTTAACATATCATCATAAGAAACATTTAATATCTCTGATAATTTTTTTGATGTTAATTCTTTATCTTTTATTTGAGAAGGTATTAGTACTAAAGAAGATGTTGTGAGATTATCCGCAAGAACAATTCCATTTCGATCAAATATTTTTCCTCTATCTGCTTCTATTTCTAATTCTCTACTCCATAAATTATTCGCAAGAATATTTAATTTTTTATAATCAAATACTTGTATATAGAATACTTTTATTATTACTAAAAAAAAGAATAATAGTAATAGGATAAAAATTAGTTTTATTCTTATATCTATTTTTTTAAACATTTTATCATCTCAATTAAGTATATGAAATCATAAAAAAATAAGACTATAAAGTCTTATTTCTTTTTAAAATAGATGTTTAAAGATTGCATCTAATCCTTTATTAATTAATTTATCAGCAGTTTTATTGGCAACTTTCTTTCCTAGTTTATACTGAACTGTACTCTTTCTAGCTTTTTCAGCTTCTCTTAATTTCTTTTCAGCTTCTCTTTCTGCAGCTTTTTGTTCTTTTTCTGCTTGTTTTGCAGCTTTTTCTGCTTCTTTTGCGTCTTTTTCTGCTTGTTTTGCCGCTTCTTCTTGTTGATGCATTTCTTCTTCTACTCTTATTTTTTCTTTGATTAAAGCATCTAACTCTTCATATGCAGATTCTCTATCAAGTGGTTCTGCATATTTTGTTTGATATTCAGAAGACATATTAATGACTTTATTTCTTGTAATTTCATCAATTGTGCCCATTTTACTTTGAGGTGGAAGAATGGTTGCTTTTTGTGAGATACCTGGTTCTCCATTTTCATTTAAGAAGGAAATAACTGCTTCTCCTGTACCTAAATTTAAAATTGTATCATAAGTATTAAAATCTGGATTAGCTCTAAAGTCATCAGCAATTGCTTTAACTACTTTTTGTTCATTTGGCGTATAAGCTCTTAACGTATGTTGAACTCTATTTCCTAATTGAGACATAATATCGCTTGGAATGTCGGCAGGACTTTGAGATACAAAGTAAACTCCTACACCACGAGAACGTATTAGTTTCACTACTTGAACAATTTGTTTCAAACGATAATTTGGCATTCCGTTAAATAATATATGTGCTTCATCAAAGAAGAATACCATTTTAGGTTTATCTAAATCTCCAACTTCTGGAAGTTTTGTAAATAATTCTGTTAAGAACCATAATAGGAATGCTGCATATAAATCTGGAGATTTGAACAATTCTACGGCGTGTAGGATATTAATATACCCTTTTCCATTCATATCTGTTTTCATCAAATCATAAATATCTAATGCTGGAAGTCCAAAGAATTTATCTGCTCCTTGATTATCTAGAGTTAATAAACATCTTTGAATGACACCTATTGTTTGAGTCGCAACATTTCCAAATTCTGTTGTGAATGATGCTCTATTATCACCAATATATTGTAGTAATAGACGTAAATCTTTTATATCATCTAATTCCCAGCTATGATCTCTAGCAATTTTAAATACAACATTTAATACACTTTCTTGTATTTCTGATAATCCTAGCATCATAGAAAGAATGTCAGGTCCAACAGAATCTATTGTTGTTCTAATTGGAAGTCCATATTCTCCAAAGATATCCCAGAATCTTACTGGATAATTTTTATATTCAAAATCTGTTATTCCAAGTTTTTTTAATCTTTCATTTAGACTTTCACTAGCTTCTCCAGATAAAGCTGTTCCCCCTAAGTCTCCTTTTACATCAGCAAAGAATACAGGTACTCCAGCATCAGAGAATGATTCAGACATTACTTTTAATGTAATTGTTTTTCCAGAACCACTTGCTCCTGTGATAATACCATGTCGATTTGCCATTTGTGGTAATATATATAATTCTTCTTTCCCACTTTTTCCGATTAATATTTTTTCATTCTTATACATATTTATTCCTCCTATTAATTTATTTTAATATTTTCTCCTTCTATTTTATTATCATTTCTTCTATCAATATAAGGGTTTTTTAATCCTTTATTTTTTCTTATGAAAACATCTTTCTTTTCTAAGTTATTTATTTCTGATTTTGTTTCTTTTTCATATGTATGTCTTGCATCTTTATTTCTATATTTCGCAACAATTGCTCCATAATAGATAAATCCTGCTGCAAGTAAGAAAAAAACATAGATTGTACCATCATCTTCATCTGCAGAACTCATTTCTAAATATATTCCCATACTGATTATTAATGAAATAATTTCGATAATTGCAGATATTAAGAATAATAATGGTTTATTAATTGGAACACTACCCATTGTTTCATTTGTTCTTGCATTTACCGCAACATAATGAAGGACTTTTTTATCTCCTTTTACTTCTTGATAACTGTAGAGCCATACTGGTAAATATGCAGCTAACCACTGTGTTCCTACTATTTTAAAATCTTCTTTTTCCCAATGAATTCCTCTATCATAAAATTTATTTTCATCTCTTATAGAAAATTTCGCAACATCTTTTAATTCTGCATTTACTTTATCTTCTATATTATCAATATTAATATCTCTTCTTTCAGAAGTATGTCCTATTAAATAATTGGAATGATATTCTATACAGTTTTCTGTATCAAATGGCATAATTGCATTAATAATATTATTTGTTTGAGATTTATCTTTTTTATCTAGTCTTGTAGAATTTGATTCTATTGATAAACCTTCTATTGTGATATCAAAATTTCTTTCTACATGATAAGAATCTGCATCATATCTTACTTCTTGATGATCATCATCTCCTACATAATATTTTCTAGTTTGATGTTCTCCTTCTCCAGAAAACTCAGCGTGAGCATTGGCATCTACTAAAAGATAAGGAAAATAAACTCCCATAATATTTTCTGTTGTAAATTCTTTTTTAAAAGTTGGATTGGCATAGAATCTTCTTTTTGATACAAAATTTTGAATATATTGTTCTGCTTCTTCTTTTTTTGTTTGAAAAGGAAGGATTACATCTGGGATTGCACCATTATCCATTTTATTATTAATCGATAAATAACTTCGACACCAGTGACATCTCGCATGAGGTGCATTTTCCATATCAATAACTACTTCTGCACCACAACCTCCACATCTTAATGTAATAGTTGTTTCTGCTTCTTTATTAATATCATTGACTCCTGTTCCTCTTATTCTTCCTTTTAACGATTTTAAATCTTCTACTTTTTTTAGTTTTTTACCATCAAATTCCGTAAAACAATAGTTACAACGAAGTTTTCCAGTATTCGGATTAGGAATTATCTCACTCGCACCACAATTAGGACATACATATTGACCATCTTTAGCTCCTATTTTTGTATATAATTCCTTTTCTTCTTTTTCTTTGGTTTTGGAATCTTTTGTTTCTTGTTTTTTTTCAATTTCTTTTTCAGTCTTCTTCTTTGACATAAAGACCTCCTAATACCTATATTCATTTTATCATAAAAAAACAACTATTTGTATAGTTGTTTCTTAAAATTATGATGTTGTTTCAAGCGTAAGAAAGTAAAGATTTTCTTTACTTCTTTTTGATTAATTCAATAAATTTACTGGTTGCGGTTGTTAAAAAGTCTTCTCGATAAACACAACATAAATCTACAGATGGTAATTCATTATTAAATGTAATAATTTCAAAATCATCTTTATCTTTTTGAGAGTCAATTACTTCTTTAGAGAAATAGCCTATTCCTATTCCTTTTCTTACCATTTCAAGTAATACTTCTGTTGTCCATGATTCAAGTACGGGATTCACTTTGATTCCTTTTGAAGATAAAAATTCATCTAATTTTACTCTACTAGAATATGCTGATGTAGGTAATACTAATGGATAATTATTTAAATCTTCAATACTATTTATTTTTACATTCTTAAAATAATTTTTATTATATGCAAAACAATTATTTAGTTTTGATAAAGTAATTTTCGTTACTTCTTTTTTACTATCAATTGGTAGAGTATCTACAATAACATCTAATTTTCTTGTTTCTAACATTTCTACCATATCTCTAGTTGATTTACAAACTACTTCAAAACGAATTCCAGGATATTCTTTTCTAAATTCTGCGATATATTTTGATAGATAACAAACTCCTATATGAGATGGTGTTCCTACTCTAATACATCCAGTATTTAAACTATTTAAGTTTTTAATATGTTCTTCAGCATCTTGTAGTATATTAAAAGCAGTTGAAATATATGAGTATAATTCATTTGCTTCTAGTGTTGGTTCTATCCCTTTACTATTACGATAAAATAAAGTATATCCTAATTGATTTTCTAGTTCTTTTAAACTATAACTAATTGCAGGCTGTGATACATATAACTTGTTTGCTGTTTTAGAGATACTTTTTTCTTCGTATAAGTAAAGAAAAATTTTATATAAATTATAATCTGTGTTCATATGAATCCCCTCGCGAGTATTATATTCGAGTTTTATAGAAAAGTCAATTTTTTATAAATTTAATTTATAAAAGAAAAAAGTATAGAAATTCTATACTTTTATCTTACTTTTGATTTTTCTTCTTCCCCATAATCATGGGTTTCTTCTTCCATCATTTCTTTTAATTCATTATTTTTATTTACTGGAAGGAATTTTTCAAGTAGAGGGAAGTATATTGTACCAATACTTCTTCTACCTACTATGTCTCCTCTATGATCAAAGTCTTCGTCATAGCAACTTTCTAAGCCTAAGAAATTTTGGACAATAGAAATATCATTATGATTAATCAATGCATTCTTTAAACTTCTAGTAAAGTTTTCTACTTGATATTTTAAAGAATCTACTAAAGAGTCATTATCTCTACTTTTGGTGAACTCTAATTCTTGTGCTTTTTCTTTAAACTTTTCTTCTAAATCTCTAATATGACAGTTTAGTAATCTTTCTAATTCTTTTTTCGCATCTATTATTACTTGAATCGATGATGATGCTTTTCCGATTTTATCATTTCTTTCTTCTTCTAATGAAATAATATTATCTTCATCTTGTTCTGTTTGTTCTTTTTCTTCTACCTCTTTTAATCCTTTTATTAATGAAGATAATGAAACGGTTTCTTCTTTTATCATATCGTTAATCTTATGAATTGTATCATAACCATACTCTTTTAATCGATTATAAGCTAATCCTTTTGTATATGAATTTAATTCACTACCAAATGCATCAGAACGATATTCTGTCACTAACAAATCTAATTCTTCATCAGTTAAATCATTTAAATTCTCCTTAAATTGTTCTTTTTGAGATTTTGATTCTTCAGAAGATAATAATTTTTTAGATAATCTATCAAAGAAATCTACTGCTGCTTTTACTTGGTATGGACATTTATGAATAATATTATAATTTACTTTCTTCTCTTTTAATTCTTCTTTAAACTCAGGATTTACTTCTATATTAGATGCTTCTAAATGATTTTTTGTTGGTTCTTGTTCTACTCTGATTTTTTCCATTACATCTGGTTCTTTTTCAAGTATTTCTCTACTTGCCTGAACATCTTCATAACTTACAATATATGGAGAATAATCATTATTAGAGTTAGCAGCAATTTTTTTCACATCATCCACATCAATTTCGTAACATAATACTCCACTGATTCTAAATGGCTCTCCTATTGTTTCAACATTAAATCTTTCAAATACAGGTTTTCTTGCATAGAACTTATTTGACTGATTCATTTCCCTATAAATTGTTATTCTATCTATTAAACCTTTTGATGCATTGGAAATATTTTCATGAATTTCTTCTTCTTTAGGTACTTCTTGATTTTCTTCTACAATATCTTTTAATGGTTCTATTACTTGTTTTTCTACTTTTACTGTTTCATGTTCTACAATGTATGGAGAATAATCATTACTTGCATTTTTTTCAATATCATCTACATCTTCTTTTTTAATACCATAAGAAGCTATTCCTTTAATTCTAACTTCTTCTCCTTCTGGAGTAATATTAAATCTTTCAAATACAGGTACTGTTGCATATAATAAATCATTGTTTTCTTCACTGTGATAGATTACATATTTATCTTTTAAATCTTTTCTTTCTTGTACGTTATTTTCTTCTAGAGGTTCTTTAGAAGTATTATTATCTACTTCTACAAATTCTTCTATTGGAGAATGATCAACTTGTACTACTTTTGCTTTTTTATGTTCTACAACATATGGTGATTCACTATTATTTGCATTATTTTCAATATAATCTGCATCTTCCTTTTTAATACCGTAGGATGCAGTTCCTTCTATTCTTACCTCTTCTCCTATTGGATTTATATGAAATTTTTCAAATACAGGTTTTCTTGTATATAATTTTTCTTCATCTTCTTCATCATGGAAAATTGTAAATTTATCTTTATTATCTTTTCTTTCTTCACTTTTAAAGACTTCTTGTAAATCTTCTGGAACATCTCCAGGTTTATAATTAATTGTAATATCTGGATTCTTTATAATCTTTTCTGGAAGTTTTTTACTATTATTAATAATATTATCATAAGACTTTTTATTAATAACAATTACTCTTTCTCTACCATTTTTTATTACTTTTTGTAATTCAATTCCATATAAAGCTTCAATTGAAGATAAAACACTCTGTCTTTCATCTTCTTTTTTTAATTTAGCTAGTTCTTTTATAATTTCTTCTTTTGCTTCTTTTATTTGTTGTTTTTGATATGGAGTTCTATCTTTTGATGAGGTAGATAATACTTCTTCTAATCCTTTTTGTTCTAGAATTGCATTTAAGATATCTTTTTTTCTTAAACTAGAAATTATTTCATTATAATCTTCTGCAGATATTTCTAAAGCTTTGGCAGTTTCATAATCTTTCATTAATCTAGTTCTTTGAGCTTTTAGACTAGATATTTCTTTTTTTGCTTTTTCTATTTCTTTTTTTATACTTAATGATTTTTCATTAATTCTTTCTTTTTGATGTTCTTTCTCTTGTACATCTGTAATTTCAGAACTATTCATTAATTCTTTCATCATTTCATATGATTCTTCATAAGAATTAATATACTCTTGAAGAGAAGCTTCAAGCTCTGAAATTTTTACATTATACTCGTTTATCTTTTCTTCAAAGTATCCATAATTTTGAATTCTATTTTCAATAATTGTATCTACTTTTTCTGTTACTTCAGATACTTTAGAAGATAATTCTGTTACTTTTTCTTTCTCTGTTGTTTTTAATATTTCTTCTCTTAAAGCAACCATTTCATCATATAGATTTTTTATTTCTTTATTTTGATCATTACTAATTGCTTCATATTCTTTGTCTGTTAGTTTCTCTTTTTTAATTTTACTAACTATGAAACGAGTTACTTGTGTATCACTAATACCATTATTATCTTCTACTCCTTCATAGCCTATTTCATAGTCGTCTTCATTTTCTATCACAAATCCATCTTCTCTCATCAAGTTAAATACTTGTTGTCTTTGATCTTCTGGAGTCATTCTAATTCCATCTAGAATGTAAGTGCCTTGATACACTTCTTCTTTGGTAATACGATATGGTATTTTTTTATTATAAATATGGGTTACTTTAAATTTTATACTTTGATCATCATCTGGTTGTTCAAAAGTTATTTCATATTCTGATTCTTTTATAACTGGAATATTTTCTTTTTTCAATAAATTGAATATTTTTCTCTTTTGTTGTCTTGGTGTTAGACGATTATCTAGAGGGATTGACCCTTCATATACTACTTCTGTTACTATTTCTTCTTCAAATATAATATTATCCATCTTATCACCACATTTCTTAGTTTTCTTGATCTATTTTTAAAAGGACATCGTTAATCATTTCTAATTCTTTTTTATCAGTAACGTCTTCTAATTCTAATTTTGTACCGAATGGATTATAAGAAGATATAAAAATATTTTTTCTCATGTTTTTTCCTATCGTATTATCGGTATAAGCTACATATGACTTCATTGTATCTAAAGAGTCAAAAGTAAATAATACATCACATTCTACTTCTTTTCCGTTTTTTTCCATTAGAATTTTTTCATCTTTAAGATTATTTTCCATTTAACGATTCTCCTTTTTCTATCTATTCTACTATTACTAATTTTATCATTTGAATGGTAAAAAGTCAAATTATTATACGATTGAAATTGCTTATAAAAAAAGAAAAATATCTAGAAATTTCTAGGTATTTTTCTGGCAGGTACTTGTTGAGTAATACAGTGAATATTTCCTCCACCAAGTAATATTTCTCTTGCATAGATTGGGATAATATCTCTATCTGGATATAATTCAGAAAGCAATTCAATTGCTCTTTCATCATTTGGGTCATTAAATACTGGTAAAGCAATAAATCCATTTCCAGTATAGTAATTAACGTAAGATCCAGCCATTCTATCTCCAGGTCTTCTTGGGATAGATCCTTCTACACTATCTACTCCATCACTTTCTTCTTGAGTAATTAATAATGGAGATGGTGCATATAGTTTATGAACAATTAATCTTCTTCCTTTGGCATCTGTTTCATTTATTAGATAATTATATGCTTCTACACTTCTTTCATATTGAGGATCATTTACATCATCTGTCCAAGTAAGAACAACTTCTCCTGGTCTTACAAAGTTTGCCATATTATCAACATGTCCATTAGTATCTTCATCTTTGTAGACACCTCTTGGAATCCAAAGTACTTTTTCTACATTTAAATACTCTTTTAATTTTTCTTCTATCTCTTCCTTAGACATATCTGGGTTTCTATCTGGAGCAAGTAAACACTCTTCTGTTGTCATACAGGTTCCATCTCCATCTACATGAATAGAACCACCTTCTAATATGAAATCTGCAGCATTATAAGTATCTACACCTTCCAATTCACATACTTTTCCACCAATTAGGTCGTCATAATCCCATGGAAAGTAAATTCCTTCTACTAAACCACCGTAAGCATTAAATCCCCAATCAATTCCACGAAGGCCACCTCTTTCATTTACTACAAAAGAAGGTCCACTATCTCTTATCCAAGAGTCATTATTACTCATTTCAATAACTCTAACTTTTGGTCCTAACATATTACGTGCATTAATATATTGATCTTGATTTACTAATACTGTCATTTTTTCATATTCTGCAATGGTATTAGCAACTTCTACAAATACTCTTTGTGCAGGTTTTCCACCATATCTCCAGTTATCTGGACGTTGTGGCCATATAATATAACAACCTTCATGTTTTTCAAATTCTCCAGGCATTCTATATCCATCTTGTCTTGGAGTAGAATTTAATCTTTTCATTTTATTCCTTCTTTCTTTTTTATGTTAGAAAAGAGGTTATTTAACCTCTTACTCTTATAGTATTTCTTCTGCTTCTTCTTTTTTAGCAGGTTTTTTTGTTTTAATTCTAGCAACTAAGATTTCTTCAATAATGAATGATAATACTACACCAGCGATTAATGGAATATTATCCATAAAATATTCACTACTGAAGTCTCCAAAGATTGTGAATAATACTCCTAAAATTAAGATTACAAAAGGTACAATTGCACAAACTTTTTCCATAAATCCTTTTACAGGTACTTGATATGGTCTATTAGCATTTGGATCTGTTTTTCTTAGTTTTAAGAAAGCTAAGAACATTGGGATATATCCAACTAATAATGTAATCCAGCTTAAGCAGAAGAATAAACTAAATCCTGCACCAAAGTCTTCTGAGATTGCATTAGCAATAATACCTAATATAACAATTACTGATGCAACAATTCCATTGATATAAGCAGCTACATGAGGTACTCCTTCTTCATTTGTTTTAGCAAATAATTTAGGCATAGAACCATCTTCAGCAGCATATTTAGCAACTTCATTTACTCCAAATGACCAAGAAGCAATGTTTGCGATAAATGTATAAATAAACATACATCCAGCAATGATAACTAAAGTATTAATAAGTGCCGCATTCATTCCAACTGCAGTAAATAAGTTATTTAAAACTTCTACAACATTTTCTGGATCCATTTCTCCAACTACTTCTGGAGATAATGCAATATTAAATCCTGTTGCTGGTAAGATATAGAAAATTGCCATTAAAAGGCCACCAAATAATAATGCTTTTGGAATATCTTTTTTAGGATTTTCCATATCATCAGTCCATGTACCAACTACTTCGAATCCCATAAAGTTAAATAGGATAATTGAAATAAATGGTAAACCAGTATCAATATTTAAACTTAAATCTGGTAATAAATCTTTAAAGCTTGTAATTGGATTAGCACTTTGTCCTGTTTTAATAACAGAATAAATACCTAAACCACCTATTCCTAAAAGTAATAATACTTTGAAGAAAGTTCCTAAGTTAACGATATATTTGCTTTCTCCAATTCTTTGAGTACTTAATAAAGTAACTACCCATACATAAATCAATTGAAGAATTAATAATGATACCACGCTTAATTCAATATTACACATTCCAGCAATGATATCTGTAACTGCAACAGCTAGTGATGCAATCCATAGTGGGAAATTAACCCAATAGTTCCAAGCAACACGTCCAGCCCATTTTGGACCAAAAGCACGTTTTACCCAGTCATACATTCCACCTTCACTTGGATATGTTGTTCCAAGTTCAGCACTAATCATACCATATGGTAGACAGAAACATACAAGTAAGAATATCCACCAAAAGTATTGAGTATTACCAATAGCAGCTGTAGGCATAACAGATTCACAAACAAGTGTTAAACACACAGTTCCTAATATGGCATCCATTAATCTAAATTTTTTCTTTTTCTTTTCCATATTCTTTCACCTTATTTCATTCCTAAATTTTTCTTACAAATCTCTGTTGTTAAATCTTTTACTCCCATTAAATAAACTAATAATCCTCTCATTGCGGTTAAACGGTTTTCTGCTTCATCGAAACAGATTGAGATTCTTTCATCATCCATTACTTCATCTGTTACCTCTTCTCCTCTAGTAGCTGGTAAGCAATGCATGAATTTAACATTTGGTGAACATTTTCTAATCATATCCATATTAACTTGATATTTTGGATAGAATATACGCATTCTTTCTTCTTTTGGCATTTCTGCTTCATATAATCCATACCAAACATCTGTGTAGATAAAGTCTGCATCAGTTAGAGCATCTTCTTCATTATCAGTAATTAGATATGTTCCACCGCTTTCACGACAATTTTCTTCCAATATGTCAATATAATCTCCTCTTAATTGGAAATCTTTAGGTCCATAATGAACGAAATGTCCTCCCATTTTTGTAATCATCATACCAAGGGAAGCGCAAACTTGTGTACAATCTCCGACAAATACAACTTTTAAGTCTTCTACACTTTTACCAGGTGGTAAATGTTCAAATATTGTAATGATATCTCCCATTTCTTGAGTAGGATGATTCCAATCACTCATTCCATTTAATACTGGTACCGTAGAATACTTTGCTAGTTCAACTACTGTTTTATGTTCAATAACACGAGCCATTAAAACATCAACAATTCTTGAAAGTACGATGGAAGTATCTTTCATACTTTCATGTTTTCCTAACTGAATTTGTCCAGGTGCTAAATATTGAGCATGTCCACCTAATTGAGTCATTGCTGTCTCAAAAGAACATCTTGTTCTTGTGGATGCTTGCTCAAAGATCATACCTAGTGTTTTATGATACAACACATTTAAAGAATAACCCGCTTTAATATTTTTCTTAATTAGTAAACTAATTCTAATAATATCCAAGAGTTCTTCTTTCGTATAATCTTGGGTCGAGATGTAGTCTCTTTTCATTTCCTTTCTTATTCCTCCTATCTTAAAATAAATATATCACACAATTGTTTTTAATACAATCTAAAAACAATCGCTTGACACTACTTTATACGAGCCCATAATTTATCATAGTCGCTTATATGTTCTCCTATATTTTTAATATAACTGCCGTTTTTTAGTATTACAGATACTTCTTCATCACTTAAATTTCCTACATGTTTATTGGTACTAATATAAGGATATTCTTTAATAATTCTTTCACATATATCATCTCTTAATAAATAGTCAATTAAGAGATAAGCATTTTCTTTATTTTTAGAACCCTTTACAATAGCATAATTATCCATACTTAGAACATATCCATCTTCTGGATAAATAATCTCAATATTATCATTTTCTTCTTTTGCTAAAATACTCTCAGCATTCCAAATTAGACCAATATCGACTTCTTTGGTAATTAAAAATGTCTTTGGACTATCACTATCAAATGCTTTAACATTTTTCTTTAATTTCATTAAAAAATTATATGCTTCTTCTAGATGTTCTTTATTTGTATCATTAATATCATAGCCTAATCCTTGTAGGGCTGCTCCAATGATGATTCTTTGATCATCTATTAAAACAATATTATTCTGATATTTTTCATTTAATAAATCTTGATAAGATGTAATATTATCTTTAATACTATCTTTATTTACTGCTATGGTTGTTGTTGCAAGTAGAAAAGGAACAGAATACTCATTATTAGAATCATATGGTTGTTTTAAAAATCTAATATTAATATTATTTAAATTATTTAGTTTTTCTTTTTGAAAAGGCTCTAATAATTCTCTCTGTTTCATTAACTCAATCATATAATCACTTGGAAAGATTAAATCATAAGTTCCTTCTTTCGATGATGATATTTTAGCAAGTAATTCTTCATTTGAAGAATAAGTTCCATAATGAACTTTAATATTGTATTCTTTTTCAAAATCAGAAATAACATCATCAGGAATATAGCTGGACCAGTTTAAAACATTCACTACTCCTTTATATTGATTATTAGTACACCCTGTAAAAAGAAAGATTCCTAAAATTAGTATGATTATCTTTTTCATTTTGCCATCTCCCTTTTTTGTATTGTTTTTGTTTGATATATTGTTGCAACTGTTAAGACAACAATTGTAATCAGTAAAATAATACTAGATAATGCATTTACATCTGGAGTAATTCCTGTTTTAATCATAGAATAAATCTTTAATGGTAGCGTATTACTTCCAGGTCCAGCTGTGAAATAACTAATAACAACATCATCAAGTGATAAAGTAAATGCTAAGGCAGCTCCAGATACCACTCCTGGAAAAATCATTGGTAATGTTACATACCAAAACGTTTTTAATTTCGATGCGCCTAAGTCATATGCAGCTTCTTCTATTTGAGATGTCATTGGATTTAGTGTAGATCTCACACTAGTAATTACATAAGGAATTGAAAATGCAATATGTGAAAGTAATATCGTACCAATTCCTAATTCTAATTTAGATAAAGTATAAACACTTAATAGAGAGATTCCCAGTACTATTTCCGGTATAACTATAGGAATATAAATTAATCCATTAATTAGATTTTTACCAGGAAATTTATATTTAAATAGACCAACTGCTGATATTGTTCCTATAACGGTTGAAATTGCTGTGCTAGTTATTGCAATAATTAAGGTATTTGAGAAGGCGTTTAATAATTCTTGATTATGAATTAATTCTTGATACCAACGTAGAGTAAAATGAGTAAAGATAATATTCATTTTAGAATCATTAAAAGAATAAAGTATTAAAATGATGATTGGTAGAAATAAAAAGATATAGACTAAAATAATAAATAGATTTCGAAATAGTTTATTCTTATTCATATTAAAAACCTCCCAAATCATCCATTTTACCACCAATCTTCTTGTATAATTTTACAAGAAGGAAGGTAATTAAGATTAAGAAGATTGATATTGCAGAACCAAATGGCCAATTTCTAGCTGTTAAGAATTGATTCTTTATTAAGTTACCAATAATCATTACTTTACCTCCTCCTAAAATATCAGAGATAAAGAAATATCCTATTGCTGGAATAAATACCATTAAACTACCATTAAATAATCCTGATATGGTAGATGGTAAAATCACTTCTTTAAATACTTTCCATTTGGAAGCTCCTAAGTCTTTAGCAGCTTCTACTAAACTATAATCCATCTTACTAACAGCACTATAAATTGGTAATATCATAAATGGAAGTAATGTATATACCATACCAATAATAATACCTAGATTATTATACATTAGACTGAGTGGTTTTGATATTATTCCAGTTCCTATTAAAGCACTATTAATGACCCCATTTTTTCTTAATAATACAATCCATCCATAGGTCCTTATTAAGGAATTTGTAAGAAAAGGAATCATTACTAATTTAATTAAGAAAGATCTTGTCCTTTCACTTTTATCCATTAAGAATATAGAAAAAGGATAAGATATAAACGCACATATCAATGTTGCGATTAAAGCAATTAATGCTGATTTTAATAAAATCATCATATAAGTAAAATCAAATATTGTTAGATAATTCGATAATGTAAATTCATAAATCATTCCACCGTAAGAATCATTTTTACAAAAAGATAAGAATAATACATAAATTAGTGGAATTAGTATTAATAAAAAACTATAAATAATAACAGGAAACAAAAGAAAATATTGAAATAATTTATTCTTCTTCATATTCTTCCCCTATAATAACAATTTTTTCTTCTGGTACTGTTAAAAATACTGTATCATCTTTTTTACATAAATCTGCATCTGTTATTGTTACTTTTAAAGTAATTGGTTCCTTCTTTCCAACTAATACTTCTAATTTAGAAAATTGTCCATCATATATATAGTCTTTTACAAGTCCTGGTATACTATCTTTTACTTCTTTATTATGAATTTCAAATGTTTCTGGTCTAAATAATACTTTTAATATTTGATCTTTTTTATAGTGATTATTCTTAATTGTTAGAGTAATATTATCTAATATATTTAGGAAAGCATTCTCTCCTACTACTCCACCGATTGTTCCATTTAGAATATTACTTTCTCCAATAAAATCAGCAACAAAAGTAGTTTTAGGATGACGATAGATTGCCATAGGAGAATCTAATTGTTCGATTACTCCTTTATTAATAATGGCAATTCGATCACTCATTGTAAGAGCTTCATCTTGATCATGTGTTACATAGATAAATGTCATCCCTAATTGCTTTTGTAGTTTTTTTAGTTCTATTTGCATTTCTCTTTTTAACTTTAAATCAAGAGAACATAAAGATTCATCTAAGAGTAATACTTTATGGTTCATGACAATTCCTCTCGCAATCGCAACTCTTTGTTGTTGCCCACCAGAAAGTTGTGGAGGATAACGATGTTCAAATCCTTCTAATTTTACTAATTTAATTGCTTTTTTAATTCTTTTTTCTGCTTCTTCTTTTGGTACTTTTTTCATTTTTAAACCAAAATTAACATTATCCCATACCGTCATAAAAGGAAATAGTGCAAAATTTTGAAAAATAGTATTAACTGGTCTATCAGTTGGCTCAACATTCGTAACATTTTCTCCGTCGATATAGACATCTCCAGAAGTTACTCTTTCAAGGCCTGATATCATTCTAAGAATTGTTGTTTTCCCACAGCCAGATGGACCTAATAACGTAATAAACTCCCCTTCATAAATATCTAATGATACATTTTTAATAATTGTCTTATCATCAAATTTCTTACTAACATTATCTAAACGTACAATAACATTTTTCATTTCGACACCTTCCTACTATATTTACATATTATCAAAAATAATTAAAAAAATCCATCACTTTCTAAAAAGAAAATGATGGATAATTGCAGTGACCAAGAAACTGCTATGTCTTTTAGATTTCTTTTAATTGCTCCTTTATATATTGTTTATTTTTGATAAGAAATTTTTTAATTTACTATTTTTAGGATTCATAAAGATATCTTCACTTGTTCCTTCTTCTTGGATTACTCCATCTGACATGAATACGACTCTAGTACAGAAATTTTTTATAAAATTTATTTCATGAGATACTATTACCATTGTCATTCCTTCTTTAGCAAGTTGTCTCATAAGGTTTGTTACTTCCCCTATCATTTCTGGATCTAAGGCAGATGTTGGTTCATCAAACAACATAATTTCTGGTTTCATCATTAAACTTCTAGCTATCGCAACTCTTTGTTTTTGACCTCCAGATAATTCTTCTGGATAATTATTCTTTTTATCTTTTAAATCAACTTTATCAAGTAATTTATCTGCTTCTTTTTCTGCTTTACCTTTTTTCATTACTTTTAATAGAGTTGGTGCGAGAGTTATATTATCTAAAACAGTCATATTTTCAAATAAATTAAATTGTTGAAAGACCATCCCTATTTTTCTTCTAATTCTTTCTAAATCTTTATTATCTACTAAGTTATCTCCTTCTAAAATTACTTCTCCAGAATCTGGTTTTTCTAGTAGATTTAAACATCTTAGAAAGGTAGATTTTCCACATCCAGATGGACCAATAATACCAATAATATCTCCTCGGTTTATCGTTAAATCAATTCCTTTTAAAACTTTTTTATCTCCAAAACTTTTTTTAAGATTTTTTACTTCTAGCATGATTTAACTTCACCTCCATCTTTTCAATTAATTTGGATAATATCATGGTAATACATAAATAGATCATTGCGATTATAATTAGTGGGAAGAAATAATCATATGTACGGGATGCGATAATATCACTTGCTTTTGTAAGTTCTACAATACCAATATAGGCTCCGATAGATGTTTCTTTTACTAAAGTTATAAATTCATTACCTAGTGCTGGTAATATATTCTTTAATGCTTCTGGTATTACAATTCTTGAAGTTACTTGCCAGTAATGAAGTCCTAAAGCATATCCTGCTTCTTTCTGTCCTTTTGGAACAGAATTAAATCCTGCCCTTATTATCTCAGCAACATAGGCTCCACTATTAATACCAAATGCTAGGATACCTACTAAAACAATATTTACTGGTACTGCCTTAAAAATAATATAATAAATAATCATTAATTGTAAGGTAGATGGAGTTCCTCTTATTACTGTTACATATATCTTAGAAATATCATTTAATAGTTTTAAACGATTCGTATTATCATAAATATTTCTAGAGATAGCAGCAATGCCTCCTAATAAAATACCTAATAGAACTGCACCTAAAGCAATCAGTAAAGTATTTTTTAAACCTTCTAAGATATATTTATATCTTCCATCATAGATAATACTATAATAAAACTTATCAACTATATTTTGTTTTTTAGGAGTAGATTCTTCTCTTAAACCCATATGTTTTAATACAATATTATCTATTTCTTTTGTATCTTTTAGTCTTTGTATTACTTTATTTACTTTATTTAATAATTCTTCATTTCCTTTTTTAACAATCATTCCGTAATGATCTGTAGTTAGTGCTTCTTCTAAAATTATCATATCATTTTCTAATAATTCTTTTGCGGGGATTTCATCCATTGCGACTGCATCAACTTTATCATCTTTTAAATCTTGAATGGCAGCAAGAAATTTCTTTTCACGGATGATAGTTAGATCTTTATAATTTTCTGTTAGATATTCATCTGCAATACTTCCTAATTGAACTGCAACTTTTTGATTGTTTAACATAGATAGATCTTTTAAAGAAGAATTTTTCTTCGTAATTAGGATTTGTTTTGATTCCATATAATCAATAGAAAAATCAACTTCTTTTGCTCTTTCTTCTGTATAACTAATTCCTGCTGCACCAATATCACTTTTTTCTGTTTTCACTTCAGAAATAATTGAATCAAATGCAACATCTTTTATTTCAAGTTCCATTCCTAATTCTTTCGCTATTTCTCTTCCAATATCAATATCTATTCCAACTATTTGCCCGTTTTGATAATACTCATAAGGAGCAAAGCCTGCTTCTGTTACGAGTACTAAGGTCTTTTTCTTTGAACTACATCCTGTTAGAAATAATAAACAGATGATTAAAAGGATGAAAATTTTCTTTTTCATGATTTCACTTCCTTATGAAAAATAGGAAAGCATTTTAGTGCTTTCCTATAGAATGCTTTATTATAGAATTATCATAGCAACTGTTAAAATAATAATATTTACAACAGCTATAATAGCAATAATCTTACCTACCCATTTTAACCAAGTAGTATATTCTACTTTAGCAAGTTCAAGTCCTCCCATGATAGCTCCACAAGTTGGAGTAAATAAGTTTACTAATCCGTTAGCAGCTACTATTTCCATAATTGTAACTTCTACTGAGAATCCTAATTTATCTGCTAGAGGTCCCATAATTGGAGTAGATAATGATGCAAGACCACTTGATGATGGTACTAATACTGATAATCCTACATGTAAGATATAGTTAATTGGAGCAAATACTCCTTTTGATAAAGTACTTAATGCTTCTGCTGCATTATAAATAATATAATTATCTAAATGAGTTTGAGTCATTAATACAGATGCTCCTCTTGCGATAGCAATTACTAAAATAACTCCTACCATGTCATCTGCGCCATCAACGAATGTATCTACTAGTTCGTTTTCACCCATTCTATTAACAACACCAATTACAATTGTCATGATTAAGAACCATAATGTTGATTCTTGGAAATACCATTCACCTAATGGTAATCCTGTAAGTGTAGAGAAGAATTTTCCTTTTTCAAATATTGTAATTCCAAAACTTCCCCAAGGAATAAATCCAACAATCATTACGATAAATGTTAATAGGAATAAGATTAATGTAACTTTTTGTCCACCTGTTAATTTAGGATTTTTCTTTTCTTGTCCCTCCTTAGGTGCATAAGTTTCTTCCATATCTTTTTGTTCTTGTAAAGATAAGAAAGTTGAACCTTTTTTCTTAATTACTTTTTTAGCATATAACATAACTGCGATTGTTGATATTGCATAAGTAGTTAACCATAATGCAATACCTAATGCGATAATAACACCTTGATTTACTGCAATACCTTCTGGTAAAGCATCGATTGCTGCTCCTACTGCAAATGGATTGATGGTTGATCCTAATACTCCAGAACCTGCTCCTAATAATACAATAGCAGATGCTGTTAAAGTATCCATTCCTGCTGCAACCATCGCAACACTTAGAATTGCATAAAATCCAACTGTTTCCTCAAGCATACCATAAGTAGTTCCACCAATTGAGAAGATAAACATTAAAATTGGAATTAATAGAAGTTCTTTTCCTTTTAGTTTTTTAATTAGAACTTCAATTCCTGTTTCTAATGCTCCTGTCTTAGTAGTTACTTTTAGGAATGCTCCTAAAATAAGTACGAATAAACAAATGTCAATTGCATCTGCAAATCCGAGAATTGGAGCTAAGAATGTTTGTGATAGAGTTGCTCCGATAACTCCACTACCATTAATCAATTCTTCTCCTTCAAATTGAGCAGCTGGCAAGAAATGAGTAATGATAGCTAACACAAATGTAAGAATCAATATAATTGTAAATGCAGATAAAGTTAAGGAACGTTTTTGATTCTTTTTCTGTGAAGCTTTTCTTCTGGCTTCTTTTTCTGTACTTTCCATTTTCTTTTTATCCTCCTTTTTTATAATGGTTGTACCTGTTTTTCCATTAATCGCATCTTTGGCATTTTCTAAAGATGTAATAATAGACTTTTTATCATGAGCGTGATCTAGAAAGTAAAGACAAGCTTCTACTTTCGGTAACATAGATCCAGGAGCAAATTCTCCACTTTCAATGTATTGTTTTGCTTCATCTGTCGTAATCTTTGATAAACTTTTTTCATTAGGTTTATTAAAGTTTATTTTTACTTGATCTACAGCAGTAAGTATTAACAATATATCTGCATCAATACTACTTGCGAGCAAAGCACTAGTTCTATCCTTATCAATGACAGCATCTACTCCTTTATATCCATTTTCTGTAGATATAACAGGAATACCTCCTCCTCCACAAGTAATGACAATATTATGTTCTTCTATTAATTTTTTAACCGTGGATAATTCACATATTTTGATTGGTTTTGGAGAAGCAACGACTTTTCTCCATCCTCGTCCAGCATCTTCTTTGTAGATATCTCCACTTTCTTTCATTAAGCTTTTGGCTTCTTTTTCTGTATAGAATGAACCAATTGGTTTGGTTGGATTTTGAAAAGCAGGGTCATTTTCATCAACCTCAACTTGTGATACAACAGTTGCGACTCTTCTTCTCATATTACGAGATTCAAATTCTCGTTCCATTGCTTGTTGAAGGTGATATCCAATATATCCTTGTGACATTGCGCCACATTCAGGAAAAGGCATATCATCTTCTGTTGTTGTTGGATCAACTGCAGCCATAGCTTTATAAATCATTCCAACTTGTGGTCCATTTCCGTGAGTAATGATTAATTCATGTCCTGCTTGAACTAAATCAACTAAACTTTTTGAAGTTTCTTTTACAATTTCTAATTGTTCTTGAGGAGTACTTCCTAATGCATTGCCTCCTAAGGCTACGACTATTCTACTCATCTTAGTGTCTCCAAGATAACAGCTTTAATGGTATGCATTCTGTTTTCTGCTTCTTCAAATACTCTTGAGTGAGATGATTCAAAAACCTCATCTGTTACTTCCATTTCTTTTAGTCCAAATTTTTCTTCTATTTCTTTTCCTATTGTCGTTCCATTATTATGAAATGATGGTAAACAATGTAAGAAAATTGCATCTGGTTTTGCATTATTCATTACTTCCATATTTATTTGATATGGTTTAAGTAGTTTAATTCTACTTTCCCATAATTCCATTGGTTCTCCCATTGATACCCAAACATCAGTATATAAGGCATCTGCATCTTTCGTACCTTCCATAATATCTTCTGTTAGAGTAATAGATCCACCTGTTTCTTTGCATATTTCACGACAAGTATTTACAAGTTCTTCTTCTGGGAATAATTCTTCTGGTGCACAACAAGTGAAATGCATTCCTAATTTTGCTGATACTACCATCAAAGAATTTCCAACATTATTTCTAGCATCTCCACAGAATACTAATTTTCTTCCTTTAATACTTCCAAACTCTTCAAAGATTGTCATGACATCTGCAAGCATTTGAGTTGGATGAAATTCATTAGTAAGTCCATTCCATACTGGAACTTTAGAATAATCTGCAAGTTCTTGAACAATAGATTGTTCAAAGCCACGATATTCAATTCCATCATACATACTAGCTAGAACTCTTGCCGTATCTGCAATTGTTTCTTTTTTACCCATTTGAGAACCCGTTGGTCCTAAATAAGTAACTTGCATTCCTAAATCTTTTGCAGCAACTTCAAATGAACATCTTGTTCGTGTAGAATCTTTTTCAAAGATTATGGCAATTTGTTTTCCTTCTAGATAGCGATGAGGTTCTCCACTATGTTTTTTCTTTTTTAATCCAATTGCGACACTTAATAGTTGAGCAATTTCTTCCGGTGTAAAATCTAATAGTTTTAAGAAGTCTCTTCCTTTTAAGCTTCCCATTCAACAGCCTCCCTTACCAGTGGCATACTCATACATCTTGGACCTCCACGTCCACGAGATAATTCTGCTCCATGAATTTCTATTACTTTAATTCCTTCTCTTCGAAGTACATCATTTGTTACATTATTACGATCATATACAACAACTACTCCTGGCTCAATACATAATGTATTTGATCCATCGTTCCATTGTTCTCTTTCCGAACTTACTTTGTCTCCTCCTGCACATGGAATTAATTTTACTGGATGGTGAAGATATTTTTCTAATATCTTATCAAGTGGTGCATTAATTTCTTTTACAATTAAATCTTCAAAAGTATCTGGATCATATCCTTCAGTAATTTCAAATACTTGAAGAGTTCCCATTATACCGGGATGATAAGTAAATGTATATTTATCAATTTGAGTAAATACTGTATCTAAGTGCATGAATGCACGACTAGATGGAATATTAAATGCTAGAATTGTTTCAATCTTACAATTTTCAGATGCAAAATAATTCTTTGCTAATTGATCAATTGCTTCTGGTTGTGTTCTTTGAGAAATACCAATCGCAACAATCTTATCATTAATATTTAATAAGTCTCCACCTTCTGTATGCCAGTCATAACTTCTATCATAGTATTTTTCAACATTACAATATTCAGGATGATATTTAAAAATATATTCTGCATAGATTGTTTCTCTATTTCTTGTTTCAGAATACATTCTATGTAAGTCTATACCAGTTCCTACACTGGCAAAATTATCTCTTGTAAAATATAAATTTGGCATTGGTTTCGCTAAAAATTTATCTGGAGTTTGAATTAAATCTACTAAAGTTTTTTCAAAGTCTCTCTTTTCATCATAGATATCTCCAACTTGAATTCCAGCCATTGTTTTTAAAACTAATTCTTTTGGATCTTCTATGCTTTCTAGATATTTACCAACTAATTTTTTATATTTAATTGTATAAATACCTGCTTCTTCCATGAATTGTTTAATAAACTTTGAACGTATTCCACTATTCATGGCAATTGTTTCAGCCATTAAATCTTCTAAGTAAACGACTTCTACTCCATTTTCTCTTAATGCATTAGCAAATTCATCATGTTCTTTTTGTGCATCCGGCAAAAATGGTATATCATCAAATAATAATTCTCCCAGACTATCTGGAGTAAGGTTTAACAACTCATTTCCTGGTCTGTGTAGTAATACTTTCTTTAGTTTTCCAATTTCACTAGTTACGTTGATACTTTTCATAATCCACCTCTATATTCTTTCTCTATTCTTCTTTACTATATCATTATAGCACAACTCATTATCAAGAAACAAGGTTTATTCAAGTTATTAGACAGATGTTGTTCTTTCTTTACAAATGTATAAGAAAAAGACTTCTTTCGAAGTCTAACTTTTTACAACAAAAGTAATATTACTAGGTTTATTAGTTGAATTATTAAACATGGTTGCATCAGCACTCGTTCTAGCATAACCTGTAGTTAAAGAAGTACAATTTTTAAACATATCATCACTATTAGTAACATTACTTGTATTAAAACTACTTAAATCTAATGTTGTTAAAGAAGATAGTCCTTGAAACATTTGAGACATATTTGTAATATGTGAAGTATCCCAGGTATCAAGTCCAATGATTCTTTTTAAACCTGATCCCCCTAATCCATTAGATCCATTTGCAGCAAACATTCCAGAAACATTTGTAGTATTACTTAAATCCCATCCAGTAACATCGATTTCTTCTATTGGTGAAGAACTTGCTGCACCATTTCTAAATATAACATGAGACATATCTGAAGGAAGTTTCATATTACTTAGATTTAATTTTTTTAAAGAAGAAGTTCCATTAAAAATACCAGCTGCAATTGAACCAAATGAATTACTAGCTCTTAAATCAAAACCACTTAAATCTAATTCTGTTAAACTACTACAACCTGAAAACATTCCAGACATATCTGTTACTTTAGATGTATCAAAATTTATTACATTAATGCTTGCTAAACTACTACAACCTGAAAACATTCCAGACATATCTGTTACTTTAGATGTATCAAAATTTACTACATTAATGCTTGCTAAACTACTACAACTTGAAAACATATAAGACATATTAGTTACATTAGAAGTATCAAAATTTGTTACATCTATATCTAATAAATTACTGCATCCATTAAACATAGCAGACATATTAGTTACTAAAGATGTATCTACATCATCTAAAATTATCTGTTCTACAGTACTTAATCCTCCAAACGCATAAGTAAGATTAGAAGGTAATTTAGCACCAGTCATATTAAGTATTTTCAATTTTGAAAAGCCTCCTGAAAGTTGCATCATTAAAGATCCTAGATTATAATTTCTAAAATCAAAATTACTTAAATCTAACTCTATTAAACTACTACAATTTTGAAACATCCCACCCATATTTGTTACACTTGATGTATTAAAACTAGATACGTCAATATTTGTTAAACTACTACAGTTAGAAAACATATAAGCCATATTGGTAACATTACTAGTATCAAAACTACTAATATCAATGTTTGTAGTTTTTGATTTTTGAAACATATATTTCATAGATACAATTGGTTTATCATTGATAGAAGTACATAGTTTTGTGGTAACTGGTTCTGTTGAGGTAGGGTCTGATAAATGAACTCCCCATCCGTCTGACGAGATATTACTCCATGTAACTACATTAGTATTAGAATCATAATAAGTCACTTCTTGCATATACCTGTATGTATATTGTCCATTTGTATATTCTGCTCCTTGTACTAATTCTCCATCAAAAGTACAAGCATAATATGGAAGTTTTTTTATTGCGGTATCATCTGCTTGTACAAATTGTACTCCAAATGAAGAGTTGATTGTTGCGGCCTCAGGTAACTCTTCTATATCTGTTTTGAACTCTAATCTTACTTTATATGTTAATGTTTCTCCGGCTTCTAATAAGTGTTTTAGTAAAATGGAAGAATCATCTTCATAAGTAACAATATAATTTAAATAATTTGGTGTTTCTTGTACTACTTCATTATTTACTTTCATCTCTTGTGTTAATAATTCAATCATTCCATCAATTGTTCCTGCGTTTACTACATCAACAGTAAATTCATAGAAGTCTCCTGGAGTAGATAAAGTAACAGAAAAATCAACTTTACTAGTATCATTTGGATCTATTGTTGCGGGAGAATCTCCTGTACCAATAGATACAGAATCATTATTGATTTGGATATTGTTAAAATGAATATCCCAAGTATTTGATTTAATCTTCGCAATACCATTTATTTGAAGATTAGCTTGTAGAATTGCATATACTATACCTATTACTAATAAACTAAGTATTACAAAATAAGTTGTGATTTTTTGATTTCTACGATTCATACTATCACCTATTATAATTATATCAAATTTATTAAATAAAAAAAGATTAATTTCTTAATCTTTTAACTAACTATTTCTACTGTAACATAATCTCCTTCAGAAGGTTTTGCATGTTCAGCTAAATGTATATGGTAAATTGCTGTTTCTTTTTTCTTACCTGTAAGAGATTGATTTTCTATTCTTGTTGCATTTTGATCAATCATTAAGTTCTCTTTTTCTTGATCTTTTGTTACCTCAATGTTTGAATTTGAATCATTTGTTAATGTTACAGAATAATTAACATTATTTTCATTGGTTTCATTTCCTCTAAAGTTTGTTACTTTTATAATATAATCATTATCTTTTAGTGAATATAAATTAATCCTCATACTATTATGAGAGCCTTGAGTCAAAATCGGTATTACCATATTAGCAGTAGTTTCTTTTTTCTCTTTTCCTTTTATAAATACTACAATTCCTAAAATAATTACTAATACTAGTAAAAAAGCAAATAAACCATATAGAAAGGAATATGATGTTACAAATTTTTTAAATTTTTCAATATTGTTTTCATTTTTCTTTTTCTTAGTCATAAACTTATCTCCTTTCTAATCTTGCTTTTACATCTTGATATAAATTATTTAATCTATTATTTTGATCATCACTAATAGTACTCTTTAATATAGAATTTTCTATACTTTCTGTAAATCTAAATGATTTTGATATATCAGATATTATATTAATACTTCCTGATAAAGTTGTTTTACCTTCATTTAATAATTTTAAAGATAAATTATCTTCCTTTGTATAAGAATTATTCTTTTGATAATTCTTATAAATACAAGTATAAGATATTTCATAAGACTTTGGATCTAATTGTAAATTCATATTAAATGCTGTACTACTAGTTGCTTTCTCTACTTTTATAAATCCTTTTGTTTCTTTTTTTTCATCATATACTAGTACTTCTGTTAATTTTGGTGATGATTCAATATTTGCAGTATATTTTAATTCATTATTCTTAGAATAATAGAATAGTCCTGTATTTTGATTCCCTTCAAATGTATATACTTCTTTTGTATCATCTTTTGTATGGATTACTTCAAATTTTATAGGAGTATACCATAACTTTCTTACATAAATATTTAATATATAACTTTCTTTATCTTTTAATATTTTATTTTCTTCATTAATTTTTACTTTATCAAAGTCTTCATAAAAACTTGTGATGATTAATCTTGCTCTTTCATCTTTTTTTAAACTTTTTAGTACTCTTTTTTGTATTTCTTTTAGATAATTATCTGTTATTCTTAAGGAAATTTGTTCTACTTGTAGTTTTTCATTATTTATAGTTATTTCTGCAGCATCTCTATTTAATTCTTCTTCATATATACTATTTTCTAATGAATTCAAAAAATAATTATATAAATAATCCATATTATCTTTTGTTGTTTGATCTTTTTTTAATGTTTCAAAATAAGTAGAATTCCCTCCATTTACATAATTATCAAATATTCCATTTATAATATAATACTTTGTTGCATTTTCTACATAATACTTACCATTTAGTATTACTTCTTCTCCTATTTTTTCATGAATACTTCCAAGTAATTTATTATCTTTTTTACTTTGTATTAAAGTAACATCAGTATTCATGTCAGTTAGATTTTTAATGAAACTACTTTTTTTATAATACTCTGGATCACTATAAGACTTTTCTTCAAATTCTTCTGAAGTTAAATTTGTTTTAATAGTACTTTTTACTTGGAAATCATCTTCAAAGTCATATTGATTACTAATATTAAAAAATTGATATACTTGATTTCCTACTGTAGAGATTGTTTTAGATACAATATAATGTTTTTTAGAAATTGTATTAAAATGAAATCCTATTACAATGATTATTACTGCAATTGCGAAAAATAATAATAGGAATGCTTTTTTGATTAAACTACTAAAAAATTTTTTTATCATGATACTACTCCTTCTATTATTTTATTCTTCTGCAGATTCTGCTAGTAAACCTATTTTTCCTGATATTTTTTTCATTGTTGATTCACTTTCTGTATTACTATAAAATACAGATAATTTTACAGTTGTTTCTTCTCCTGGTTCTAAGATTCTTCCTCCAATACTTGATACTTGCATTGAGATTGGACTATATGTTTTCATAATTGTATTATCTGTAAAATCTGGAGTTACTAATAAATCCATAATAGATGCACTCATCGTGCCACTGTTTTTTACTGTTATTTCATAATCTATTTCATCATGTACTTCGTATAATACAAAATTCATGCCGATTACTTTTCCTGTTTTATCAATTTTTAATTCTCCTATTGGTTCCTTTGTTCCACCTTTAATAGATGAGATTTTTTTGGCATTAATAAAGGATACTGCAAAAGATGATTTTTGTTGTTTCAAATTATCAAGTTGCATTGATAATACTACATATCCTGCAGCCATCATAATTACTGCAACGCATAACATAATCATCACTATATTCTTAATTCGAATAAATTGATTCATTATTACAGCTCCTTCCTATTTTAAATTATATCATATTATGAACCATCTTGTGCAAATCTTGGTGAAGAATTTATAGTTATTTCTAATCCTGGAGTAATATCAGTACCTTCTGGGACTGATTGTGATACAACATATCCTACTCCATCCATATTTACTTTTATTCCTAATTGCATTAGTAAATTAGCAGCTACTTTGGTAGATTGTCCAACTATATTTGGTACTTTAATTGTTGAATCATTTGTGATTAAGTAAATTGTATCTTGATTTGTAATTGTAGTATTGGCATTTGGTGTTTGTTTTACAACTTTATTTCCAGAACCTAAAACAATATAATGTATAGCATTGATATCAAGAGTTGTTTTAACAGTATCTATTTTTTTATTAATAAAACTTGGTATTGTATATTTTTTAATATTTATCGTCGTTGTGACTGAATCACTATTTCCATAGTATTTAGAAATATTATGTACAATTTCTTTAATCGCATTACTAACTGATTTTTGACTACCACCACTTGGTCTTTTAATAGATGCATAGATAATTACTTGAGGATTACTCTTTGGATAAATACCTGAGAAAGAAGAAATAATATCTTCTTGTCCATTTAAATATCCTCCTCCATTTTCATTGGCAATTTGGGCAGTACCAGTTTTACCAATTAGTTCTCCTCCATCTATGCGATATCCACTTCCCGTAAAACCTGGGACATTTACAGTTGTATCCATTAATTGAATCATTTTTTGGACAGTAGTTGTTGATGCAACTCGCTCTATTTCTGTTCTTTTGTTTTCTAAAGTAACTTCTCCTGTTTCAGAATCTACTATTTTTTCTACTAGATATGGTTCTAGTAGGATTCCATCATTAGTAAGAGGAGTTAGTGCTTTGACATTTTGAACTGGAGTAGTTAAAATACCTTGTCCAAATCCAGCGTTTAAGATTTCTGTTTCATATCTAAAATCTAGTTTTCCTTTATTTTCATTTGGTAGTTCAATACCTGTTTTTTTACCAAAACCTAGTTTCTTGAAATATTGTCTTAACATAGTGCTATTCATATGTTTTGTGATTATATTAATTACTCCAACGTTACTACTATAAGCATATCCAGTATCGAATGTAATATAACCCCATCCATTACGATTCCAGTCTCCTATTTCAGTTCCATCTGATGTTACATATGTACCTGATTTATAAGTTTCATTCCCATCATAAACACCATTTTCCATGGCAGCCATATATGTAAATGTTTTCATAGTAGATCCTGGTTCATATGGTGTTTGACAAAAGTTATCCATATAATTTGTTATATTTCTTTTGTTTGGATCAAAACTTGGATCTGATGCTGTTGCGAGAATTGCTCCTGTTTTAGCATCCATTATTGTAATAGTAAACCATTCCCAATTATACTCTTTATGTGCATTGTTTATTGCTTGTTCTACGAAGAATTGAATACTAGAATCTATTGTTAGATAAATATCTTTTCCTTGTATTGCATCTTCTTTTACAAATTGCGTATCGGCAATACGATATCCTTTTAAATCTTTTTGATAAGTAATATACCCATCTTCTCCTTTTAGAATCGTATTATATTCTTTTTCTATTCCCATTTCTCCTGAAATATTAGATTTTTCATCTTCTTTGGCATAACCTACAACATAAGATGCAAAATTTCCTTTTGGATAATATCTTTTATAAGTAGAAATAAAATCTATTCCAGGTAAATTTAAATCATCAATTTTTTTCTTCATTAATTCATTTAGTCCTTTTCCATTTGGACCAAATTCTGTCTGATAAACGTTCTCTTTATTTAAATAACCCAATATTTCTTCTTTTTCTATCCCAAGTATTGGAGCTAATTTTTCTGCAGTATCTTCTTTATCTACTACATGCTGTGGCCTTTTTTCATTGGTTGTTCTTTTAGGATCTAAGTAAGCAATTAATTTATAGGATGCTACAGTTTGAGCAAGTACATCTCCATCTTTTGAGTAAATTGTTCCTCTTTGAGCAGATATTACATCTGTTCTTGTTGTTCTTTTACTTGCTAATTGTTTTAGATTAATTCCATCTATTTTTTCACTAGTACCAAGTTCAATTACTCGATAAATCATTACAACAAATAAAAAAAGAGAAATGAAAATAACAATTTTCGAATAACGAATTGTATTTTGTACCTTTCTCTTTTTTTTCATTTTTCTCACGTCCCAACTGATTAACTTTCTTCAGCAACTACCTTGATATTACTATTATTATAACTCAATCCTTGTTGCTCTGCAACTTCTTGAATTTTTGCTAGAGAAGCAAGTTCATCGATTGTCATTGCTAGAGATTCATTTGTTTTTTTCTGTGCTTCTATTTCTTTCTTTTGTTTTTCTACTTCAAAATTTACTTTGGATAAGGTGGCTTTTGAGAAAACGATAGAAACTGGTGCAGCCACTAATAAAAGAATTGCGATCGTATATAACAATCTTTCAAATTTTGAAGTTGTTTCTTTTTTCTTCTTCTTTTTACTCATAATTCCTCCTATTTTATTCTTTCAATTACTCTTAGTTTAGCACTTCTGGAACGCGGATTTTGTTGTAATTCCTCGTCTTGTGCTTCTATTGGTTTATGATTGACCAATCTAAAGTCAGGCAAATACTCCTCAGGAATATTTGGCATACCTTTTACTTTTTCATCGATTTCTGTCTTTTCTTTAAACAAATTTTTTACAAGCCTATCTTCTAATGAATGAAATGTAATGACACAAATTCTTCCTCCAACTTTAAGCATTGATAATGCTTGCTCTAGAGCAGGTTCTATTACATCCAATTCATGATTTACTTCTATTCTTATAGCTTGAAAAATCTGTCTAGCAGGATGTTTATCGATTCTAAATTTCATTGGTACTGCTGTTTTTATAATTTCAACTAATTCTAATGTTGTTTCGATTGGTTTATTTTCTCTATATTCAACAATTTTTTTAGCAATGTTATTTGCAAATTTATCTTCTCCATACTGATAAAAGATTCTAGATAATTCTTCTTTGGAGTAATTATTTACCACTTCGTAAGCAGATAGTTTTTGTTCCCTATCCATTCTCATATCAAGTTTTGCATCATTGTGATATGAAAAACCTCTTTCTTCTTCATCTAATTGAGGAGAGGATACTCCTAAATCGAATAAGAATCCATCGACCTTTTCTACTCCACGATTTTCCAATTCTTCTTTTAAATGTACAAAGTTACTTTTGATGATAGTGAAGTTAGTACCGATCTTTGATAAACGATCGGTACTATGCCGAATTGCTTCACTATCTTGGTCAAAGGCGAATAAATACCCCTTATCTATTCTCTCCAAGATGTAACTACTATGTCCACCATAGCCTAAAGTTGCGTCTACTACGATACTATTTTCATTTAAATTTAGGGAGGAAATAGTTTCATTTAGTAAGACACTTATGTGTTTTTCCATCATAAATCCACACTTTCTTGAAATAGATTTTCGGCTATGTCTGACATACATTCTTTATTCGAATTGAAGAACTCGTCCCAAGCTTCTTGAGACCAAACTTCTAGACGATCACCTGTTCCTATTACGACACATTCTTTTTCTAATTTTGCATAGTCAATTAATGGGGAAGGTAAATTGATACGTCCTTGTTTATCCAATTCTACTCCGGTAGCACCTGACATAAAGAAACGATTAAATACTCTCGCATCTTTTTTTGTGAAAGGTAGTGAGTTTAGTTTATTACAGATTTTATCCCAACTAACGTTAGAATAAACAAAAAGGCAGTTTTCCAATCCTCGAGTAACAATGAAAGAATTTCCAAGTTCTTCTCGGAATTTTGCTGGAATAATAATTCTTCCTTTTTCATCAATAGAATGATGATACTCTCCTATAAACATATTTATCCCCCACTTTTCTCCACAATCAACCACTACTTAATTTAATAATACATAATCACTAAAAAAAAGTAAAGAAAAAAAAGGACTAAATAAGTCCTTTGACATTTTGTTGACAATTCTATTAAGATGTTTTTTTTATTCCACTACATATGGATTGTTTCTAGAACCATCTCCTCTTACATAACTTGTTCCTACTTTTAAGGATACTACTGGCCTAACATCTAACTCTTCTGCTAAATTTGCGTCTTGTGCCTGATAACCAAATACGGCATAATTTTTAATATAACCGTCTTCTATGGAATGAGGAGTCATAAGCCAATAATCTCTTTCTGTATAAAAAACGTCAGAAGCATTCGCTAAATTATATTCTGATAAGCTCATAAGTCCAATTGGATAGGATATTTTAGCACTATTATTGTTTACACTAAATTGATCGGAAACCTTAGTACAACTTAAATCAGTATTATTATATTTATCATAATTATTGAAGTAAACGGTGACAATAGAGTCTAACTCTTCATTATGGCTACGATCCCCACAAAATATTGTATCTTCTAGCATATTACTATAACTTCTTAAATTTTGATAATACCACGTCTCAAGAACAGTTTTGATAAGAGAGTCAGATCCAGTACTAGAAACATTTTCAATTTCATTTATCGCATCTTCAATACCTACTCCATAAAAGAAGTTAAAATAATAACCATCGTCAAAATAATAATAAAGTTCACTACATTCTCCGGATGAATTAAGACATGTATATGGATATTCTGTGTAATACTGAGTATCAGTGGTATCTACCAAAATATAATTTCCATCATATATAAAATCGCTTCCATATATTATATCTTCATAATAACTATAGTTATCTTTCCAAAAACCGAAAGAAAAATTTTCTCTATCATATTTTCTATATCCTACATCAAAAAGAATATAATTATCATATATATTGATGTTATCATATTTTGATGTTCCAATCGCAGTATTTGCTCCTGTTGCGTTACATTTTCCTGAGCTTGGAACTCCATTGTATAAGAGCTTAATTCCTCCTGTATCTGTAGTACGATACATTTGCCAGCAAAATCCCCCAAAAATGACATTCCATTTATCTAAAATAGAGATATCATCTTCGCTCCAATAATAGATTTTTTTTGTAGCTTGTTCTGTAAAAGAATCTTTATGATTTCCAGTATATTCTGAAGCCAAATTTAAATTAACAGCTTTTTTTAATACATTATACAAACTATTTCTAGAAGTATCTGCTGTACTATCTGCTTGAACAAACTCAGGAGTTAAACTAGTAGTAATTGTAGTTGCATCAGGTAATTCTTCAATATCTTTTTTGAATTCTAATCTTACATTAATAGTTTCTGAAGAATTCTTACTAATCATTTGTTTTTCTAATACTTCATCTCCATCTTCATATGTTACTGAATAAATTAAATAATCAGGTACTTCTTCTACAACAACGTTGTTGACTATTAATGTTTTATTTAACTCTCCTATCATTCCATCAATTGTCCCGGAGTTTACAACGTCTACAGTAAACTCATAGAAGTCTCCCGGAAGTGATAATGTTACTTCAAAATCAACTTTGCAGTTATTTTCTGGATCAATGGTTGCGGGAGAATCATTTTCTCCTATAGCTACTGAGTTAGTATTAATTTGTATATTATCAAAATGAATATCCCATGTATTAGAACTAATCTTGGCAATACCATTTATTTGTAAATTTGCTTGTAAAATTGCATACACTACACCTATTAATAATAAACTACATAATATAAAAGTTGTAGTTATTTGTTTTTTATTTGTTCTCACATCTACACTCTCCTATACTATTTATATTATATCATAAATTAATCGATTTTTTTATCTATTTTTATCTGTTTACTAATTTTTACAAAAAAAGAAGTTATATTAAACTTCTTCTTGTATAAGTATCTACACCTGAATCTAAATAGACATCTATTGTACCTTTATTAACTATTTTTATAAAGCCTAGTCCATTGATTACTAAATCTTCATCATATTTCATTTGATAAGATATTTTAGTTTTTTCTTTTAATTCATTATTATGAAATAAATTTAATAATCTTTTTACTTTAACATCATTAGATACATATAACGTAAAACTATTTTTTTCTCCTTCTACGTAATCAATTCTAATTAGTTTTTCAATTAAGATAGATTGATTTTTCTTTAATTGATAAGTACGTGGTTTAATTTCTGTTTTAGGCGATATTTTCTTTACCATTTTAGGTTCTACATGATTTAATATAGAACCAGTATCTACTAATCCTGGAGTATCAATTAATGTTAAATAATCATTGATATCAATATTAATGGTACTTAATGTAGTAGAAGGTAAAGGAGACATTGTTAACTCTTGGGTATTGTTGGAATAATTCTTAATTAATTTATTAATCAAACTACTCTTACCAGCATTGGTATGACCTACAACATAAACATTCTTACTCGTTTGAAAATACTTTATTCTTTTTAGTAAATAATCAATATTATAATTCTTTGCAGTACTAATAACAATAATTTCTTCAAAATGAACATTTTCTTTTTCAAAATAAGCTTTAATCTTTTCTTCTTTTACAGATTTTGGTAATACATCCATTTTATTTAATACTAAAATCATTTTATTTGGAATTAAATTTCTTATTTCTTCTATGTTCTTTTCTAAATTTAATAAATCAGTAATATATAAAACTAAATCTTTTGTTTTACCCACTTCTTTTAATATATCTAAATATTCTTCATTGGATTTTGTAACTACTTGATATTCTCCATAGTTTTTCATCCTAAAACATCTTTGACATAAATCATTTTCTAAACTGGATGTATACCCTTCTTGTAGAACATTTTCATCTTGTAGTAGTACTCCACATCCTTGGCATTTTTTTTCATTATCCATAATATTTTCCTCTTTCAAATAACCCTTTCTTTTGATAATTATGTATAATTATGTTTTCTATTATTCGAGCAATTCCTGTTACTTTATGATCTGTTCCTAGAGGGTTTACTAATACTGTTAGTATATGAAATCTGTTTCCTGCGAGAATATCAGTTATTAATTGATCTCCTATCATACACATTTCTTTTTTCTTTAAGTGATTCTTCTTTTGAATCTTTTTTAAAGAATAAGTTAATGGTTTCATACTCCAACTAGTACCTGTAATTCCTAACTCTTTTAAATATGGTTTTAATCTACTTGTAGTATTATTAGAACAAATCTCTACCATAAAATCTTTTTGAAGTTTTTGCATTAGTTCAATTGTTTCTTTTGGACAATTTCTATGTCTGATTAATCCTATGGTATTATCAAGATCAAATACTAAGCATTTTATTCCTTTATCTTTTAATGTTTTATAATCTATATCATAAATAGATTCTTGATAAACATTTGGTAAAAACAAAGCCATAAAATCACTCCTTACGTATTATATCTTATTTTGTATTATTTGTCTAATTACCTACTCTTTGAGAATACATTTCAGTACAATTTGTAATCTTTCTTAATTGATATCCATTCTCTTTACAGTACTTAATAATACTTCTTAGGGCATCTCTTGTATACCATTTAATATCATGCATTAAGACAATGTTTCTTCTATCATGACTTAAGTTTGATACTACATTGGAATATACTTCATCAGGATCTTGTGTTTCTCCTGCATCTCCACTAGAAATATTCCAGTCAAAATACTTATATCCTCTATTTTGTACTTCTTGAGTTAGACGTGACATAATACCAATAGAATAGTGTCTACTTACAGTATTACTTGCTCCTCCTGGGAACCGTATAAATTTTGATTCTATTCCAGTTAAGTTTTTTACTCTATCACTTACTTGTTGTAGGTCATTAAAATATGATTCTTCCGATGCATATACGATGCTATAATCATGAGAAGCTGTATGTAAGGCAACAGTATGTCCTTCTTCAAATTCTCTAACAATTAATTCATCTGGGCCCTTATTTGTTACAAAGAAAGTTGCTTCAACTCCTTCTTCTTTTAATATATCTAATATTACATCAGTAGTTCCAGCATTAGGTCCATCATCAAATGTTAGATAAACAACTCCAGGAGCATCTCCATTACTAACTCTAACTTTTCTTTTAGCTTCCCCAACATTTTCTGCACTATCTTTTGCTTTATAGGTTAATTCGTATTCTCCAACTAAACTATTATCAACACTACCTGTTACTTCTACTTTGTCTTTTAAATCTCCATCACAATTATCTAGTACAGTATAACCTGGATCTTTATATACTTCATTAATACACATATCTAATTCTGTTGGTCCTTCTAGAGTAATTACTGGACCTTCTATATCTTTATAAATAATCTTTTTATTAACCTCTTTTAAGTTTCCACTAGAATCTTCTACAGAATAAGTAACCATTGTCTTTTTAATATCTACTTTTATTTTAGAGGATAAATCTCCATCATAATTATCTGTTGCGGTAACTTCTTCTTTTTGATACTTTGAACCAGGACAAACATAAGCATCATCTTTACTAATACTTAGTTTTGGTTTTTGAGTATCTTTTACTGAAACATTTCTAATAATAGTTCTAGGTAATAGTCCTCCATCTACTTTATATTTAATCTTATAAGTTCCTAGTTTTTCAGAATTGACTTTTCCACTTACTTTTACTTTTTTCGTAATATCTTTACCTAAATAAGTAGCTCTATATCCTTTTTCAATATATTCTTCTTTATAATTTAGAATTAAGTGTTTCTTTCCATTTAAAGTTATTTGTGGAAAAACAAAGTAGAATACACCTATTCCTAAACCACATAAGAAAACAAGAACTATCAAGAGGATAAGAAAGGATTTCCCCTTTATTTTTTCCTTTTCTTTTCTTTTTTCTTCTT
>JAFRAK010000003.1 GCA_017405445.1 Bacilli bacterium | reverse complement strand
TTTATTGATGATATTATTTGGGATAATAATAATTATCGTCCAAGTTTTGCATTAAAATATAAAAACCCAGTTGAATATAGGATTCAACTAGGTTTCAAATAACTCTTTTTTAGTGTCTACTTTTTATTGACAACTTCAATAGAAAAATCTATTTCTTTTTTTTATATCAAAACTTGTGTCGAAATATAGGATTTGATATAATAAAATAGAGTAGGAGTGTATATGATGAAAGAATTAAAAAAACAAATAATTTTAATAGTAATCATAATATCCCTATTTGCATTTTTATATTTAAATGCAAAATCTACTTATACATCCTATGAAAGTACAACACAAGCCAAAGTACAAGCAGATATTGCAGATATTAGATTAAAAATAAATGGTTATGATATAGTAGGATCAGGTACTTTAAACGATGAAATTTTATTAGATCACTTTACTTGGGAATCAACTCATACAAGGGAAGGAAAAATATCTCCAGGAAGTACAGGAACATGTGATTTAGAACTAGATCCAACCGGTAGTGAAGTAGCCATTCTATTTGAATTTGAATTTATTGGAAAAGATCAAGATGAGACCAAATTATTAAACTTTGGTTCGATAACTTCAGAATACGATATTGTACAAACAGGAGAAAGTACTTATACTGGCATAATTCCAAAAGATGCCATAGAGAATGGAGATACTGCAACAATAACGTTAGAGTTTTATTTTGATGCAACAGAAGATATTGAAGGAATAGAAATAGATGAACATCATTATGATGATTTATTTGAAATAAATTTCCATGCACAGCAATATTTAGGAGAAACTATAGAACCTTATACAGGAGAGTGAGAAAGATGAATCTTATAAAGAAGTATATACAAAAAATACCTTATTACAATGAAAAATTTAGATTCATTGCATTCTCTTTTGGATTATTCTTTATATTATTATTATCAACTTACTTTTTTAAAGTAGCATACTCAAGATATGAAGTTAGAACAAAATTAATGGCTAATATTGATAAAGCATTATATATTTTTAAAAGTGATACTATCCAATTTAATTTAGATTCAGATGGTATAATTCCTCGAGATGAAAGCTATATTTATAAGTTTAGTGTATCAAACTTTAATTCAGATACAACAAGTGACGTAGATTTAACTTACGATGTAAAAGTTAGGACAACAACCAATTTACCAATACAAATTCAAATGTATCGAAATCAATTACCTGAAGATAATGATGCTCAAGATATCTTAAATGGAGCTACCAATATTCAAGATAGTGATTTGGCTTGGTACCATTTATATGATGCAAATGCTAATTATGAAATGCTTTATGAAACAAGAAAAACAGATGTCTATACTATGGTTATTACATTTCCATCTATTTATGCAGATGATGAAACCTATGCCAATTATATAGAATGTATTGAGGTAATATTAGAATCAAAACAAATGCTATAGGAGGAGAATATGAATTACATTAGAAAACATAAAACAATTAGTATCATAGTCATGATTTGTTTAAGTATATTTGTAATTATATCCTTTACAGCTGGAAGATATATTAAAAATATTATTAATAGTTATATCTTAGAAACAAAAGCTTTTTATTTTAATAGTACCGTACTAGGAGTAAATGGAAAGAATTATGTAATAAGAAACTGGGATGGAGTTAATTCCTACAATTTAATGATTGATTTAAATAATCGTAAGAACGATAAAGTGCATACAAACTTTGATATTGAATATGAAATAACCGTCTCTTGTCCACAAACCGTTACTTGTAATTTAAATAAAGAATCCGGAATCATTCATCCAGATACAAATGAAGATACATATCAAATCACAGTAAATCCTATTGGTACTTTCCATGAAGGAGATGACATTAGAGTAACTACAACCGCAACATCAAAATCTCCTTATCGTAAATCCATGAGTGCCACTTATATTATTCAAGTAGAAACAAGTAAGTTTTCTTATGAAATAAAAGATAATCCAAATGACAAATTCTTAAAGATTGTCTTTACCAATTCCGTACCATTTTATAAAGTATCAAATGCTTTTTCTACTTATCAACAAGGAGATTTAATAAGCTTAGATGTCTATAAAGATTTAGGAGAGAATCAAAGTAATTGTTTTTCTGCAATTGTTACTGTTGAATATGATCCAAATACATTACTTGTCGATATGACAAATGAAAATTATCTTAATCGACTAGCAACACCTTACCAAGAACAAACAATTAATGGTTATCAATGGGTATCAAAATTTGCCTTTAAAGTAGATGCCTCATCCAGTAATGAAATAATTTTTTATAAAAATAATCCCGCAATGGATTATACATATCCAAATAATAATAACCCATCTATCATAAATGTTACAGTTCAACTAGCAAATTAATGGAAATAATACAAAAAATATGATATGATGAAAAAAGGTAGTGATAATATGAAAAATGCAATTGCAGTATATTTAAATTATAAGAAAATGCGTCTTACTGAATATGGAGTATTTTTATTAAATGAAGACACTCCTTTTCTTCGTGATGTATTAACTTATTATTTTGAAACATACATAGATAATTATTATTATCATATCTTTCATACAGTAGATACAGATAATTACAATAAAAAGATATTAAAAGAAGAATTAGAAGGAATTATGAAAGAAATCTTGTATGATTATAAACCATATGAATTAGAAGTATCTAATGAAGAATATGCATCAAATGAAAAACTAATTCAAAAAGCAAGAGACCTAGTCTATGAAATCATTAAAATAGAAGAATTAGAAATTAATAATAAAGAAGAAATACCTTCAAAAATACAAGATTTTGTAAATAATAATAAATTAATACAAGAGTATTTAGGAAATAGATTATCTAAATTAATAAAACTAGTAACAGAAACATATCAAAAGAAACAGAAACTATTAAAATATAATCATCAATTCTTTGATGTTGTTACAAAAAAATTTACCAATCATAATGACATAGAAGAATTAATACTTCTTCCTAATATTAAATCTTTAGATATATATAATAAAAACATGGTAAATTTAGTATTACAAGATAAAAGATTAGATCTTATCAAGATAGAATGTATGATACAAAAAGTATCATTAGAAATATTAAAAGAATATGAATCTAATAAAAATATTAAGAAAAAAATCATAGAATTACCTAATACTATCATTAATAGAGGAAAAATTATTCCTGAAATAAAAGAGTTATTAGATAATTCTTTACTCGCTAGATACGTCATATTATCAATTAAATTTGATATGTATAAAGATTATTCTAATCAATTAGAAAGTGACTATGATTTTGCTTGTATTTATAAGATTAATAAACAAAACAATGAAGGAGTAAAAGCGATTGATGAGATGGCAAAAGAATTATTCTTCAAATATTGTATTGTAAAAAACTGTGAATTTGAAAAAAGAGACACTTATTTAGAATATCAAAATGAACAGATAGATGTTTTATTATATGAGGAGGAGTAGGATGGATACTTACGTACGTTTTTTATTTGAATTTATGTCCATATTCTTTAAAGGAATAGGAACAATGATTACTGGAATAGCAACAGGTTTTGTTCAAATATTTAATATTCCTGACTATCTTCATATCATTGATTTTTATAAGAAAGATTTCACAACAGGAGAATGGGTATTAGTTATAATAGCAATCATTATCATGATTGTTATACTTGCCTTAATAGTTGCAGTAATTGTATTCTTTATTAGAAAGTATATTAAATTTAGAAAAACTTTAGTAGAACAAGAATCTATGTTAAAAGAAATAGGAGAATTAAATAATGAAGTTGCATCATTAGTACAAGAAAAAGAAAAAATACTTGCTATGAAAGTATCTCAATTAGGTTTAAAGCCTGGTGAAGAAGCAACGATAGATACAACAGGAGAAGAAAACACAGAATCTAGCGAAGACAACTTAGATGGAGACTTAGATAGTTATCGTTTCTCAAAATTACATTCTATTGACTTGCAATTTAAAGATTATAAAATACAACAATACAATAATACCTTCACACTAGAGGAATTAGTAGAAACATTTAGAAACTTCGCAGCTTCTAAATTAAAATTATATTACACCACAAAAATGATGCGTTTATTTATATCAGGTTTATCAGCTACAAAACTTGTTATATTACAAGGTATTTCTGGAACTGGTAAAACATCTCTAGCCTATGCTTGGGGTAAATTTATTAAAAATGATGCCATTATCGCATCTGTTCAACCATCTTGGAGAGATAGAACCGAGTTATTTGGATATTTCAATGAATTTACCAAAAAATTTAATGAAACAGAAGTTTTAAAAGCAATGTATTTAGCAGGTTATACAGATGATGTTTATGTAACAGTACTAGATGAAATGAATATAGCCCGTGTCGAATATTACTTTGCAGAAATGTTATCCATTCTAGAAATGCCATCTAGAGATGAATGGGTTATTGAATTAGTTCCAAGTTCTTGGGATAATGACCCTAAAATGTTAAAAAATGGTAAATTACAAATTCCAGGAAACATGTGGTATATCGGTACCATCAATAACGATGATTCAACTTTTGCTGTAACAGATAAAGTATACGACCGTGCTATGCCAATTGATATCAATGACAAAGGAGAACCTTTTGAACCAGTTGATACAGAAGCTATGAATATTAATAGTTCTTATCTAGAAGGATTATTTGCAGAAGCTAAAAAGAAACATCCATTAACAGAAGAAATGGAACAAAAAGTATCTGAAATGGATGATTATGTCATCAAACATTTCCGTATAGCTTTCGGTAACCGTATTGTAAAACAAATGAAAGACTTTGTTGCTACCTTCGTAGAATGTGGAGGAACAGAAGTAGATGCAGTAGACTATTATCTAGCAAGAAAAGTATTACGTAAATTTGAGCAATTGAACTTAGCTTATATAAGAGATGAAATAGATCCATTTATTGAGTTTATAGATAAAACATTCGGAAAAGAAAACTTTGGAGAATGTAAAGAATACTTATTAAGACTTAAGAAAATGGTATAGAAAGAAGGAAAAATATGGAAGAAGAAGAAATTAAGGAAGAAGAACAAGTAGAAACAGAAGATGATCAAGAACAAGAAGAAAACAATCAATTATTCATAAATAATTTAAATTCTACTTTATTTGTAAAAAGAAATCATAATAAAAAAGAATATAATTATGAATGGTTAGACTTAATTGAACAAATTGTTCCATACATTGATAATATTTTAAGAAATCCTAAAAGATTCATTATGAATGATGAAGAAGTCGTAAAAGTAGAATTATCAAAAAAAGTAACAGTAGAATCTGTCATTCACTTAACACAACATACAAATTTAATTCAAAAAATAGAAGATAATGGAGATGTAAAACCATCTAAAATATTAAATATCAATAAAGAAGAAAGTTTAGATACTTATGAAAATCGTTTTATTTATACCTTAGTTAATGATTTAAGAATGTTTTTTGAAAACAGAATAGCAACAACAAGTAATATTAATATGTGTGTAGATAAAAACAAACTACATTATGAAGCTAATTCTAAAGTAAATGGTCAAGATTTAAAAATATCATTAGATGTAGATGATATAACAAAAAACATCGAAGAAAATGGAGGATCAAACGAAAGAATGACCTACTCAGAAAGAGTATCAAAACTAAAAAAACAAATTGATGGTTTTTTTGGTACCGAATTAATGATGGAATTAAGTAGACTACATGTATCTCCTGTTAGAAGTCCTATTAAAAAAACGAATGTTATTTTAAAAAATCCTAACTTTCAAAAAGCAGAAGAATTATGGAACTTTATGCAAACATATGAAAGTAAAGATAATAAAGAATTAACAGAAAAAGAGTTTTATGATAGAGGATTACTGAAAAATGAATATGATCAAGCTTTTTTATCTACTTATTTAGCCAATAAAAACTATATAGATGAAAGTAATCAGGCAACAGAGACAAATATCATTAATCAAATGATAAGAAGATTAATTGACAATATTATGGATACCAATATAGAATTAACAGAAGATAAGATATTAACATTATTTAAAAAACAAATAGAAATTAAAAAAGAGAATAACAATCAAAAGAAAGCAAGAATATATGATATATTAGAGAATCGATTAAATAGAGAACTAGATTCCTTTAATCATATGTTAGAAATACTGGAAGAAGGAGATAACACATGAAAAGAATACTGGATAGTAAATTTTTTAAATGGATTGTAGGAATAGTTAAATGTTTATTTGTATTAATATTAATCGCCTACATTGCCCTAATTATTATTCAAAGAGTCTCTTCAAAAAGTGTATTTGGATATCATTTTTATACGATTGCAACAGGATCTATGATTGGGGTATATGACATTAATGATGTAATTGCAGTAAAAGATTGTGATACAAGTAAATTAAAAGTAGGGGATGATATATCCTACATTGGAGAAGTAGGAGAAATATCAGGAAAAGTAATAACCCATAGAATCATTTCAATTGAAAAAGATGAATATGGAGGACTAATTATCATTACAAAAGGTGTAAATTCAGATGTAGAAGATTTGCCAATTCATGATAAACAAATTATAGGAAAAGTAATAGGAAAAGTACCTATCATTACGCAAATCAATCATATAGTCAAAACACAATTAGGTTTCTTTGCACTTATATTTTGCCCATTAGTAATTATAATTGTTGTAGAAATACTACAAACAATAACAGATTATCAAATCGATAAACAAGAATTAAAAAAATAGAAAAATAAAAGAATAAAGGAGTAAACATATGAATCTACAAAAAAGAAAACAATTATTAGATTCAGTACAAAGAAAATACAAAAAGAAAAAGTATTTTGTTTTATTGATGGCTTTGTTTACTCTAAGTGTTAACGCCTTTGCATGGTTTGCTTTTACAACCCAAACTGGTGTAGAAATAAAAGGAGAAGTCGCAGCATGGGATATTCAATTCTTAGATGATACACATGAAGAAGTACATGATGCAATCGTAGTAGTAAGTAATATGAGACCAGGAATGCCAGACTTTGAAAAAACATATATAATTAATAATCAAAGTGATGTTCCAGCTAAATTATCATATGAAGTACTATCTGTTTCTATCCTTGGAAGAGAAGTAGATTTAACAAATATAAGTGATAAAGATGTTTACTTAAATACAAATTATCCATTCTCCATACAAGTAGAACAAGAAAAAATAAATATACCTTCTAAAGATTCTTCAAATTTCAAAGTACTAGTAACATGGTCATTCGAAAGCGCAACACCAATTTATTACAAATTAAATAATGTCTATGATTATGATGAGTATTTTACATATTATTCAAAAGTAGAGAATACTTATCAAGAAACTCAAATATCAGATGAAACTTATACAATTAATAGAGATAGTTTATACTTAGATAAGGATGATGCCGATACTTATTTTGGAATGGAATGTAAAACCTATGAAACAACAACAGGATATCCATGTCTAGATATCAATCTAAGACTACACGTAGAACAAATTAATAGTTAATTTAAAAGATTATTTTAGTCTTTAAATCAATAAAAAAATACTAGCGAATTGCTAGTACTTTTTATGTATTTCTTTGTTTAAATGTAATAGATACTAAAATATTGGTATTTTGATGATCTGGGTCAATAGCATATTCTGTATCATCAGCATTGTCCATTTCATTATCATTTCCATCATACCATTCAAAATATAAACGAACAGAGGTATCTCCCGTATTCTTTGTAATATTACCTGAAACAGGAGTCAAAGAATCATAATTATATTCAACATTATCAATAACATATTTTGTAAATTTTAAATCAACTAAAGGAGTCTCCTCATCAGGACTTGCTTCTAATTCAAAAGTAAAATCAACATCAACATCTAAAGCATTAATCACAATATCAAAATAACCCGTAGTACCAGGAGCAATCGTACCATTTTTAACAAATTGGCTATCTAAAATAACAGGTGTAATGGTATTTGTAAGTAAAAGCTTATGATTTATAGTTTCATTATTTACTTTAATATTCCAACTAGCAATCGAGTTTTGAACAATTGCTCCCGCTTTTCTCTTATACTTTCCTAAAGATGTTTGTATTAAAAAAAGAAAAGCAAGTACAACAATTAATAAAAACATTAAAATAAAGATTAAGTCGTTTTTCTCTTTTATCTTATTCATAGAATCACCATACTTTATTTCATTTTAACATAATTAACGAATAGTGAAAAGAAAGAAAGAAAAAAATAATGTAAATTAAGTAATTCATATAAACAAAAATAAGAAATCATGATAGAATAATGATAAATAAGAATAGAATCTTTAATCTTATGAAAAAAATAATTATTATTTTTATTATTCTTTTTTACCGATTCCAGTATTTGTAGAAAATTATGATACCAATTTTAATATATAAAAATACTATGTTTCATCATTGCATAGAATAAAACATATATGAATTAGGAGTGATAATATGAATTCAATTAATTTCAAAAGGAAAAAACCAACATCTTCAATTATGGTTTTAATACTTTTAATAATAGGAGTAGTGTATGCCATTCTTCAAGCAAATCTACAGATTAATGGAGTTGCGAAGATAAAATCAAACTCTTGGGATGTACATTTTGATCATATTCAAATAAATGAAAACTCTATTTCAATAGGAGAAAACGATTCTGCTGCAGTAATAGATCCTGAAAACAATTGTAAAATAGATTTTGAAGTAACATTATCTCTACCAGGAGACTTTTATGAATTTACTGTTGATGTAGTAAATGCTGGTACCATTGATGCCATGATTGGAACTCTTAATAAGACATTAAAAGTTAATAATGAAATAGTATCTGAAGTTCCTAACTATTTAAACTATTCCATTACTTATGAAGATGGGGTAGAAATATTACCAAACCATTTATTAAGTGCAGGAAATACTGAAACTTATCTTGTTAGACTTGAATTTAGAAGTGACATAGAAGAATTACCTGAAGCAACTACAGTAGTAACGACATTAGAACCTCAGTATATTCAAGCAGATGATACAGCAATTTATCCAGATCATCTTATTCAACCAAAGGTACCCGTAACAGATACAATCTATTGGGCATTACAAGATAATAATAATGATGGAGATTATGAAAAATTAGTAATCTCAGATTCTGAAGTAACTAGTTCTGATAACTACCAAGGTAGTTTTGCTGGAACTACAGTTTTTGCAAATTATACCGATGTTCCTTGGATTCTTCTAAGTACTGGTTATGGTGGCATTAGTCATAAAGTAGAAGAGATAAAAATAGAAGGAATAGTTGCACCTACTTCAACAGCCTATTGGTTTAGAGGAGCAGGAGCAGATTCCCAAACTCTTGAAGGAAACATAAATCATTTAAATGTATCCAATGTGACAAATATGCAACAGATGTTTTCTTATGTAGGACTTAATGCAACAACATTTGATATAGGAGATTTAAGTAGTTGGAATACATCAAATATAACGAGTATGCCTTATATGTTTTTTTATGCAGGAGCCAATGCTTCAACATGGAATATAGGAGATATAAGTGGCTGGGATACATCAAATGTAACAAATATGTCTTATATGTTTTCTGGTGCAGGATTAAGTGCTACAACATGGAATATCGGAGATTTATCAAACTGGGATACTTCGAATGTAGAAAATATGTATAATATGTTTTCATATGCGGGAGAAAATGCCACAAACTTCAATTTAAATTTAAGTGGATGGAATACATCAAATGTAACAAATATGTCGTATATGTTTGAATATGCAGGTCGTTATGCTACAACATGGAATATCAAGATACCATCTACTAATGGTGGCAGTATTAATAACACTACAACAAGACTTTATGGAAGTAATACTTCTAAATATGCTGCCCCTGATAGTGGAAGACAATTTACTATTGCATAAAAATTGAGATAAAAATAAAAATAGATTGGTTGATATAGGAATATCAACCATTTTCGTATATAATAAATATCGGAGGATACATTATGAAGTACATAAAAAAGAATTGGTTTATTATACTACTTATTCTAGTAACAATACTAAGATTCTTAATAAGTTTTAAATTACCAAATTTCTATATCGTAAATTTACAATATGATGATAAATTAATGATAAATCTATCCAGAAGTATTATGAAAGGTGAATATTTAGGTAGATATAATAATTTTACACTCATTAAAGGTATTGTTTTTCCCTTAATATTGTCTTTTACAACATTACTTCATCTAAACTTTAGTCTATTTCTTACAATACTATACATATTATCTTGTATCTATTTTACTTTATCATTAGAAGGTATTATTAAAAATAAAAAATATTTATTAATAATATATGTAGTATTATTATTTAATCCTATTAGTTATTCATCAGAATTATTTCAAAGATTATATAGAAATTCTATTTCTATTATGGAATTACTATTCTTTTTAGGGATTATTATTAATATTATAAAAAATAATAAGATAAAAGATTATGTTTTATTAGGAATTATTTTATCTATTATGTTTTTAACAAGAGAAGATAATATATGGACTATTGTGATAATATTTGTATTATTTCTCTATAAAATTAAAAACATTAGAATTATAATCCCAATAATTATATTAGTATTTAGTTTAAATTTGATATCTTTTATTAATTATAAATATTATGGTATTTATACTTATAATGAAATCAATAAATCAGAGTTTCATAAAACCTATATGAAAATATTAAAAATAAAAGATAATAAAAAACTAGATAATGTATCTATTACAAAAGAAACATTACATATAATAAGTGATTTAACAGATTCATTTTCCATTTCTAAAAATGATTTAGATAGTTTTTATAAATCTTTAGCAGATGATAATGGAGAAATCAATAACGGGAATATAATTTGGTATTTTAGACTATTAATATATGAAAAAAATAGGTTTCAAACAGCTAAAGAAAGTGAGGAGTTTTATAAAAAGTTAGGAGAAGAAATAGATAAATTAAAATTAGATAGAGAATTTACAATACCATCTATTTTTATAAATACTCCAACGATTAGTGAATTAAAAAAATTACCAAAAAATATAATAAAATCCATTATATACACATCCAGTTACAAAAATGTAAAAACACTCACAAATTTTGATGGTTATAGATTTGATCCACATACAAATGCCTACATAATAAGATATGATAATTATAGTGATACAGAAAATATTGTAAAAAAGAATAGTATTATATATGAAATAATGAGACAAATATATAAATATGTCACAATAATACTTAGTATTATAAGTTTAATAATATATGTTAAAAATATTAAGAAATTTGATGATATAAATAAAATATTACACATTGTTTTAATTAGCTATTTACTAATACTATTTGGTGTTACCTATACCCATATAACAGCATTTTACTCAATTAGATATTTCTATTTAGGAAATGTATATATATTACAAAATATATTTATATTACTAAATATTATGAGATTATTAGAAAACGGAATGAATCTAAACATATCTAAAGAAATAGATGAATTTAAAAAAAGAATAAATAATATGACAAAAGATAAAAGGTATATCTTAAAATAAGAATACCTTTTTATTATGCAATGATAATAATTGTAAAATAATGAAAAGAAATCTATTATTTTTATAATTCTAATAAAAAAATGATATAATAAAAGTAAGAAGATAGAGGTGTTAGAATGAAAGAAAAGAAAAAATTTTGGTTTACATTTCTAGGTGTTGTATTAGTATGTAGTGGAGTTGTAATAATGGGAATAGGACTATTAAATTCTAATCCTTCAGAACCTACTGATAATGATAATAAACAAACAACAATAAAGAAAAACAAATAAAAGAGGAGAATATATGGCAATACTAGGAGCATTTGTTGTACCACATCCACCATTAATAATAAAAGAAATAGGAAAAGGAGAAGAAATAATAGTAAAAAAGACAATTGATTCTTATCATGAAATTGCAAAAATAGTAAAAGAATTAAAACCAGATACTATTATTATTTCAAGTCCTCATACCATTCTAAATTATGATTCATTTTCAATATTAGGAGAACAAAAACTAACTGGATTATTTAAAAGATTTGGGTGTAGTGAAGTGTCATTTGAAGAACAAAATGACATAGAATTAGTGAAAGAAATCATCAGTCTCTCAAATAATGAAGTAGTAGAATCACCAAAAGAAACAAAACTAGATCATGGAACAATGGTACCATTATATTTTATAGAGCAAGAATATAAAGACTTTCAATTAGTAGTAATAGGTTTATCAGGGAAATCATACTATGAACACTATAAAATTGGAAAAATAATACAAGAAGCAATTGAAAATACAAATAGAAGAGTAGTCTATATCGCGAGTGGAGATTTGTCCCATAAACAACAAGAATATGGACCATATGGTTTTGTAGAAGAAGGGCCAATCTACGATAATAGAATTATGGACATTCTAAGAAATAGTAGATTTAATGAATTATTAACATTTGATGAAAAACTATGTAGAAAAGCATCAGAATGTGGACATCGTTCCTTTATAATGATGGCAGGAGCATTAGATGGAATAGAAGTAAAAGCAGAAGAACTTTCTCACGAGAATACAACAGGAGTAGGATATGGAATTGTAACATACCAAATAATTGGAAAATCAAATAATAGATTCTTCTTAAAAGAATACTTAATAAATGAAAAAGAAAGAATAAGAAAACAAAGAGAAAATGCAGATATATATGTAAAACTTGCAGTAGAAACAATATATGAATATATTAAAAATCAAAGAGTTATTGAATGTCCTAAAGATCTTCCTAAAGAATTAATAGAGAACAAAAGAGGAACATTTGTAACAATCTATAAAATGAATCGTCTAAGAGGATGTATAGGAACAATTCTCCCATCAAGAGAAAATATTGCAGCAGAAATTATTGGAAATGCAATAAGTGCCGCAACATCCGATTATCGATTTAGTGAAGTGAAGGAAGAAGAATTAGATTATTTAGAAATACATGTAGATGTTTTATCACCATTGCAAGTTGTAGATTCTATAGAAGATTTAGATGTAAAAAAATATGGAATAGTTGTAAAAAGTGGGTTTAAAAAAGGAGTATTACTTCCAAATCTTCAAAGTATAGAAACAGTAGAGGAACAAATAGAAGTTGCAAAAGAAAAAGGAAATATTTCAGAAAATGAAAATTATACAATAGAAAGATTTGAAGTAATTAGACACGAATAAAGTAAAAGACAATGTTAATCATGAAGTTGTCAACGATAAGTAGACACTAAAAAAGATTAATTAAAGCCTAGTTGAGTTCTATACTCAACTGGGTTTTTATATTGTATCGCGTAACTTGGTCGTAAGTTATTATTATCATAAACTATTTCATCAATAAACTCT
>JAFRAK010000027.1 GCA_017405445.1 Bacilli bacterium | reverse complement strand
TTTAAATAATCTGGTACTGTATCTACTACTACATTATCTACTTTTAAAGTTGTAGTAAGAGACCCAATCATTCCATCGATTGTTCCAGAATTAACTACATCAACAGTAAATTCATAAAAGTCTCCTGGAGTAGATAAAGTAACAGAAAAATCAACTTTACTAGTATCATTTGGATCTATGGTTGCAGGAGAATCTCCTGTACCAATAGATACAGAATCATTATTTATTTGGATATTATTAAAATGAATATCCCACATATTTGAACTAATCTTAGTCGTTCCATTAATTTGTAGATTAGCTTGTAGAATTGCATATACTATACCTATTACTAATAAACTAAGTATAACAAAATAAGTTGTAAATTTTTGATTTCTACGATTCATAGTTAGTCACCTATATTAATTTTAACATAAAAAAATACGTTTAAAATAATTTGAATTCATTTTAAACGTAAATTTACAAATACTAGTTATTATTTTCATTATTTGAAACAAGATTTTTAAATGCATTAATTAATCCATCTATAGAAGCACAACTCATAAAACAAATAACAGAATCTAGTTCATCTTTTAATAAATCAATGGTACTCTCAGATATATAACTACCATCTCTTAATTCATCAATAATCATTTTAGAACTAACTCCAGGATAATCTGTAGCATATTCACGATTTGATTCAATCTCTGTTACAAAAGCTTTATCTGCTATATTTAGCGCTGCAACAAAATCTTCTTTGAAATCCCTTGTTCTAGAATAAGTATTTGGTTTAAATACAACAACAATTCTCTTATTAGGAAATTTTTGTTTAACTGCTTCAAGTGTAACTTTAATTTCAGTAGGATGATGAGCATAATCATCAACAATAGTTGTATTACCAACTTTTTGAATAGCAAATCTTCTTTGTGCATTTTTAAATGATTTTAAAGCTTCATAAATCTCTTTACTAGAAATACCTAATTCACGACAAATAATAATTGCTGCAGTAGCATTTAGTACATTATGTTTACCATATAAAGGTATTTCAAAACTACCATAAAAGTCATCACCAAAATACAAATCAAAACGAGATCCAGTCTCTTCTAATTTCATATTTTTAATAATAACATCATTTTCAAAACGAAATCCATAGAAAATATGCTTAGTATTATAATGAATCTTTTTAACTTCTTCATTATCACCATTCGCAACTACTAAATCACTAGTATTATTCGCAAATATTTCAAAATTATCTCTAATATCATCAATATCTTTATAACATTCTAAATGTTCTGCTTCAATATTAGTAATAACTGCATATTTAGGATGATAAGCAGTAAAATGTTTATTAAACTCATCGCTTTCTACAACAAAATATTGATTATCTTTAGAAGCAAAACCATCCCCTGCTCCTATAAAATAATTACATCCTTTATAGGTTTCTAAAACATGTTTAATCATAGAAGAAGTAGTAGTCTTACCATGAGTACCACTAACTCCAATAGAATCAAACATCTTAATCACATCACCCATAATTTGGTTATATTTTCGAATTTTAAGTCCTAATTCTTTAACTCTTTTAATTTCAGGATGATCTTCAGAAAAAGCAACACTATAAGTAACAATAGTATCAGGATCAATTTCATGTTCATGATCATAATAAATTGGAATTCCTCTTTCTTCTAATCCATCTTGAGTAAATTTATGTGCTTTCGCATCATCATAACCAGATACATCTGCACCTAAATCATATAATATTTGAGCTAAGGTAGACATTCCTGTTCCTTTAATACCAATACAATAATATTTCATAAGATCACCTCTAAAGTTATTATAATATAAGAAAAAAAAGATGTAAAGAAAGGATAATTATCTTTACACTTCAAAATACGACAATTATTTTGTTTTTTTAGAAAAGATACAACCACAATAATCTTGTCGATATAAATCATATTCTTTTGATAATTCAATACTTCTTTTATATCCATTTTTCTTTTTAAAGTCAGAATACAAATAATGAGGTTTATAATTCTGATCAAGTTTTTCTCCAATTTCATTAATCCAATTTGCATTCTTATGAGGAGATAATGTCAAAGTAGTACAAAAATATGGAAAATTGAACTCTTCTGCTACTTTTGCAGTTTCTTCTAATCTTAATTCATAACATTTATAGCATCTCTTACCTCTTTCAGGTTCATTTTCTAATCCTTTAGATATCTCCCACCATTTTTCAGGTTCATATTTTCCTTCAAGAATATCAATCTTATATTTTGTTTGATACATGGAAACAAATCTTTTTAATTCATGAATTCTTTTTTGATATTCATCTTCTTCAGTAATATTAGGATTATAATAAAAAATAGTAATTTGAAAATAAGAAGATAATCTTTCTAGTACTGCACTACTACATGGTGCACAACAAGCATGTAATAATAACTTAGATCCTTCAGGAATATTTTTCATATCTTCTTCCATTAAATAATCATAATTCATACTATCCCTCCTAACGACTATAAATTATACCACGTATAATGAACTTAGTAAATTGATGTGATTTAAATTTCAATTTACTATATAATATTTTTTACCTAGTTTTAGGTAAATTATTTTAAGAGTCAAGTCAGATTATACCAAGGGTCTTTGAATCCATTTTTA
>JAFRAK010000026.1 GCA_017405445.1 Bacilli bacterium | reverse complement strand
TTTTATTTTGTCTTGCGACTTCATAAAAAAGAAAGAATACTATCGCCACTTTCATGAGTAAACTCACAAAACGTGCCACGTATTCTTTAAATAAAAATAACCTAATACCTAATCTAACGAAAAGGTAAAAGGTTATTTTTTCTTTTGCTATGCAAAAGTAAGGATTATAAATTTACTTCATAAATTTATTATTTAGTAATTCCGATGTTTCTTTTTTAGCACTCTTAATTGCAGTAAATACAAACAATTCATATAAAAGTGTTATTGCAAAGAAACCACATACTAAATAAATATTATTTCTTATATCATGATTTATCATATCAATAAATTCTATTCCTAAATATATTAATCCATAGAATACAGTAGATACAACTGTTATATCATTATATGATCTTCTAATTGACTTGCCCTCGTTCTTATTTATTTCAATCAATCCTTTATCTACTTCAAACATAAACCATACAATTAAAAATATTAAAACAGGAATTGAAATCCAATATAAAGAATAAGTAAGTTTAGTATTAAATATAATAGTTGCTATTAAGAATATTACTACAATAAAATTTACTACTACTAATAACTTTTTAATTAAATTACTTTTTTGCATTTTTGTTTCTCTCCTTTACTTTTAAACTTTGAATAAGTTTAATTATTTCTTTTGATGAATTAATTTGATATGTATGATCCTCAATAGTATGTATTAATAACTCTTTTTGTTCTTCTGGTAAATCTTTCTTTTCTAATTCTTTTTCACAAGTAGCAACAATGCTTTCAGAGTTTTCTATACTTCCTAATACATTTATTTCAGCAGTATCAAGTTGTTCTAGATTTAAACTAGCATAATGACTTTTAACAAAATAATTAAGTTGTGTCACTTCTAATCCTAAACCTATCATATACATTAAGTCACTATAATTAACATCAATTATATTACTTATCTTCCTTAATATTTTAGGACTAGGATCTTTTCTTATACCCGATTCTATTTTAGAAAGTTCAGAGTTATTAATCTTTGCAAGTTTTGCAAGTTGTCTTTGTGATAATCCTTTCTTTTCTCTAGCTTCAGCAATAACTTCGCCGATATTTTTTTCTACCATAGAAATTCACCTCACACCATAATAATACACCTATTGGGTAAAAATGTCAACATTTTTTATTTTTTTGAGTAAAAGTGTTGACAACAATGTAATTAGCATGATATATTATATGTGTTTCCAAATGAACCCACTTTAAAATTAAATGGGTAACATAGAAAAAGAAAGGAGGAAATCAAATGTATGAAATTGAAAAAGCAACTAGAATTAATTGATCCAAGAGTATGGAGAGATAAGAATATTAAGTTTGAAACAAAACTGATATACAAAATACTCTGTGCAGAACAATCCCAAAGATGTGAATTCACAAGTATAAGCATTGGGAAAGTTCAAAAGAAGTTGAGTATAACAAATGTTGGATTCAAGAAGAACCTACAAATATTAGAAGATAATAAATATATAAGGTTCAATGAATACAGCCGAGGATTATACACATACGAGATTTGTTAGAAAAGATTGAATCGCTAACAAATAAAGGTTCAGTAAATGTTCGTAGATTTATATTAGAACCTATCTTATAGAAATATAAGATGA
>JAFRAK010000025.1 GCA_017405445.1 Bacilli bacterium | reverse complement strand
TTTTTATACGTTCTTCATTTGTATATTTTTTAAATTGCTGTCCTTTTTTTGCCATAAAAAATACTATCTCCTTTCTTGAGATAGTATTTTATCAAAAGACTCTTTTTTTATAAAGTGTCCAAAATAGGGTTCACTTCAAAAATAATGCTCCTTTTTAATGTCTTTTTATAAAATCATATACTTTCTCAATTGTTTTATTGAAACTTTGGAAATCAACATCAAACCAATTTACTTGAAATTGATGATTAAAAAAAGTATATTGTCTTTTCGCAAAATGTCTAGAATCTTTTTTTATCAGATCAATTACTTCTTCTAATGTTTTTTTATCATTAAAATAATCTACAAATTCTTTATAACCTATTCCACTATTTAAAATACGAGAAGAAGAATATTTATCTTTTAAAGAATTAACTTCTTCTAATAATCCATTATCAATCATTTGATCAACTCTATGATTAATACGATCATATAATATATCTCTAGATGTTGTTAAACCAATAACTGTTATCGGATATAATAATTGATCCTTATAATACGTTATCTCTTCTTCATTTTCTAGTTTATTTAATAAATTAACTAGTCTTCTTCTATTAGAAGGATCTACTACTTCTACAGAGTAATTCAAAAGTCTATCTAATATTTCTTCATTAGATAATTCATCATAATTATGATGATTTTCTTGTTCTACAAAACGATAATCATATAAAGCAGCCTTAATATATAATCCTGTACCACCAACTACAATGACCCTTTTTCCCCTACTTTGAATTTCTTCTACTACTTTTCTAAAATCTTTTTGATAATCAAAAACAGAATAATCTTCTAATACACTTCTAATATCAATTAAATGATGAGGAATCCCTTCTCTTTCATCTATAGTAGGTTTAGCACTACCAATATTTAATTCTTTATAAATTGATACACTATCACCATTAATAATCTCAGCATCCAACTTCTTCGCAAGTTCAATACTTAATTTAGTCTTCCCTACTCCAGTAGGTCCAACAATCACAATGATATTATCCATTTCTCCTCACCTCAATTCTAATCTAATTGTCTTTTAAATAGCTTTTCTAATTCATACTTAGAATAAGCAATAATCGTAGGTCTTCCATGAGGACAGGTAAATGGATTTTCACAATATCTAATATTTTCTAATATCCATTCTTGATCTTCTTCTGAAATATAATCTCCTGCCATTACACTCATACGACATGCAGTAGTCGCAGCCATTCTCCATATAAATTGATCAAAATCAAAATTACCCTTTTCAACAATCAAATCAATAATTCTTTTAATAATATCTCCAGACTTCTCATCTGGAATCCAACTAGGATGACTTCTAACTAATATTGTATTAAAACCAAATTCATCTATATTAAATCCATAAGGTTCTAATAATGGTAATCTTTCTTTTGCCAAAATAAATTCTTCTTTTCTTAATTCTACTTTAAAAGGTACTAAAAAATCTACTACTTGTTTATTCTCTTTCATCTCTTTCAATACTTTTTCATAGTTAATTCTTTCAGCTGCAGCATGCTGATCAATCAAATACATACCATCTTCATTTTCCGCAATAATATAAGTAAGCAATACAACTCCTCTAGGAATCATTTTTTTAATTCGAGGAGTTTTTTCTTCTTCTATTTCAAATGGAAGATTATCTTCTAACTCTTTTTGTTTTTTCTTTTCTATTTTTTTATTTTCTTCTTGTATTTCAAAATCAAGTTGTATTTCTTCATATTGAATATCTTCTTTTTCCTCTTTTTCTTCCTTATCCTCTTTAGAAATAATCTGTTTTCTAACTTCACTAATCGAATAACTATCTCTTACAGTAACTTCAGGAATTAATGTTAATTCTTCTAATTTTTCAGTAAAGGATTTAATAATTAAATCTTTTAAAGAATCCATTTTAGAAAACTTAATATCCATTTTCGTAGGATGAATATTAATATCAATTAATACAGGATCAACATCAATATTTAAAATAATAATAGGATATCTATCCTTATGAATATACGTATGATAACAATCTACAATACATTTATTCAATTCATTATTTTTAATAACTCTTCCATTGACTAATGTTGTGATAGAGTTACGATTTCCTTTTGTAACTTCTGGAAAAGAAATAAATCCATGAATCATATAATCATCGTTTTCATTAGAAATAGGAATCATTTTCTTTGTAATATCTGATCCATATATTTCATAGACTACTTTTAATTGATCTCCATTTCCATCTGTTTGAAAGATTATTTTATCATTATTTTTTAAACTAAATTTAACATCAGGATAAGAAAGTGCCATTTTATTCACATACTCTACGATATAAGATAATTCCACATATGGATTCTTTAAATATTTTAAACGTACTGGAGTATTATAAAATAAATTACTTACAGTAATCGTTGTACCATTCTCAAGATCACATCTTTCTACTTTTAAATCTTTACCCCCATTTACTGTAACTAATGTACCTACATTTCCATCACTAGTTTTTAAAACCATATTAGAAACACTCGCAATAGAAGGAAGAGCTTCTCCTCGAAAACCTAATGATTCAATTGTAAATAAATCATCTAATTTTTTAAGTTTAGAAGTTGCATGTCTTTGAAAAGCCATTTCTGCATCTGTAGGATCCATACCTATCCCATTATCTCGAACCCTAATTTCTTTAATACCAGATTCTACTAAAGAGATATCAATTTGAGTAGCTTTTGCATCAATAGAATTCTCAACTAATTCTTTCACAACATTCATGCATTTTTCAACGACTTCTCCAGCTGCAATTTTATTCGCAAGTACTTCATCCATTACTTTTATCTTACTCATAAGTACACCTCTTAATTATTATAAAAGAAAAAGCATTGTAAAACAATGCTTTTAATCACAAATAGCAGCTTTTTTAGAAACAGTTTCAATAGGTTCTAATCGTTCTACTAAAATCTTATTTCCATTACTATCTTTTTCTTCATATGTTTTTGTATCATAAGAATATACATATCTTGCATGATAAGCAGAACAACATTCATGAACAACAAACATATATTTTTCTAGTGCTCTTTTATTATTTGGATCAGGAGGCATACTTCCAATAACAACTCTACCAGTACAATTTCCTCCACCCATAGGATCATTAGTATCACTTAAATAACCAAGACCTACTAATTCTTCAAATGTAACACTATATTGATCAATATTCTCTCTAGTTAATTCTGTTGCTCTTCCTTGTTCAATAGTTTTATGTGGATAATCCATAATATATTGTTCTGCAGCAGTAGATGCAGATTTAGCCATATTATCTAAAGCTTTCTTACGAGACCAATCTAAATAAGAAGTATATGCATTTAATGCAAGTACCGTAATAATAGAAAGAATTGTAACTGCTCCTATTATTTCAATTAAAGTAAAACCTTTTTGATTTAATTTTTTCATATAAACACACTCCAATATTCTATAAGATTATTGTACTATATTTCTTTCAAATATGCAAAAAGATTTTCCGCAACATTTTCTCCTACAATAGAAGATAATTCTGTAAGACTAGCCTCTTTCATTTTCTTTAAAGATCCAAACCTTCTCAATAACTCTTTCTTTCGTACTTCACCTATTCCAGGAACAAAATCCAAAACACTTGATAAAGCTCCTTTTGCTTTTATATTTCTATGATAAGTAATCGCATAACGATGTACTTCTTCTTGTATTCTAGTCAAAAATAAGAATAGTTTTGAATCCTTTGAAACATCTAATCTTTCTAACTTTTCATTAATAATATAACTTGTTTTATGTTTATCATCTTTTACAAGACCAATAATTGGAATACTTAAGTTTAAAGAAGAAAGAATCTCTTTACAAACATTTACTTGTGTAACTCCTCCATCCATAACAATTAAATCTGGTCCTTTATCTTCTTCCATTAATACTTTGAAATATCTACGGTATAATACTTCTCTCATTGCCCCTAAATCATCTTTGACATCAGTAGATATTTTATATTTACGATAGTAATCTTTATTTGGTAAGAAATCATCAAATACAACCATACCACCAACATAGAATGTTCCAAACAAGTGAGAATTATCAAATGATTCCATTCTATGTAATTGTTTAAGACCTAATAGATTTCTAAGTTCTTCTAATGCTTTTTTTCTTTCATCATCATCTTTTTTTAATGTTTCAGATTCTAAATCCAATTGTTCTTTGGCATTTTCTTCAGCCAAATCCATTAATTTCTTTAATTTTCCCTTTTGAGGTTTATTCACTTTAATCTCAAAATACTCTTTTAATAAATCACTATCAAACTCTTCTGGTACTAATAATTCATTTGGTAATACTCCTTTGTCATAGAATTTTATTAAATATTCTAATACTTCTTCAGAATAATCTCCTAAAGTAGGAATTATTTCATTATGTCTACCAAATAATAATCCTTGTCTAATAAAGAATATCTCAATACTTAAATAATTATTATCTGTATAATAATTAACTAAATCAAAACTATTATTTGTATTAAGATCAATCTTTTGTTTCTTTAAAGTTGTATGAATATCTTCTAACATATTTTTAAGTTCTAAAGCTCTTTCATAATTAAGATTTTGTGAAGCAGTTTCCATCTCTTCTTTTAATCTCTTCTCAACTACTTCACTATCTCCTTTTAAAAATGAAGTAATTTCTTTTTTCATAGATTCTATAACATTAGGATCAACTTCCAAACAACAATATCCTAAACATTCATGAATATGATAATAAAGACATAATTCTTTTTTTAACTTATCACATTTTCTTAAAGGATAAATACGATTGATCATATTAACTGTCTTACGAGCCGCAAGAACATTAGGATATGGTCCATATAAATGATTCTTATTCTTTTTACGATGAACATTTCTAACAATTTTTAAAGTAGGATATTTATCATTAGTAAATTCTATATAAGGATAAGATTTATCATCACGTAATAAAATATTATATTTTGGATCATATTTTTTAATTAATGTTATTTCTAATATTAAACTTTCTAATTCAGAAGAAGTAACAATATAATCAAAATCATCAATATCTTCAACTAACATCTTAGTTTTACCGGTAACAGTTCTAGTAAAATAACTTCTAAGTCTTCTTTGTAAGTTCTTTGCTTTTCCTACATAAATAATTACTCCATCTTTATTCTTCATTTGATAACTTCCTGGTTTCGTAGGAACTAAAGCTAACTTTTCTTTAAAATTTTTCATATTACTTCTCCTTTCTTAATCATTATATCATACAAAAGAAAATAGGAATTACTTCCTATTACTTTTTTCTTCTTCTTTTTCGTCTTTTGAAATTACTTTTATCTTATAATAATCAAATATCTCATTTAAAATATCTTTATTAACATAAACACCTTTTTTTAATGTTGTTTTACCAAAAGGTACAATACCATCTACATGATATTTTTGAAAATCTTTATAAGTAGATAAATCTTTATTTTTTAATTCTTCTCCAACAACAATAACTCCAGCACTTTTTAATACTAAGTATGCTGATTCAACAACTTGTTGATAGGAAAATTCTTCTCCTGATTCGTTATCAATAAACTTAATGTAAGAAGCATCAGGATATTCATTAAATACCATATCAATCATTTTATGTAAATATTCTTCATAATTAACATAAAAACCTGATTCAGCTTTTATTTCATCATTAGGAAACTCTTTTTTATTTTCAATTTTTCCTTTTTCATTATCAAATGAATATAATGTTGCTTTAAGTGGAGTCTTAATTAATACTAATGATTTTAAATAAGAAGTAACTTTTCTACCAAGATCTACAACTTTAGTAGTAAAATGATTTACTTCATCTAAAGCATTATAAATAATACTTTCAATATCTCCTCTAGTTAAATCATCTTCATCAAATCTAGAATTGATAACCTCCTCAATATCTCCTCTTGATAATTCTTCTTCATCAAGTCTTGAGTCTATAATACTTTCAATATCACTTCTGGTTAAATCATCTTCATCAAATCTAGAATTGATAACCTCCTCAATATCTCCTCTTGATAATTCTTCTTCATCAAGTCTTGAATCTATAATACTTTCAATATCATCTCTAGTTAAATCATCTTCATCAAATCTATCATTGATAACCTCTTCAATATCTGATCGATCGAAGGAATTAGTTTCAGAACTAGACTTATTAAAATCATAAACTGGAACAAGTGCAGTAATATCATTTAACTCAATAGCTTTAGACATTGCCATAGCAAAATAATATACAATATTATCTTCTTCAGTATATAGAAGTTTTTTATAATCTGAGTCTGTTAAAAACGGACATTGCATTTCCCAATTCTCAAACTCACCTTTCATAAAACCTCTAAGTTTTAATCCAAATTCAGTAAAATAATCATAATTACTATAACCATGTTTTTGCTTATAGTCTTCTAAATGTACTAAATATGTATTTTTATCCATAAATAATCACCCCTAAATTGCCGTCTATTATAACACAGATGATTAAAAAAAGCAATAAATCAATTTGTTTTTATGATATATGGTTTTTCCTTAGAACCATCGCCATCAGTATATTTAATACCTTTTCTTCTTTAAAACTTCCATCAACAAATTGTGCTTCTTCTAATATTTCAGTAGACTCTAATTTAGAGTCTAAATTAATGCTTTTAATCTTAACCTTTGTACTATTACATTCTTCTGCATAAACCCCCAAAGGTAAAAGTAATAAAAGAACAAGTAATAAATATTTCTTCATAAATATTCTCCTATAATACATACTTATTATATCAAGAATAGGTAGATAAAATAAAATTAAAAAAATACCATTATTGGTATTTTTCCATTGCTCTCATCATTTGATTAATTTGTTTTTGATTTGGTTTTCTTCCCATCTGCATCATTAATGCTTTAATCATATCTTCATTGATAGGAGGATTTTTCTTTAAATATTTTTTCATAACCATTCTTGAAACAAAGAAACCAATTACAGCACCTATTAATAGTCCTACTACTAATATTAACATATCGTGTAACATAACTTCATCTCCTTACCATTATTTTACCCAAATTATGAGTCAAGCGCAAGTCTTTTAGGATGAATATAATCTTCTAAGAAAAAGAAGTCTGTAATATTAAAATTACAAATGAAATAATCTTTATTTTTTTGATACAGAAAATCATAAAAACTACTATTATCTTGATCAAGTTCTAATTTCATAAAGAAATGAGTTATTTGTAATCTACTTACTTCATTTTTATATAAATTATTAATAATATGAATATCATTCTTTTTAATATAAGGATAATCTTGATGCATTTTAATAAATAATTCTCTATCAATTGTAATTTTATCAATCGTATCAATTAATTGATTAAATAAATTATATCCTACTTCTAAATTATCTTGATCTAGATAATAAATACTTTTTAAAATATGATACAACATACTAGGAGTATCTCGGTATAAAGAAAGAAATTCTTCTTTAATTTTAAATATATAATAGACTTTCATAATATCACCTAATTAATCCTATCATTTTTAAAAGTCTATTTTTGTATAAAAAAATAAGACCGAAGTCTTATTTTAATAATTCATCTATTTTTCTTTCTAAACTTTCTACATCAAAACCATATTTTTGATAAACATCTTTATAATTACCAGATGCTCCAAAAGTATCTAATGTAATTAAATATTTATCATTATAGATTAATGAATTCCATGACATAGAAGAAGCTGCTTCTACGGCTATTTTTTTAACTCCTACTGGTAATATACTTTCTTTATATTCATCATCTTGAGCAAGGAATCTCTTAATATTTGGCATAGATACAACTCTTATATTCATACCTAATGTTTTTAAATGATTAACTGCTTCAAGTACCATATGTAACTCTTCTCCACTAGAAAGTACAATTCCATCTAGTTTATTTTTATTATCTAATACAATATAACCACCCTTTTCAACTTCACTAGCTTTCGTACAATCTAATATTGGTAGTTTATTTCTAGATAAACATATAGCAGCAGGATCTTCTGTTTTCGCAAAAATTGATTTATAGGATCCAATTACTTCATTAGCATCCGCAGGACGGAAAACATCAAAATGAGGTAGACTTCTTAGTCCTAGCATTTGTTCTACAGGTTGATGAGTTGGACCATCTTCTCCTACACTAATAGAATCATGAGTAAATACATAAATATTAGGAAGTCTCATTAGTGATGCCATTCTAAGAGCTGGTCTTAAGTAATCACTAAAGGATAAGAATGTAGAACAATATGGTCTATATCCCATTAAAGAAAGACCATTAGTAATAGCTCCCATAGCATGTTCTCTAACTCCATAGAAAATATTTTTTCCCAAAGGATTTTCTTTAGAAAAATCTCCTGCTTCCTCAATATAAGTTTTATTAGGACCAAATGTATCTGCAGCACCACCCATCATATATGGAGAATTAGCAACAACAGAATTTAATACTTTTTTAGAAGTATCTCTAGGAGATTCTATTTTATCTTCTGGAGATTCATAAACATAGTTTTTAAAATCAATTCTTTTTTCTTTATTCATAAAATACTCTAAATCCAATTTATCAACAGCAGACATTTTTGAAACTGCTTCTAAGAATTTTTGATTTAGATTTTTACATCTATCAACAATTAAAGCTTGAAATTCTTCACATAATTGTTGAGATACTTGAAAAGGAATATCTCTCAAACCCATTTTTTCTTTAATAGTAGTAATATCTTCATCATCTAAAGGAGAACCATGTACTTTATTAGTTCCTTCTAGTTTAGAATATTTACCAATTGTAGATTTTACTTCAATTAAAGTTGGTTTTTCTAAAGAAGCTTTAGCTTCTGTAATAGCTTTTGAAATCATTTCATAAGAATTACCATCTTCTACAGAAATAACATTCCATCCCTGAGATATAAATCTCATACCTATATTATCATTAAATGTTTGTTTTGTACTTCCATCTAAACATATATTATTAGAATCATATAACACAATTAATCGATTTAATTTTAAGGTACCAGCAAGAGAAGCAGCTTCATAAGAAATACCTTCCATTAAATCTCCATCACCACATAATACATAAGTATAATGATCAATAACATTAAATCTTTTCCTTAAATTTGCCTCTCCTATAGCCATTCCAACAGCAGTAGCAAAGCCTTGTCCTAAAGGACCTGTAGTACAATCTACTCCAGGAGTTACTCCAACTTCAGGATGTCCTGGCGTAATAGAATCAATCTTTCTAAATTTCTTTAAATCTTCTATAGAAAGATATCCTACCATATATAACATAGCATATAAAAGTGCAGAACCATGTCCCGCAGACATTACAAAACGATCTCTATTATAATAATTAGGATCATCAATATCATATTTTAAATGATGAGCATATAATGCATAAAGAATAGGAGCAGCACCTAATACAATACCTGGATGCCCACTATTTGCTTCATGTATCATATCAATACCCAAACATCTTATTTGATCAATTATTTTATTTTGATCAATACTTTTAAGGTCAATAACTTGATTTATCATAATATTATCCCTCCAATTAATAACTATTATAACATTATTTACAATGAAAACGTATTTTTTTATAACATTCCATTACAAGTAAGATTATTAAGCCTACTCCAAAAAGTGCTAATAAATGTAATCTTGGTATAGAATGTGTCTTTAAAAATACAGATAAGAAATCAATTTCTAATACAGCAAGTCCTAACATAATTGAACCAATAATACCAAATAAAAATACATAATTACTACTTAAAGGTACAGAAAATACACTCTTCTTTTCACTTCTGCAATTAAATGCATGAATATTTTGAATAATAACCATAAGAGCAACTACATAAGCTCTAGCATGGAAAGTATCCATATGAATAACATTAATTAAATAATACCAAACTCCAAATACAAGTAATCCAATAGTAATACCTGATACAATGATTTCAGTAAATAATTCTCTATTAAATAAACTCTCTTTTGGATCTCTAGGTTTTTCTTTCATAATATCTTTTTCAGCTTTTTCAAAAGATAAAGCAAAATCTTGTATACCATCTGTAACAACATTTAACCATAATAATTGAATAGCAAGTAAAGGCATAGGCATATCAAAAAATAATGATAGTAAGTAAAATAATACTTCTGCAAGTCCACAAGAAACTAAGAAATAAGTTATTTTACGAATATTAGAATAAGCTACCCTTCCTTCTAATACTCCATTTACAATAGAAGTAAAATTATCATCAATTACAATCATTTTAGCAGTTTCTCTCGCAATGTCAGTACCACTACCCATCGCAATACCAATATTGGCAGAACGTAATGCAGGAGCATCGTTTACTCCATCTCCAGTAACCGCAACAAATTCTCCTTGTCTTTTTAATGATTCAACAATTTTAAGTTTTTGAATAGGTGTTACTCTAGTAAAAATCTTTTTTCTTTTTACAAACTGATCAAATTTATCTTTTCCTTTAGATAAATAAGAGTCTACTTCTTCTCCATTTGTTACATCATCATAATCACTAGTAAGTTTTAAATCCTGTGCAATTTTAAACGCTGTTAAAGGATGATCTCCTGTAATCATAAGAACTTTAATACCAGCACTTCTACATTTATTAATTGCTCCAATTACTTCTTTACGGATTGGATCAATAAATCCAACCATTCCCATAAAAGTAAGATCTTTGATATCTTTTTCAGTATAATCTTTTTTCTCAGGTACTTTACCATAAGCTACAGTAATAACTCGATACCCTTCTTTTGCCAAATCCTCATTTTGATCTTCTAATACACTTTTTTGAAAATCATTTCTAAAATTAATTTTATTACAAAATCCTAATACTTTTTCTAAAGAACCTTTTACAGTACAATAAGTATCTCCATCTTTTTTATAAAATACTGCAGAATACTTATTACTAGATTCATATGGAATACTATCTATAATCTCATATTTATCAATATTAACATTCATTTTTTGTCCAAGAACTAAGAATGCTACATCAACAGAATCTCCAATTATTTCATTTTTGTTATATTTTGCCTCATTATTAATAGTACCAAGAACTGCAATTTCTTTTGCATAGGATAGTTTTTCTCCTGATACAGACCCATCTTTTTTATAACCAGAACCAGACACTAAATATTCTAAGTTATTAGGAAGTAATATCTTTTTAGCAGTTTGTTGATTAACTGTAAGAGTTCCTGTTTTATCACTTGCGATAACAGTACAACTACCAAGGGATTCAACAGAGTTTAGTTTTTTCGCAACTACTTTATGTTTAGCCATTTTATTTGAAGCAATAGTAAGAGCCATAGTAAATGCTAAAGGAAGTCCTTCTGGCATAGCAGAAACTCCTAAAGCAATAACAGATAACAATATCTCTTCTAATTTAACTCCTTTTAACCACAATACGATTGCAATAAAAACAGATACAAAAGCAATTAATATTGTAATTTCTCTAGAAAAACGCTCAACACGTATAGTAAGAGGAGTTTTTTCTTCTTTTGTTTCATTAATTGTTTCTGCAATTTTACCTATTTCAGTATCAAGTGCAGTCTTAATAACAACAGCTACTGCTCTACCAGTAGATACTGAAGTACCTGCAAACAAAATATTCATTTGAGAGGTAATAGGTACTTTTTCTTTATTAATAATTTTATGATTTTTATCAACATGTAAACTTTCTCCTGTAAGAATAGATTCATCTACAGTAAAATTATGAGATTCTAATATTCTTAAATCGGCAGCTATTTTATCTCCTGATTCTAAAAAAACAATATCTCCGACAACTAATTCAGTAGAATCTACTAATTGTTCTACACCATCTCTTTGAACTTTTACTTTTTCTCGTACTAAATTGGATAATGCTTCTGCTGTATTATTTGCTTTCTTTTCTTCAAAAGTACCAATTAATAAATCAACCATTACAATAATAAATATTGCAATAGCATCTACATACTCTTCAACAATTAAAGATGCAATTATCGCAACTAATAAAAGTAAAACAATAGGATCTTTTAATTCACTAAAAAATATTTTAATAATACTATCAGGCTTTTTCTTAGGAAGTTCATTAAGTCCATACTTATTTAATCTTTTCATCGCTTCTTTAGAACTTAACCCATCTTCACTAGTTTGAAGTTTCTGATAAATTTCTTCTTCACTCATAGAGTAATAAGTTTTTTCTTTCATAAAATCACCTCTCTTTCAATTATTTTATATTTTTTATTCGACTACATACGGATTATTTTTACTTCCATCTCCCATAGTTACTAATGTGCCTACTTTCAAAGATACAACAGGACGGACGCCGCCCGAGTTACTGACGCGGTAGCTGCCAATGTAACCGTTCGTGTCCACGTAACGACCGTCAGTGTCGTAGCCGCTGAAATAGCTAGGCGAGGCAAGCCAATACCATCGCCCTGTTTTTCGTAAAGTAGCATTATTTAAGAGATTCGCCTCACTTGATGTCATTAGTCCTATTGGATAAGTTAGTTGTGCCTTATTATTATTCATACTGAATTGATCAGTTATATTTGTACAACTTAAATCATTATTTAAATTATCATTCTTGAATAGTAATGATGCACCTTTTGCTCCTCCATTTGGATTCCATCCTCCTAAATTAGTTATACTTCTATCATTACAAAATATCGTATCTTCTAGTTTTGATGTGTATGCTGTCATATTATTCTGATACCAATTATCAATTGCTGTTTTGATAGCTGAATTGGTTTGATTTACGTCATCTCTACTTAACATATCTTCTAGTGCTTCTTCTATATTTCTTCCATCATTTAATTCTGTATAACCAGTATAATAGTAATAGTATCTTACAGTGCTACAACTTCCGGTTGTATTATTACATGTATAGTGATGTGTATTATCATAAGTAGTTGATGTACTTGTTAAAGTATAAGTTCCATTGGAGTATGTTACTCCTGTTCCGAATAGGCTTCCACTTGTTGCGTCACTACCTCCTTTATATGTAATTAAAGTGTTTGGATTATACATATATCCTTCATAAGCCGGAGAAGTATTTGAATTAAATACTGATGTTCCTATTTGTTGAGCTATTTCTGTTGCGGTACATTTTCCCTCATCAGGCACTCCATTATAAAGTAATTTTACTCCCCCTGTATCGGTTGTACGATACATTTGCCAGCAGAATCCTCCAAATATGACATTCCATTTATCTAGAATGGTATTCGCATTATCAGTACTTGTTGCCTTCCAATAATAAATCTTTTCAGTTCCTGTTTGTGAAAAAGAATCTTTATGAGAATCAGAATATTCTTGGACTAATCCATTTTCACTTGTTGATTCTATTTTAAAAACATTGTACAAAGTAGGATGAAGAGGTTCTGTTGCACCACTATCTGCTTGAATATATTGAGGCTCTAAACTTATACTAATTGTAGTGGTATCAGGTAATTCTTCTATATCGCTTCTAAATTCTAATCGAACAAGATAAGTTTCCGTTTTTCCTGCATTTAAGGCATGATTAGGTAGTATTTCTAATCCATCTTCATAAGTTACAGAATATTCTAGATAATCAGGTACTTCACTTACTGTTTCATTATTTACTTTAAGTGTTTTATTAAGTTCTCCTATCATTCCATCTATTGTACCATTATTTATTACATCAACAGTAAACTCATAAAAGTCTCCTGGTAGAGATAAAGTGACTTCAAAATCTACCTTACAATTATTTTCTGGATCAATAGTCGCTTGGGTATCTCCTGTACCAATTGTTACAGAGTTTTCATTGATTACTATATTATCAAAATGTATATCCCAAGAATTAGATTTTATCTTGGCAATACCATTGATTTGTAGATTAGCTTGTAGAATAGCATAAACAATTCCAATTAATAATAAACTAAAAATTACAAAATAAGTTGTTATTTTTTTATTATTATTCTTCATTTTATTCACACTTCCTCTACTATAATTATAATGATTTAAAAAGCAATTTACAATTACAAAAAAAGAGTTTTACAACTCTTTACAGAGATAAAAACTACTTTTTATTTTTATGAATTAATTTATTAAAAAACTCTAATATTTTAACAATATAGGTTTGATCAACTGTAAACAACAAATTAATAATACCTATAATAATATCAGGTAAATCTAGTAGGAAAAACAAAGCAAATGAAGCAACTAATCCAACAAACTTTGTAATTTTAGATTTCAACTTATAACCTATTGTACAAATGACTAATGAAATAATTTGTACAAAAACTAATAAACTAATCCAACGATCATTCATATCTAGATTATTTTGAAAATGTAGAATTACTTTCACAATAATTGTTGCGAGTAACAGATAGAAAGAAAATCTAGTAGCATATTTAGAAAAATGATCATCAGAAATATCATTCTTAAAATCAATTATATTATTAGTATTAGAAGAAGTATCTGTTCTACTTAATAATTCTTTTTGTTCATCGTTTAAACTTTCTTCTTTTAATAGAAACATTGGTTTCCAATCTTCATCTGTTTCTCCTCTAAAAACTCCACAACCTACTTCTAAATCTGGCATATGAAGTTGTTGTTTAATAATAGGTCCACATTTTTTAGCCATTTGAATTGTTTCATTATCATATTGTAGATTTCCCTTCATAAATACAAGTTTTCCATCTCGAATCATTCCACGAATAACATTTTTATACTTTGAAAGATCTCCACCAATAGATTGATAATATTCTTTGCAACTCATTCTCTCATCAGGAACAAAACGAATTTCTCCCTCATAAATTATAAATAATATTCGTTTCATCCTATCACCTACTTTAAAAAAGTATATCAAAAAAACAAAATAAAAAAAAGAGAAATCAATTATTCTCTTCTGAAAGTTCAACTATTTTACGCCAGAGTAATGGTCCAACAATTCCATTTAAATCAAATCCATATAAAGATTGTAATTTATAAATAGATTTTTCCGTTAATTCATCAAATGTTCCATTTACTCGTACTCCAGGAATATTCTTTTTTTTACGACAAATTTCTAATAATAATTTTTGTAAGCGTAAGATATCATCTCCACTCATATTTCTTGTCAGAAAATATCCTGGATATAAAGTAGAAGCAAAATCTTGATATTCTTTTGGAATATTTTTAAGAATTTTATTATAGGTATTTTTTAATACTTGCCAATCACTATAAGTAAATATTCCAGTTACAGGTAAACCATATTTTTGCTGAAATGCCTTCACCATGGCAATTGTATTATCATTATAAATAGAATTAGTTGGCAATCTCGGTATATCTTGATCTAAAAACCCAAGTGCATCTAAGTAGTAGTGAACATATTCTACTTCAATACCAGTATCTCCATATTCTAATTTATCCGTATAAAGAAAAGTCACTTCATCTTTTGACAAACCTTCTGTTGTTATATCTGATAATTTTTTTACACTAGTATAAAGATATTTAATCTTATACCATGTTGCTTTATTAACAATACCAGTTACTGGTAAATCAAAGATTCTTTGAAACTCTTTTACAGCATTTACTGTTTCTTGATCATATATACCCAAAGTATTATTAATATCTGGAATAGCAGGATAATTTTTTCTAATTCTTCTTAAATCTCTTTGAATTGCAAGTACTGGATTACCTGCACTACCAAGTCCAATTTCATACCCAGGATAACCTTGTGTATTATCTCCAACAGGAGCATTTTCAAAAATAGAAATATCGTTTCCATAGTAGTATTGAAGAATTTGTAATGGGTTTTTTCCTTGATTAGCAAGAGACACAGTTCCCCATTGAGAAAGTCCATTACAAGTTTTATTTCTTCCATCACAATATGTTGTGAAATATGGTTGTATTTGATTATTTTTAACAACATAATTATTAAATATTTCTTCTACAATATTTTCAATATTTTCAAAGATAGATCTATTCTCCGTATAAGCTTGATCATAAACAGGTGAACTGGTAATATCGAAATTATAACCTTTTGAACGATACCATTCATTATAAATTCGATTCAGTGTAAAAGATATAATTGCATAAATATTCGCAATTAAAGCATTTCTTGGCCAAGTTGGATAGATTTCTGAAGAAGCAACATTTGTAATATAATCAACAAAAGGAACACTAATATTTCTTCCATTATTACTAGGCGTTCCTATATGAACTGTAATCCTATTTGGGACAATAGGATATCTTACTGCCATGTAACCACCCCTACTTCCAAAGTAGAAGGCTTTATTTGTACATTTTGAACAGAACAAACACCATCATACATTAAAACAGAATATGATGTTTTTAAATTCTCCTTCTCATAAACTACGTCTACTTGATATACAATTTGATGAGGAACTTTCATATTATCAAGATTCGTCTTAGGAGTTGGGAGAGGTATTTTTTCAATCAGACCAGATTCATCTGTTTCACCTTGAAAAAAAATAATATGATTATTTTGATAATCAGTAGATATTTCTACTTTTACTCCAGACACAGGAATTGCTTCACTTGCTGAAAAAGCTCTAACTCTTAAATATCCAAAACCAGGATTATCCTTTTTAAAACTAGAATAAAGACTAGAATTTACAAAACTATTATCATAAATATTATATGTCATTATATCCCCCTTTTAATCATTAATACTTGTCCAATCGATAACAGATTAGAAGACAAATTATTGAGTTTCATAATTTGATCTACACTAGTATTAAACTTTCTTGCGATAGAATATAAACTATCACCTCTTTGAACAGTATAAGTAATAAGATTATCATTATTATTCGGTATAATATAATCTTCTCCAAAACATTCTAAAACCTCTTCACTTGAAGTTCTAATTCTAAGTACTTCACCAGGATAAAGAACTGTAGTAGTTAAAGCATTATCTTTAATTAAAACATCAACAGAAATTTGAAATTTCTTTGCAATAGAATATAATGTATCTCCTTTTTGTACAATATAATTTTTATACTGTGGTAAAAATATTTCATCCTCAGGTGTATAATTCTCAGGAATTCTGATTACTTGTCCGATACTTAAATTAGAACTTGTAAGATAATTTAAATCTAAAATAGCAGATACAGAAGTATTATATTTTTTCGCAATAGAATATAATGTATCTCCTTTTACAACAGTATATAAAAACATATTATTAGGATTAGTCCCACTTTTATTAGGAATAATCAATTCCTGTCCAATTTGAAGAGTATTGGCATCTACTCCATTAATACTAGCAAGCTCTGTAACAGATACTCCAAACTGATTACTAATTCCATATAAAGTATCTCCCTTCTTCACTATATATGTCATAATTCACCTCGATAAAGTATATGCAAATAAAAAAAATAAATCCCAAATCTTATCAGATTTAGGATTTATTAATTATTTTATAACCTTACCTATTATAGTCAAATTCTAAATAACAGCAAGTAAAAGAATCAAAGAAACAAGTCAACATTCCAGATGTTGAAAACATTAATCCTATATTTTTACTGCTTTTTTGATAAAGATGAATTAAAATAATGAGCCAAAAAAGATGTTTGATATTTTACTTTAATGATTAAGAATAAATGTCTAAATCCATCTTTAATTGTCTTTAAATGAGGTGGTTTATCTCTACCATCACAAAATAAATCAGTAGAGATTTCTTTTATTTTTAAATGATTAATTTTAGCTTTAATAATCATTTCTGAAGCAAATTCAAATCCATGACTAGATAAATCACATTTTAATATTTCTTCTCTTTTAAAAGCTCTTAATCCACAATGATAATCATGTGAAGGGGTATGAAATAATAAATTAGCAAAGTCTGTTAAAAATCTAGAACCATATCGATGAGAAAAAGGCATTGCATTTTTCTCTATTGTTCCTTTAAAACGATTCCCCATTACCAAATCATTACCATCATCTAGTTCTTTTAAAAATCTAGGGATATCTTTTTCATTATAACTTAAATCAGCATCTAACATTACTAGATAATCTGCTTTACTAGAATGAATTCCATTTAATAGTGTTGCCCCATATCCTTTTTCTTTTTCAATAATAACAATAGCATCTTTTTTTGAAGCAATATCTCTAGAATGATCAGTACTATTATTATCACAAACAACAATAGAATAATGATATTCTTTATTCTTCTTCATCACCTGATGAATTCTTTTAATACTTTCCCCTATTGTTTTTTCTTCATTAAAGCAAGGTAATAGTATATCAACACTTATTTTCTTCATAATATCCACCTAATATCATTATAATATACAATAAAACATTCAAGCAACAAAAAAGAAAACACAAAATTGTTTCCTACTTTATTAAACTTTTTCACTCTAAAGTTCAATTATAATAATAATCTTCAAAAAAAGAATCTATATTTTTGTAGATTCTTTTTTCTTAAATAAAGATATACCTATAATCAAACTAATCATAAAAACAATGAATAATAGGATATTTCCAGTTTTTGGATTAGTAATTATATCTTTAATATTTCTCTGTTGAAAAGTTGGAGTTATAGTTACATTTGTTTTAGGCATAGTAAATTCATATTCTAATGTTTTTATTTCTGTATATGGAACACTATTATCTTCC
>JAFRAK010000024.1 GCA_017405445.1 Bacilli bacterium | reverse complement strand
GTTATCACTATTGCGAACGAGTACTTTAACTCCTATTAAGATACGATAACCAATCCTACCACAATTCTAATAAAAAAGAGTGTAATGTTCAATCTTGATCAATGGATTTACTAATTACACTTTTATAGTACCATATTAAGATATGAGGAGAATGAAAGACTTCTCTTTTTCTATGGTATAATAATTATAAGAGGTGCTTAAATGGGATTAATTGGAACAATGATACAAACTCTAAATGGTGGTAATATGTCACCAAATGAGATAAAAAAACTACAATATAAAAGATTAAAAAAAATAGTTGAATATGCAAGACAAAATAGTCCATATTTTAAAGAATTATATAAAGATGTTGGAGATGATTTTAGTTTAGAAGATTTACCACCAACAAATAAAGTTGCTATGATGAAAAATTTTGATACTTGGATTACTGATAGTAATATAACTATGGAAAGAATTAATGATTTTACTAAAGATATAGAAAATGTTGGTCGCATGATAGATGATAAATATCTTATCTTTAAAACTTCAGGTTCAACTGGTAATCCTGCAACAATCCTATATGATAAGAAGAATATTGATGTTGCTTCAGCAGTAGCAGCTTTTAGAACTTTTGCAAGACATGAAGATTTTAAAAAGTTTATGAAAAATGGTAAAAGAACGGCAGGAGTTTTTGCAAACTATGGTTTTTACTTGGCTTGTGGAATGTCAAGATATCTTCAACTTAAAATGCCTGGAAAGAAAAATAAGATAACTGTAGATGTTAATGCACCAGAAGAGCAAATTATAAAAGAACTAAATGAATTCAATCCATCTATGTTAAGTGGATATCCATCAAATCTTGCATTGCTTTCAAATTTTAAAGAACTTACAATTAACCCAGATGTAGTTATTACAGGTGGAGAACTATTAACCGATGAAATAAGAAATAAAATAGAAGAAAAATTTGGATGTTATGTTCAAACACATTACTCATGTACTGAAGCAGGTGAAGTAGCATGCGAATGTTCAGAAAAACATTTACATATAAATGAGGATTGGGTAATAGTAGAACCTGTTGATAAAAATAATAATCCTGTTGGATTTGGTGTTCGTTCAGATAAGGTTTTAATAACAAATTTATCGAATTATATTCAACCTTTTATAAGATATGAATTAACTGATAGAATAATAGTTCATAACGAAAAATGTAATTGTGGTAAGAATTCTTGTTGGTTAGAAATTGAGGGAAGAACTGATGATATTTTAGAATTTGAAAATGGTATAATAATTGCTCCTATGTCATTCTATAAAATATTAGAAGAAATACCTGAAATTAAAAGATTCCAATTAATTCAAAGATCAAGTAATAAATTAGAATTAAGACTTCTTGCAGATAATAAAGAGATTGCTTTTAGTAAAGCAATAAAAGATTTACAAGAGTTTTTAAATAGTAAAGATATATTTGACGTAGAAGTATTCTTATCTGATGAATTACCTCAAGCAAATAAAGTTAGTGGAAAATTTAATCATATATATAAAGACTTTGAAGAGAAAAATAAAACATTATCTTTAAAGAAATAAAAAATATAAAAAAATTACTAAGATACCATTAAGACTACACAATACTTGATAAAAACTTAGTTTTATGATATAGTGTATATAGATGAAGGAAACTTCATACAATAAAAAAGGAACATTCAATATTGCAGTGTTGAGTGTTGCCATAGAAATGGTTTCCACCTAAATCATTGCTGAGTTAGGTGGATTTCTTTTATATTAATACTATAAATAGTAAGAATAGTAAAAGGAAGATAATAATTACTAAAGATAGAATTAAAAAATCCTTCTTGTTCATATTCTCGCCTCCCTTCTCTTCAAGAAGTTTGGCTCCACCCAACTTATTAAATGTTCCAAGATATATTATAGCAAACACTTGTTCGATAATCAATGATATAATCCAAAAATGTATAAAGAATTATTAAGATACTGCTAAGAATATATAAGACCTGTTATGTAGATACCATGTAGGCTACCAAAGCACTGTAAACCTGCATAAACCTATTATGGGTCTTTTTTTGTTCTTTAAACTAGATTAAAATAAGAAGAAAATAATATAGTAATAAAACTATGTTATAATATAAATAGGAAGAAATTCTATGAATATTGTTATTAGAAAAGAGCTTAAATTATAATATTGAAAAAATGAAAAAAAAGAAGAAATAAATAAAAAAATTGATAGAAAGAAATGGGTGAGATTATGGAATTAAAACAAGTAGGAGAAAAGACTTATTATATTGAGAATCCTACCAATATTGGGATATATAAAGTAGATGAAAATGGTGTTTTTATCATTGATTCCGGAAATGATAAAGATGCAGGAAGAAAGATTTTAAAGATTACAGAAGAACAAGGATGGACGATTAAAGGCATTATCACAACACACTCTAATGCTGATCATATTGGAGGAAATAAAATAATCCAAGATAGAACGAATTGCCCTATATATGCCCTTGGAATAGAAAAAAGTATTTCTGAGTTTCCATTATTAGAGCCATCCTTTTTATATGGAGGATTTCCATTTAAAGATTTAAGAAATAAATTCTTGATGGCAAAAGAATCTAAGGTTACAGAAATTGACAATAATTTACCAGAAGGATTATCTTATTTTACACTTAGGGGACATTTTTTTGACATGATAGGAATTAAAACAGATGATGATATTTATTTTTTAGGGGATTCATTATTTAGTGAAGAAACAATTACGAAATATCATTTATTCTTTATCTATGATGTACAAGAATACTTAAATACATTAGAGTATTTATCTACATTAGATGGAAAATATTATATTCCATCTCACTGTGCAGCAACAAAAGACCTATCAAAATTAATTGAATTAAATAAAAATATAATTAACGAAATTTCTGAAAAAATCTATTCAATTTGTAGCCAAGAAAGAACCTTTGAAGAGATTTTAAAAATTATATTCGATGATTATCAACTAAATATGAATACTAATCAATACGTACTAATAGGAAGTACAATTCGTTCCTATTTATCTTATCTATATGATCAAGAGCGATTAGAATATCAATTTATAGAAAATAGAATGTTGTGGAAACAAAAAGCAGCATAAAGAAAAAAAGTAAGGAGACTGAAATGAAAAAGAATATAAAAAAAATAGGATTAATTACAATACTAGTCTTAGGATTATTCACAATTACATCATGTAAGGCAACTGATGAACTCTCAGAAGAAGAAAAAGCAGACGCCAAAAAAGAAACCATTTTTAAAATTGAAAGACAAGAAGAAAAACTAATAGAATTAACAGTTCAAAATGGAAAAAAGGATTCGATAATCTTTGGAACAATTAAAGTAGATGAAGGAGATGAACTATTTGATGACTATAGTTTTCATGGAACAAAAGTATTATTTGTAGAATTATATGAAAAAGGAACAAAAGGAGAAAAAGAACCTTTATTTACTGAAGATATCTCAGGAGAGGGAAGAGGAATTACTTCTGATATTCCATCTGGAGAATATGAAGTCTATTTTACTGTAAAAGATAAAACTCTAACAGGGACTTATAAAATAGAAGCAAAAAAAGGGCAAGAATAATTGCCTTTTAAAAGTTTTAATAATGAATAAACGCTATAATATGAATGAAGAGGTGAAAATGATGGATACAATATTAAAAACAACCAATATTGTTAAAAAATATGGAAATAAGATAGTCTTGAAAAATGTTAGTATGAATATCCGAAAAGGAGATATTTATGGTTTTATTGGAAAGAATGGTGCTGGAAAAACAACTTTTATGAGAACAGTTTTATCCCTTACTCCAATAGATGGAGGAGAAGTAGTTTATTATGAAGACAAAAAAATTGAGGATATAGGTTTAAAAGTAGGATCTTTAATAGAATCTCCAGGTCTATATAAAAATGCAACCGCAACAGAAAACTTAAAGAGATTTTCTATTCTTTATGGAGCAGATGAGGCAAAAATACCAGAAATATTAAAAATAGTAGGATTAAGTGATACGGGAAATAAAAAAGTAAAAGACTTTTCATTAGGAATGAAACAAAGATTGGGAATTGCTTTTGCATTATTAGGAGACCCAGAACTATTATTACTAGATGAACCAATTAATGGACTTGATCCTGAAGGAATTAAGGAAATAAGAGATGTCATTTTAAAATTAAATAAAGAAAAGAATATAACTTTTTTAATATCATCTCACTTACTAGACGAATTATCTAAAATAGTGACTAGATATGGAATTATTAATGATGGAGAATTAATTGAAGAAATTGATGCAAAAGAATTACACGAAAAATGTAAAAATAAACTAGTAATAGAATGTGATAATCCGAAAAAAGCAAAAACGATTATTGAAAAAAGTGTTCCAGAAGAGGATATTAAAGTAAAAGAAAAAAGAGTCGAAATAACGGAAAAAGTTAAAGAGTCAGGAAAATTGAATAAAGAACTTGTATCAGCTGGAATTACAGTAAATGCATTATATGTAAGTGAAGATAGTTTGGAAGACTACTTTATGAAAAGGATAGGTGAATAAGATGAATAAATTAATCAAATTACAAATGAGAAATCTTTTTCATAATAAACTGTTATATGTATGCTTGGGATTAGCTTTATTACTATATCCAATATTAGATTTTATAATGACCAAAACAATGAGCTCATTATTAAATATAGCTCCAATGAAAGTCTTTCCTGAAATAGTATCTTTTATTACTTCAGAACCAGGTATTATCAGTGTTATGTTTATCGCAATATTTGCATGTTTAGACTTTAATGAAGGAACAACAAAAAATATTATTGCGAGAGGATATACTAGAAACGAGTTATTAATATCAAAATATATTGTTACATTACTTGGATTGTTGATTATTCAAGTATCTGTATTTCTTGTTTTTTTAATTTTATTCGCAAGCAATGGTTTTGGATATGAACCAGATATGCTAAACAAGATAATTGTAGGATTATTTAGTATTGTTGCGAATACTTTATTCTATTCAACTTTATCATTTGTATTAGAAAAGAATAGTTCCGCAATACTCGCATGTTTATTTGTACCTAGAATATTCTCTGCGATATTATCATTAATCGAAACAAAAACAAAATTATCTATATCAGATTATTGGATTGAGGGAATACTAAGTTCGTTCTTAGAAAAACCTACAGTAGGGAATATGATTTTACCAATTATATTGTTTATTGTTTATTCATTACTATTTGCATTTATCGGAACAAAAATAATGAACAAAAGAGAGATTAAATAATTCAAAGAAGGCAAAGAATTGCTTTCTTTTTTTATTATATAAGTAAAAATATGCTATAATAAGGTCGATTAAAACTTACAAAGAAGAAGGAAAATTATGGAAAAATATAGAGATATGTCTATTCGAAAGAAATCAAATATAAAAATGATTCGAAATTTAGTATTTTTCATTGGATTAATTATTTTTACATTTTGGTATATTTTTAAAGATCAGGACTTAAATGAATTACTAGAAGTCATAAAATCTGCTAATCCTTTTTATTTAGTAATCGCAACTATTTTAATGTTCTTAGTATTTTGCTGTGAATCAATCAATGTAAGAAGTGTATTATATGCATTAGGAGAAAAGAAAGTACCATTCTTAACAGCTTTAAAATATACATGGATTGGATCTTTCTTTAGCGCAATTACACCAGCTGCTACTGGAGGACAACCAGTAGAGATTTATTATATGACAAAAGATGATATCAAAACAGCAAATGGTACAATGGCTATGCTACTACAACTATGTGGATTTCAAATAAGTACATTAGTTTTTTCTATTTTTTGTGCAATTTGTAATCAATCTGTATTAAGCAGTGATATCGTATGGTTTTATATTCTAGGACTTACAATTAATGGATTTGCATTAATACTAATGTTAATTGGAACTTTCTCTCAAAAAACATCAAAAAAATTAAGTGATTTAAATGTAAAAATGATGAAGAAAGTTAAAATTAAAAATATTGATAAAATTCAAGTAAAAATTGATGAGGGATTGAAACAATATTCTAAAAGTTCAGTATTTATTAGAATTCATAAAATTGAGTTTGCAAAAGCAGTATTAAGAGTATTTGTACAAATAGGTATTTATCATTCTATTCCATATTTTGTATATCGTTCATTTGGTTTAAATGAACTAAGCTTTTTTCAATTATTTTCTATGCAATCAGTATTTTATACTACTGTTTCAGGTATTCCACTTCCAGGATCAATTGGAGTTAGTGAAACATTATTCTTAAAGATTTTTGGTTCAGCTTTCGGAAAAAATTTATTAAATGGTGCTATGTTATTATATCGATTTGCATCTTTCTACTTCTATCTATTAATAACTGCTACTGTAGTAATCGTTAATGGTATTAAGACACAAGATATTCAAGGAGAAGTAGACAAAGGAATAATTGAAATAGAAAAACTAGATAATGGTAATAATAAAGAATTAGCTTATAATTAGAAATAGAATAAAAAAGGTTCTTAAATAGAGAAGGTTTAAGAACCTTTTTTTTGTTGAAACATAAACTAATACAAGGAGGGTATATGTTTCAATTTGAATATTTAAAACAATTATTATTAATTTCAGTTGCACTCAGTACGATTACATGTACTATCATACAAAAAACAAAAAGATTATTAAAAAAATCTAATTATATTGTTTATTATTCTTTTTTTATAAATATGATAGTAGGTATTTTATTTTGTATGACATTTACTAATATTTCATTACCAAATAGTCTTTGGATTGGTTTATTTTCTTTTCTAGGAGCAGATTCCATTTATAAAAGTTTAGAAGGAAAGTTATCTTCTTATACAGAACTGATGGAAGAAAAAAAGATTTATCTAAAAGAAGAAAATATCATCAATAAGGAGGGAAAATAATGGAAAAACCAATTTTTCCTGCCAAGACGATGAGAATTACACAGGGGTATGAAGAAGGTACTCATAAAGACAGTTATGCAATTGATAATGCAGATATTGATTATAGAATTAGTAATTTATATGCTCCATATACGGGAATTATTAAAAAAATATATCCTAATGATGCCAATGAAATATGGCTCGAGAGTATTGAGCCGGTAGAATATCCAGATGGTACGATAGATTATCTTACAATGATGTTTGCACATGATAATAACATTGATGACTTATTTGTAGGAAAGAAAATTAATCAAGGAGAAGTATTTTACCAAGAAGGGGTAAAAGGAAATGCTACTGGAAATCACTGCCATATCGAATGTGGAAAAGGAAAATTTACAGAGAATGGATGGCATAAAAATTCAGCAGGTTATTGGAGTATTAATAATAGAAAAAAGCCAGAGGAATGTCTGTGGATTGATGATAGTATTTCTATCATTGACGATTATGGTTATTCTTTTAAAAAAATTTCCACAGAAGTTGTGGAAAAAGAAAAACAAGAAGAAAAAAAAGAACAATTTATTTTTATTGCCCCCAAAAAAGACTTGTATGGAGTATATTTAGAACAAAACCAAAAAATCATTATTGAATTATCCTAATAAGATTTCTAAAAACATCATAATAGAAAAACCAATTAATAAAATGAAGGCCGTAAGGTCTTTATTTTTTAATGATAAACATTCTGGGATTAGTTCAAGTACAGTTACATAGATCATTGCTCCTGCAGCGAAAGAAAGGATAAAAGGCAAAATAATATTAATTTTTAAAACCACCAATGCTCCAACAAGAGCAAAAATAGGTTCTACAATACCACTTAGTACTCCAAATAGAAAAGATGAAAAACAAGATACTCCTTCTTTTCTCATAGGAAGACTTATCGCAGCACCTTCTGGGAAATTCTGTATTGCTATACCAAAAGCAAGAGAAATCGCAGATATTAAACTATTTCCATATAAAGTTGATCCAAAAGCTACTCCTATCGCTAAACCTTCTGGAATATTATGAAGAGTAATAGAAGTAAATAATAGAATACATCTTTTCAAGTTTAAATTATTCTCTTGATTAAAAGAGAAATGTTTGAATACTTTATTACAAAATAATAAAAATCCTCCTCCAATTAAAAATCCTAGAAATAGAAGAACTCTGTTTTGGTGAATTTGAGAAGAAATATCAATTGCTGGATTAAGTAAAGAAAAGAAAGAAGAAGCAAGCATAATTCCCGCAGCTAACGAAATCATATAATTCATTATTTTTTGATTTACAGATTGAAATAAAAAAATAATAGCAGAACCCAAAGAAGTTAAGAAAAAGGCAAATAATCCAGCTAACAAAGACTGTAAAAAAGGATTCATCATAGAAAAATCATTCATAGTATCACCATTATATTTTATGAATACAAAAAAATAATGTGAAAAGACTTGTTAAATGATATTAATAACTTGTAAAAATCATGAAAAACAGATATAATGTATATTAGAATGAGAATAATACGGGGTGAGTACCAGTGATTGTAAGATTAATCAAGAAAAAGAAAATTTACAATTTTACTTTGCCAATTAAAATATCTGGAAATTACTGGATAACTGACAACGATTATCTAGGAAATGCAAGAAATTTAATTAACGTTGAAGAAGAAGATGGAAAGTGGAAAATTAAGAGTGACTTTGAAACAAAGATTATGTCTGGAGAACAAGAAATTGAATCGGCATATTTAAAAGATTATAGTTTATTTTTCTTAAAAATTAATACAGATAATGAGTATGTTATTTTATATTGTTCACCAACACTTGATAAAGAAAGTTTTAGATTAAAACTAAAAGGAAATAATGAATTATTAATAGGAAATCATACAAAAGCAAATATTTCATATAACTTCCCACTTGTCTCAAAAGACCATGCAAAACTATTTTATAATGAAGGTAAATGGGTAATTCAAGACTTAGGTAGTAAATATGGTACATATGTTAATAATACTGCTGTCACTACAAAAAAATTGGAATATGGTGATATTATTTTTATCATGGGATTAAAAATAATAGTCATGAAAGATACATTGATTGTCAATAATATTGGACAATCTTTATCAATTGATGGAAATTGTTTAGAGTCAGTTGCATCTATTAATCAAAAACAAGTAGAATTTGATAATCCTGATGAAGAAGCAATTGAATTCTACAAAGAAGATGATTATTTCTATAGAGCACCAAGATTTAAAACTGGTATTCAAGATGCATTAATCACAATAGATCCACCTCCTGGAGGAGGAGATGATGGGGAAGAAGAAAAAGTTCCACTTATTTATACATTAGGACCTATGCTAACTATGGGAATGACTTCTATGACAACAGGTATCACTGCATTACAAGGAGTTATTAATGGTACAGCAGATTGGTCTACCGCAGCACCTTCTTTATTAATGACTGGTGCCATGATGGCCACAATGTTATTATTCCCTCAGATGCAAGCAAAATATCAAAAGAAACTAGCTAAGAAAGCTGCCAAAGAAAGAACAGTTAAATATTTAAAATACTTGGATTCTAAAAAAGAAGAAATTCAAAGTGAAATGAAAGTTCAAAGACAAATCTTAATAGACAACTATCTACCACTAGATCAAACAAAAGAAATCATTTATCAAAAGAAAAGAAATCTTTGGGAAAGAGAATTAACACAAAATGACTTTTTAGACTTACGTTTAGGATTAGGTTCATCAGAATTAAGAGGACAAGTAAATATTCCAGATCAACACTTTGAATTAAAAACAGATGAATTATTAAAAGAAGTATATAAACTAGGTGCTCAATCACAAACACTAGAAAATGTACCTATTTCTTTAAATTTCGTAAATAATAATATCGTTGCGATTATTGGTACTGCTGCCAATAAAAAACAATTTATAGAAGGATTATTACTTCAAATCATAACATTTCATAGTTATGAAGATTTAAAAATTGTACTATTTACCAATGAACAAAATGAGAGTAATTGGGAATTCTTAAAAATAACTCCACATTGTTGGAATAACAATAAAACATTTCGTTATTTTTCAACCAACCTAGATGAAGCAAAAGCAATCTCATTAGAACTTGAAAAAGAGATGCAACAAAGAAAAATGAAAGATGTAAATGGTAAAATGGAAGATGCTACAGATGATTATCATTCTTATAAACCATATTATTTAATTATTACAGATGATTATAAATCCGTAAGAGATATTGAGTTATTAAAAGATGTTGGTGGTATGTCAGTAAACTTCGGATTTAGTCTAATTGTAATTAGTCCAAGATTAATTAACATTCCAAATGAATGTAACGCTTTTGTAAGTATTGGAGATAAAAAATCAGGAGTATTTGAAAATGAACTTATTGCTAATAAACAAAAAGAATTTGTAGCTGATTTTGATCCTACACTAAATATCTTTGAATGTAGTAAGATTATTGCCAATATTCCAATTGATATTGCAAAAGAAGAACAAGCTCTTCCAACTAGTGTATCATTCCTAGAAATGTATAACGTTGGTATGGTAGAGCAGTTAAATATTTTGAATAGATGGAAAGTAAATGATCCTACAAAGTCTTTACAAACTCCAGTAGGATTAGATAAATCAGGAGAACTATTCAAATTAGATTTACATGAAAAAGCACATGGACCGCATGGTTTAATTGCAGGTATGACTGGTTCCGGTAAATCTGAATTTATTATTACATATATTTTATCTATGGCAATGAACTATCATCCATATGAAGTAACATTTATCTTAATCGACTATAAAGGTGGAGGTTTAACCGGTGCCTTTGAAAACAGAGAGACTGGAATGAAATTACCTCATCTAGCTGGTACTATTACCAACTTGGATACAGTAGAAATGAATCGTTCCTTAGCCTCAATACAATCAGAACTTCGTAAAAGACAAAGACAATTTAATGAAGCAAGAGATAAATTAAATGAAAGTACAATTGATATTTATAAATATCAAAGCTTATATCGTAAAGGTGTAGTTGATAAACCAATTTCTCACTTGTTTATTATTTCAGACGAGTTTGCTGAGTTGAAAGACCAAAGACCAGAGTTCATGGAACAACTAATTTCAACTGCCCGTATCGGACGTTCCTTGGGAGTCCACCTTATTCTTGCAACCCAGAAGCCATCTGGAGTCGTTAATGACCAAATCTGGTCAAACTCTAAATTTAGAGTATGTTTAAGGGTTCAAGATAAATCAGACTCTATGGATATGATTAAATGTCCAGATGCTGCAGAATTAAAGAATACTGGTAGATTCTATCTACAAGTAGGTTATAACGAATTATTTGCTATGGGACAAGCAGCATGGGCTGGAGCTCAGTATTATCCAACAGAAAAAAGAAAGAAAAAAGTAGATCAATCAATCACAATTGTAGATAATGTTGGTTCAACTATAAAATCACTTGATACAAAACAAAATGAAGTAATTGTTCAATCTCAAGGTGAAGAAATTACAAATATCATTCAATATATCATTGCAGAATCTAAAAAAGAAAATATTCAAGTAGAACAATTATGGTTACCAAGAATTCCAGACATTATCTTTACAGATGATTTAAAAGAAAAATATCATTATCAACCAGTGAAAAATGATATTAATCCAATTATTGGAGAATATGATGATCCAGACAATCAAACTCAAAATGTATTAACTCTACCTTTATCAAGAGAAGGTAATACAATCATCTTTGGTTCAGCTGGTAATGGTAAGGAATTAATGCTTGCAGGAATTATTTATTCTTCAATTACATTATATAATTCTAATCAAGTAAACTTCTATATTTTAGACTTTGGAGCAGAAACTTTAACGATGTTTAAAAAAGCACCACATGTAGGAGAAGTTATTCTTGCTGCAGAAGCTGAAAAGATAGAAAACTTATTTAAATTAGTAAATCAGATTCTTGAAGAAAGAAAGAAAATCTTCACAGATTACAATGGATCTTTCGATTTCTATTTAAATCATGGTGGAAAACAAATTCCATTAATTGTAGTAGTAATTAACAATGTTGAAGCATTCTTTGAAACTTATGAACAATATGAAGAAATTATTGGTCAAATGACAAGAGACTGTTTAAAATATGGAGTAGTCTTTATCTTCTCAACAAATGGTCCAAATACTGTTCGTTATAAGTTGAGACAGAACTTCAGACAAAACGTTGTATTACAATTTAATGACCCAATGGATTACTCTTCTGTAATACCAGGTGTAAGAAAGAAAGAGCCATCTAAAGTATATGGTCGTGGATTGATTTCTCTAGATGGAATCTTTGAATTTCAGACAGCTTATGCCTATAAAGAAGAAAAAATGACAGATTATATTAAAGTAATCTGTGAAAAATTAAATAAAATTTGTACTTATAATGCACAAAAAATACCAATCTTACCTGAAACAGTTACTCAAGAATATGTTTCTGATTATCTTGGTAAGATTAATTCAGTACCAGTTGGAGTTGAAAAAGATACTCTTAATATCGCAACAATTGATCTTAATAATCGTTTCATGTTCAATATCACTGGAGAAGATGTTACATCTGAACCTGGATTCTTAAGAGGATTTATTAAAGTTTTAACTAAATTAAATAATACAGAATGTATTGTATTTGATCCAAATGATGTATTAATGGATTTTAGTGCTGAAAAAGTAACTGTAAGTAAAGATGATTGTACACAGAGTAAAGATAAGTTACTTGCAGAATATAATAATAACGATCCAAATAAGACAGTTTATGGTATTATAATTAATGTACAAACACTATTAAATAAGATGGATGCTGCTTCTAAAGCAGATTTCACAACTCTTATTATTAATTCAAAAGACAAAGGTAATATTAGATATATTATTGTAGATTCAATAGAAGTTATTAAGAGTATCAGTTTTGAAAATTGGTATAAAGGTTTCTCAGATATGTCAGAAGGAGTTTGGATTGGAAATGGAATTAGTAACCAATTCACTTTAAAAGTAACTACAAATTCAAGAATATTAAGACAAGAAGTAGAGCCTGGATTTGGTTACAATATCAAGAAAGGTAAAGCAGAATTAACAAAATTTATCTCTGAAGAATAGGAGGAAATATGAATAATAAAATACTAATCGAATTAGAAATTCCCTTAATTGAAGAAAAATATGATTTATTTATTCCTATTAATAAAAAAATAGGGACAATCAAATCATTAATAGAAAACTCATTAATGGAGTTAACAGATAATGCCTATTCTCCAAGACAAGATACTAATTTTTACAGTAAAGATACAGGAGATATATATGATGTAAATCGTACCGTAAGAGAGACGGATTTAAAAAATGGTTCTAGAATTATACTAATATAAAGAAGGTGCTAAAATGCATGATTATAATCAGTATGTAACAGCAATTAATAAAATATTTGATTTGCTGGCAAAAATGAAAGCTGGATGGAATAGCCAAGATAACTTTTCTTACATAGAAAAAGTAGAAAGTTTTCAAAATATGGTAACAACAACGGCTGAAGTATTTAAACAACCAGCTGGTCAAGTTGTTCAACAGAATGCAGAAGAAACTCCGGTAGCAGAACAGCAACCTGCTCAAGCTCCACAACCAGAAACAGCACCTGCCCCAGTACAACAAGCAGAAAAAACTCCAGAGCAAACGAATACTGCACCATCAACACCAGAACAACCTGCTCAAGCACCACAACCAGAAACAGCACCTGCTCCAGTAGAGCAAGCAGAAAAAACTCCAGAGCAAACGAATACTGCACCATCAACAGCAGAACAACCTGCTCAAGCTCCACAACCTCAAGTAAGTGGGCCAATTCCAAGTATTGTTTCTGCTCCTCCAGCATCTTCTCAAGAATCTCAACCTCAAACTCAAGAGGCACCCGCAAGCCCAATTCCAACAATTCAATGAAAGGATGTAGAATATGATAGATAAAATAACATATGATCAAGTTTATGAGTTTGTAAAGGGATTCAGGGAACAATTAGAAGTCATAAAGAAATTATCAGAAGGAAGAAACGTTGGAGAATTAGCAGACTTTATAGATTCTGTTGAAACATATTGTAAATTTTTAGAAAATACAGTGGAGTTAAATAGAGATGCAGATAAAGCAGTAAGTACAATGGTAAAATAAAAAAGAAGTAGAATTATTTCTACTTCTTTTCTTATATTAAAAATCAAAAAATTTTAAATCTCTAGTATCATTACAATCTAAACCAGTAGTATAACTAGTATTTGTAAATAACTTATCTAATTCTATATCTTTTCCATTTAAATAATCGTAACTGGCACACATTAATACTTTAGCTAACTTAATTGCTTTTAGATATAAATCTACAAAAGACTCCGTACTAGTCATTTCATATACAACAGGATTTCTCCACAAACTATGATTAGTATTTAAATAATTATGAGTATCTTTTAAAGGTACATGATAACTAATTGCTTCAAAACGATAAGTTCTTTTACTAGTAAAAGAATCTGCCAGTTTATAAAAGAATTTTTTAATTCCATAAGGATCTCTTCTGAATACTTTAATAGCTCTTTTCATTTGCTTTAAAGACTTATAATAAATATTAGACATATTTAGTATATGAAATGTATTATAAAATGAATAATCGATTGCTTTCTTTAAATTATCCGAAAATGGATATATATCAAAGCAAAAATTTGTATGTCTAAATTTATATGGATTTGTCTTTAATCTTCTAGATATCATATCATTATCCAGAAAACTCTCCATAAAAGCATGAACATTATTATACTTATAAGTAGAAGAATCTCGATTATTAAAAATACCTGTCTTATAAATAATATAAGGATGTAGAGTAGAATCTAAAGCATAATGACAAATAAAACCTAATAAATAAGACATAGTATCATAGTCAGATGTTTTATTATTTTTCATATATTTTAATAAGTTTATAAAATACTCTTGTGAATCATTGGTATGAAAATAGTGTTGAAAATGACGAATATTCTTTCCAGGTAAAATAGAAAAAAGATTATAAAACATTAATGAATCAGTACTTTGACCAAACATTTTTGCTCGATCTACATCGATATATTCTTGTATTTCAACTGGTAAAATGTCATAAACATCTTTCGCAAAAAAAGCATGTGTAACTGTTGCAGGCATATATTAATTCCCCCTCATAAAGATTAAAACTATTATAGCACATTCTAATGTATTCGACAAAAGTTTCCATCAGTTCCTATTAACTTTTTTTTAATTATGTGCTATAATTTAAAATAGGTGAGACTATGGTAGAGAAACAATTCAAAAACTTAGACGAGCAGATAGAAATATTCAAACATAAAGGTCTTATTGTGAACGATGAAAGATATGCAAAACAAGTATTACTAAGAGAAAATTATTTCTTTTTAAATGGTTATAGACACCTATTTTTGATATCAGAAGTTGATAAAAGATTTAAAGAAGGTACTACATTTGAAGAAATGTATAGTTTGTTTTTATTTGATCGATCATTTCGTAATGTATTATTCAAATATTTATTAGTAATAGAAAACAACTTAAAATCTATTATGTCTTATCAATTATCAAAAAAATATGGATATCGTGAAAGAGATTATTTAAAAGCAAAAAATTTTACAAATGAACCTCAAAAACAATCTCAATTAGATGATTTATTAAAAAAGATGAAACGTCAGATAAGAGTAAATGGGTCTCAACATAGTGCTACTCTACATTATTCCGCAAACTATGGATATATTCCATTATGGATTTTAGTAAAAGTATTATCTTTTGGTATTGTTAGTGAATTATATACAGTATTAAAAAGAGAAGATCAAATAGATATCGCAAAAATATATGATATGGATCCAAGTACTTTATCCGTATATCTTCCAATACTCGCAAATTATAGAAATTTATGTGCACACGAGGATATTTTATATGAAAATAAAACTCAAAAAAGTATTGATGATACAGTATTTCATCAATTATTAAGAATTAAAAAAGTAGATGATGAATATGTACAAGGAAAGAATGACTTATTCGCATTAATCATTATTATGAAACAAATGCTAAGTGCAGAAGACTTTAAAAATATGATTTTAGAACTAGATAATGTCATTGAAACATTAAACTATAATCTACACACAATTGACATTAGTAAAGTATTTGAAAAAATGGGATTCCCAATTAATTGGAAAGATCTCGCAAACATTGAAACTAGTAGAATAGATGAGAATGAATAATTCTTATCTTTTTTATTTTCAAGTAGATAAAAGTTAGATATAATAGGAAAGAAGGGATGAATCTAATGAAAAATTATTTATCATGGATAATTACAATTCTTGTATTTTTTATTGTGTTAATTATACTTATAATAGTAAAAATTGATGATACTTTTGATGATTTAGAAAAAGATTCTTCAATAAAACAGATTACAAGTTCAATCGACAAAGATGAAGATGGAATTGATGATCAAACAGACATCTTAGAAAATACAAAAAAGTATACTTCAACAAAACCTCATTATAAAAGTAAGTATTATGAAACAGGTTATCCAAATGATCAATATGGAGTCTGTACAGATGTAGTTGCCTTTGGATTAAAAGGTGCCGGTTATGATTTAATGAATTTAGTAAATGAGGATATTATTAATCATAGAGAAGAGTATGATATTGAAACTGTTGATAAAAATATAGATTTTAGAAGAGTTAAGAATTTAAAAGTATTTTTTAAAAACAATTCAATCTCTAAAACATTAGATTTAAAAAAAGTAGATGAATGGCAAGGAGGAGATATTGTTATATTTGAAAAACATATTGGAATAGTCTCAGACAGAAGAAATAAATCAGGAATTCCATATGTCATTCATCATGCTAATCCTTATCAAAGAAAATATGAACAAGATATACTAAAAAAATATAAAATTGTTGGACATTATAGAATGAGTGAATAGAGGAGGAGTATTATGTCATTACAAAGAGTAAAAGAATATTTAAAAGAATATAAAATGGAGAAAGATATTATTGAGTTTGAAGTATCATCCGCAACAGTAGAATTAGCTGCGAAAGCTTTAAATTGTAAAGAAAGTGATATTGCGAAGACATTATCTTTTATAGTAGAAGAAAAACCTATTGTAATTGTAGTTGCAGGAGACAAAAAAATAGATAATGCAAAGTTTAAACAAGAATTTCATACAAAAGCAAAAATGATTCCATTTGACGATGTTGAAAAACTTGTTGGTCATGAAGTAGGAGGAGTATGTCCATTTGGTGTAAATGAAGATGTAACCATTTACTTAGATAAATCCCTAAAAGAACATGAATATATCTATCCTGCATGTGGTTCTCATAATAGTGCGATAAAAATAGATGTAGACAAATTTGACAAAATTATAGATGTCAAGAAATGGGTAGATGTTTGTAAAGAATAAGAGGTTTAAAACCTCTTTTTTTGTGTCAGAATGAAATAGTAATCATAAATTATTCTAGAGGTGAAATCATGAAGAATACTCTAGTTGTGATAGATGCGGGACATGGAGGAATAGACTCTGGAGCTATAGGAAATAATCTTCAAGAAAAAGATTTAAATTTAGAAGTATCTAATTATATATATAGGAGACTACAGGAATTAAATGTACCTGTTGTAAGTACTCGTACAGAAGATGAATATCTTCCAAAAGAAGAGCGAATCAAAAGAATCAAAACAATTACGAATAATAATCCCAATACATTATTAATCTCTAATCATATGAATGCTGGAGGAGGAGAAGGAGCAGAAGTAGTATTTTCTTTAAAAAACAATCCTGAGTTTTCTAGTTTAATACTAGATAATATTGGAAAAAAAGGACAACTAAAAAGAAAAATATATCAAAGAAGATTACCGGAAAATCCCAATTTAGACTATTACTATATTTTAAGAGAAAGCAATTCTAATGAACCAGTATTAATAGAATATGGCTTTGTTGATAATAAAACAGATTCTGAAAAATTAAAGAATAATTTAAAAGAATATGGAGAAGGAGTAGTAGAAGCAATTACTACATACTTAGGAGTTCCATACAATCAAGTACAAAATCAAGAAGAATATATTGTTCAAAAAGGAGATACCCTATATTCGATTGGAAGAAAATATAATATTTCTGTAGAAGAATTAAAAAGAATTAATAATCTAAAAGATAATATGATATCTATCGGACAAGTATTATTTCTAAAAGAACAAAATAATCCTTCCAATTATATTGTCCAAAAAGGAGATACTTTGTATTCTATAGGAAGAAAATTCAATATTTCTGTAGAAGAATTAAAAAGAGTCAATAATCTAAATACGAATATAATTTCAATAGGACAAGAATTAATAATCCCAATAGAGGAAGAAACAGAATATGAAATATATACAGTTCAAAAAGGAGATAGTTTATGGAAAATATCAGTACAGTATCAAATAAAAGTACCCGACTTAATTGAATTAAACAATCTAGATAATCTAACATTACAAATAGGTCAGAAGTTACTAGTACCGAAAAAGAATGATTCTATGTTATACTAATATCGGAAGTGGTAGTATGAATTTATCAAAGTCAAAATATTGTAATGCATTTCAATGTATGAAGATGTTATGGTTATATCAAAATAAACCAGAAGAAGCAGAAGAACTGGATAATGAAGCAGTATTCACAAATGGCAATGAAGTTGGACAAAAAGCCAAAGGGTTATTTGGAGATTATATTGACATTGAATTTAATCCAAATCTAACTCAAATGATTGAAGATACAAAAAAAGCAATAGAAGAGAATAAGAATGCAATTATCACAGAAGCATCTTTCTTATATGATCATAATTTCTGTAGTGTAGATATTTTAAAGAAGAGAGGAAACTCTTATGAAATCTATGAAGTAAAAAGTTCTACAGAAGTAAAAGATATCTATTTAGAAGATGCATCATTTCAGTATTTTGTTTTAACAAAACTAGGATATCCTGTTAAAAAAGTATCAATTGTTCATATTAATTCTAATTATGTAAGAGGTAAAGAATTAGAATTAGATAAATTATTCAAAGTAGAAGATATTACAGAAATTGCCAAAGAAAAACTTCCACTAGTAGAAAAAATGATAAAGAATATTGATAAATATATGAAGCAAAAAGAAGAACCAAATGATTCCATTGGAATTCATTGTAAGAAACCATATGAATGTCCTTTCTTTGCGTATTGTACTAGAGATTTGGAAAAACCTAATGTATTTAATATAAGAGGTTTAGATGATAAAAAGAAATTTGATTATTATCAAAAAGGAATCTATAAATATGAAGATTTACTAAAAGAAGATTTAAAAGATAATTATAAAGAACAAATAGATTTTGAATTAAATGATAAAGAAGATAAAATAGAAAAAGAAGAAGTAAAAGACTTTCTAAATACATTATCTTACCCTTTATACTTTTTAGATTTTGAAACATTTCAACAAGTAATTCCTTTATATGAAGGTATTAGACCATATATGCAAATACCTTTTCAATATTCTCTTCATTATATAGAAACTGAGAATGGGAAATTACTACACAAAGAATTTCTTGCAGAATCAGGGTCTGATCCAAGACGTGCTTTAGCAGAACAATTAGTAAAAGACATTCCGATGAACTGCTGCACTTTAGCTTATAATATGACATTTGAAAAAACAGTAATTAAAAACTTAGCAGAATTATATCCAGATTTAAGAGAGCATTTATTAAATATAAGAGAGAATATGAAAGATTTAATGGTGCCTTTCCAAAAAAGACAATATTATACAAAAGAGATGCTTGGTTCATATTCAATTAAATATGTATTGCCTGCTTTATATCCGGATGATCCTTCTCTTAATTACCATAATTTAGAAGAAATACATAATGGATCAGAAGCAATGAATGCCTTTGCCAATATGGATAACTTATCAAAAGAAGAGCAACAAAAACTAAGAAATAATTTATTAAAGTACTGTGAATTAGATACCTATGCAATGGTAAAAATATATGAAAAAATAAAAAAAATATAAAAAAAAAGAACTTAGAGAACTGGTTTGATAAATTTATACACAAAATAAAAAGTTCTAACTATGACTACATCGATAATTAATCGGTGTAGTTTTTAGTTTATTTTTGATTTTTATGTTATTATTATAGTATACAAATTTGTTTAATGCAATTTG
>JAFRAK010000023.1 GCA_017405445.1 Bacilli bacterium | reverse complement strand
TTTTTATACGTTCTTCATTTGTATATTTTTTAAATTGCTGTCCTTTTTTTGCCATAAAAAATACTATCTCCTTTCTTGAGATAGTATTTTATCAAAAGACTCTTTTTTTATAAAGTGTCCAAAATAGGGTTCACTTCATTAATTTATTTCTTTTTTATTCAAAATTTTCAACGTTTGTACGTAACTCATATAATTCATTTTGAAGTTTATCAAGTTCTATTTTTTCTCTTTCAATTAATTCTTTTTTTTCATCAATTAAATCATACAAACCAAAAACTCTAGGCCAGTAATTATCAGGCCAAATACCTTTTTTAGTCAAGTCTGTATCTATATTTTCTTGGCTTAAGAACTCTTTTATTCCTGGCATCCATTTTCCTTGCCTTAATGCAGCATTATCTCCTAAACCATCTCGATACCAAGATAATATCTTTTTATTAGTTACTTGGTAGTAATCATATCCTTTTGATATTTGTTTACATTCTAAATCCCAAGGATTATAATCTCCTTCCAATATATCTATTAATTTTTCTTTTTCCCAAATACCACATAAAAAACTTACAACATAAGTTGATTCAGGAGTTTTTTTCTTAAATCCTAAATATTCACAGTCAATATCATTAGGATCTCCTGATACTTCATATTGTACACATGCAACATTATCATGGTTTAATAAATTAATACTTTGATTTAATTTAATGATATTAACTTCTTGATTTAGAAAGCAATCATCACAAATAAATAAAACATTTTTTTTCGGTATTTCGGCTAATGATTCTCTTATTCTTCTAGTCCATTTATTTAGTTCATAATCCTTACATATTGTTTTAATATCTTTACATTTTTTAGTTTCAGTAAGCAAATAAATTTTAGGATGATTCTTCCAATATTTATCTATACAATGTTTAAATACAGGCCATACTTCTTCATTTTTATCACAACTAAATACTACAATACCAAAATCATCCATATTAACTCCTTATATTTCTACAATTCTAATTAAATTTGTAGATCTAGATTTTCCTAATGGAAAACCTCCTGTTACTACAATTAAATCTCCTTCTTTTAATTGATATAATTCTTTTGCCATTTTTTTAGCAACCTCAATAATATCTTCCATATTATCAAATAATTCTATTGTTATCGGCTCTACTCCAAAATTAAGTGCAACTTTTTCAGCAATATGATTAGATGGACAGCATGCGAGAATGGCACAATTTGGTCTTAAATTACTTATCTTTCTTGCGGTATATCCTGTCATTGTTGTCGTTACAATTAATTTTACTCTTTCATAATCAACTGCATCATTTACTAATTTTGCGATTATATCAGATACTTCTATTTTTCTTTTATACTCTGAATGTTTTGTATAATCGATTGTTGACTCAATATATTCACATATTTTACTCATAATATTCACAGCTTCTGTTGGATGTTTTCCTACTGTTGTTTCACCTGATAACATAACACAATCTGTTCCATCTATTACTGCATTAGCGATATCAGAAACTTCTGCTCTTGTTGGTCTTGGATTTTCGTACATTGAAGCTAACATTTCTGTTGCGACAATTGCAAATTTACCATTTTCTCTACATTTATGAATAATGTTTTTTTGTAGAATTGGTAAGTGTTCTAATGGAACTTCTACTCCCAAATCTCCTCGAGCAACCATAATACCATCGCTTACTTCAATAATTTCATCGATATTATCAATTCCTTTTTGACTCTCAATCTTAGAAATAATTCTAGCGTCTCCACCTGCTTTTTCAATAATCTTTTTTGCTTCTAGTACATCTTTTTTTGTCTCTACAAATGATAATGCTAGATAATCACAAGAATGTTGAGCTGCAAAAGTTATGTCTTCTCTATCTACTTCACTAACAAAAGTAAGATTTAAATTTACTCCAGGAACATTAATTGTCTTATGACTTTTAATTTCTCCATTATTAAGTGCTTTTACAACGATATGATTTTTTTCTTTTTCAATTACTTCCATATCTAGTAAAGCATTATCTATTAATACATGGTCTCCTACTTTAATATAATCAATTGCTTCTGGATGATTTACACTAATTTGTCCTTTATTTCCTAAAACTTTATTTTTAATTATTTTTAATGTTTGATCTTTTTTTACTTTAAATCCACCATTATCAATTTCTAACAATCGAAATTCTGGTCCTTTTGTATCATACATAATCGCAATTGGTAGTTTTGTTTCATTTCTTACTTTTCTTACTACTTCAATTGTTTCTAAGATACTTTCTTTATTAGCATGAGATAAGTTTATACGAACACAGTTCATTCCATTTAAAGCCATTTGTTTCATTACTTTTAGATTATTACTAACGGGTCCAATGGTACAAATTATTTTTGTTTTTTTCATATTCTTACCTCCAACCTCTTATTATTCATATTAATTATAATATAAATGAAAAAAAAAGAATAGAGTTCTCTATTACTTTTTTTATTTTTGACAATTTTTACAATAATAAGTTCCTCTATTATGGATCATTTCTTTTACAATAATCGAATTGCAATTGGGACATTTTTCTCCTTTTTTTCCATGAATTTGTAATTCATTTTGAAATAATCCATGTACACCTTCTTCTGAAGTAAAACTTTTGATTGTTGTACCTCCTAATTTAATAGCGTGATCTAAAACTATTTTTGTATTTTGAATAATATCTTCACAGTTCTTTTTCGTTAGAGATGATGCTTTTTTATAAGGATTAATATGAGATAAGAATAATATTTCATCATCATAAATATTTCCAATTCCTGTAATAATAGATTGATCTAATAAAACTGTTTTTATCGGTAATGTTTTATTTTTCAGTTTTTCTTTCAAATAAGTACTTGTAAGACTTGGATCATCATATTCTAATCCTAAGTCTTTTAATGGTTTTACTTTGTAAGTATCTTCTTTTGCAATTAAATACATTTTTCCAAATTTTCTAACATCATGATATCTCCAACTAATATTATCATCTAAAATAAACTCTATGTGTTCATGTTTTGTTTTAAATTCATTTGGTTTTCTAAAAAGAAATTTACCTTCCATTCTTAAATGAATTAATAGATTATAATCATCTAATTCTATTACTATAAATTTTCCTCTTGTCGAAATAGAATGGATCATTTGATTTTTTATTTTTTCTTGAAATTCTTTTGTGGTAGGATATGCAATGATATTATCCCAATCAATATTACAATTCTGTATTGTTCTTCCAAGTATATGATTTTTTAATTTTTTTGCAACTGTGACTACTTCTGGTTTTTCCGGCATAAAAAACCTTCTTTCTTATTTTGCTTCATACCAATTAGAGCCATATTCAATATCTACTTTTAATGGCACATCTAATTTGAAAGTATTTTCCATAATATTTTTTACAATTTCTTTTACTTCTTCTAGTTCTTCTTCTAATACATTAAAAACTAATTCATCGTGTACTTGAATTAACATTTTACTTTTTAATTTTCGATTATTAAATTCTTGATAAATTTCAACCATTGCTTTTTTTAATATATCAGCTGCAGTTCCTTGTATTGGTGTATTAAGCGCAATACGTTCTCCACTACTTCTTATCATATAATTCTTATTGTTTAATTCTTCAATTACTCTTTTACGATTCATTAATGTTTTTACATATCCATATTTGTATGCTTTATTCTTTTCTTCTTCCATATAATCTAATATTCCTGGATATGTCTCTAAATAATTATCAATAAAACCTTTTGCTTCTTTTATATCAATACCCAAGTCTTCTGATAATCCAAAACCACTAATTCCATATAGAATACCAAAATTAACTGCTTTAGCATTTCTTCTCATATCTTTTGTGACTTCTTCTTCTTTAACATGAAAGATATCAGCTGCAGTTTTTGTGTGAATATCTTTTCCATCTATAAAGGCTTGAATTAAATTCTTTTCTTTTGACATATGAGCAAATATTCTAAGTTCTACTTGAGAATAATCACTAGATAATAGATAAGAATTTTTTTCTGGAATAAATGCTTTTCTAATTAATTTAGAATAATCACTTCTAGCAGGAATATTTTGAAGATTTGGTTCAATACTAGATAATCTTCCTGTACGTGTTAGTGTTTGCGTAAAAATTGTATGTATTTTTCCATCTTCTCTTATTTCTTCTTGTAAACCTACTGCGTAATTTGTATATAACTTTGCAAGTGTACGATATTCTAATACTTTTGGAACAATTGGATGTAGGTGAATTATCTTATCTAAAATATCTTTACTTGTAGAGTATTTTTCATCCTTTATTCTTTTTGGATAATGAATTTGTAAATCTTCGAATAATACTTTTGCAAGTTGAGATGGACTCATAATATTAAATTCTTCTCCTGCAAGAGTATAGATTTCTTTTTCTACTTGTTCCATTTGTTCTTTTAGTTCTAATTCTACTTGTTTTAAATAATCTTTATCTACACGAATACCAGTATTTTCCATATCAGCTAGTACCCAGGTAAGAGGCATTTCTATATTGTTAAACAATTCTATTTCTTCTTCTGTTTCTAGTTTTTTTATAATTTCATCTTTGGTTTCGTAAATAAATCTTGCTTTTTGACAGCAAACTTCTTTTAATCTTTCTTCTTCTATTTCTTTTGGTCTTTTATCGGTACCATATAATTCTTCATAATCTGGAATAGAATAATTAAAGCTTCTCGCAACAAAACTAATATCATCTTTTACTACATAATCTAGTAAGTAGGTTGCGATCATCGCATCATATGTTACATTTTTTATAGATACTAAGTTATTTAGTACTACTAAACTCTTTTTTAAGTCATATGTATATTTTTCTTTATCACTACTAAATAAATCTTTATATTTTTCTATTTCTTCTGGTTTAATAAAATATCCTTTTTTTCCATCAAATAATCCAATACCTAAAATTGTACTTTTACTATAAATAGAGCCTCTAGTTTCTAGATAGAAAGAGAATTGATTAGAATTTAATTTTGATAAGTCTTCAATTTCTAATTTCTCATCTTCTATTTTTTCTTCTTCTTTAAAATCTAATTTTTTTAATAAAGAATAAAATTCTAATTCTTCTAATTCTTTTTTATAATCTTTTTCTTTAATTCCTTCATATTTACAATCTTCTAAATCAAAACCTAATGGAACATCTCTATAGATTGTTGCGAGATCATAACTCATATAAGCATTTTCTTTATCACTTTCTAGTTTTTCTTTTGTCTTACCACTAATATTATTAAGATTTTCATATACACCATCTAGAGAACCATATTTTGATACAAGTGTGATTGCAGTTTTTTCTCCTATACCTTTTACTCCGGGAATATTATCACTAGAATCTCCCATTAAAGCTTTTAAATCTATCATATGTATTGGATCTGTTTGATAAGTCTTTTTAAATTCTTCCTTTGTCATCATAATATGATCATTTTGTTTTAATAGTTTCACAACTACTTCATCACTAATTAATTGTAGAAGATCTTTATCACTACTAATGATTGTTCCAATAAAATCATCTTGTTCTTCAACTTTTTTAGCTAAAGTACCAATTATATCATCTGCTTCATAGTTATCAATTTCGAAATATTTAATTCCCATAGCATTTAATACTTCTTTTGCTTTTGGAAATTGTTGTTTTAATTCATCTGGTACTTCTGCTCTACCCGCTTTATAAACTTCATATTTATCATGTCGAAAGGTTTTTCCTTTATCAAATGCTACTAAAATATAATTTGGTTGTTCTTCTTTTACAATTTTATTCATCATGTTAATAAAACCATACAACGCATTTGTTGGAAAACCTTTCGAATTTTTCATAATAACTCCCTGATATGCAGTTGCATAAAAACTACGAAATAATAAATTGTTACCATCTACTAATATGATTTTTTTCATTTTTATCACCTGCTTTTAGTATAACAACTATTCTACAATTTTTAAAGAACAATGTTGAGAATTGTTATTTGTATTATTCTCTATTTTTTCAAATCTATTACTTACAAATAATAAATATAAGATAAATAAAATATAGATTCCGACTATAATAACTCCTGTTTTTATTCCTTTCTTAATATTATCTTTCATTTTTCATCTCTCCTTTCTGTTTTCCAAAATTATTATATTTCGAATATTTGTTCGTGTCAATCTGTTTTTAAAACATTTGTTTGACATTTTACACTTCCTATGTTAAACTGATTTTAGAAAGAAGGGATTCGATGGAAAAACTAACTGGTAAGCAAAGTTTTATCTTAGATATCTTAAAAAAATTAATTGCTAAAAACGGCTATCCTCCTACTGTTAGAGAAATTGGAGAAGCTGCTCATTTATCTTCACCTGCTACTATTCATTTTCATTTAAGACAATTAGAAGAAAAAGGATATATTAAAAAAGATGATAACAAAAATCGTACTTTAGAGATTTTAGTTCCGAATGAATACTTAGAAAAAGATAGTAAGATTGTAGATGTTCCTTTACTTGGAAAAGTAACTGCAGGCTCTCCTATTGAAGCGATTGAAATGCCAGACGAATATTTCTCATTACCATCTTATTTAGTATCAAATGGTCATGAAACATTCACTTTAAAAGTAAGTGGCGAATCAATGATTAATGTCGGTATCTATGATGGAGATATCTTAATTGTTGAAAGATGCAATACTGCTAAGAATGGTGATACTGTTGTTGCAATGAATGATAATAATGAAGTTACTGTTAAAACATTCTATAAAGAAAATGGTTATTTTAGACTACAACCAGAAAATGATACTATGGAACCAATTATTTTAAAAGAATGTACTATTCTTGGTAAAGCAGTTGGATTATATAGAAGATTTTAATAAAAAAGAAAACAGATTTTCAAAATCTGTTTTTTCTTTCTTTTATTTTTATTCTTATATAATACATTTCCATAAATAATCCACATATCGCAAATGCTAATAAAAATAGTATAAAATTATTGATTGTTACTGGATTATGTAACAAATCATCTGTTACTCGTAGATGAATAACATAATCCTGTCTTTTATATACTCCAGTAATATTGGTGTTTCCTGCTTTTAATGGGATTATGGTTCCATCTTTTACTTGAGCTATTTCTTTATCTTCTACAATCCAATTGATTGTTTTTACTTGTTCTTCTGTTAAGTTATCAAATATGCCATTGATATAGTTATCTATTTTTGACATAAAAATTGATTTATTTTCTTCAAAGTCTTCAGATTCTTCTACATAGTATCTTGATACTGTTTCATGATTAAATATAAAAATTCCATTATCTATATCATTGGTTGAAAATGTTAAGTTACCTAGTTTTATAACATCTTTTATATTAAAGTTATAATCATATCTTATTAAATAATAGCCGTAATCATCATTTTCAATATTTTCGACATTTAAAGACTGTAAATATAGTGCTGCATAATAACCATTATCTTGGTTTCTTATGTTAAATACCCATCCTCCTTGATCTTGTATGGTTATCCTTTCTAATATGTTACCATTTCTATCTATTTTTATGAATGATGGTAAATCTGTTGGTTCATAGCATAAATACTCTGGAATTTCTTCATCCTCAGGCCACCACTGGCTAACTTCATCCGTTATATCTTCATATTCATCAGCTGTAGCTCCTGCCACAATAATATTGTCATCATTCGCTAGTGTTAAGTCTCTAGCACTTCCAAATAAAAATTTTTCTTCATCCTTAAATACTTTTTTTGACCATGATAATTGATTTTCATAGTTTAGTTTTGCATAACGAAATGTCAAATCTTCAGTTGAAACTGTTAAAAATATTCCATCATCTGTAAATAAATAATTGTTTTCTCTAGTTAATCCCCAAATATCTCCACAAATTGATTCTTGTCCATTTCGCACTTGAACTTTTTCTATATACTCTCCATCATCATTAATAACCACTTTATTCAGTAAAGTACCATTTTTATCATAGATATATGTATAATCTTTTGCATCTGTTACCCTTTCTATACTTCCGTTCGTATAATTTTGGGTTCTAATATTATCTAAATTATTACTTAAAATATACAACTTATTGTTCCGATAGCGGATGACGGAAGCATTTGTAATATTTGTTTCATTATCATCTAGTGGTTTGTGATACACTAAATTTCCATTGTTATCTAATTTCACTAAAAATGTCCTATTTTGATTACACTTAAATAAAACATTCGTAGATGGATCTGTATATGTTAAGTAATGATTAATATAGATTGCATAAACATTATCATCTTCATCTATTGTCATAGAGACAGCAGCTTCATAGTCTGTTATTTCCTTACTCCATATAAGTGTTCTATCACTATTATATTTTTCGGCCATAAAATATCCATCATTACTCTCTCCAGCCACGTAAATATATCCATTCTTGCTTCTTTCTACATCTTGAACAATTCCTAAACCTGTCTCTAAATCAAAGTCTTTTTTAATACTATCAGCATAAACATTTTGCATAATAAAGAAAGTAAACACTGCCATTAACCATATTCTTATTCTTTTCATATAGTCCCTCCCATTATTAATATACCATAGTCATTACTCTTTTTGTTATATAATAAGCAAAAAAAACTGTATAATTTACAGTTCTTTTTCTAATAATTTTCTTACTACATAGCTGGCAATTAATAGTCCTGCAGAAGATGGTACAAATGCAGTAGATCCTGGGGTTCTATCATGAGTTTTTACTGGTAGTTCTGTTGAGGATAAGACCATTACTCTTTTATTAATTTTTTCATCTTTCATAAATTTTCTTATCATACGCGCAAGTGGATCATTTATTGTTTTTTTAATATCTATTATTTCTAATTTACTAGGATCAAATTTATTTCCAGTACCCATACTACTAATAAAAGGAATGTTTCTTTTGATACATTCTTTTATAATTAATTTTTTCGTTAACATCGTATCACATGCATCTATTAGATAATCAATTGGTTCTTGAAATAATAAATCAATATTTTTATCATCAATAAATTCACTTATTTTAATTACTCTTATTTCTTTATTAATATCTTTTATTCTTGCTTCAAAAGCATCTGTTTTTAATAAACCAATTGTTGAATCTAACGCAATAATCTGTCTATTTATATTTGACTCTTCTATTTTATCAAAATCCACTAGAATTAAAGTTCCTATATTACTTCTAGATAAAGCTTCAATAGAATAACCTCCTACTCCACCACATCCAAGTACTAGAACTGTTTTCTTACTTAAATTATTTAATTGTTCTTCTCCAATAATTTTTTCTAATCTATCATATTTATGATGCTTTAGCATAATCCATATCTTCCATTTTCTTAATATATTGTTTTTGTTTTGGAGAAGTATGCATTAATGATAATGGTTTATCATAAATCATTTTATTAATATAAGATATTTTTGCATATACTTCTGTATTTGATTTTGCCATATGATAATATTTTTTTAGATTTCGATAATCTCTTGTATTAATAGAACTAAGAGCATTTAAAGTATCTTGTAGGCTATCTTCAGGAATAATAGAATCTGATAAAATAGTACATTCAAAATTTTTAAAAAAATGTAGAGTTTCCTGTAAATCAATAATACCTGCTTTTTCAAATAAAGATTTTAAATCTTCTCCATCTTTTTTCTCTTTCATTACTTTTTGAAGTTTTTCTATTTTTTCACTTGGTAGATCTGCATCAATTCCTAAATCCTCAAAGGATAGGTATCTTCCTCTATTTTGTTTTCCGGGTATTTCTTTTCTCATGTCTGTAATTGTTTTACTATATAGTTTATCTAAATTATCACTTACTTTTTTTGGTGGTTGAGGTACTTCATATACATCATATAATTTTGTTTTTTCTTCTTGTTTTGTAGTAACTAAGAAATTTCTTTGATATAACAGAGATTTACTTCTAATAAAATCAATGGGTGCATTAATATCTCTTGATTGATGATAAATAGAATTAGAGAATTTTTCTTTATTTACTACTATTTCGCTTTCTTTTGCATCATCATAATGTACTCTTTTTTTGATTTTTGAAGCATTTTTTAATTTTAATTCAACATTCATTACTCTTCGTTGATTAATGATTGGAAATACTAACACTATTTATCACCTCACTTATATGGCATATAATAACACATAACCTTTTTTTTATCAATAAAAAAACGTCAGATATAAGATGCGTCGTCGGAAACGATAAAACCTGTTACGTATGTACAGGTGGGTGTTCTTACGCAATCTTTAGGATCCTTATGCAAGATAAGTATTCAACACCGATTGCTGTTCGGAACTCCCGTATCGTTAATTTAGTCGGTTTTAATTGATCCTGTTCGCATCTATCTGACAATGTAATTATACCATAGATTATGTTTAGAATACAATACACTTGCTATAAATAATTTTTATATCTATTATTAAAAATATCCTTCTTTACGAAAGTGTGTTATAATGATATTGTGAGATTTATGGAGACAATAATAATTCTTTTCCTACGAAAAAGATACTAGCAAAATAAAGTGATATGATAAAAGTAGACAAGTAAAAAAGACACTGTCTACTTTTTCTATGTTAAAATTTATTAAAGGAGATGATAAAATGGCAAGATCAAATGAAACAAAAAATATTATGAGAACACCAAAAGAAAAAGAAA
>JAFRAK010000022.1 GCA_017405445.1 Bacilli bacterium | reverse complement strand
TTTTTATACGTTCTTCATTTGTATATTTTTTAAATTGCTGTCCTTTTTTTGCCATAAAAAATACTATCTCCTTTCTTGAGATAGTATTTTATCAAAAGACTCTTTTTTTATAAAGTGTCCAAAATAGGGTTCACTTCATTATTATGAGTTCTTTTCATTTTCTATTACTGTTGCATAATATTCTTCGAAAGAGATATTATTTTCTTTTATGTATGTTGCTGCATCAATTCCTACATATCTGTAGTGCCATGATTCATATTGGTATCCAGTTTCGGCAACTTTATCTTTTGGAAATCTTAAGATAAATCCATATTCATGAGCATGTTCTTGCATCCAATCAAATTCTTTTGTTTTTTCAAAGTTTGTATAGGTTTCTTTTTCATTATAAACATCTACTGCTAGTCCAGTTTGATGTTCGGAATGACCTGCTCTTCCAGAATAAGTATCTGCTTTTTCTTCCCCATCTTGTTTGGCATATTTATTCCACAAATTTACTTGATATTTATAGCTTCGATAAGTTGACATCGCTACAATATTTAGATTTTGTCTCTTAGCAGATTTTGCCAAGGTTTCGAATGCTTCTTTAGCTTCATGTACTAGTTTCATATCACTTAATGCGTATTGAACTGAAATTGTTTCTAGATTATCTGGTACATAGTCACTTCCTAAGTAGTAGTATTTATTGACTAGTACTTTTTCTGTATTCAAATATTGTGCAGGAATTGGATCTTCATAATGTGTTTTATCTAATTGCATATTTACATTTTTTATAATTTGTTCTTCTGATAATTCTGGATGATTATTTTGATATTTCTCATATCTTTCTTTGTATTCTTCTTTATAATAAGAAGGTTTATTATCTTCAATTGTTGTTTTTTCTTCAACTTTTTTTTCTTCTATTCTTTTTTGTGGTTTTTGTTTTTCTACTACTTTATTTTCTTTATGATTTTTTATAGTGTGACTTATCATTTTAACTGTTTTTGTAGTCAAAAATATAAATAAAAAGAGGATAAATAGAAGTATGATAAAATTTTTCTTTTTAATTCTTAATTTTTTCTTTTTAATGGTACTCATAATGATCACCTACTATTATAATAGCATTAAAATCTTCATTTTATGAATAAAAATTACTTAGTTGACATAAACAATAATGGAGGTTTCTTATGAAAAAGTTATTATTAGTTCTTATTTTTGTCTTATTCTTATTTCCTTGTAAAGTATTTGCTTTAGATTTGTTAGAGAATGGGGATACGGGTATTTTAATAGAAGCTAATAGTGGAAAAATTCTATTTGAAAAAGAAAAAGATAAAAGAGTAAGTGTTGCGTCTATGACTAAGATGGTTGCGCAAATTATCATATTTGAAGAATTAGAAAAAGGTTCTATTTCTTTAGAAGATATTGTAACAGTTAGTCATAATGCTAGTAGTATGGGAGGATCTCAAATCTATTTAGAAACAGGGGAAAAAATAAGTGTCCTTGATTTAATAAAAGGAATATCTGTTGCATCTGGTAATGATGCGACTGTTGCGATGGCAGAATATATTAGTGGAACAGAAGAAAAATTTGTTGAAAGAATGAATTCTACTGTAAAAAAGATGGGTTTAAAGAATACTCATTTTAAAAATTGTACAGGACTTGATGAAGAAGATCATTATTCCAGTAGTTATGATATGGCTCTTATAGCTAGAGAACTTGTTTTAAAACATCCAGATATCTTAAAATATTCTTCTATTTATGAAGATTATTTACGTCAGAATACAGAAAATAAGTTTTGGTTAGTTAATACCAATAAATTAATTCATTTTTATGATGGTGCAGATGGATTAAAAACCGGTCATACGGATAATGCGGGTTATTGTCTTGCCGCAACAGCTAAAAGAGGAGATTTACGATTAATTGGTATTGTTCTTGGTGAAAAAGATAGTAAAGTTAGAAATCAAGAAATGATGGAACTATTAGATTATGGTTTTAATACGATAAAGATGAATTGTTTGATGCAAAAAGATTCTGTTGTTGATACTAAAAATATAGATCTTGCTTTTCCTAACACTATATCAATTGTTTTAAAAGATAATTTGTGTGTAGTAGAAGAAAAAGAAGATACTAGTAACTATCAATTTCAAGTAGAATTAAATCATTTAGATTTTCCTATACGTAAAGGAGATGTTATTGGAAAAATAAATGTATTAGAGAATCATTCTGTTGTTAGTACTCAGTCTTTAACAGTTTTAGAAGATATTACTAGAATTAAATTATTTGAATTTGTGAAAAAAACATTTGTAAATTTTATTTATGGTATTTTTTAGTCTATTCATGTAGACTTTTTTTTGATATAATTATTTCTGTAGTAGAGAGGGTGAGTAACTTGAAGAATAAACCATATAAATATAGTTCAAAAGATCGATTGGAAAAAACACCCAATAAAAAAAAGAATAAAACAACTGAAAAAGTTAGTGAAAACACAGTAAAGATAGATGAAGGTCGTTTCAAGCATATTGATTCTTTAGATAGTAGTTTTTTAGAGGCTAGAGTAGAAAAAAAAGAAGAAAAGAATAGTAAAGTAAAAGATAATAGTGAAATAGTTCAAAAAATACGTACATTAAGAAAAATATTTTTAGTATTATCCTTAATTTGTATTGTTTTATTATTATTTTTATATTCTTCAGATGCAATTAAAGCTTCACTTTCTAGTGCTAATAAGTTACCAAATGTAGAAGAGGAAGTTACTAAGAAAAAGAATCAATTTATAGATTCTAATTATTTGTTTGTAGGAGATTATCATACTGATTCTTTTCCCTTACAAGATTTTGGATTAGATTATCATTATGTAAAATCTAGTAATCCAGAATTAACGACGAAAGATATTATAACTAATATGAAAGACCTAGTATATAGTTATAATCCATCTATTGTGTTTATAGAGTTAGGAAAAAATAATCTTTCTAAAGAAGAATATCTTAATGATATTTCTACAATTATTCGTTTAGTTCAAGAGAATAGACCATATGCAGAACTATATATTGAATCTATTTATCCAGTAAGTAGTTCTTATAAAGGATATACAAATATTGAAGCAAGAGATTTAAATCAATCATTACAGAGATTATGTGATGATAATAAGGTTGGATATTTAGATATTTATTCAATGTTAATAAAAAATAATGAATTAGATAAAGATTATACGGATGATGGTGTTCATTTAAATAAAAAAGGATATCAACAAGTATATAAAGTTATTCAAAAAGTAATAGGATGATGGTTATGAGAGGTAAGAAAATATTGTATAATGAGAAAACTATTATTGCTTCTGTTTTCTTTGTTTTTCTTATCTTTTTTTATGGTATTTTGTATTACTTAAATACAGATTTAGTTGATAGTTATGAATCTCGTTTTTTACCTGGTTTTATGGTAGATCAGTATAATTTATCGGGTTTAAGTTTTGAACATGGTGAGAAGAAAATAGGATTATTATCAAATGAGATTTTAAAAAAGAATATTACAATAAAATTAGATGATCGTGAATATACTTTTCCTTTTTCTAAAGTAGGATTAGAGGTTGATACATCTCGTACGATTCAGGAGATTAAAAATTATCAAAAACAATTAAGCTATAGTAGAAAGATATGGTTTATTAATAAACATGAAGATCAGAAAGAGTTTCCTATCTATTATAAATTGAATGAAGAAAAAACACTTGCTTTTTTAAATGAGTTAAGTAATTCTACTTCTTTATCTCCTGTTGATGGATATTTTGATACTAGTGAGGGAGTTCGTTATGTTAGAGGAGTAAATGGTTATCAGATTAATGTTGATGAAAGTTTTAAAGTCATTCAAGATTTTTTTCAAAATAATTATCAATATGAGGGAGCTGTTGTGGCTCTTGTTGGAAAAAGTATTCCTGCATATACGAATGAAAATTATGTTGGAATTGATACTTTAACTTCTTCTTTTGTAACTGAATATGATACTTGGATTACAGCAAGAGCACAGAATTTAAGAACAGCAATCAATTATATTAATGGGGCTATTGTAGAACCTGGGGAGATTTTCTCTTATTATAATTATGCTGGTCCTTATGATAAAGATGGATATGTTTTCTATTACAAATATATTGGAAATGGTGTGTGTCAAGTAGCAACAACGGTATATAATGCAGCATTACTTGGTGGACATGAAATTATTGCGCGTAGTCCTCATGCAAAGAAAAGTCCTTATGTAGCGGGTGGCTTAGATGCGACAGTGGTATCTTATTCTAATGGCTGGAATGTTGATATGCAGTGGAGAAATACTTTTGATTATCCAATTTATGTAAAAGCTTATGATTGGGATGGAGAAGTACATGTAGAATTTTGGTCTAATGCTAATGCATTAGGTGGTAAGAGTTATTCTATGGAATCAGTTTGGCTTGGTGGAAGAAGTTTTGAAAGTTATAGACATACTTATTTAAATGGAGAAGAAATTGATGTTAGCTTTATCGCTAGTACTTATTATCCTAAAGATGAAAATGAACCTGATTAATGGTTCATTTTTTTCATATTTTTTTCTTTTCTTCATATGCTTAAGTGAAAGAGAGGAATATATGGAAATATTAAAAGTAAGTAGTAAATCAAATCCAAATAGTGTAGCTGGAGCAATCGCAAATGTTTTTCGTGAAAATGGGGTGGTTGAAGTGCAAGCAGTTGGTGCAGGAGCTCTTAATCAAGCAATAAAAGCAATTGCAGTTGCGAGAGGGTTTGTTGCCCCTACAGGAGTTAATTTAGTTTGTATTCCAGCATTTCAAGATATTATGATTGAGTCTGAAGAGAGAACTGCAATAAAACTAATTGTTGTCTCTAAATAAAAAATCTTGAATATTTTTGATATCGTGTTATACTTAAAATAGAAAGGTAGTGGTAAGTGTGGACGATAAAGAAAAAAAAGAAAGTATTCAGGAAAAACTTGAAGCAACGATTCAATTAGACAAAGTCGTTGAGAAGGCAAATGAAGCTAAAGAAGAAATGAAAGAAGATATGAAAGGATTAAAAAATGCTTTTCAGAAAGTTGGAGAAAAAGCAAAAGATTTAAAAGAAAAGATAACAGGTGAAGAGAAAAAAGAAGCATATGTTACTTGTCGTGTGTTATTTATATCTGTTCTTGATAAATTAATGTTACTTGTTTTAGCAATTCTTTTTATTGGATTAACTTGTGATAATTTTGCTGGTAATATTGCTAGTTTAGGATATGGTTTCTGGTATAGAGTATTAGAAGAATTTGGAATCATTATTGGAATTGTTATTGCTTATTTCTTTTATAATTGGATCTATCGTTGTGCTGCAAAAACAATGATGTGCGTAACAGATGGACAAATTTATTATGAGAAATATATTCCATTCTATCGTTGGGAAGGAACAATTCCTCTAGATAAAGTAACTAATATTATTTCTTTTAAATTTTTCTGGATCTTTAGAGCTGTTATTATTTTCCAATATATGCATCTTCCAAAAGTATTCTGGACTTGGAATGCTCAAGAATTTAAAGATAAAGTAGAAGAATTAATGACTAAATCAAAAACAAAAGTTAAAAATCAATATGAGTCACGTAACATTATTAATAAACCACAATATAAATATCTAATTCTTGCCGGAGTCATTCTATTTGTTGTTATATTCTTTATAGGTATTGTTCGTTTCTTTGCTTTTGTATTTACGAATGAACGTAATGTATATGGTGTTTATCAAAATGGATCTGAAGTATTTACTTTAAAGAAAGATGGAACTTGTACAATTGATTTAAATGGCATAAAATCAGTTAAATGTAATTGGGAATATAATCCTGAAACAACTCAAGTAACATTTAAATACAGTTATGAATCTAGATTTTATGGTTCTTCTTCAGAATCACAAGCATATATGTATGCAACTTATGATAAAAATACTTTGATTTATAATAATAGAGAATTTAAAAAATAAAAGAGAGAAATCTCTTTTTTCTTTGTTTATAAAATGCTATAATTTGCATATAAGGTAGTGATACTATGAATCGAAGAAATAAACAAACTACAACTTATTTCATACTATTTAGTTTATTAGTAATGGGAGTAGTCTATGCTATTTTACAAGCAAATCTACAAATTAATGGTATTGCGAAAATAAAGTCAAATACTTGGAATATTTATTTTGATAATATAGTTATAAATGAAAATAGTGTTTCTATTGGTTTGGATGATACTGCTGCAACCATAGATCCAGAAAATAACTGTAAAGTGGATTTTGAAGTAACATTATCTCTCCCTGGAGACTTCTATGAGTTTACAGTGGATGTAGTAAACGCAGGAACAATAGATGCCATGATTGGTACATTAAATAAAACATTAAAAGTAAATAACGAAGTAGTATCTGAAGTACCAGATTATTTGAATTATACTGTAACTTACTCTGATGGAGTTGAAATATTAGAAAATCATGCCTTAAATGCAGGTACAACGGAAACATATCTTGTACGCTTAGAATTTAGAAGTGATATAGAGGAACTTCCTGATGCCACAACTATCAGTACGAGTTTGGAACCAGAATACATCCAAGCAGATTCTGGTGCAATAAAGGTATCACATGTTTATAACTTGCTAGATACCATTACGCAAAATGCTGTCATTGATAATATAGCAAGTACCTATGTAACAAATGCTAATGGAATACAATTTAATGCGATATCAAGTGATACGAATGGTAAAGGAATATATCTAAGAGCAGGAACCGAAAATGATACCTATCCGATATATTACTATAGAGGAGACGTTGATAATAATCATTTGATATTTGCTAACTTCTGTTGGAAAATAGTCAGAACAACCGATACCGGTGGTGTAAAACTAATCTATGATGGAGTGCCTAAAAACATATATGACCAAGTACCGCTTGATCAAAGCGAATATAATTATACAAATGATAGCACATATCCATTTATCTATAATGCTGAAAATGAATCATGGACTAGTTCTATGAAAGATGACAATTCAAGTGCAACATTTACATTCAATGTAAAAGAATCTGGTGATTATATAATTAGTTATATGATATCTTCTGAAACAGATTATGATGGAGTATATTTTTATAAGAACAATAATGAATTAAAATTTGATAGTGGAAAAAAGAATAGTACACTTTTATTAAATGGATTAACTACAACCGATGTAATTAGTGTTAAGTATGCTAAAGATGAATCTGATTATGATAATGATGATATTGTTATTTTTACTATTAATGAACTTGGAGATTTACTAGGTGTTGAATGTAACAATACCGGAGCAGACACACATATAAGTACAACAGATATAAAATTTAATGAAAATTATAATAGTCCAGCATATGTCGGATATATGTATGGAGATGTATATACCTATAGTAGTGCAACAGGCACAAATTGGTATTATGCACCAGATGTAACATATGAAAATGGAACATATACCTTAACATCAAAAGGTAGTTATAATGTAGAGAAGAAGAGTACAATATCAGGAACAAACTTAAATTATCAACATTATACATGTGGAAGTACGACAGCAACAACATGTACAAGTGTTAGATATGTATATTATGTATCAAGTAGTACAGCATATTATATAACATTAACAAATGGCAAGAAAGTTGAAGATGCGTTATCAGAAATGTTAACAAATTCAAGTAATGAAAATAATTCAACAATAAAAATAGCGATAGATACATGGTATCAAAGTAATATGACAAGTTATACGAATAAACTAGAGGATACGGTATATTGTAATGATAGAAGTATCGGAACATTAAATGGGTGGAATCCAGATGGAGGAAATGTAACAGGAAGTACATGGAAAGACTATAGTTTGATGTTTAGTGGGTATAATAGAGCAAATACGACATATGCCCCAAGTTTAGGATGTACAAATAAGAATGATGCATTTACAGTAAGAGAATCAGGAACAGGAAATGGAAAATTAACATATCCAGTAGGTTTACTTACAAGTGATGAAGCAATGCTTGCCGGAGGTGCAACAGGTGGAGCAAACTATTTAAATAACAATACATATTATTGGCTGGGGTCGCCTAGCACCTTCAGTCTCCACGACGCTTACGAGTTCGACGTGAACTCTGGCAGTCTGAACAACCGCAGTGTCATTGGTGCCATTGGCGCGCGTTTGGTCGTTTCACTTAAACCTGGAATGAAAATTTCGGGAGGATCTGGAACTAGCAGTGATCCGTACATTGTCGAGTAATACTTATTTATATAACAGTAAAATAATTATTTTTAAATAATATATTTTACCAATATAAAAAGTATTAAATTTTCAATCTCAAGGATATTCTTGAGATTTTTTATGATATTATAGATTCATGATAATAAGTTAGTATATCATTTAAATGTTCTATTATTGTTTTTTTGTTCATTTTATTCTATAATTTAATTGATACTATGATAGGAGGATAATACTATGGGTAATTTCGAAATTAATAATAGTAATAATGTTTCAAATGCCAATAATGGTAAGGGTTATCTTACGTATTGTTCTAGATGTGGGGCAGAGGTTTATAGTAATGCTAGATATTGTATGAAATGTGGAAACCTAAATCCAGATCATCCTGAAAATAAAGGAGTATCAAAGTATATAGAAAAAAAAGGAGAAGGATATACTGTTGGTAGTGGGCAATCCTTAAAAAAGAAAGAAACTAATATATTGAATAAGAAAGTAAATGCATCTGTTAAAGGAGAACATACTGGAAATTTTACATTATGTTTTACTGTTAACATGATTTTATATTTAGTTATTTGTTTTGGCTGTTTATTTTACTATTATTTACTAGCTAGAGGAGATTTTATTAGTATTGTTGTTTCTAATTTAGGAGAAATTATTCTTGGTTTTTCTGTTTTCTTTTTCTATGTTTATTCTATTGAATTAGTTTTTATGAAAATGGATAAATGTTGGTGGTATGCTCTTATTCCTTTTTATAATTTTTATGTTTTAGCGGATGCTGTTATTGGTAGTCCTTTAATTAATAAATTAATATGGATTCCAGGTATTGGACAAATATTATACTTGTATGTTTTATATAAGCTTGGACCTTGTTTTAAAAAACCAGGAATAGTTGTTCTATTATTACCATTTGTAATGATTCCTTGGATTGCTTTTGATGGAAGTGCTTATTATGGTACTTATTATACAAGTGGAGAAAATAGGATGGAAGATGAATTCCATATGAAGAGAGTATTTTTATTCTGTGCTTTTTTCTTAACTGCTATTTCTGCAAGTGCTTTAGCTTATACTAATTCTGTTCAATTAAAGAATGAAGCAGGTAAAATAGAAAATACCTATATTGTTAATGCTGCTAATATAGTTATTCGAAATGTAAAAAGAAGGGTAGAAAAAGAGGCCTACACATGTGATTTTGATGAAGATGTTTTCTATTTCCATTTTGATGAAGTATCTGATTATTATATGGTACCTTTTGCTTTTTCACATCCTCATACGGAAGCATATGTTAGAGTAGAAAAAGTAAAAAAAGGAGATATTATAGTAAAAGGAAAATTTAATTATTTTATATCGATTACTGATGGAGAATTAGGATTCCCAGAAATATCTGCGAAAGAGATTAATCTTGAAAAAGTTGGAGAGTATTCTAAGATTGAAAAAGATTATGATAATGGAAATGATTGTTATTTACATGAAAAATATTGAAAATCATAAAAATATTTACTATAATAAATTCAAGTCGATAATTAGAATCAATAATAAGATGATGTAGCATAGAGAATTCGTGGTTGGTGGAAACGATGTAATAGTCTTATTTATCTACTCTATAGATGAATATATTTCCGGGTAATACCGTTATCTAATGAAGTTAATGTAAGGATGGTACCGTGCAATATGCACTCCTTTAGGTATCATCTTTTTATATTTTAGGAGGTGTATCATGAGAAAAATTAAAATAAATACTGTATATAAGCATTTTAAAGGGGATTTGTATTTGGTCCTTGAAATAGCAGAACATACAGAAACTGGAGAAGATATGGTTATATATAGAGCTTTATATGGTAATTATAAAGTATATGCTAGACCTTATGAGATGTTTGCCTCGGAAGTAGATCATGAAAAATATCCGAATGTAAAACAAAAATATAGATTTCAAGAAGTTAAGATTAAATCATTAAATAATTAATAGGAGGAAATAAAATGATTGATATTAAGTTAATAAGAGAAAATAAAGATTTAGTAAAAGAGAATATTAAAAAGAAATTTCAAGATGAAAAGTTACCTTTAGTAGATGAGATATTTGAACTTGATAAAGAAGTAAGAGAAGTACAAACTAAAGTTGATACTTTAAAGGGAGATAAGAATAAATTAAGTGGTCAAATTGGATTACTTATGAAAGATGGTAAGAAAGAAGAAGCAGAAAAGATAAAAGAGAAAATTGCTGAATCTGCTGAAGAGATTGCTAAATTAGAGGCAAAACAAGCAGAACTAAGTTCTATCATTAAAGATAAGATGATGGTTATTCCACAGATTATTGATGATTCAGTACCTATTGGTAAAGATGACAGTGAAAATGTTGAGGTAGAAAGATTTGGAGAACCTGTAGTACCTAAATATGAAATACCTTATCATGCTGATATCATTGAAGCTGTTAATGGTATGGATAAAGATGCTGCTGGTAGAACATCTGGGCAGGGTTTCTATTATTTATTAGGAGATATTGCGAGACTTCATGAAGCTATGATTGCATATGGAAGAGATTATATGATTGAACAAGGATTTACTTATGCAATTCCTCCATTTATGATTCATAGTGATGTAGTTACTGGAGTTATGTCATTTCCTGAAATGGAAGCTATGATGTATAAAATTGAAGGAGAAGATTTATATTTGATTGGTACTTCTGAACATAGTATGATTGGAAAATTTAAAGATCAAATACTTAAAAAAGAAGAATTACCAGTTCATATGACTAGTTATTCACCTTGCTTTAGAAAAGAAGGAGGAAGCCACGGTCTAGAAGAAAGAGGGCTATATCGTGTTCATCAATTTGAAAAACAAGAGATGATTGTTATATGTGAACCTGAAGAGTCTATGGATTGGTACAATAAAATGTGGAATCATACTGTTAATATCTTTAGAAATATGGATATTCCTGTTAGACAACTTGAATGTTGTAGTGGAGATTTAGCTGATTTAAAAGTTAAATCATGTGATATTGAAGCATGGAGTCCTAGACAACAAAAATACTTTGAAGTAGCTAGTTGTTCTAATTTAGGAGATGCTCAAGCTAGACGTTTAGGTATTCGTACTAAAGGAGAAAAAGGAACTTATTACTTACATACTTTAAATAATACTGTTGTTGCTAGTCCTCGTGGATTAATAGCTTTAATAGAGAATAATTATCAAGAAGATGGCTCTATCAAAGTACCTAAAGTACTACAACCATATATGGGTGGAAAGACAGTTATTGAACCTAAAAAGTAATTAAAAAAGTCCAGTGATGGACTTTTTATTGTGGTGAAATAATGTTATAATTATGATAATAGGTGAAGATATGAAAAAAATGAGTTTAAATGAAAGACTTCATACTTTAGCTAAAATCATAATTATTACAGAATTATGTGTTTTTGCATTGGTTATATCTTTATTTAGTATTAAAAATACGAAGTTTGTTTCTAGTATTTTTTCTAGTTCTTATCGTGAAGCAAATGATGAAGAAATAGAAGAAGATCATTGGGAAATCTCTACAGTATTTTATGATTCTACTGTAAATGATGGACATACTCCATTAACCAGTATTGATTGGGATGCATCTAATGGAGGATATACTGGTGGTACTTCTAGAATTATTATGGTACAGATAAATTATAAAAACACAAATACTATATCATCTTATAATCCTGGTGATTTGAAGATTAAAATTTTAAATCTAAAATATTATGGTGCTCAGATTACGACAACAATTAATATGGGAGCAAATGATTCAACTCATAGTGGTTATGATTGGACTTTTGAACCATATTTAAATAATACAAGTAGTAATCCTCCAGAATTATCATTTGTTAATGCAAAAAAAATCGAACAAAATACTAATCTAGAAGGAAGTATTCAAATAGAATATACTATGCAACCACAGCCTGAAATAACTTATAGTTATTATACTTCTCCAAATGAGTATATTGAAAAATTTGATGATAGTTGTTTAAGAGAGTTTTCCTATGATTTTAAAGCTACTTTGGAAGCTGGTTCAAACTCTTATGAAAGCAATACTCTATCATTTCAATATAGAAAATTATATGAACATCCTTGGTCGTATTATCAATTTCCATTTTATCGAAGTTCGGAAAAACTAGAGGCGTATGATGGTATAGAAAATGGAATAGATTATTATTGGGTAAAATATAACATTAAGGAAAATTCATATAATAATTATTCTTCATTTTCTCATGGAAGTAGTTATCCTTATATTGGTGGGTCTTTTTATATTGAAGAAGTAATACCTTTTAATTGTATTGTTCTAGATGAAACAATGAGTGTGATTAGTCCATATGATAGAACATCTAATACATATAGATTTACTAGTCCTACATTTTATGTGGGATATCCAAAATCATATTATAATTCGCAAAATAATAATAAGACAATTACTAGTACTGAATATATGTATGTTGATTATGAAGACAATACTAGTCGAGTATTACAAAATACAAAAACGTTGACTATTAATCTAGATAATTATAATATTACTCCTCCAAGTAACTTATATTCATTATCAAAGTATTTTAGTAATATAGGTAACAATAATAAGAATTATTATGAAAATCTAATTGGAGAAGATATAAATCTTGGACAAAAAGGAATATATAGTTCGACAATAACAGCTTCCTTTGTATATATTGGGGAAAAAACCACCATAAAAGTAGGGGATGATTTTTTATTTATTACTGGATTAGATGATACTATTAGAAAATTAGAAGCTGGAGAGTACTTTTTTTCTCAAATAATATTTCCTGAGGATTTAAGAAACAATAATTCAGTTTTAATAGAATATAACAAATATGAGATAGAATTATATATTAGAAGAGGTAATAATAATTATGAATTATATGATACATTTAATAATAGTTCTTCTTATAAAAGATGGACATTTAACAGAGAAGATAATATTTCGGGATTTTATTTTAGTATAAAAGAATTGAATGAGGGAATAAAAAGCTTCAATATTAAATCATCAGTAACAATAAATAATGCACATAATATACCAGAAAATGGAGAAATCTATAATATTGCATTTATGGATACAAATAAAAATGATATTTATTATTATAATTCTGATCATTATTCGTTAGGAGATAATATTCCAAATAATGATATAGAAGAATATGATATGTTAAATTTTAATCATTTAGTAAAAAGATACATAAGGAATAATACTTATAATAAATATTCTATTAAAATAGGTTCAAGAAATTCTTATGGTATAATAAAAGAAATGAATGAATATACTCAAGATATTGCCAATGAAGAATTTAGAGGGACTACAACTTTAACTCTTTATGGTTCGGCTTATACTACACTAGAGCTCCCAATTTATGATATAAAACACTATGGTAGTATATTGGAGAATAAATATAAAGTAGATGGTTGGGAGATATATGATTTATTGCCAAAAGGAATGAATTGTCTTTCGACTGAAGAGGATATATTTAATTCTATATCAGTGAATTCAAAATATGCTTATAGTGAGAATTCATTTAGATCACCAATGTTTTTTACTTCAAGTGGAGAGTTTATTTCGAAAAATGAATTATTAATGTTAATTAAAGATAATACAGAAATAATTATAGACAAAAATTATCATAATACTGGAAGAAATTATATACATATAAAGATTGATTTGTCATCTTATCACTTAATATATGCATATGATGATAGTTATGGAAGTAACGCTGATATGGGATTTTTGGATATAAAATATAATCATGGTGTTCCTTTTGATTCTTTTTTGGAATATGGAAATGTATGGACAAATGTTGCATTGATGGATTTTTTCAATAAAGATAGTGATTATGGACTTACATTAAGTCTTAGTGCAGTTGATGATGGAATAACAAGATCTTCTTGGAGAGTAGAAGATTTGGAATCAAGTGATATAAATAATAATGGTTCAACAGAAGATTTGATAACTGGATCGAAATATTCAAGTACTATTAAATCTATTATTTCAACTAATCAAGATGTTCAGGTGTCTGTTCAAAGTGATCAAAGTACTTATGATACAGGAAAAGTGGACTCTTCACTCGATTCTAATTATAGTTATAAATTAAGAGTTAGAACTGGTACTAATGATGTTACTAATTTGGTTATTTATGATAGTTTAGAAAGATATGCAATGAATCCAAGTATGGAACTTGTTAGTGCTAGTGGTACTAGAAATGGTTGGAAAGGAGATTTTTTAGGAGTAGATACTTCTTATGCTGAAGGAAAAGGGTATACTGTTAAAACTTATTATTCTGAGAGTGATCAACCTGGTTCTTTATCAGAAGATGATTCATGGAATGAATTTACTAATGAAACTGATAGGTCAATCGTAAAATCACTTGCTTTTGAATATTTTGATGAGGAGGGGAATCCTGCTACTTTACCTGCTAATTCTTTAACTTATGTTTTAATTAATATGAAGTCTCCCAATCAAAACTTAAAAACATTTGCATATAATGGTTGTTGGACTGAATGGAATGCGATAGATTCTTCAACAGGTGAGACAGTTGATTTTATTACTGGAATTAATTCTAATATTGTTAGGGTTGGTCTTCCTAATTCTGTTGAACCAGAAGATATTTCTATTACTGTTGATAAATACTGGGAAGATAATCATGATGAATTAGGAGTAAGACCGGATAATATAACTATAATGATAATTCCAAATGGAAATTCTAGTAATTCAATTGATTATACAATGACTAGTAGTGATGTAGATCCTAATAATAGTGATCATTGGTTTAGTTCTTATACAGTACCGAAATATGATGCTGATGGAGAATTAATTACTTATACTGTCTCAGAAGATACTGTTGAAAATGGAGATTATGTCTATGCAATGTCAATTTCAGGGAATACCATTACAAATCGTTTGAATAAGATAATAACGATTACTAAAGTATGGGTAGATAACCATAATGCCTATCTAACAAGACCTGGAAATGTAAAGGTATATGTTTCTCGTACTGATATGGGTGGTAGACATGAAGTAACTATTACAGGAAACTATTCAACAGATACTTGGAGTAATTATATTGCCTTACCGGTATATGATACTAATAATGACCCAATTACTTATTATTATCAAGAAGATGCAGTAACGGATTATACTAGTACATTTGATAGTGCTACTGTAACTTTTACGAATACACTAAGTAAGAATATGGATATTCAACTTACAAAAGAATGGTTTGATAATAATAATGAATATGAAACAAGACCAAGTAGTTTAGTTATAAATTTACTACAAAATAATACTCCATTTAGAGAAGTAACTCTAACAGGTGATTCTAATATTTGGACAAGTTCTAATCAATCTGTTCCTATGTATGATAGTAATGGAGTAAAATATACTTATACTATTTCTGAAGGATATATCACATCCTATAACGTAGTAGAATATGATCAAGCTCATTATAAAGTAACAAATACTTTAAAAGAGAATATGGATTTAATTATTACTAAAAATTGGATTGATAATCATAATGAATATGATACTAGACCTGAATCATTAGTTATTAATGTTAAAAGAAATGGTAGTGATTATCAAAGTGTTACTTTGAGTGGAGATTCTGATACATGGACTAGTACGATTACAGTTCCTAAATATGATAATAATCAAGTTCTTTATGAATATACATTAGAAGAAGAAAATGATGATATTATTTTAGAATATTCGGATATTTCTTATGAAGATTATAGTATTACAAATCGTTTAAGTAGAAATGAAAATTTAACGATTTCTAAAATATGGAATGATTATGATAATCAGTATCTTACTAGACCAGAAAGTGTTAATATTAAACTTTATCAAAATGATGTAGAACTTGAAACAATGGAATTGAATTCTGAAAATGAATGGCAAATTGTAAAAGAAGATATGCCTGTTTATGATGAAAACGGAGTGAAGTATTCTTATACAATTTTTGAAGAGGATTTTAATGAAAGATATGGAAATATTACTTATGATCAAACGACTCTTACTGTTACAAATGAATTAACAGATATTCCTAGTGTTACATTATATTTTACTGTACAAAATGGATATATGAGTGATGGAGAATTAAAGTTTGATAATGAAGGATATTTAGATACTATTTCAGGTTATAATTTAAGTGGAGAAGAATATACCTATCATTTTGAACTTGTAAATGTTGATACAGGGATAATATATAATGGTTCTTTAAGTACGACAGGAATCTTACAATTTGATAATTTACCATATGGAACATATAAAGCAGTAGAAAAAGAAGATGATTATTTTGATTTTGTTAGTATGTTAAGTATTGAAGATATTCCAGGTGTTACATTTACAGAAGATGGAAGAGGAGGTATTATTACTATTTCTCCTACTGGAAATAATATTTTATTTGGGGCTAATATCATTAATAAAATAGAAAGAATTATTAATCCACAAACAATTCCTAATCTATTATTTGTTATCTTATTATTTATGATAACGATTGGAATGCTTGTTTATGTTAATTATCATTTTTATCAAAAAAATAAAGCAAGTTAATTGCTTTATTTTTTGTATAGTTATGTAAATCATTTAGAATAATTACTATTTCTTAAGTATTTTAATGATAAAATAGTATCAGGTGAAGAGATGTGTACTTTTTAATCGGTGTTATTATTTTAATTGTATTTTGTTTAACCTTTTATTTTTATATTCGAATTAGAATTAGAAGAACTCTAGATAGTTTTGGTTTTCAAGGAATGAATATAAAAGAAATTATAGAAGAAGCACGACTAGAAGATCAAGAAGTTCCTAAGTCATTATCTAGTATGGATCGTATTTATTTAGAACAGATTAGGAAAGATTTTCCTAAACTAAATATTAATGAATTAAAAAGAGAATCTGAAAAGGTATTACTTGATTGTATCCATGGAGTTGAAAAGAATGATACTTCTAGATTAAATGGAAAGATTAAGAGTTTTGTAAAGTCTATGATACATGATAATGAAGGGAAAAACGTCACTTATGATGATGTTAAAATACATAATACTGTGGTTGCTGATTACAAAAATGAAAAAGGAATTGCGACAATTCATTTCGCAACTAGTTATCAGTATTATTTAAATACGAATGGACATTCTGTTAAAACACAAGATCGTTGTCGAACAGAATTTATTTGTGTATATGATATACAAAAAGTGGAAATAGAGAAAAAATCTCTTAGTATTCATTGTCCTAATTGTGGAAGTCCTATCCGTAATTTTTCTCATGAAAATTGTGAATATTGTGGTAGTTCTTTAATTGAAAATATGAAAAAAGTATTTGTTTGTAATGATATTGTTCGTTACTAGTATAAGGAGGTTTCTATGGAAGAAGTTCTTTATCATTATCATTGTAATATTTGTAATACAGAGTTTTCTGTCCCAAGTAATATGAACTTTGTTTCTTGTGTTTTCTGTCAATCAAAAAATGTTCAAAAACTAGATCATATTGATTATGATGATTATTACTGTTTACCTTATATAGACACTTTGAATGATGCAAAAAAAGATTATCGTTCTAAGATAAGATTTAATCCTTTTCTACCTCTAATTTTTCGAAAGAAAAAGACGATTAATGGTATTAAAAAATTATATTTACCTTGTATGCTTTATAGTGTAGAGGTAAATGGTACAGTCTCTTTCTTCGGATTAGATGAGATTCGAAACGTAAAAATGATTCCAAAGCAGACATTTGAATCGGAGTTTTCTGTAAATATTTTATATGATAATGTATTAGTATGTGGATTTAAAGAAGTAAATGAAGCTATGTTAAGTACTGTAAATAAATTTAATTACAGTGTATTAGAGCATTTTGATTCTAAAAAGAATAAAGATATTTATTTAATACCAATGAATGAAGATGCAGAAAAGGAAAAAGAAGAATTATTAGAACAGATTATGAAGAATACAATTAGTATTGTGAGAGAAAATGTTCCTCATCAAAAGAAAAAAATAAAAGATAATCAGTTAAAAATAGAAATAAAAGAACAAAAGAAAGTAATGGTACCTGTTTATTTTTTAAGAATTAAATATAGAGAGAAAGATTATTACTATTTGATGAATGGACATACTGGGAATTCTATTATTGATTTGGTCTCTAGTAAGATTTCTACTATTGTATTTAGTGCTATCGTCTTCTTCATTATATTAGGTTTATTAATCGTTTTTTCTATCTTTTTTTAGGAGGTATATATGAAACTTAGATATTTATTATTAGTGTTCATTTTTTGCTTTTGCTTTATAGTTAATTGCTATGCAGCACCTATTACTTATGAAAGAGGAGAAGAAGATTTAAGAATACCTGATACTGTAAGAGTAGATAATGAAGTAAAAGAAAAAATATTAAAAACACCTTCTGTAGATGAAACACAAAAAATATATGATTTTGCAGATGTTTTAGAAGAAAAACAAGAGAAAGAAATTCAAAAAAAATTATTGAAATATAATAAAGAAACTAATATAGATTCTGTTATTGTGATTACGGATGATTTAATTGATTTTTCTTTAGCAGATTATACTTATAATTTTTATGATTATAATTATTTTTCTAAAGAAGGTATTATCTTAACTATTTATGTTCATGAAGATATTCCTAAAATATTTATGGGTAATACAGGTGGTAGTGGTAGTGATGTATTTGAAACATATTCTACTGAACGTTCTGGAGATATCATTAAGTATATTTATGATAAACATATGAGTGACAATAATTATTATGAGATATGTAATGATTATATTAATCTTACTAGTGAAATGTATTCTAAGAATAAAGAGAATGTTAAGATTGATGAATCTGGAAAAGTAGTTTTAGATATTCCTTGGTTTTCTATTATTATTATGTCTGTTGCTTTAACATTTATTATTGTAGTATTATCAATTACAAAATATGGAACAAATCGAAAAAGAAAGAATACTGTGGTTAAGGATAGTATCAATCAGTCTACTATGGTAGTGAAGTTAGAATATGATAAGGTAGTGGAAAAGCAGGAATAAAAAAGTACTTTTATTTATATGAATAATAATGTATAATAAAAGTATAAATTAAAAGAAGGAGATTTAATAATATGGGTTTAATTAGAGCTGCTAAAGATGCAATTGGTAGTACTCTACATGATCAATGGAAAGAGTATATCAAATGCGATGATTTAGAAAATGATGTTTTAATGAAGAAAGTAACAACACCAAATGGAATCATTTCTAAAGATAGTGCAATTCAAGTTGCACCAGGACAAATTGCAGTTATTTTCCAAAGTGGAAAGATTTTGGATGCTACTGCAGAGGAAGGAATTTATACTTTTGATCAATCATCTTCACCAAGTTTTTTTGCTGGAGATTTTGGAGATGTATTTAAAGAAATGTGGACTCGTTTCACTTATAATGGTGGTACTAGTAAAGAACAAGCTGTATTCTATATGAATGCAAAAGAAATTATTGATAATAAATTTGGTACACCTGCACCAATTCCATATCAAGATTGGTCACATCCAATTCCAAATCAAATGACTAAAACAATGACTCCTTTAAGAGTTGAAGTAAAATGTTTTGGTAAATATACTTTCAAAATTAGTGATCCTGCTACATTTATGAGTAAGATTGCAGGAACTGCTGAAGAGTATAGAAAAGATGATATTGTTGAACAAATGAGATCTGAAGTTGTTGGAGCATTCCAAAAAGTGTTAAATGAATTAGGAAACTCTGAACATAAAGTTCCAGTTCTTGAATTACCAAGTGCTGCTGATACTATTAAAAAAACAATGGATGAGAAAGTATTTGATCAACCAATTCGTGATCGTGGATTAAGTATTGTAGGATTTGTAATTGAATCAGTTACATTAGATGATGAATCTGAAGAGAAAATTGATAAATACGAACTTTCTTCAAATACATTCATGCAACAAGGTTCTCTTGTTGGAGACTATGGAAGAGCTGTTAAAGATGCTGCAAATAATCCAAATGGAGCTGCTATCGGTATGATGGGAGTCGGAATGACGAATATGAATGCTGGTGGAGTTTTTGGACAAGCTGCAGGAGCTGCTTTTGGTGGAAAAGGAACTACTATTGATGATATCAATGGAGGAGCTAGTGAAGAAGTTTCAGAAGGAGAAAATAATTTCTGTCCTAAATGTGGAGCTGCTTCTAAAGGAGCAAACTTCTGTCCAAAATGTGGAACTAAACTAAATTAATGAAAAGAGGATTATTCCTCTTTTTTTGTTTTCAAAAGAAAATAGTTTCTCTATTTATTAATAATATTTTTTTATGAAGAGGGGAGTTTCTCTTCCTTTTTTATTATTGACTTTGTATAATTTCGTTGATTTTAGGAGAAAATAAACTAATAAGAATTTTTTATGACTTGGACTTTTGTCGGTTTGACTTCATTTTTGTCTTTTGTTAGAATAGTGAATTGTCAAGCGAAAAGAAGAGGTGTTTATTATGATTAATGAAGAACTTAATTTGGTTGACGTATGTAAGGAAGATCCTAATCAGGTCTTTAAAATGATTAATTTAGGAAGATTCGATGTTATTGAACAATTAGTTGAAGAGAATGAATTAAATGTTAATCTCGTAGATAGTGTTGGAAATGATGTTGTAACTAGACTTCTTAAAGCAAAACAATATGATTTAGTTTATCAACTTATGAAAAAGAGAAATTGGGATGTAAATCATAAAAATGAAGATGGAAATACATTTGGACATGTACTTGCGAGTGATAATTCTTTATGTGCTGTTAAAGTGATAGAACAATTAAATAAAAAGAAGAATTATTTACCTAATATTAGAAATAAAAAGGGAGAAACTATATTTGATAGAGCAATGAGTAATCGGTCTTTATGTACTGCTTTAAAAATATTAGAAGATAAAAGATTTAATTCGATTGATGTTTCTTCTTTTAAAAGTTTATGTAATTACTTTTTAAAGAGTCGTGAATATGGAAAATATACAAAGATTGATACTTTAGAAATAATTGTAGAGAGTTTTGAAAAGAAAGAATTAGATCCCGAAATGACTACTTTAGTAGAAGATATTAGTGAGAATATGGATTCTATTAAGAATGATATTTTAAATAATGATTCTAAAGTATTAGAAACATTACTAAATAATTATTAATAAAACAAGTAAATCTTGTTTTATTTTTATTTTTAAGATAAAATATGTAGGAATGGAGTGGTTGGGATGAACTTACCTGATTATAATGAAGCTAGAACTCGTGATAAACGTAAATATAATCGTTTAACATTTAAACTTGATAAAAATATTGAAAAGAAGTATGTTGGTAAAACTTATTTTCTTAAGACATATGGCTGTCAAATGAATGAACATGATAGTGAAAATATCAGTGCGTTACTAGAAGCTCTTGGTTTTTCTAGAGTAGATGATTATAATGATGCTGATTTAGTATTATTAAATACATGTAGTATTCGTGAAAATGCTCATAATAAAGCTTTTGGTATGCTTGGAAGATTAAAACATCTAAAAAGTGAAAAGAAAGATTTACTAATTGGTTTATGTGGGTGTATGGCTCAAGAAGCAAGTGTTGTAGAAGAAATATTAAAAGATTACAAGTTTGTTAATTTTGTATTTGGTACTCATAATCTATATCAATTACCGGAAATATTAGATGAAGCAGTTAAATCTTCTAAACAACAAATAGAAGTCTTTTCACGAGAGGGAGATTTAGTAGAGGGACTACCTGTTATTCGATCAAATGATTTTAAAGCTTATGTTAATATTATCTATGGATGTGATAAGTTCTGTACTTATTGTATTGTTCCTTATACAAGAGGAAGAGAAAGAAGTAGAAAAAAAGAAGATATTTTAGAAGAAATAAAAGAATTAGTTCGTGATGGTTATAAAGAAGTTACTTTACTTGGACAAAACGTAAATGCATATGGTAAAGATTTATATGATAATTATAATATGGGTGATTTACTTGAAGAAATTGCTTTAATGAATATTCCAAGAATTCGTTTTATGACTTCTCATCCTTGGGATTTTACAGATAAAATGATTGAAGTAATTGGAAAATATCCAAATATAATGCCTAGTGTTCATTTACCTGTACAAAGTGGATCTAATAGAATTCTTAAACTTATGGGAAGAAGATATACCAAAGAAAGCTATTTAGAATTATTCCATAAAATTAAAGATACTATTCCTGGAGTTGCAATTTCAACTGATATTATTGTAGGTTTTCCAGGAGAGAATGAAGAAGATTTTCAAGAGACGATGTCTTTGGTTCAAGAATGTAAATATGATAATGCTTTTACATTTGTATTTTCTCAAAGAGAAGGAACTCCTGCTTGTAAATTAAAAGATAATACAACACAAGAAGAAAAAGAAGAAAGATTACAGAGATTAAATGAGGTAGTTAATACTTATTTTTTAGAAAATAATAAAAAACTAGTTGGAACTACTGTAAAAGTATTAGTAGAAGGAACTAATGAGAAAAAAGATATGTATTTTGGATATAGTGAAACAAATAAACTTATTAATTTCACATCGGATAAGACAATCTATTGCGGAGATATTGTAGATGTGGAAATAACAGATGCGAAAACATGGAGTTTAGATGGAAGAGTTCAATAAGTCTTTAGAAGAGGTTATTTCTTATATTCAAAATTCTAATGAATATCAAACATGTATTTCTTTAAAAGAACAAATGAATGATAATGAAGAAATAAAAGAGTTAGTTAATCAAATAAAAATACTTCAAAAGAAGTATATTCGATCTGATTATGATTCTACTTTGAAAGAGGAATTAAATCAATTAGAAGAAAAATTAAATAATATTCCTGTTTATCATATTTATTCTAGTCATTTAGAAAGAGTAAATGAAATGATTGATACTGTAAAGGAATATTTAAATCAGTATTTTCAAGAATTATTAAATAAAAAGAACTAAGAGAATTTTCTTAGTTCTTTTTCTATTTCTTCTTTCGCATTTGCGATGAATTGTTTGATTGTAAAGATATCTAATAGATAAGTTTTCTCTTGTTTAGAGTTTTCTATTAAAATACTCATTTTGTTAATTAAGATATCTAATTTATCAATTGGTATTTCTGTAATAGTTGTATCTGGTAGTCTAAAATCTTCATAGAATAGAGATAAATCTAAGTGGTATTCATCGATTAATTGAGTATTTAAATTTGTATAATCTGAATAAACCATTTGTAGTATTTCCTCATCTGATGTATTTAGTATTGTTCCATCTAATAATTTAACAGATGTATCATATATATAATTTTGAAGGAAATCTTCATTCCATAATTTATCTGTATATAAGTGAATATAGTATCCTAAGTCAAATGAGTTTTTCCAGAAATCTGGATATTTTTCTGTAAATATTTTCATATTTGGTGCATCAAAATACGTATTAATAATAAAATGAGAATCTTTTCTCGATACTCCTATTTGTTTGGCAATGTCAGGAGCTATTGCACCTAAATAGTAATCATAATCATCTTTTAAGTTTAAATCTTTCGCAATTTCTTTTGCTATTGCGAGATGGATTATTGCTGAAGCCATAACACACACTCCTTACTATGTTGATTATATCATAGTTTTTAGTTTGTTGTTTATTTTTTTCTTTATTTGCATAAAATAGAGTGGAGGTAATTATGACAAATTATAAAGAAATTGTTACAAAAGCAGTGTTGTCAAAAGCAAAAAGATTATTTACGACAACAAAAAGTGTTTCTGTAGAAAATCCATCTACTATTCTGGGATGTTGGGTTATTAATCATAATTTTAATGGTACTAAGAGGAATCAAGATATTTTAATTGATGGTAGTTATGATGTTAATATTTGGTATTCTTATGATAATGATACAAAAACTAATGTAGTAAAAGAGACAAATCAATATCATGAAGTGATTCATATGAGAGATAGAGAAAGTCATGATGGTGAAGAGGTTATCATAAGGAGTTTAAAACAACCTAGTTGTGTTAAAGCAGACTTGGATGGGAATACTATAACTTATGTAATTGAAAAGGAACTTGGGATTGAGTTAGTTGGAGATGTTAAAGTAAAAATTGAAGTAAATGGAGAAGAAGATCCTTGGGATGAAATATTAGAAGAAAATGTTGATGAAAAAGAGATTTCTACTAATATAGAGGAAGATTTTATAAAAGAAGAATTGATCTAAATTGACAAATCTTCTTTTTTTTAGTAAAATAGGCACTTAAATTGGGGTGGTAGTATGGATTCTATTGAACATACAAAGCAAATATTTTTAGGAAATTATCAAATACATGATAAGTTGTATTATAGTTCTAATGAAGATTTGTATCAGTTACTAGATCATGTTGATATTACAAATAAAAAAGTATTATCTGTTCTTGCTTCTGGTGATCAATATTTTCATTTAAGTGAACGTGATCCTAGAATTATTGATACTTTTGATATTAATCATTTAACCAAATACTATTTTTATTTAAGAAAGTGGGGTATTATTTATCATGATTTGTATTATCCTAATGTGTTTTCTAATGAAACAATTTATTCTATTATTAAAGAAGTAAAACCAAAAGATAAAAATGAAGAAGAAGCACTTAATTATTGGGAAAGATATATTCAAACATTTTATTCTTATCTTACTAACGAATTAATCTATTTAGGACAAGATCCTAAGAAGAATGAAATAAAAAATTTAAGAAGATTGAAAGAATATCTTTTAAATCAAGAATTTCGTTTTTATCATATGGATATTTCTAAAGATGTTATTGATGATAAATATGATTTTATTTTTATTTCTAATATTGCTGAATATTATGTTCTTAATGAGAAAGCAATGAATGGATTATCTCATAACTTATATCAAATGTTAGAAGATGATGGAGAAGTTTTGTTATCTTATGTAATAGAACCACGAAGTAGTTCTATGGAAGTAAAATGTTTTGATAATTTTTTAGTCTCTTCTAGTATACTTGATAATGATGGAGATAGAATTGGTAAAATATATAAGAAAAGGAATGTCAACAAAAAATAGTTGACATTCTTTTTATACTCCTGTATAATAATCTTGTTATTTGGAAATGGAGGGAAAAACATGGCAGTTAAATTAAGATTAACTAGAATGGGTGCTAAAAAAAGACCTACTTATAGAATAGTTGCAACTGATTCTCGTCGTCCTAGAAATGGACAATATTTAGAGTTAATTGGAACTTATTCACCAATTGATGCTGAAAATCAAGTTAAAATCAATGAAGAAGTTGCTTTAAAATGGTTAGGAGAAGGAGCTATTCCTACTGATACTGTTAGAAATTTATTTAGTAAACAAGGAATCATGAAAAAATTTGCTGATTCTAAAAAGAAGGATAAATAATTATGGATTTAGTAGGATTAACAGAAGAAATTGTAAAATCATTAGTTATTGATAAAGAAGGAGTAAGTGTTAAAGAATTTCCAACAGAAGAGGAAAATACAATTCTTATTCAAGTAATGGTTAATGCTGATGATATTGGACGTGTTATTGGAAGAGAAGGTAAGACTGCAAATGCAATTCGTACTTTAGTACAAGCTAGTAGCGCACTTCAAGATAATAAATACGTTAAAATTGACATTGATAAGTTTTAATAATCAGTGCTATTATTTGTCAAATAAAGAAAATCTTTTAATAAAGATTTTCTTTTTTTTTCTTTTGTTATATAATTTTAATGAGGTAATTTATTATGGATAAAGATTTTATTCTACCAAATCATGTTGGAATTATAATGGATGGAAATGGAAGATGGGCTAAAGAAAGAGGTATGATTCGTACAATGGGACATAAGAGTGCGATTAAGACCTTAAAAGAGTTATGTCTTCATATGGCAGATATTGGGATTAAATATGCTTCTTTGTATGCTTTTTCTACAGAAAATTTTAAACGTGAAAAGAGTGAAGTTGATTTTCTTATGGACTTATTTATGGATTCTTTTCGAAAAGAGTTTTCTTTCTTAAAAGAGAGAAATGTTAGAGTTGTATTTTCTGGAAGAAGAGAACCATTGCCTGAGAAAGTACTTGATGCAATGGATCAAATTGTAGAAGAAACAAAAGATAATAACAATTTAGTTTTAAATATTTGTATTAATTATGGTTCTCATGCAGAACTTGTTGATACTACGAAAAAGATTTGTGAAAAGGTACAAAGAGGAGAATTATCAATTGATGAGATAAATGAAGAATTAATTCAAAAGAATTTATATCAAGATTTACCTCCACTTGATTTTGTAATTCGTACTAGTGGAGAATTACGATTAAGTAATTTTATGATGTATCAAGCTAGTTACGCTGAATTTTATTTTCCTAAAGTATATTTTCCTGACTTTACAGTAGAGGAATTTGATAAAGCAATGGAAGAATTTAATCATAGAAATAGAAGATTTGGAGGGGTTAAGTCATGAAAACAAGAATTATTAGTGCGATAGTAATGATCTTAGTATTTGTTCCTTTATTGATTATAGGGGAACTTCCTTTTGCCTTGTTTATGGCTATTCTTTCTTTACTTGGATTATATGAATTAATACATGTAAGAGAAAAGAAAAAAAGTTTTCCATTATTTGTAAAAGTAATTGCATATATTTTAGTAGCATGTTTTGCAATGTATAATTTTGATTCTATTGAGTTTCAAACAGCATTTGATTATCGAGTAATGGCACTTATTTTGTTCTTATTTTTAAGTCCAATGGTATTTATTAATGATTATGATAAATATGATTTAAATGATGCTTTATTCTTAATTGGAGCTATTCTCTTCTTAGGGTTAAGTTTTAATTTAATTATGATTACTCGTAATTTTGATATTTATTATTTAATCTATTTATTATTAATTACTACCATTACAGATACATTTGCATTGATAACTGGTAGTTTGATTGGAAAACATAAATTATGTCCTAAAATAAGTCCTAAGAAAACTATAGAAGGTTTATTAGGGGGAGTACTTATGGGCACTTTTGTGGCTACAGCATTTTATTTTACTGTGATTAATCCAAGAGTATCTTTAGTATTTTTAATCTTTATTACTGCATTTTTATGTTTAATTGGACAATTAGGAGATTTAGTATTTTCTTTTATCAAGAGATATTATGATGTAAAAGATTTTTCTAATATTATTCCAGGACATGGTGGTATATTAGATCGTTTTGATAGTTTAATATTTGTAACATTTGCATTTATTGTATTTAAAGGAATATTATAGGAGGTATTATGTCAATATTAATTAATTTATTATTATTTATTATTATCCTTACTGTTATTGTAGCAATTCATGAATTTGGACATTTCTTATTTGCAAAAATATTTGGTGTTTATGTTTATGAATATGCGATTGGTATGGGACCTAAATTATGGGGAAAGAAAAAAGGAGAAACAGAATATAGTATTAGAGCTATTCCTATTGGAGGATATTGTCAATTAGCTGGAGAAAATTTAGATGATGATGATTTACAAAAGATTCCAGAGGATAGAAGACTTCAAAATAAGAAAGCATGGCAAAGATTCTTGATTATGGTTTTTGGACCAATGAATAATTTTATTCTAGCAGTTGTTATTTTATTATTTTTAGCTTTTATATGGGGTGGAACTACTATGGAACCTGTTATTGAACAAGTAGAAGTTGGTAGTGCTGCTTATGAGGCTGGACTTCGTGATGGAGATACTGTTGTTTCTATTAATAAGAATAAAGTTAAGACAACAGATGATATTTCTTTGTATTTAGCTGTAGCAGATCCTAAGAAAGGTTCAACTTTTGAAATAGAGAGAATTGAAGGAACTTATGATACAATTAAAGTTATTCCTAAAAAGGAAGAAAATGATGATAAAGTAACTTATCGTTATGGAATTACTTTATCTAGAAAAGAAACAAAAGGATTTTTCAATGCATTTGTTTTTACTTATCGTAAAACAGTATCTATTTTTAAACAGATGTTTTTTACAGTAGGAAATTTATTTACTGGAGGAATTAAATTAAATCAATTATCTGGACCAGTAGGTATATATTCTGTTGTAGGAGAGTCTCGTTCTGGAGGCTTACAAAATATTTTATATTTAATGGCATTTTTAAGTATTAATGTAGGATTTATTAATTTATTACCAATTCCTGCATTTGATGGAGGACATATATTATTTATTTTAATAGAATTAATAAAAGGGTCTCCAGTTAATCCAGATTTAGAAAATAAGATTCATATGGTATTTTTAATCTTATTAATGGGATTAATGGTTTTGATTACGTTTAATGATATATTAAGATTATTCTAAGGAAGATGAAAAATCTTTCTTTTTTTTGGTATAATATTTGTAGAGGTGTTTCTATGGTAGCAGGGGTATTAGTTGAAATTACTAATAAAAATGTTGATCGTATTTTTGAATATAATGTTCCTTCTACTTTAGAAGAGAATGTTAAAATTGGAGTACGTGTTTTAGTTCCTTTTGGAAAAATGATGTTAGAAGGATTTGTTTGTACTTTGTCTGATAAAAAAGAAACGGATAAAGAATTGAAAGAAGTAGATTCTATTATTGATACGGATATTGTTTTAAATGATGAGTTATTAAATCTTGGTAAATGGATGCAGAAAGAAACTGTTGCTTCTTTAATGAGTTGTTATCAAGTGATGCTTCCTAAAGCATTAAAAGCAAAAAATGGAAGTGTTGTATCGATAAGATATGATACTTATTATAAGTTGAAAAATGACTCCATTATGAGTGAACAATTTAGTGGAAAACAAAAAGAAATCGTTCTTTTATTAAAAGAAAAAGGACTTGTTTTAAGAAAAGAATTATTTGATATTTCTAGTAGTAGTTTAAATACATTATTAAAACATGGTGTACTTGAAAAAATAGAAAAAGAACATTATCGAGTGAGTTATGAGAGTGGAAAAATTGAAAAAAAAGAATTAACTACTATGCAAAAAGAAGCAGTTGATGCAGTAATAAATTCTTCTCCAAAAACTTTTTTATTACATGGAGTTACTGGAAGTGGTAAAACAGAAGTATATATGGAGATTATTGATTATTATTTGAAACTTGGAAAAAAGAGTATTGTATTAGTACCAGAAATTAGTCTTACTCCTCAAATGGTTGATCGTTTTAGAAGAAGATTTGGAGATAAAATAGCGGCTCTTCATTCTGCTTTAAGTGATGGAGAAAAGTATGATGAATGGAGAAGAATATGTAGAGGAGAAGCATCTATTGTGATTGGGGCAAGAAGTGCTATTTTTGCACCACTTGATGATATTGGAATTATTATTATTGATGAAGAGCATAGCGATTCTTATAAACAAAGTGATCCGTCTCCTCGATATCATGCGAGAGATGTTGCGATTTATCGTGCTAAAACACACAATTGTTCTGTAGTACTTGGAAGTGCAACTCCATCTCTTGAATCGATGGCTCGTGTACAAAAGAGAGTTTATGAGTATCTTAGTTTACCAGAAAGAATTAATGGAAAAAGTTTGCCTGAAGTCACAATTATTGATATGAATAATGCCATGAAAAAAAGTAGAGGACATTTTTCTAATGAATTAATCTCTGCAATTGATGATCGACTTCAAAAAAAAGAACAAGTAATTCTTTTACTAAATCGAAGAGGATATTCTTCTTTTGTCATGTGTAAGAATTGTGGTTATACTTTTAAATGTCCAAATTGTGATATTACATTAACATATCATAAAACAAGTAATACACTACGTTGTCATTATTGTGGTTATGGAGATAAAGAACCTAGTATTTGTCCTTCCTGTGGCGAAAAATCTCTTAATAATTTAGGTGTTGGAACAGAAAAAATTGAAGAAGAATTACAAAAATTATTTCCATCTTCTAAAATTCTTCGAATGGATTATGATACAACTAGTCGTAAGGGAATGCATGAAGAAATGATTTCAAAGTTTAAGAATCATGAATATGATATTTTACTTGGAACTCAAATGGTTGCGAAAGGACTTGATTTTTCACTAGTTACTTTAGTTGGAGTAATTAATGCAGATACTTCTTTAAATATTCCTGATTTTCGTAGTAGTGAAAATACTTTTTCCTTACTTAGTCAAGTAGCAGGAAGAAGTGGAAGAGCAGAAAAAATTGGTTCGGTAGTGATTCAGACTTATAATCCTGATCATTACTCCATTTCTTATGTAAAAAATCATAATTATTTTGGTTTTTATAAAAGAGAGATGGAAATACGAAAGCAATTAAAATATCCTCCATATTATTATTTGTGTAACTTAAGAGTTTGTGGAAAAAATCAGGAATATTTATTAGGAGAAGCTTTAAAAATTAAAAGAAGTTTAGAAAGAAATCTAGATTCTGTAATGATACTAGGACCAAGTGTAGGAAATACTTTTAAAATAAATAATACTTATCATTACAATATAATATTAAAATATAAAAACAAAGATGTTTTATATGATATCTTTGAGAAAATTATTGAACATTATAAGACAAATATAAAAATTAAGATAGATATTGACTTTAATCCTAGTCAAATATTGTAAAATATGATATTCTAAAGTAGAATAGGAAATTAGAAAGTTGAGGTGATATTCGTGTTTCAAGATTATTTTTCTATAAGTTCTATTAAACAACTTATAGGTGAGTTAACGTCGAACCCTCGCTATTATTTAAAATCCATTCATCATCATTCTGAATATGGACAAAATATTAAAAATAATTTAAGTTTATATATTTTTTATGATGCACTTTATAAATATAAAGTTATTATTGATGATATTACATCTTTAGATGATTATGTTATGCAAATTGACAGGTTATATCGTAAGATGTCGAGTTTTGATGATATTATGATGGGAATTCATAAGATTCTTTGCAAGTCTGTTTCTTCTATTTTAGAAATAAAAGATTTAAATTCTGAAGAATCAAAACAAAAAATTTTGTCTTATATCTATCAAAAATTTATTGTTGATGGATATTATCTCCATGGATTTCCAACTATTAATGAAAGTGATATTTTAGAAAATGGTTTTTCTTCTAGACGTTATGAAGGACATTATTCTGAGATGATGAAAGTAGATGGTATTTTTAGAAGACATGATGTTTATAATGTTTTTAAACGAAATTTTAGAGATTCTACTTGCTTTTTTACAGATGATTTTGTAATGGGATGCTTTTATTCAACGGTTGCTCCTAGTTATTTATGTTCTCTTTTAACAGATTCTCATTATTGTAAAAGAGATCGATTACAAGATTATATTGTAGGAAATTACCAAGATTTATTTGTAGATTTTAAAAAATTTATTTCTACATATTTTAATAAAAAAGAAGCACATTTTGTATCAAAAATTATTCATAATGAATGTAGATATTTAAATAAAGTACCAAAAAAGATTAGTATTTTATTGATTCCAAGAAAAATGTTTTCAATAAAGCAATCTAGATTAGAAGATTATTATCATAAGGGAAAAGATATCTATTGTATGGTTGATTGTATGCTTTCTTCAAAAATTAGAAATATTTCTTTTTCAGGAACCATTCCTCGTTCTAATATTCAGCTTTTTTCTGGGGATTTTTCTCTTAAGAAACCACTTTTTGAAATGGAGAGTACTTTCTCTCAAAAAGATTTTGAAAAGGAAGAAAATAATAAAAAATCTATCTTTGGATTAAAAAGATTAGATACTTATGGGGTTATTTCAATATTTATTGTAGCTGGTTCTATGCTTATTACTTTGGGTATAATTATTAGTATTATTATGATTATGGGGGGATTTAGATGAGAATCGTATTTATGGGTACACCAGATTTTGCAGTTTGTGTATTACAAGGGTTAATTGATCAATATAAAGATTCTATTGTAGGAGTTGTTTCACAACCGGATAAACTTGTTGGTAGACATCAAGTTTTAACTAATACTCCAGTAAAAGAATTGGCTTTAAAATATCAAATTCCTGTTTTGCAACCTGTTAAAATTAGAGAGGAATATCAAGGAGTCCTTGATTTAAAACCAGATATTATTATTACTTGTGCTTATGGACAAATTATTCCAAAAGAGATATTAGATTATCCAAAATATGGATGTATTAATGTACATGCTTCTTTACTTCCTAAATATAGGGGAGGAGCTCCTATTCATAAAGCAATCATTGATGGTTGTGATAAAACTGGGGTTACAATTATGTATATGGATGTAGGTATGGATACAGGAGATATGATATCTCAAAGGGAAATACCTATTTTAGATGAAGATAATTTAGAATCTGTTCATGATAAATTGAGTGTTCTTGGTAGAGATTTATTACTAGAGACTTTGCCTCATATTATTGATGGGACAGCTTCTAGAACTGTTCAAAATCATGAAGAAGCAACATTTGCTTATAATATTAAAAGGGAAGAAGAACATATTGATTTTACAAAAAATAGTAAAGCTATTTTTAATCTTATTAGGGGATTATCTCCAATACCATGTGCTAATGCAATACTAGATGGTAATGAAATGAAGATTTACTCATGTAAGATTGATCCTAAGAGTAGATTAGGAGAATGTGGGGAAATTGTTGATGTTACTAAAGAAGGAATTGTTGTTAAAACTGGAGATGGAGGAATTGTTTTAACTGAAATAAAACCTTTTGGTAAGAAAAAGATGGATGCATCTAGTTATGTTAATGGAGTAGGAAAAAACAATTTATTAGGAAAGGTATTTCAATAATGAAAGAATTTTTAGAAAAGATAAATGAACTTAAAGAACATCCTAATGGAAAAGCAATTTTCTTTTTTGCTTTTTACTTTGTTTTTTTTGCCTTTGTTTTTCTTTGGATACATCTAGCAGGAGATAAAGATGCTATTACACAAGAATATGAAAAAGGGAATAGTTCATCTTTTAATATGAAAGAAATTTTTTCTCAAAATTATGTATATGATTATAAAGTTACTATAGATAATGTTTTACATGATTATTATGGAAAAAAATTATCTACTGTTGAAAGCTTTAAATATAATAATCAAGATTATTATAATAATGAAGGTAATTTCTTTGTTCATATGAATGATGATTGGGTAAATACTTCAAGTCCATATCTTTATTCAGAATTTTATCAAAATGAAATTATTAAAGAATTATTTAATCGAGCAACTTATTATTCTACAACTACTTATGATAACGGAACGAGTGATTTTCATTTTTTGATTTCTAGTAATACGTTTTATAAATTATTTTATGATCAAAATACAGATTATGATGAAGTACCAAATGAGATTATTTATACTGCAAATGCTAATCATGATGTTGTTAAAATTACATATTTATTAGATAGTTATTGTGCAACTTTAGATGATTGTGGAGAACATCTAACAATAGAATTAAACTATGATTTATTTGGAAGTATGGAAAGTATTGATAATCCAGTTTCCAATTTAACTAATGAAGGAGTTGAATAATTCCTTTTTTCTTTTTTTTTAACTTGCTTTTTGGTATAATTACATTAAGATGGAAGTGGTAATATGTCAAATATTTATGGATACCCTTTAGAAGAATTAGAACAATATTTTTTAGAACATGATTCTAAGAAATTTCATGCGTTACAAGTATTTGATTGGTTATATATAAAAAGAGTAAAATCTTTTTCTGAAATGTCTAATATTAAAAAAGAAATGCTGGAGAATTTAGAAAATGATTTTACAATGGAACCATTAAAAATAGTAGATGTACAAGAAGATGTAGATGTTTCTAAATACTTATTTGAGTTATATGATGGAGAACATATTGAAGCTGTTTTAATGAGACATGATTATGGTACTAGTATTTGTGTATCTTCTCAAGTAGGTTGTAATATGGGATGTAAATTTTGTGAATCAGGTAGAAGAAAAAAAGTACGTAATTTAGAGACCTATGAAATGGTACTTCAAATTCTAATGATTGAAGAATTAATTGAAACTAGGATTAGTCATGTAGTAGTTATGGGAATCGGTGAACCTTTTGATAATTATGATAATTTAATAAGATTCTTTCAGATTATTAATCATCCTAAAGGTTTAGCAATAGGAGCTAGACATATTACTGTTAGTACATGTGGAATTGTTCCTAAAATATTAGAATTTAGTAATTTTCCATTACAAATTAATTTAGCTGTTAGTTTGCATGCTCCTAATAATGAAATAAGAGATCAGATAATGCCAATTAATCATGCTTATAAAATAGAAGAAGTAATTGATGCTTTAAAAGTATATTTATCAAAGACTAATAGAAGACTTACTTTTGAATATATATTATTAAAAGATATTAATGATAGTGAAGAATGTGCTTTAGAATTAGCTCATTTAGTGAAAGATTTAAATTGTTATATTAATTTGATTCCTTATAATGAAACAAATAACATTGATTTTAAGAGAACAAATACTATTCAAATAATGAGGTTTTATGATATACTTAAGAAGAATGATATAAATGTAACAATTCGAAGAGAGTTTGGCGGTAAGATTAGTGCTGCTTGTGGGCAACTTAGAAGTAAGAAGGAGGAGTTATGAAAACTTTTTATATAACCGATGCGGGAAAAGTAAGAGATCATAATGAAGATAGTGTTACTATTGTAGAAAATGAAGAAGGAAGTTATTTAATGGCTATTGCTGATGGTATGGGTGGTCATTCTGCTGGAGAGGTTGCTTCTTCTATTGCAATTAATTATTTAGGGAAACACTTTAAAGAAACTTTTAAAAAAATGACAAAAGTTGATGCGGTTAATTGGATAAGAGATGCCGTTAATGAAATAAATACTTTAATTTTTGAACATGAGAAAGATCATCCTGAAAGTAAGGGAATGGGTACTACATTGGTAATGTCTATTTTAACAAAAGATTTCTTACTTTTTGGTAATGTTGGTGATTCAAGTGGTTTTGTGATGAAGGATCATAATCTTCATAAAGTAACTTATGATCATACTTTAGTAAATTTACTTGTTAGTGCAGGAGAACTTACGAAAGAAGAGGCATCTGTTCATCCTAAAAAGAATGTTTTGATGAAAGCATTAGGTGCGGCTCCTGATGTAGATGTAGATATCTTTGATTGTGATATGGAAGTTACAGAAATCTTGTTATCAAGTGATGGTCTTACTGGAATGCTTGATCGTGAAGGAATTGAAAAAGTATTAACAGGAGAAGGAACAGTAGAAGAAAAAGTTCTAAAACTTGTTCGTAAAGCAAATAATAGGGGTGGAACAGATAATATTTCGGTTGCTTATTTAGTTCGTTCTGAAGAAGGTGAAGAAGAATGATAACAAAGGGGCAAAAAATTAATGATCGTTATGAAATCATAAGATCAATTGGTGAAGGTGGTATGGCTAATGTTTATCTAGGATATGATACTATTCTAGATCGTAATGTTGCGATTAAAGTATTACGTGGAGATTTGTCTAATGATGAAAAATTTGTTAGAAGATTTCAAAGAGAAGCTTTATCTGCTTCTAGTCTTGCACATCCAAATATTGTTGAAATGTATGATGTAGGGGAAGATGATGGTACTTATTATATTGTCATGGAATATGTAGATGGTAAGACATTAAAGCAATTACTAAAGAAGCGTGGTACTTTAACATTAAGTGAAGCTATAGATATTATGTCACAGCTTACAGATGGTATGGCACATGCTCATGATTCTTACATTATTCATAGAGATTTAAAACCTCAAAATATAATGATTAAAGATGATGGACAAATTAAAATAACAGATTTTGGTATTGCAATGGCATTAAATGCTACGCAGCTTACTCAAACGAATTCTGTTATGGGTTCTGTACATTATTTACCTCCAGAACAAGCTAGTGGAAAAGGTTGTACAATTAAAAGTGATATTTATTCAATGGGTATTATCTTTTATGAGCTACTTTCTGGATCATTACCATTTAGAGGTGATAATGCTGTTGAAATAGCTTTAAAACATATGAAAGAGCCTCTTCCAAGTCTTAGAGAAGAGAATCCTTCTATTCCACAAAGTATTGAAAATATTATTCGTAGAGCTACTGCTAAAAATCCAAAGAATCGTTATGAATCTGCTAGAGAAATGCATGAAGATTTATTAACAGCTTTAGATGATAGTAGAATGAATGAAGAAGTATATCAATATAAATATCCAGAACATGAGTCTGAATCTAAGAAAACAAAAAGTACAGAAAAATTAGAAGAAGCTGCTGCAAAAGAAGATCAGAAAATAGAAAAAGAAATAATAGAAGATATTAAAAAGAAAGAAGAAAAAGAAGAAGTAGAAGAAGAAAAGAAAATGTCTAAGATTACAAAAATCATTATCATTGTTCTTTCTGTTCTATTTATAGTAGTACTTGGTATTGTATTATTCTTATTCTTTATTTATCCATCTCTAACAACAACAAAAGCAGTTACTGTACCTGATTGTGAAGGTAAGAAAGTAAGTACTTGTGAGAAGATTCTACAAGAAGCAGGATTTGAAGTTGCGACTAAGATTGAGGTACAAGAATCGTCTGTTGTGAAAAAGAATTTAGTTGTTAAAACTGATCCAGAAGCAGGACGTAGTATTAAACAAGGAACTACTATTAAAATATTTAAATCTATTGGAGAAGAAATTGTAGAAGTAGAAGATTATACAGGATTAAGTGCTACTACAGTAAAAGAGACATTAGAAAAATCTGGAATTATTGTTTCTATTAAGAAGAAAGATCCAGAAGATGAAAATAAAAAATATGAAGATGATGAGATTATTGATCAAAGTTTAGTTAAAGGAACAGAACTTAAAAAGGGAGATAGTATTACATTATATATTTCTACCAATGAAACTAAGTTTCCTGATTTTGTTGCCGAGGGATATACACTTGATGATGTAAAAGCATTCTGTGATACAAATGAATTAACTTGTACTTATACTGAAGATGAAACAGAATATGTTCAAGAGGGAAAGATTACTTATCAATCAAGAAAGGCAGATACAGTGGTTGCTAAAGGTTCTAATTTAACTGTTAAATATGCTGTTAAACCAAAACCAAAACCATCTCCATCACCATCTTCTTCTCCATCACCATCACCTAGTTCAGCATCTGAAGAAGAGAAAGAAGATACAGAATAATTCTTTAGGGGGATTTATGAAAGGACAAATTGTTAAAATTATTAGTGATTTACATTTTGTTAGCTTTGAAAATGAAATTTATCCTTGTAAATGTAGAGGAATATTTCGAAAGGAACATATCCTTCCCGTAGTGGGGGACTATGTTCTTTTCAATAAAGAAGAAAAATGTATTACGGAAATATTGCCAAGAAAGAATTACTTTTTAAGACCTAAAGTTAGTAATATTGATCAAGCTTTTTTAATTACTAGTTTGAGATTACCTGATTTTTCTTTAAATTTATTAGATAAATTTATTTCATTAATGGAGTTACATCATGTAAAGCCTATTATTTGTATTACAAAAAAAGATTTACTCACAAATGATGAATTTGAAAATATTAGAAAAATTTTATCTTATTATGAAAAAATAGGATATCAAGTAGTTTATAATACAGATATTACTACTATACTTGAATTATTAAAAAATAAAACAAGTGTATTTACAGGACAAACTGGAGCTGGAAAAAGCAGTTTACTAAATCGACTAAATCCAGGATGGGATTTAGAAGTTGGAGATGTTTCTCTTGCTTTAGGAAGAGGTAAACATACTACTAGAGTTGTTGAATTGTTTGAAATAAATGGTGGTAAAGTAATGGATACACCTGGTTTTTCTGCTTTAGAATTTGATGGTTATAGTAAAGAACAAATTAGAGATTCCTTTGTAGAATTTTCAATGTATCCTTGTATTTATAAAGATTGTATGCATACAAAAGAAGGGGAATGCGTTGTAAAAGAAGAAGTTTTAAAGAATAATATATTAGAGAGTAGATATCTCAATTATTTAGATTTTATTGGGGAGGGGAAACATGAAAGTTAGTGCATCTTTTTTAAGTAGTAAAGATATCCCAAAAGATTTAGTTCAGTTAGACCATACGGATATTGATTATATTCATGTTGATATTATGGATGGTAAATTTGTGTCTAATAAGACTATGCCATTTCATGAGATGAGGCATGTAGGAGATTATACTTCTAAAAGACTTGATGTTCACTTAATGGTAGAAGAACCATCAAAATACATTCCTTTATATGCAGAATTAAATACAGAATATATTACATTTCATGTAGAAGTATTGGAAGATATAGAAGCTAATTTAGATTTAATTCATCATTATTCTATTAAAAGTGGTTTAGCTATTAAACCAGATACAAAAATATCTTCCTTAGTACCATATTTACCTTTTATTGATATGATACTTGTGATGAGTGTAGAGCCAGGAGAAGGTGGACAATCTTTTATAAGAAATACAGAAAAAAAACTTCAAGAAGTAAGAGATTTAGTTGAAAGTTATCATTTTCCAATTATTATCAATGTAGATGGAGGAGTAAATTCTGAAACAGTAAAATACTGTTCTGATGCTGATATGGTGGTTGCAGGAAGCTTTATTACAAGTAGTGATGATTTTCAAGAGAAAATAACTAGTTTAAGATCATAAAATATGATATAATTCATTTTAGAATAGGAGTTGGTAGTGTGAATAATAATTTTGCAGATTGGAATCCATTAGAGGAAAATAATAATACAACTACAACTACAAATACAAATAATACACCATTAGTACCTAATAATACAGTAGTTCCTGGGCAAAAGAGTCCTTCTTTAGAGGATACAACAGAGATACTTGGAGAAACTATGAATATGCCTGTTGTTAGTGATACTCCAAAACCATCTAATGTTCCTATGGTTGATCCAACTCTACCAAATACTAGAAATGTAGAGTCTACTATTTTTAATTCTGATACTCGTTATAATCCTGTAACGGGAGAAGAGGTAAAAGTACAAGATGTTATTACTGCGGCAAATCAAAAAAATAAGAAAGAAGAAGTACAAAAAGTAGAAGAAAAACCAGTAGAGTATAAACAAACTAGTGCTTTTAGTAGTATCTTATTATTTTTATTCTTTGTCTTCTTAGTTGCATTTGTTTATTTCTTACCAGAAGTACAAGAAACAGTAGATAGTTATTTACATGGTACTAGAGAGCCAGAAGTAGAAGTAATTACTTCAGGTAAATTAGTTTGTACATTACAATCTAATACTGTTAATTTAAATCGTGATTATGAAAGAGAATTCTCTTATGATAATAATCAATTAAAACGTGCTTCTTTCACAACTACTATTCGTGGAGATGTTTCATTAGATGAAGAAGCTTTAGATGAATTAAATGAACAATGTCAAAAAATTAAAAATGGTGTTTCTTCCTATGAAGGAGTTACTGTTCAATGTAGTTATGATGCAGGTCAAATTGTTGAAAAAGAAACTTTTGATTATGAAATTTATCCATATGAAGATGTTAGTAATGTCTATTTAGATGCAGGAGCAAGTCTTATGGAATTAGAATTTAATGAAAATATTGATCAGGTCATGACTTTGATGAGACAAGCAGGATTTACATGTGATAAAGAAAAATAAGATATAGATGATTCTATATCTTTTTATTATCCATAAATATGATATTCTTATAATAGTAGAAGGGTGTTGCTAGCATTTAGAATTGCATCATAAAAGATAATGTTTGAACATTATCTTTTTTTTCTATTAAATAAAGAATCTATTGAAAATGGTTTATATATTTCTGTTAATCCATATACAAATGCTGTTGGGATTAGGTTGGTTGCGGTTTCATAGTGAGAATAAGCAGCTTGTGAAGTATTTAATTTTTTGGCAACTTCTTTTTGCGTTAATTTATTTTTTAATCTTAAATCTGTTAAGTTTTTTGCTAATTGCATGATATCTAAATCAATAGGATAATACTTTTGATTTTTGGTAATTACTCCAAATAAATAATCTAGACTTAGATTAAATTCATTTGCATAATCTATTAATCTTTCTAAAGGAATTGTATCTTTTCCTGTTTCCCAACCAGATATCGTTGAAAAATGTAAATGGTATTTTTCTGCCAGATCTTTTTGTTTTAATTCTAAATTTTCCCTACTTTTTCTTAAGTTCTTTATAACCATATTGTTTTCACCTAAATGTATTATTTCATCTAGTTATTTAATTCTTTTATTTCTAGGGGAAATCGAATATTTAAATTATATTTTTGTTGTATTTCATTATTTTTTCTAATATGTTATAATGAATTAAGATAGGGTGATTGTGATGAAGAAAATAATTTTTTTCTTTCTATTATTTCTTTTCCTTATATGGTTTTTGCGAGTGATAAAGAATATGTATTAAGAATTAATTCTCAATTTTTAGATTATGCAGAGCAATATGAACAATTAGAGAGTGCAAATAACGAAGATAAACTGATATTTTATCAGAAAAGTAATTTTTCTATTCGAGATTATTTCATTTATAGAAATTGTTTAAAACAAGTATCTAAAGTAAGTAATTTATTAAATGATATGGAGTTTTCTGTTTCTGATATAGGTAATAGTTATCCTATTCAAGAACATATTAATCTATTGTTATTCGAGAATTATTCAACTGTTAGAATAAAAATCGTAGATGACAATTCAAAAGATTTTAATGGCCTTGATTATTCTTCAATGAAATCATTATTAGATGGTTCTATTTATCATTATTATTTATTCTATGATGCTTTACTTCATGATAACTCTTCTTTAGAGTTTTATAAGGAAAATGATTATGGTAAATTAGTATCTAAAAATACTTTAAAAGATTTAGTAATCTTTCATGTAGAAAATGAATATTTAACATTAGAGATACCAAGTACTGTAGAACTTGCGGATAATACTTCTTTTGTTTCAGTTAATCCTGATAATCCGACAGGACTAGATTATGTTCCTATTATTTTTACACATGAAGAAAAAGAAAGAATATTCTTTTCTTATTTACCTAGTTATGCTGCAAAATATATTTTAATTGGGATTGTATTGTTACTAATATTATTAGGATTGTCATTTTATCCTCAAAAAAAGAAAAAAAAGTAATTTTTCTTTTTTTTTCGGAGTAACTTTGTTATGATTATGATTGAGGTGCTTAAAATGAATGAATTCATCGTAAAAGAAATTGCAGAAGAGTTACAAATAAGTGTTAAACAAGTAAATGTTGTTTTAGAATTATTAGAAGAAGGAAATACTATTCCTTTTATTGCGAGATATCGTAAAGAAGCTACAGGAGCACTTGATGAAGAAAAAATTCGTAAAATAGAAGAAGTTTATCAATATCAAGTAAACTTGTTGAAAAGAAAAGAAGATGTTATTCGTTTAATTGATGAAAAAGGATTATTAACAGATGAACTTAAAACATCAATTATGAATTGTGTTAAATTAGTAGAAGTAGAAGATATTTATCGTCCATATAAAGAAAAGAAAAAGACAAAAGCAACAGAAGCTATTGCTTTAGGACTGGAACCTTTAGCTAAAATGATTATGACTTTTCCTACAAATGGAGATATTGAAAAACTATGTAGTAAATTTATAAATGAAAAAGTAAAAGATAGTAAGGTAGCTATTCAAGGAGCAAAAGATATTATTGCAGAATGGATCAGTGACAATGCATCTTATCGAAAATGGATTCGTAGTTATTTTTATAAAAATGGAGTACTTGTTTCTAAAAAGAAAAAAGATGCTGTAGATGAAAAATCCACTTATGAAATGTATTATGAATATCAAGAAAGTATTAAACATATAAAACCTCATCGCATTTTGGCTCTTAATCGAGGAGAAAATGAGAAGGTGTTAAGTGTTAGTATTGATATTAATAAAGATGAGATAATTGCTTATTTAGAAAATAAAATTATTAAAAATAAAGATAGTTTTGTAGTACCTTATGTAAAAGAAGCAATAGAAGATTCTTATAAGAGATTAATTAGTCCTTCTATTGAAAGAGAAATTAGAAGTGATTTATCTGAAGTAGGAGAAGAAGCTGCGATAGAGAATTTTGGTAAGAACTTAGAGGCTTTATTATTAACTCCTCCTATGAAAGAGAAAGTAATACTTGCATTTGATCCTGGATATGTAAACGGATGTAAATTAGCTGTTATTGCGGAAAATGGAAAGTATTTAGATAGTACTGTTATTAAACCATTTTTAAAGGGAGAAGAAGAGAAAAGAATCAAACTCAGTATGGAAGTTGTATCTCAACTTATTAATAAATATCATGTAGATATTATTGCGATAGGAAATGGTACAGCATCTCGTGAGTCAGAGAAGTTTTGTGCAGATATGATAAGAGAATATCATCTTCCATGTAAATATGTTATTGTCAGTGAAGCAGGAGCATCCATTTACTCTGCATCTCCTGTTGCGATAGAAGAGTTTCCTGATTTAGCTGTTGAAAAAAGAAGTGCAGTATCTATTGGAAGAAGAGTACAAGACCCACTTGCAGAACTTGTTAAAATACCTCCTGAAGGAATTGGAGTAGGTTTATATCAACATGATGTTTCTGAAAAGAAACTATCTAATTCTTTAGATTTTGTTGTATTAAAATGTGTTAATAGTGTAGGAGTTAATATTAATACTGCATCTAGTTCACTACTTAGTTATGTATCTGGAATTACTAAAGCAGCTATTAAGAAGATTATTGAATATCGTGAAAAAGTTGGGAAAATAAAAAGCAGAGAAGAAATTCAAAAGAAAAAGTTGTTAACAGATAAAGCTTATGAACAAGCAATTGGATTCTTAAGAATTATTGATGGAGATAATATATTAGATTCAACTGCAATCCATCCAGAAAGTTATGAATTAGCTTTAAAACTATTAAATGATATAGGAGAAGATTTATCTAAAGTAGGTAGTAAAGAATTAATTGATAAATTGGACAAATTAAATTTAAATGAATTAGTTGAAAAATATCATACAGATATTTATACTTTAGAAGATGTTATTTCATCTTTAAAGAAACCAAATTTAGATCCTAGAGATGAATATCCACAACCAATATTAAAAAGTAATATATTAGAAATTAAAGATTTAAAAGTAGGAGATAAATTGCAAGGTACTGTTCGAAATGTAGTTGATTTTGGATTATTTATTGATATTGGACTACATGATGATGGCCTTGCTCATATTTCGAAATTATCTAATCAGTTTGTAAAACATCCTAGTGATTTATTCAGTGTTGGAGATATTGTAGATTGTTGGGTAGATGATATTTCATTGGAAAAAAATAAAGTAAGTTTAAGTTTAATAGAGAGGTAATATGAAAATACTAATAGTATCTGATATTCATGGAAATTTTCAAAATATGAAAAAAGTCATTGAAAATGATTCTTCTTTTGATTATATCTATTTATTAGGAGATATTTTATCTGGGCCTGATATTGATGGATATCATCCAGAACAATTAGCAGAATTTTTAAATGTTTTTAAAGATAAAATTGTTTATGTAAGAGGAAATTGTGATAACTATCATATGGAATTGTTAGAGTTTTTTGTAGATCATTATTTTCTAACAATATCTGTTGATCAAAAGATGTTTTTCTTGACACATGGACATCTATATAGTCCTTATAATCTACCATCTACTCCTTTTGATGTTTTCTTATCTGGACATACTCATATACCCGTATTAGAAAAAAAAGAAGATAAAATATTTGTTAATCCTGGTTCTATCACTTTACCTAAAGGAGGAAGTAGTAGAAGTTATATTATTTATGAGAATGGTGTTTTCTATTTGAAAGATTTAGAAAGTAATACAGTTATAAAAGAATTATCAATAAGCAAGTAATAAATAATAAACTTGCTTTTTTTGTCAATTGACATTTATGTTTACAGATATGTATTCTCATTCATTATTCATTTGTATTATAATAATAGTGGAAGATTAGGAGATGATAATATGAAAATAATTAAATACATCATTTTTTCTATTATTGTCTTTTTGTCATGTTTTTCTTTTGCTTCTGCAAAAGAAAATGTTTTAGAAGATGTTGTTTTAAAAGAAACATCAGGAAAGGTTTCAACAAATTCTGTAACTGTAGAGAATGACATTATTAATCCTACTATTACTTTTAAAGAATTAAATGATTCTGTTACTTATGAACTATTTTTAAATTATGATAAAGAAATATATGAAATAGATAAAATAATGGATGATAATGAGAATGACTTTATTAAGACTTCTTATTCTATTGTTGGAGATAAAGTTTTTATGATGATTAAATATGAAAATGCAGTAGAAGGAGAATTTGAATTAAAATCTATTAAAATACAAATAAAATTAAAGGAAAAATCAGTAAATCCGAAAACTGGTTTTGAAAATATTTTTCCTATTATTTTAATATTAGTAATTTGTATAGGTAATATCGTTTTTATTAAAAAGAAAAAAGTATTTATATTATTATTTTTATTAATCCCAGTACTTGTTTATGCGAAAGAAGATACTATTTTAGAAATCGGATTATCTTCAGAAAATATTAAAATTTCTTATACAGTTGAATTCTATTCTGGAGATGAAGTAACAGGGTCTATTGAGGATATTGAATGTATCTATGGAGAAGAATGTACATTACCAGTTAATACTTTAGAAAAAGAAGATAATACTTTTAAGGGATGGTCATTAGAACCAGGAGGAGAAATTCTTTATTTAGATGAAGCAAAAGTACTAGACTTAATTTCATCTGGAAAAGTAACTTTATATCCAGTCTGGGCAAGACTATATACAATAGAATTTAATGGAAATGGTTCTACCAGTGGATTGATGTCTAGTATTATTTGTGTTGAAGGAGAAGAGTGTATCC
>JAFRAK010000002.1 GCA_017405445.1 Bacilli bacterium | reverse complement strand
TTTCTTTTTCTTTTGGTGTTCTCATAATATTTTTTGTTTCATTTGATCTTGCCATTTTATCATCTCCTTTAATAAATTTTAACATAGAAAAAGTAGACAGTGTCTTTTTTACTTGTCTACTTTTATCATATCACTTTATTTCAGTATCATTTTTTTCTGTTTTGTGGTATAATTTAGACGTTTGGAGTGATTGTATGAAAGTAGAAGATTTTGATTATGATTTACCAGAAGAGTTAATTGCTCAAACTCCTCTTCTTAAAAGAGATGAATCTAGATTATTAGTTTTAGATAAGAATACTGGAGAAATTGAACATAAGAAATTTTATGATATACTTGATTATTTAAATCCTGGTGATACATTAGTTTTAAATAACTCTAAGGTACTTCCAGCTAGACTTTTTGGAACTAAAGAAGAGACTGGTGCAGTGGTTGAGATTTTACTTTTAAAAGATCTTGAAAAGGATAAATGGGAAACTTTAGTTAAACCTGCTAGACGTATTAAAGTAGGTACTATTGTTAATTTTGGGGATGGTTTATTAAAAGCAAAATGTGTGTTTGAAGGAGAAGAAGGAATACGTCATTTTGAGTTTATATATGATGGCATATTTTTAGAAATATTAGATAAACTTGGTACAATGCCACTTCCTCCTTATATTCATGAAAAATTAGAAGATCAATCTCGTTATCAAACGGTATATGCAAAAGAAGTAGGTTCTGCTGCAGCACCTACTGCAGGGCTTCATTTTACCAATGATTTACTTGATAAAATTAAAAATAAAGGTGTTCATATTGCGTATGTTACTCTACATGTTGGACTTGGTACTTTTCGACCTGTTAGTGTTGAAAAGGTAGAAGATCATGAAATGCATAGTGAGTTTTATACAATGAATCAAGAAACTGCAGATTTATTGAATCAAACTAGAAGCAATAATCATCGTATCATAGCAGTAGGTACAACTAGTACACGTACTTTAGAAACAATTATGAATCTATATGGTACATTTAAGGAATGTAGTGGATGGACTAATATCTTTATTTATCCAGGATATAAATTTCAAGCAATTGATGGTTTAATTACAAATTTTCATTTACCTAAATCTACATTAGTTATGTTAGTATCTACTTTAGCAGGTAGAGAGAATATATTGCATGCTTATAAAATTGCAATTCAAGAAAAATATCGATTCTTCTCCTTTGGAGATGCAATGTTTATTCATTAATTGACATAGATTTTGGTGTTTGTTATAATAAACAACTAAGTAGGGGGTCTATTATGAAACTAATCGCAGAACAAGTAAAATCATTAAGAGAGAAAAAGCAAGAGTTGCTTCAAAAAAGAGAAGAGTATTTAAAATATTTTAAATCATTAGAAAAAACTGATATGGAAAATATTGGACATGGTTTTTGTATTGATTCTCAAGTAGAAGCAAATCTTCATAAGAATTATGTTGAATATGATGAAATTGTTAATACTTTAAAAGAAAGTGAATTTGTTACTAAACGTAATTTTAATGCAATTGATATCGGTACTAGATTTACTATTAAATTTGATGAGGATGATATAGAAACAGGATTGTTAACAGAAAAGATTGCATTTGTAAATCCAAATCGTGAATTTGTATCATTAGATAGTGATTTAGGAAAAGCATTACTTGGTAAAAAAGAAGGAGAAACTGTTTCATATATAGTTTCTGCAACTGGTAGAAGATTAAGTGTTACTATAGATGAAATTGATAAAATAAAAGAACACTATGAACATTTTATTAATGAAGTTCCTTATTCAAGACGTGGTTCTTCAAAATTAAAAGATCAATGTTTTGGTGATGAAAGAGTAGTAATTACTTCTTCTCAAAAAGAAATTATGGAAGAAGAATTAGAAAAGTATTCTTATGTTAAACATAATAGTACAGCTACTTATAAGAAAAATAATTTAGAAAAATTATTAAAAAAGGCTGTTGTAAAAATTCCAGATGGAGATACCATTGGGATTGGTTCAAAAGTAAAAGTATTACTACAAGATAAAAATGGATCTTATGAGAGAGAGTTTGAAATGATTCAAAGAGCTTATTCTACGGAAATAGAATCTCAATATGTAGAAAGAATTTCTAGTTTTGGGAATGCTCTATATGGATTAAGAAAAGGAGAATCTTTTAGATTTAAAAGAGGAAATCAAATATATAGTGGAATCGTTTTATCTATTGAAAATGAAAATGAAAAGAAAAGAGTAAAATAACTCTTTTCTTGTTTGATTAATTATAAAAGAATTGAGGGTTTGTTATGAAAATAAAATATAATTTATTACATGAAGAAAAACATACAAATGCACGTTTAGGTACTATAGAAACTAATTATGGTACTTATGAAACTCCTATGTTTATGCCTGTTGGTACGCAAGCTACTGTAAAGACTTTATCTCCAGAAGAAGTAAAAGCTTGTAAGCCAGGGATTATACTTGCGAATACTTATCATTTATGGCTAAGACCAGGAGAAGATGTAATAGATCATGCTGGTGGATTACATAAATTTATGAATTGGGATGGACCAATTCTTACTGATTCTGGAGGATTTCAAGTTTTTTCTCTTGCTAAACCAAAAGATATTACAGAAGAAGGAGTTCATTTTAAAAATATTTATAATGGAGATAAACTCTTATTAACTCCTGAAAAATCAATTGAAATACAGAATAAATTAGATAGTGATATTGCGATGTCTTTTGATGAATGTGTTGGATTTCCTCATACTAGAGAATATGTTGAAGAAAGTGTAGAAAGAACTCTTAGATGGGCAAAAAGAGGAAAAAAAGTCTTCAATAATCCAAGACAATCATTATTTGGAATTGTACAAGGAGCAGAATTTGAAGACTTAAGAAAACATTGCGTAGAAGAACTTGTTAAAATGGATTTTGATGGTTATAGTATTGGTGGTACTGCAGTTGGAGAACCAAAAGATGTACAATATCAACAAGTAGAATACTCATGTAAGTATTTGCCAAAAGATAAAGTCAGATATTTAATGGGAGTAGGAGATCCAATTGATATTGTTGAGAATGTTATTAGAGGAGTAGATATTTTTGATTGTGTTTCTCCAACTAGACTTGCGAGACATGGACATTTTCATACAATGCATGGAAAATTTAATATAAAAAATCAAAAATTTAAAGAAGATTTTACTCCATTAGATGATGAATGTGATTGTTATGCATGTAAGAATTATACAAAAGCATATATTAGACATTTGATAAGAGCAGAAGAAACTTTTGGACAAAGATTATTGTCAATTCATAATATTCGTTATTTAATTAGATTAACAGAAGAAATCAGAGAAGCTATTAAAGAAGATCGATTATTGGAATATCGAGATGAGTTTATTAAACGTTATTATGAAAATAAATAGTTAAATAAAGAAGATTGGACTTTGATTCGGTTCTTCTTTTTTTTCTTCTTGACGGTTTTCTTTTAAAGCATTTGATATTTTGAATACTGTTCCAATATTGTTTACTAATGGTTTTACTTGATAAAATACTGGTATTGCTTGATTGATTACTCCTAGTGTTTTACTAGTACCATCTAGTAAATTAGAAAAATTAATTCTTTTTAGAAAAGATAGACTTCCTTTTAATAAACTATTAGAAGGATTAGGATACATAGTTTCACCTCTTTCTCTATTATATGTAAATATATTGAAAAAGTTGAAAATGGACTTTCCAATTGCTTAGAATTATGATATTATAAAATAAGATAAAAAGGTAGAAAGGAAGGTTGAGGCTTATGGGACTATTCGATAAACTGAAAGATATTTTAACACAACCTGTTGGTGCATCTAAAGGAAAAAAAGCTAAGCCTTTAACTCCGGAAGAAGATGATGAAGGACCTGATTCAATAGAAGGTTATGAAATATTTGATCCGGGTAGTAGTTTTAATCAGCAAACTTCCTTTATAAAAAAAGATAAACCTAGAACAGATTTACCTCCTGCGGTAGATCCTAATACTCCGGTTATTGCGATAAATCCAGATGAAGTTGCGAATGCTTCTGGTTCAGATGAATCATCAAATAGTCAAGGAGTATTTCCAGAACAAAATTCTTCTTTGGGAGGGGAAAATCCTTCTCAAGTTTTAGTCGTTCAACAATCTGAAAATGGAGAAGGTTTAAGTCCAGAAGAACAACAAAAAGCTCTTATTTTACAAGCACAACAGCAACAAGCTCAACAACAAGCTGCAGAAAATGGATTAAATATGGGTATTGATGAATTTGGTAATTCTGCTGGTTCTGGTGTCGAAAAAGTTAGAAAACCTAAAAAGAGATATCGTTATACCATTATTAATTCTTATGGAAAGAAAGAAAATGGTACTTTTGATGCAGAAGAAGAAAATGATGTAAGAAACTTTTTACTTTCTCAAGATTATCAAGTATTAAGTGTTAAAGAACGTGCTAAATGGGATGTAGATATTGGTAGTGGATCTAGAATGAGTGCCAATGATTTATCATTTTCCCTTACTCAGTTATCAACTTATATAAAATCTGGTATTGCATTATCTGACTCTGTTAAGATTTTAGCTAAGCAGACAAAGAAACAAGGACTTAAGAAAAGTTTTAATCAATTAGTTTATGAATTACTAAAAGGTGAAAGTTTTTCTGAGGCAATGGAAATGCAACCTACAGTTTATCCAAAACTATTAATTAACATGGTTAAAACTTCAGAAATGACAGGAGATTTACCAACTATTTTGGATGATATGGCAGAGTACTATACTTCTATGGATCAGACTCGTAAACAAATGAAATCTGCTATGACATATCCGATTGTTGTATTAACTTTAGCAATTGGAGTTTTGATCTTTATGCTTACTTACTTAGTTCCTCAATTTACTCAAATGTTTGAAGATCAAGGAGCAGAACTTCCTGCTTTAACTCAGGCTATTGTTAATATCAGTGCCTTTATTCGAGAAAAATGGTATGTTATCATAATTGTCGTATTACTCATTGCTGTTGCATTCTATTATGCATTTACTAGAATACAAAAGTTTAGGGAGACTGTTCAAATTATTTTGATGCATACACCTATTATTGGTAATATTATTATTTATAATGAAATTGCTAACTTTACCAAAACATTTTCATCTTTGATTAACCATGGTGTTTTTATTACGGATTCTATGGAAATATTATCAAAGATTACTACAAATGAAGTATATAAAAGAATTATTAATAAAACATTAGAGAATTTAGCTAAAGGAGAATCTATTTCTGCAGCTTTCCGTGGTGAATGGGCAATTCCTATTGTTGCGTATGAAATGATTGTTACTGGTGAATCTACAGGACAATTAGGTGCTATGATGGAAAAAGTTGCTAATCACTTTCAAATGTTACATAAAACTCTTATTGATCAAATGAAGAGTTTGGTTGAACCAATTATGATATGTTTCCTTGCTGTTATCGTAGGAGTTATCTTAGTGTCAATTATTCAACCAATGTTCTCTATCTATAGTCAAATTAAATAAAGGAGGTAGACAGAAAATGAAGCTTATTTATCTATTTATCTTCTTTGTTTTAGGATGTTTCTTTGGATCATTTTTTACTGTAGTTGGTTTAAGACTTCCTAAACATCAAGATTTTATTAAAAAAAGAAGTCATTGTGATGTTTGTGAGCATGATTTATCTTTTCTAGATATGATTCCTATTATTTCTTATTTATTATTAAAAGGAAGATGTCGTTATTGTCATGCAAAAATAAGTAATACATCTACTTATATGGAATTATTTACTGGTATTTTATTTGCTTTGTCTTATTCTATATTTGGTTTTTCTATTGAGTTATTGTATGCATTAGGTATTGTTGGATTATTAGTAATTTTATCTGTATCAGATATTGCTTATTATATAATACCAGATGAATTATTAATCTTCTTTGGTGGATATTTCCTTGTTTTAAATGTAATTAGTAAGGGATTAATGGGTGCCATATATAGTTTAGGATCGGCTGTATTATTATTCTTATTTATGTATTCTATTATGTTACTTGGTAATTTCTTCTTTAAAAAGGAAACTTTAGGTGGAGGAGATATTAAACTAATGCTTGTAGTAGGATTGGTATTAAGTCCTTTCCTTGGAATGGTTATGGTATTTTTTGCATCATTCTTAGCTTTACCAGTTTCTTTACTAATTCTATGGAAGAGGGGAACTAATCTAATCCCATTTGGACCATTTCTACTGATTAGTTTTATGTTTTTATATTTTACTCAACTAGATTTATCAACTATACTAGGATGGTTAAAATTATTTTAAGAAAGAACTTCTTTCTTTTTTTTTTATAATGTTGTAGTATAGGAGTAGGTGATGGTCTTATGAAAAATATTCAAGTTTTACCAGCAGATTCTTATACAGTTATTTATAAGTCAATTATTACAGAAAAAGATAAAGAAGTTGTGTCTTGTTTGTATCAACCAATCATAGGATTTGCCGCAACATCATTGTATTTTACATTAATTTCTGATATGGAAAATAATGAATTTGTAAGTGATGAAAAGACTCATCATCATTTAATGTCAAGAATGCAATTAAAATTAAGTGATATTTTAATTGCGAGAGAAAAATTAGAAGCAATAGGGTTAATGAAAACTTATTATAAAAAAGATAATATTAATCAATTTGTTTATTTATTATATTCTCCTTTGGAACCAAATGAGTTTTTTAATCATCCTATATTAAACATTGTTTTATATAATAATTTAGGTAAAAAAGAATATGAAAAGTTAAGCAATCAATTTCAAACTCCACGTATTAATTTAAAAGATTATGATGATATTACTGCTTCTTTTAATTCTGTATTTTCTCCTGTAGTTGGTACTGTTATGGAAAAAGAAGGAAATTATCAAGAAAAGAAATCTAATAATATATCTATTAAGGGAGATATTGATTTTGATTTATTAATATCAGGTTTAAATAAAAAACAATACCATGAAAAGTGTTTTAATGAAGAGACTAAAACATTAATTAATGAATTAAGTTATATATATCAGATTAATACTTTGGATATGCAAGGGTTGGTAAAAGCATCTCTTAGTGAAAAAGGATTAATTGATAAGAGTTATTTAAGAAAAAGTTGTAGGGATTTTTATAAATTTGAAAATGCTGGTAATTTACCTACATTAATCTATAGAAAGCAACCTGATTTCTTAAAAAAACCAGAAGGGGATACATCTAAATTTGCCAAAATGGTTTATACTTTTGAAAATATTACTCCATATCAATTATTAAAAGCGAAATATAAAGGAGCAGAACCAACAGATCGTGATAAAAGAATAATAGAAAATTTAATGATTGATCAAAAACTGAATCCTGGCGTTGTGAATGTATTAATCAGTTATGTATTAAAAATGAATAATGAACAATTAAACAAGAATTATATTGAAACGATTGCAGGTCAATGGAAGAGAAGTAATATTGAAACAGTAGAAGAAGCAATGAAAATCGCAGAAAAGCAACATAAGAAATTAAAGAAAATGATAACTGAAAAAGAAGAAAAAACAACAGTTCCAGTTAAGAAACAAAAGAGTGAAGAACCAGTATGGTTCCATAAGGAACAAGATATCATTGAAACTACTGATGAAGATGTTGAAGAACTAGATAAAATTCTTAATGAATTAATCTAGTTTTTTTCTATCTTTTTTTGATATAATAAGATTGGTAAGATAGGAGAGAAAATGAGAAGATTTAAAAGAAGTAAAAAACAATTGTTTATTGGTATCATTTCTAGTATTATCCTAGTTCTCACAATAGGATATTCTTTCTTGTCTCTTAATTTAAGAGTATTAGGTCTTGCCCATATAGGTGCAGTATGGAATATTCATTTTGATAATATTACAATAAATCCTGATAGTGCAAGTTTATCTGCAGGTGATATTGAACCAGAAATAGATGAAGATAACGATTGTAAGATCAATTATAAAGTAACACTTACAGCAGGAGACTTCTATGAATTTACTTTTGATATTGTAAATGAAGGAACCATTGATGGAATGATTCAAAATATCATCACAAGAATAGAAGAAGATGCAACCGCAACATTTCCAAGTTATATTGATTATCATATATCTTATTCAGATGATGTCATCTTAGAAACCAATCAACAATTACTTGCAGGCACAACAGAAACGTTAAAAGTAAAAGTTGAATTTAAAGATGAAGAAAATGTTCCAGAAAGTGAAACATTAGATTTAAGTTTTGAAAATAATTATGTTAAAAAAACTAGTTCTGCTACCAAAGTAAAACACCCACAACCTTTATATAATGTTCTACAAGATGAAGCAAATAGTGGAAGTGGTCTAGCCATACAATACACAGGAGAGCATCATGATTCTTTTACAGAAGAACCATCTAAAAACATTTATCATTGGTATGCATCAAATGTGACTAATGCTACAACAGTTCTTGATAAAAATAATGTAATATTTGCGAATCATTGTTGGCAAATGATTAGAACAACGGATACAGGAGGGGTAAAACTACTTTATAATGGAGAAGCAGAAAATAACCAATGTTTAGATACACGCAGTAATCATGTTGGTTATTATTCATCTACAGATTTAGCAATTAATAATAATATTTTTTGGTATGGAACAGATTATGTGATTGATCCTTCAACTAATAACTTTAAATTGGGAGGAACAGTTGAACAATCAGCTTGGAATGAGAACACTTGGTCTAGTCTAAAAGGAAAATATACTTGTGGAAGCGTAAATGAAAATGATACTTGTAGTGTTTTACACCTAATTCTCTCTTATAATGATGTTTTTGCCAAAACTGCTTATATTAATCGCAATTTAAATTATTCTATAATTGGTTCATTATCTTATTCTGGGGATAATTTTATTGCTTCTGCTGGATATATGCAAGGAAATAGTTATTCATATACAGAATTATCTTATGAATCATCAATTTCTTTTGAAGAAAATCATTTTTTATATTCTTCTGGAGAATACTATAGTGGTTTTTATTATTCTGATTCTATCTCATATGATGTTAATACTGGTTTGTATACTTTAAATAATCCAATTAGTATTAGTGATAAAAACGAAACTATTGGTAAATATACTCTCAGAGGTAATGGAATTACTCCTAGTGATAAGGTATATTATATTGTAGGTGTTCACAATACGTTGATGCATTTTATTACACTTGCTGATGGACATATGTTGTCGTATTATGATAGTTTTGATTTTGGTGATTCGATTACTGATAATCTTGATGGGACATATACTATAAATAATATTGAAAATGTTTCTTTAAATGATTATTTAAATAATTATTTAGATTATGTTAATAAATATACTTGTGGTTTTGTGAATTCTAATGTTTGTTCTGAACCAAAATATGTTACTGTAGCATATGATAATTATTTTAAATATCTTCCAGCAGGAAAGAAACTGTTAATATCTAAGACTCGTAATGGTATGACATTAACAACACCTATAATAGTTTCTTTAATTGAATTGCTTCAGAATTCTGCAAATTATTCTGATTATAGATTTACTTGTGGTAATACAAGCGATACTTGTACTAATATCAATTTATCTTATATTCTGGATTATACTCAAACAGGTTATAAATATATATCAAATCGCAATTGGGGAGAAAGCGTATCTTGGGATGGAACAAAGTATACATTAATTAATCCGATTGGGGTTGAAAATACTATAAACTCTACAAACTTATCTAGTCATCATTATATGTGTTATTATGGAACAAGTTGTACTAATGTCATATACGTTTATTATTTAAGTAATAAAAAATTATATTATGTTACATTAAAAAATGGTACTAGTTCAATAAATCAAGTTTTAAATGATATGTTTTCAAATAACATACATGATTCTAAAATTAAAATTGGAGTAGATGCATGGTACAAAAAATATTTAATGCCATATGATAATTATATTGAAGATACAATTTTTTGTAATAATAGAAATATAGTAGATTATGCTGGATGGAAAGCTGATGGGGGGAATATTAGTTCTTATTCAATGAAATTTCGATCATTAAGTGCTGCTAATACTTTAAGTTGTCCAAAAGTAACTGACCAATTTTGTACTTCAAATAATCAGGCTCAATTAACTTATAAAGTTGCACTTATAACTCGAGATGAATTTGGATTAACTGGAAGAAATATTGTTCCTAGTTCTTACTATACGTTAACACCTAGTACTACTAATGTTAATTCTTCATTAGTTTATTATGTAAATACTGATGGTTATGTACATAATTCTAGTAATTTTAATGAAGGTGTTCGACCTTCAATATCATTAATTCCAGGTATTAAATATACTGATGGTGATGGTAGTATGGCTAATCCATATATTATAAAAACAAATTAAAAATAATATTACTAATTTTATTTATGTGATATAATGATTCAAGAGAGAGAAGGGGAAATATGAAAAAGACTTATATATTTGGACATAGAAAGCCAGATACTGATTCTGTAATGTCTGCGATTGGTTTTTCTTATTTAAAAAATCAATTAGGAGAAAATACTGAACCAAGAGTATTAGGTACTATTAATAAAGAAACAAAGTATGCACTTGATTATTTTCATATTAAAGAACCTAAATATTTAAATGATGTTAAATTACAATTAAAAGATATTAAATACCATAAAGGATTTTTTATTGAAGATACTAAAAGTATTTATGATGGATACCAAGAAATGTTAAAAGAAGAGTTAACTGGTATTCCCGTATGCAAAAGTGATGGTACTTTTGCTGGGCTAGTTACTCTGAAAGACTTGTCCTACAACTTAGTTAATGAGAATGTGGAGGATTTATATACTTCTTATGATAATATACTTCATGTTTTAAAAGGAGAAGAAGTTGTTAGATGTAGTAATGATATTATTGGTAAATTATTAGTTGCTGCATATAGAAGTACTACATTACTTTCTAGTGTAGTATTAGATAGTAATGATATCTTAATACTTGGAGATAGACATAGTGTTATTGAATATGCAGTAGAGTCTAAAGTAAAAATGATTATTCTTTCTGGAGACTCGTATATGAAAGAAGAACATATTAAGTTAGCAAAAAAGAATGGAGTCAATGTTATACGTACTTCTTATGATACTTATCATGTATCTAGATTAATATCATTATCAAATTATATTAAAACGATGTTAAGAGCTAGAAATATTACTTCTTTTAAAGAATCAGATTATGTAAGTGATATTATTGATATTAATAATAGACAGAAACATACAAATTATCCTGTAATAGATAAACATAATAAATGTTTAGGATTATTAAAAATAACTGATTTATCTGAAAAATCTCCTAAAAAAGTTATTTTAGTTGATCATAATGAAAAACTACAAAGTGCTGAAGGATTAGAAGAAGCTGAAATACTAGAAATGGTAGATCATCATGCACTTGGTAGTATTACAACTAATAATCCTATTAATTATCGTAATATGGTAGTAGGATCTACGAGTACGATTATTTATCAATTATTTAAAGATTATAAAGTTCTTTTTCCTATAGATGTTGCGGGTGCATTATTATCAGGTATTCTTTCTGATACTTTGATTTTAAAAAGTCCAACTGCAACAGATAAAGATAGAGAAGCAGTAGAAGAATTATCTAAGATTGCTTTAGTAGATTATATGGAATATGGAATGAATTTATTAAAAGCAGGTACTTTATTAGATGGTATGAGTAAAGAAGATGTTTTATATAATGACTATAAGTTATTTAGTGTTAATGATAAGACATTCTCTGTAGGACAATTCTTTACAATGAATTTTGAGGATATTAAGAAAGATATAGATGGATATATTGAGGTATTAGATAAGATTGCAGAAGCTAATCATTTTGTATTAGTAGCTTTATATGTTACTGATATTATTCAAAATGGTAGTTATGTTATTTATAATACAAAAGGACAAAATATTATGGATTTAGTATATCAAAAAGATATCAAAGAAGGAGACTTTATACCTGGATGTTTATCTAGGAAAAAACATATTGTACCATTAATTATGCAAATATTAGAAAGTTAGGAGTTAAATATGGTTGAGAATATTGTAGGTTGGATATTAGGAATGGCAGGGGGATTAACCTCTCTACCTTTTGGAAAAGAATTAATAGTATTTGTTATTTCTCTTATGCCAATATTAGAGTTAAGAGGTGGATTAATCGCTGCAGCGTTATTAAATATGAATGCGATAGAAAGTTATATTATTTGTATTATAGGTAATATACTTCCTGTACCATTTATTTTATGGTTTATTAATTCTATTTTAAATTGGATGAGAAAAAAGAAAGGTTTTTTATCTAATACTGCGAAATGGTTAGATAAAAAAGTTGATAAAAATAAAGCTCAAATTGAAAAATATGGATTTTGGGGAATGGTATTATTTGTAGGAATACCTCTTCCTGGTACTGGTGCTTGGACAGGATGTTTAATTGCATCAGTACTTGAAATGAATCGTAAAAAAGCATTTTTAGCTGCAATGATGGGTATTTTTATGGCAAGTGTTATTATGATGATTGTTTCATTTGGATTACTTAAAAATATAGTAGGATAGTAAACTTTTATTTTCAATAATATAAAGTACTTAGTTTTAATAATTTAACTAAGTACTTTTTTGTTATTCTTATGTTTTTAATGTTTAAAATACTAAAATGTTCATTTGTATATTACTTTTTCTTTTGATATAACGATTTTTCAAAGGGAGGTTTTATTATATTAAATATTAGAAATTATAAAAAAGAATTATTATATGATAAGGAGGTGAATTTAAAAAACAGAGTAGAGATAACAAAACTAAAAGAGGGAGAAAAACCATCTATTTTATCAAATACAATGTTTAAGACAATGTTTTATCATTCAGATAGAATTAAGTATTCTGCAAAATTATTATCTTATTATTTAGATATTTCTTATGAAGATTTATTAAATAATATTAAGTTAGTAAAAAATGAATTAGATAAAGAAAAGAATGATTCAAAAGAAGAAAGATGTGATTATGTATGTGAGATAAGAAATACAAAGATTAATATTGAAGTAAATAATAATGAAGATATTAGTATTATGGAAAGGAATATGGAATATGCTCATAGACTATATGCAGAAAAGATAAAAATAGGAGAAGATTACAAATATAAATATAATCAAGTAATTCAAATAAATTTAAATAATTTTTCATTTGAAGGAAATGATAAAATAGTAGATATTTATAGTATTCAAAATGATGAAGGAATAGTATTAAACAATAAAATAGTATTTATCCAATTATATATTCCCAAGTTAAGAGAGAAATGGTATAATGAAGGCATAGAAAACTTAAGAGAAGAAGAAAGATATTTATTGGGTTTAGTAGAGCCAAATATTGATGATTCTCTAGAACTAGGAGGGGATATAGAACTTATGATAGAATATGTTAATGCAGCAGGAGAAGTAAGTATGGGAACCAACTTTGGAGAAAGTTATGACAAGGAATGGGCAATAAAAGATCAAGGAATTAGAGAAGGAAGAAGAGAAGGAATAAAAGAAGGAATTAAGAAAGGACAACGAGAAATTGTTTTAAAAATGATAGAAAATGGAATGGATGTTGAGTCAATTTCTAAAGTTACTGAACTTAGTATTGAAAAGATTCAAGAGATCATTCAATGATTCATATTAAGTACTTATTAACTAAGTACTTTTTTCTTTTATTTTGATTAAATTTGTTCTATAATGTTAGTAGGGTATGAAACTAATTTGGAGGTTTTAATATGATAAAAAATAATAGAGGTTTTAGTTTAGTTGAGTTATTAGTTGCGATTGTTATACTTGGAATTATTACAGGTATGAGTTGGCCTGTTATAAGAAGATTACAAGAAGATAATACTTATCGTAAATATACAAATTATGGAGAAATATTAATTAGTGCTGCTAAATTATATGTTGATGCTTATGAAGAGGATTTATTTTTATATGATGATGATATTGATAAATTAAGTGATGAACAATTAGAAGAATATCGTAGAAAAGGACAATTAATGGAAGGACATAAACAATGTGTATTTATTACTTTTCAAGATTTTAAAGAACGTTCTTTAATTAAAGATATTAATATGGAGAATGTTTCTTGTTATAGTGACTATACTTTTGTTAGAGTTATTAGAGATGGTAAAAAATATTCTTATAAATATTATCTAGGTTGTGGTCGTAGAAATAATAATCGTTTGGTTGACAAACCACTTATTAAAACATCTGTTGATTTTACTTTACCAGATAGAGATAATATTTTAGAATTAAATGCTCATTATTATGAGAGATGTAATGATTAGGAGGGTTTATGAATATAAAGAAAGATATCAATCATAATATATTTCGTGGATATGATATTAGAGGTGTTTATCCAGAAGAAATAGATGAAGAAACTGCATATACTATTGGTTTAGGATTTGGTACTCATATAAAGAGAATGGGTAAAACGAATTGTGTAGTTGGTCATGATAATCGATTAAGTAGTGATACTTTATATGAAGCATTAAAAGAAGGTATTAAAGAAACTGGAATTGATGTTGTTAGTATAGGACTTGTTACTACTCCAATGTACTATTATGCTTGTATTAAATTAGAAATATATAGTGGTGTAATGGTTACTGCTTCACATAATCCAAAAGATGATAATGGATTTAAATTTGCATTTGATGAAAGTGGTAACTGTAAAGGACAAGAAATACAAGACTTTTTAGGAGAAATACTAGAAGGTGATTTTGAAAGTGGAATGGGTAGAGAATCTACTTATGATATTACTGCTGATTATTTAGAATTATTTAAAAATAATTTACATTTTGGTTCAAGACGTGTAAAAGCAGTAATAGATCCAGGAAATGGGACAACATCTATTATTGCAGAAAAGATTTATCAAATGTTTCCTATTGATTTAGTATTTATTAATGAAAAAAGTGATGGTAATTTTCCAAATCATCATCCTGATCCTTGCGTTGAAGATAATTTACTTCAATTAAAAGAAAAAGTATTAGAAACTGGTGCAGATATTGGTCTTGCTTTTGATGGAGATGGAGATAGAATGGGTATGGTTACTGCAAATGCTAAGTTTATCCCAACAGATCAATATATGATTATTGTTATTAGAGATATTATTAATAAGGTTTCTAAAAAGAAATTCTTATATGATGTAAAATGCTCTAAATCATTAAGTGATGAGATAGAAAGACTTGGTGGAGAAGGAGTATGTTATCGTACAGGAAACTCTTATACTAAAGCTAAAGTAAGAGATGATGATTTACCATTTGGAGGAGAATTATCTGGACATGTATATTTTAGAGATAGATGGCCAGGTTTTGATAGTGGACTTTATGCAGGACTACGTATGTTAGAGATTTTATCTCATACAGAAAAGTCAGTAGAAGAATTGTTAGTTGGAATTAATCATTATTATTCTACAGAAGAGTTAAAATTTGCATCTCCTGATACTATTAAGTTTGAAGTTGTCAAAAAAATAGGGGAGTATGCCACTAGTAAAGGATATCAGTTCTTAGATATTGATGGAGTAAAAGTATTATTTGATGATGGATGGGCATTAGTACGTGCAAGTAACACAGGTCCTAATATAACCGCAAGATTTGAAGCAAAAACAAAAGAAAGATTAGAAGAACTACAAAAAGAATTTACTAATCAAATTGAATTATATAATAAATAAAAAAAGAAAGGTAAAGGTGAGTTGTATGTATCAAAGAAATAAAAAAATAACATCATACTTTATCTTTTTTTGGTTTATTATTAATTGGTATAGTTTACGCCATATTACAAGCTAATCTACAAATCAATGGTATCGCCAAGATAAAATCTAATTCTTGGGATATACATTTTGATAATATAGTAATCAATGAAAACTCTGTAACAATTGGTACAGGAGATACACAAGCGACTATTGATCCTAATAATAATTGCAAGGTAGATTTTGAAGTAACATTATCTCTCCCAGGAGATTTCTATGAATTTACTGTAGACGTAGTAAATGTTGGAACTATTGATGGAATGATAGGTACACTTAATAAAACATTAAAAGTAAATGATGAAGTAGTTAGTGAAGTGCCAGACTATTTAATTTATACTGTAATGTATAGTGATGGAGTAGAAGTAGAAGAAAATCATAAACTTGAAGCAGGAACTACAGAAACATATCTGGTTCGATTAGAATTTAGTAGAAATATAGAAGAATTACCTTCAGCTACTACAATACAAACAAGTTTAGAACCACAATACTTGCAAGCTGACAATACTTCCGTTGTTAGACCAGCTGCTACTTTTATTGATGGAAAAAGTTTTAATGCCAGAATTAAGAAACTTGCAGGTAATTCATCTGCTACTTATACTGATGATGATATTACAATTACAGCATTTCGAAAAAGTAGTATCCCTCCTGATATGAACGTTATGACTGAAGACAATCTTGTTTCATCTGAAGGAATTATTTATGCATGGTTTGATAATGGTACTATTTATTATTATAGCAGTAATCCGAAACCATATTTAAATGAGGACTCTTCATATATGTTTTATCAATTAATTCATATAAGTATTCTTGAAGTAGATTCTGTTAATACTTCAAATGTTACAACTATGGCTTCTATGTTTTATAAAGCTGGATATAGTGTTATATCATTTAGTTTAGATGTATCAAATTGGGATACTTCTCATGTAACAGATATGTCACATATGTTTGATAATGCAGGGCATGATGCAACAACATGGACTATAGGAGATTTGTCGAATTGGGATACGAGAAATGTCGTTACTATGTCTTATATGTTTTGTCATGCAGCTTCATTTTATAATATTTCCTGGAGAGATGCTGGTAATTTAAAAATTTACTATACGGATATATCTCATATGTTTTTTCAAACTAGTTCTGCTAATATTACACTATCTTTATATGATAATCCTAGAAGTTATTCCAAAGCTTTTTATAGTACAGCTTCTCATGGTAAAATGATAATCAATTATACTAGTGCAGTTACTAATATTGATGCTATAATTGCTTCAGCTGAAGCTGGAAGTGTTATTACTAAAGGTGAATTAATCACAGAATAGTTGTTTCCTTTACGTTAAGTAGAATGGATTTTCCATTCTTTTTTCTTTTTTTATGGTATATTTAATATTGGATAAGATGGTGAAGTTATGGCAATTAGTGAAGAAGAATTTGTAAAAGAGAAAAAGATATTAAAGAAAGTAAATCATTTATTAGAAAAGACTCTTAATGAACTTGGAGAAGGAGTTATTCAAGATGAAGATAATCTAAAAGAGTTTAAAAAGATGATGTGGGAAAATGTAAATGATTTTGATCAAGCAGAAGCACAACAAGTAATGTATGCGACTGCTCAAGAGGCAGAAAAAGCCTATCAAAAACAAAAGTATTTTAAAAGACTTTGTGGTATTAAAGGAAAACCATATTTTGCATCTATAGTATTTAGTGATGAAGATGGAGAAATCTTTAATATTTATATGTCTTTAACTTATCTTAAAGATTCTCATACGAATAATATTTTATATGATTGGAGAAGTCCTATTTGTAGTTTATTCTATGATTATGAGGTGGGAAAATGTAGTTATGTCGCACCTGAAGGATTAGTTTCTGGAGAATTGAAAAGGAAAAGGCAATATAAGATTGAAAATGGTAAATTACTTGGAGTATTTGATAATAGTTTAAATATTGATGATGAAGTACTTCAAGATGTTTTAGCTGAAGAATCATCTGAGAAAATGAAAAATGTTGTTAATACGATTCAACAAGAACAAAATAAAGTAATTCGTAATCTTGATAACCATCATTTAATTGTACAGGGAATAGCTGGATCTGGTAAAACTACTGTTGCCTTACATAGAATTGCTTTTCTTTTGTACCGTTTAAAAGATTTAAATAGTAATAATATTCTAATCTTTTCACCAAATAATATTTTTACAGAATATATTTCTGATGTATTACCATCTTTAGGAGAAGATAATACACTTCAAACAACATTTTCTGATTATTTATCTACTTTTTTATCAGAATATAAAGATGTAGAAAATTATACTGATTTTGTGTCACGTTATTATTCATATCAAGAAACAAATCCTGATTTTGTTACCTATAAACAAAGTGATAAAATTATTGATGATTTAGATGCTTTTATAGAAAACTATATTGATAATTGTAAGTTTATAAGTAATTTTAAAGAAGGAGATAAAAATCTTATTTTAAAAGATGATTTAAATGAAATGTTACATGATCGATATGATAGACTTCCTTTATTTGAAAGATTAGATGAGATGGCTGAAAAACTTAGTTCTAATCTTTATAAAGGTAGTGATAAAAAAGTAAAATCCTTTTTGAAGTTATTTAAAGAAAACTCAAATTTTGAGAAGGATTATAAGAAAATATTAGAAGAATTTTTTCAAAGTGAATTTTGTAGAATTAAGGTATCTGATAAAGATATTAAAAATATGTTGTATCATGATAATATTCATTATGAAGATGCATTATTATTTGCATATTTAAAAGGTTCTTTAGAAGGATTTCTTTATGATGGAAGAATTAAACAAGTAGTAATAGATGAGGCACAAGACTATAATAGGCTTCAATATATTATAATACGTAATATTTTTAAGAAAGCAGATTTTACTATACTTGGAGATATTAATCAAAATATTAATCCTTATTATCATTATGATTCTTTAGAGAATTTAAAAAATATTTTTTCAGAAGATTGTTTATATATAGAATTATTAAAAACTTATCGTTCTACACCTGAGATTATTGATTATACTAATAAAATACTTGGTCTTCATCATGTTAATGCGATAAGAAGAGAAAGTGGTATACCTGTATTAATGCGAAAAGGTGTTGAAAATATACAAGAAAAAATGATAGAAGATATTAATAATTTAAAAGATAAATATAAGTCTGTTGCGGTAATTACAAAAGACTATAATGAAGCTAAAAAATTATATGAATTAATAAAAGATTATGTTTCTATTTCTTTAGTTGATGCGAATAGTAAGAAGTTTTATAAAGATTGTATTATTATTCCTGCATATGTTTCTAAAGGATTAGAATTTGATAGTGTGGTTATTTATAATAATCGAGATAATTCTTATCGTGCGAATGAAAGAAATTTACTTTATGTTGCATGTACTAGATGTCAACATGAATTAGTTATTTATAATTAGTTTATTTATTATACTTTTTGTTGTATGATAATTATAGAATAGAGGTGATGGTGATGGAGTATAATCAAATTACAAATCCTTTTGATCAGGGTAATGTGATTCAAAATATTATTGATTGTTATTGTGATAAAAACCAGTTTTATTATGGTTTAACTCATCAACATCAAAATAAAGAGACAAAAAAATATTCTATTTATTACAATAATTTATTAAGTGTTTTATTATTTAATAGTTGGAAAAGACAAGTATTAAATGTTGTATCTTTAAGAAGATATAACAAAGAAGATGAGCATCGTTTTCAGTTACTTGCATCTTATCTAGAAAATAAGAATCCTAAGAGTAGTGAGGAAGTAAAACAAATATTAGATTATGAATCTATATCAAATAAAGAACTTGCTGATATATTAGATCGTACTCGTTATAACCGAGTAGGAGAATATTCTTCTTGGAATCATATTGATTCTAGTCATGTAATATTTGGTAATCATCGTAGAGAACATATTGAACATCGTCTATATATTAATTGTGATTCTACTTATACTCATCAAATTTTATATGAGTTTGTCAGAAGATGTCATCAGAATAAAATACGTTATTATTTTAAATATGATATTTATGGGAATCGAGATGATACAATTGTATTTTATTCTGATACAGAACATCTACAAACATATATTGATATTTTAAATGATATCAAAAGAAATTGTCATTTAGAGGATCATATTCATGAACCTCCGATGTTAACAGGAAGAGTAAGTGGTTGGATTGGATATGGTTCTGAACCAGAAGAAGAAAATGGAAAAGCAGTACATTCTTTTAATTCTAAAAGAGAAAAACATTTAAAAAAATGTATTCAAGATGAAACAAAAGATTATATTCATCATCATCTACATGATAGTTTTCGAATAAATGGTAATATTGTGGCTTATCAGGCCTATTTAATTTCTAAAATGATTGCGACTAAAAAGAAAAAACTTGTAAGATATTTAAATGATTCTCCAGATACTATAAAGTATTATGGATATGGATTAAGAGATGTTAATTCTGTTGATTTTGATATTACAATGAGACGTTACTTACAGAATAATATTACTGTTCTTTTAAATGAACTAGAAAAAGATGATGACTTTTCAATTAAAATACCATTTCGTAATGGATTTGTTACATTTAATGGTTTTGATAAAGATGAATTGATTAAAGCTCAAACTAAGTTCTTTTCTCATATGTCAAAGAATTATAATAATAATTTAAAGAAAAGGATATTAGATACGGCATATCTATATGATATTGATAAAGATAATTATGCAGTTGATTTATCAAAAAAGAAATTGTTTGGTAAATCTAGAATCAATAATGTTAGAATTGAAACACCAATTCGTGAAGAAGAAAGATATGTTTTAATACAAAAGAAGGAGTATATTTATCAACCTATGAGTGATGAAGAAATAGAAGAATCTAGAAGAAAATTAGGAATGTGATAGGGTGATACTATGAATCGTAGGAATCAAAAAATTACAACTTATTTTGTAATACTTAGTTTATTAGTAATAGGCGTAGTATATGCAATTCTACAAGCTAATCTACAAATAAATGGTATTGCGAAGATTAAATCAAATACTTGGGATATACATTTTGATAATATTCAGATTAATTCTAATAGTGTTTCTATTGGAGATGATGATTCAGCAGCAACCATAGATCCAAATGATACTAGTAAAGTTGATTTTTCTGTTACTTTATCTACTCCAGGAGACTTTTATGAATTTACTGTAGATGTAGTTAATTCTGGAACAATAGATGGAATGATTGAATTATTAACAGAAGAGATGAAAGTAAATAATGAAGTTGTACAAGAAACACCAAATTATTTAAACTATATTGTGACTTATGAAGATGATTCTTCCATTCTGTTAAAACACTTATTAGAAGCTGGAGAAACATTAACATATAAAGTAAGATTAGAGTTTAAAACAGATATAGAAGAGTTACCTGAAGCTGCAACAATAAACTCTTCATTTGGAGTACAATTTGTACAAGCAGATGATACCGCAATAAAAAAGAAACCATATTATGCCTGTACTTTTGATGGAGAATTAGTACAAGGAGCAGAATATACAAATGGACAATATACATATCGGTATATGCAAGAATATGGATATAATTATTTTACTAATTCATCAGAATGGCAAAATATAGAAAATGATGGATGGGGAGTACGTTTATCAGACCCTACCTCAACAGAACCAGTTACCACAAAACTATGTACTTCTATCAATGATAAACCAATTGTATCTATGCTCAATATGTTTAATGGAAGTAAAACTACAAATATTGATACATCAAGTTTTGATACATCAAATGTAACAAATATGAATAATATGTTTTATGGTTGTAGTAGTCTAACTGATATTGATGTAACAAATTTTGATACAAGTAATGTAACAAATATGTTAGCAATGTTTGCATCTTGTAGTAGTCTAACTGATATTGATGTAACTAATTTTGATACGAGTAATGTGGTCACTATGGTATCTATGTTTGGAGGTTGTAGTAATCTTGAAAAGATTGATGTTACTAATTTTGATACAGGTAACGTAAAAAATATGGCTTCGATGTTTGGAGGTTGTAGTAGTTTAACAGAATTAGATTTAAGTGGTTTTGATTTAAGAGGTGGTAATTCATTTGGTTCAATTGCAAGTAGTATTTTTGGTGGAGATTCTTCTTTAAAAAAACTAAATCTAAGTAATATGAAACTTCCTGCTGATATGTCTCATGCCATATTTAGAACTGGAGGAACGGATTCATCACCAATAGAAGAAATTGATGTCACTGGATGGGATTTAAGTCAAACAACAAATGCATTAGGAATGTTAGGAGCAAATGGTTCTAATGGATTTGGAGGAACAGGATTAAAAAGAATCATTGGTCTTGATACGTGGAATACTTCACATATTACAAATATGTCTCAAATGTTTCAAGGACTATCTTCTTTAACAACATTAGACCTAAGTAGTTTTGATACTTCAAATGTAACAAATACAGATGATATGTTTAAAGATTGTACATCAGTAACTACTGGATATGCAAGAACTCAATCTGATGCTGATAAATTTAATAATTCTAGTTATAAGCCAAGTGGGCTTACATTTGTTGTGAAAAATTAAAATAGGATGTTGTCATCCTATTTTTTTGTTTGGTATTTCAAAGTAGAAGGTTGATCCTTCGTTTAATTTAGATTTTACTCCATATGGATAATGATGTAACTCTAATATGTTTTTAACAATAGATAATCCTAAACCAGTTCCAACTAAATTTCTTTTGTGTTTCTTTTTATTCTTATAATATCTGTCCCAGATATATGGAATATCTTCTTCTTTTATTCCCTTACCTGTATCTATTACTTCTATTTTAACATTATCCTTATTTGTTGTTTGTTTGACTATTACTTTATTATCTTCTCCAGTATAATTAATCGCATTATTTATTAAATTATAGATTACTTGTTCTAGTTTTTGTTTGTCTGCTTTTATTAAGATATTTTCTTTATCATGTTCAAATATAAACTGGTAGTTTTCTGTTTCTTGATAATACTTATATTTTTTTAATATTCCTTGAATTAAACTAATTATATCAAATTCTTCTATTTCAAGTTTTTCAATATTTGATTGCATCTTTGATAAATCTAAAATATCCTCAACAAGTAGAGTAAGTCTGTCAGTTTCAGATATTATTATATCCATATCTTCTTTTTGTTTTTTCTTATCTTTTGCATGTAAATCTTGAGACATTTCTGCATATGCTTTTATCATAGTAAGTGGTGTTTTTAAATCATGAGAGACATTTGCCATTAAATCTCTTCTATATTCTTCTGTTTTTGATAATTCTTTTCTTGTATAATTTAAAGTATTTGCTAGTTCATTTAATTCTAAGATATTACTGTTATCATTAAATTCTTTAGAAAAATCTCCTTTCGCAATACTTTTTGTTTGATCATTTAATCTGATTATTGGATCAGATAAATGTTTTGATATAAAATAACTAATTATAAATGATAATAATAATACAATGATTGTAACAATAATAAGTTGTTTAATTAATATTTGTGTTGTTGAATCAATTGGATTAATAGATGTATTTACAAAGATATATCGATCATTACTTAGTTTAATGGCATATAGTAATGTATTATCATCTGTTATATTATTGTTTATTTCTAACATCATTTCTTGTTTATTACTATCAATAAATTGCTTTAAATAACTTTTTTTTAAGTTATCATCTTTCATGCATCCTTTACCAAAGAATTGTGATTCATATAAAATCATTTGATCATTTGTTAAGGTTACACAGACTTCTTTATCTAGTGATATTTTTTCTAAGTAAGAATTAAATTCTTCTTCATTTTGTTTAGAAATAATATTATTTGCGACTGTTTTTATTTGATTGGTTTTTTCTAGTTTGTAGAATTTACCAATAAATAGAACTTGAAATGCCCATAAGAAACTTAGTATTAATATAGAGAATAGGAGAAGGTTTGTTAATATTTTTACATTTAATTTACTCTTCTTCTTCCACATATTTATATCCTATTCCTCTTACTGTAATAATATGATTTCTATATTTTCCTAAATTATTTCTTAGCATTTTAATATGTGTATCTATCGTTCTATCTTCTCCAAAAAAGTCATATCCCCATACATTAGATAATAATTGTTCTCTTGATATTACGATTCCTTTATTTTTTATTAAAAATGTTAATACATCGTATTCTTTTGGAGTTAGATTTACTAGTTTATTGTCTATTTTAACGGTATGTGCAAGATAATTAATTACTAATGTATTATATTCATATGTTTCTTGTATTGGCTTGTTAGAGCGGTTTATTAGTGCTTTAATTCTTGCGATTAACTCCTTTGGAGAGAATGGTTTTGTTACATAATCATCTATTCCTAAATCAAAACCAGTTAGTTTATCATATTCTTCTCCTCTAGCAGATAAGACTATTGTAGGAATTCTTTTTTCTTTTGGTAATTCTTTTAACATAGAAAATCCATCCATTTCAGGCATCATAATATCAAGTACTAAAACATCATATTGATTCTCTAATAATTTTTCTAAAGCTTCTTCTCCGTTTTCTGCTTCATCTGTTTCAAAATTATTATTAATACAATATTCTTTAATAACTGTACGAATTCTTATCTCATCATCTACTATTAATACTTTCATCTCTCATTCCTCATTTCAGTTAATTATATTATAGTATATTTGTGATGAATGTGTGAAATTATTGTCTTAGTTTTTGTCTTATTGTGAAAACTAAGTAAAAAATAGTAATGATAATATTAACTATTATTGTTCCTATATACATTAAGATATTAGGAAATAGTATTGATAATAATAAGTAACATGTTATTTTTGTAATTAGATTTAGAATAGATAAACGAAATAAGTCTTTTGTTTTTCCCATGGCTTGTATTGTAAATACTAGAGGATGTTCTAAATAATAGAGTATAAATATAGGAGATAATATTTTTAAATAGTTATATCCTAAACTGTTTTTATATAGTAATTTTAGAAGAAAATCTCCTTTTAATTCTAAAATAATTGTCATCATTACTCCAAATATGCTTAAAAAAATTATTATTTTTGTTAGTTGTTGTTTTATCTTCTTATAGTTTCTTTCTTGATATAGTCTAGATAAATAGGGAAGTATTGCTTGAGATATCGCAATAGAGAAAAATGATGGAATCATTAGAAAAGGAAGAATATAACTGTTAATTATTCCATATTCTCTTATGATATAGTTTGTACTTAATCCAATATTTGTAAGGATTGTAGTAATTAAGATTGGTTCTAAAAAGTATGAAATATTTCCTATAATACTTCCTGATATATTTGGAATAGATAATTGAAATGTCTCTTTTAATAGTTTTTTTTCATAAGATATATTTTTGATATTTATTTTGTTTGGTAAGAATAAATATAAAATAATCGTTGATATTCCTTCACTGATAATGTTTGATATGACAATAAAAAATACTAGATCTTTTGTATTTAGATAGTTTAGTTTCGGTATTATTATCATAATAATCATGAGTCTTATAATGTTTTCTATTATATTTGATAAGACATGAGGAAACATTCTTTCTTTTCCAAAAAAATAACTTCTACAAATACTAGATAATGTGGTAAATGGTATAACAAAAGCAATTGCTTTAATAATATCAGATGCTTCTTTAGAATGTAATAATGTATTTCCAATATAGTTACTAAGTATTAGGATTAGTATCATTAATAAGATATTAATTAAAAATGTAATTGGTAAAATACTATAATATAGATTTTTATTATTTTTATTATTTAAAGCTACTAATCTTGATAATGTAATTGGTAATCCTATTTGACCAAGTGTGATACATAATGAAAAGGTTGGTAGTATTAAAGAATATAAGGATAATCCTTCTATTCCAATATTTCTACTCATCATAATTCTAATCAGCATACCTAAAAGTTTGGTAAGAAAACCACCTGATAATAGAATAAATGTGGACTTTAGTAATTTTTTATTCATATTAAAATTTATGAAATTGATAAAAAAATATTTCACAGTTTCTTAATATATGTTATATTGAATTAGGGTTAGGGTAAATTTCGATTGTAAAAGAGATTAAAAAAGTTATTTTTTTACTCTCAAAATGATAAAGCTGTGATACAATGATTATAGTATAGAGGTGAAGTACATGAATGATTATATAGAGTTTTTTACATCTAGTGAAATCATGGTTGTTTATTTATTGTCAGTTATTGCTTGTTTAATAAGCTTAATTATATATATGTATCGTAAGAATAGTGAAAATATTCGTAGGAAACATAATACAAGAGAATTAAATCAATTAGTTGAAGAGGTAAGAGAAAGAGTTCCTGAAGTAAATAATGTTGAAGAACATTATGAGGAACCAGTTCTTGAACAAATAGAAGAAGTTTATTCTGTTTCTGAGATGTTAGATCAAAGTTTCCCTAAAGAAGTTGAAGTGTTAGAGGAAGAGAAACCAGTTTTAATAGATTCTATTCCAGTAGAGCTTGAATATACTACTATTGAACCTAATCCAGAAGAAGCAAGAAGAGAATTAGAACGATTAGAAAAAGTGTTAGAGGAGCAAGAAAAACAAGAAAGCAAAAATATTGAATTAACTACTTTTGAACAAGAACAAGAAGCATGTGCAATTATCAGTATGGATGAATTGTTGGCTAAAGGTAAGCAAATGTACGAAGAGAATGAAGTTGTTCAATTTGAAGATGAAGGTAATGAACCAATAAGTATTTTTGATTTAGAAGAAAAAGTTGGTAAAAAACTTACTCCACTTGAAAGTGAAATTAAAGTAGAACAACCAGTAATAGTAGAAACTTATAAATCAGTAGTTCCTGTAGAAAAGGAAGAATCTAAGTTTAAGAGAAGTCCTATTATTTCACCAATCTTTGGTATTGAAAGAAATTCTACTAATGAATTAGCATTAGAAAATACTGCTAATTATGAAAAGTTAGATGAACAAATTCAAAAACATAATAATGATTATATTATGTCATTTAAAGAATTTCAAAGAGAGAAATTGTAGAATTTCTTTTTTGTTATTTAAGGGAGAAATGTAATATGAATAGAAATAATAAAAAAGTAACTACATATTTTGTAATACTTAGTTTATTAGTAATAGGAATAGTCTATGCAATTCTACAAGCAAATTTACAAATTAATGGAACTGCAAAGATTCAATCAAATACTTGGGATATCCACTTTGATAATATCGTAATCAATGAGGACTCTGTAAGTATTGGTACAGGAGATTCTGCTGCGACTATTGATTCAGAGAATAATTGTAAAATAGATTTTGAAGTAACTTTATCTTTACCTGGAGATTTCTATGAATTTACTGTAGATGTCGTAAATGCAGGAACAATAGATGGAATGATAGGAGAGTTAAATAAAACTCTAAAAGTAAATAATGAAGCAGTAAGTGAAACTCCAGATTATTTAACTTATTCAGTTACTTATGCAGATGGAATGGAAATTCTTGAAAACCATAAGATAGAAGCAGGAGAAACAGAAACATATAAAGTAAGACTTGAGTTTAAAACAGATATTGAAGAATTACCAGAAGCAACAACAATAACTACAAGTCTTGAACCTCAATATTTACAAGCGGATAGTAGTTCTGTTGTTAGACCTAATGTATTTTTATATGGTACTTGGGATCAAATCGTAGATGCTTATAATTCTAGCAATATAACGCATTTACAAGAAGCAATGGAAGCAGGCACAACAAGAGAAGTTGGATTAGATATGGATTATGATGGAACGTATGAGACAACTGCACACGTAAGAATTGCAAATCTAAGTAAACCTGATGAATGCTCTACAAGTGGTTTTTAACAAACAGCATGTGGATTTGTTATAGAATTTGCTGATGTTATCTCGGTACATAGAATGAATCCATATACTGAAGGATTAACAAATGGAGATGGAAATAAAGGTGGTTGGGAATACTCTGATATGAGAGCTTATTTAAATAGTAAAAAATACTTAGAAGGAGAAACTGCAGAGATAGATTATACATTGAGTGGTATTTTTAATGCGTTATCATCTGATTTAAAAAATATTATTATTAATACAAAAGTAATATCAGGTTATTTTTCTAGAGACTCTGTTAATTATGTAACAACGGATAAATTATACTTGTTAGATTCGAAAGAAATATATGGATCAAGTTTTGCAGAAACTCAAAATAGAGCAAAAGATCAAGAGAGACAATTGGATTTTTATCTATCAAAAAATGTGACTACATCAAGTTATTCTGAAGCAATTAAAAAGGATTTAGGAGGATTAGCTTCTTATTGGTGGCTTCGTTCTGCACGCTCACATGTTTTTGGGTGTTTTTTTACTGTAGTTATTTTTGGTGGATCGGATTTTAATTCTAGTAGTTATAATTATGGTGTATCTCCAGCTTTCCGTATTGCTGAATGATTTGGACAGTCAAAGGTTTCTTTGACTGTTTTATTGTATTAATTTGCTTTTTATGTTATAATTTGTAACGATTAGAAAAGAGGTGAGGAGTCTATGAAAAGTGTTGGGGTTTGTTCTTTGGGATGCAAAGTTAATATGTATGAATCTGAATATGTGATTAATGAACTTAAAAAAGCAGGGTATGAGATTAAATCTTTTGATGATATTTGTGATGTATATATTATTAATACTTGTACTGTAACAAATCAAAGTGATTCAAAATCTAAAAAGATGATTCGACAAGCTATTCGTAGGAATCCTCATGCTTGTGTTGTTGCGATGGGTTGTTTTATCGCTGCTAATCAAGATTATCATGAAGAAGGTTTAGATATTACAATTGGTAATAAAGATAAATCGAAAATCGTTGAGTTACTTGATGAGTATTTTCAAAATAAAGAAGTAATGAATTTAGAATATAAAGAGCGATTAAAAGAATTTGAAGATATGTATATTACAGATTTTCCTGGTAGAACAAGAGCATTTGTAAAAATACAAGATGGTTGTGACAATTTCTGTAGTTATTGTATCATTCCTTTTGTACGAGGAAAATGTAGAAGCAAAGAAGAAGACAAAGTTGTAAAAGAAGTAACGGAACTAGTTAAAAATGGATATAAAGAAGTTGTTTTAACGGGTATTCATACAGGTAGTTATGGAGTTGATTTAGAGACTAGTTTTGCTGATTTACTAGAAAGACTCGTAAAAATTGATGGATTATTAAGACTTAGAATTTCTTCCATAGAAGCTACTGAATTAAATGAAGATGTTTTAAATGTACTAAGACATTCGAATATTTTAGTAGATCATATGCACATACCAATACAAGCTGGATCAGATGAGATTTTGAAAAGGATGAATCGTAAGTATGATTTAGATTATTTTATGAATAAGATTCATGAGATTAGAAGTATTCGTCCTAATATTAGTATTAGTACTGATGTGATTGTAGGTTTTCCTGGAGAGAGTGAAGATTTATTTTTAAAAACAATTGATAGTTGTCGTCGTATTGGTTTTAGTAAATTACATGTATTTCCATATAGTGAAAGGAAAGGTACTGCTTCATCTAGAATGGATGGTAAATTAGATGGTTCTACTATTAAAGAACGAGCAAGAAGATTAATAGAAGTATCTAAAGAGTTAGAAATTAATTATATGAAACAATTTATTGGGCAGACAGTAGATGTTTTAGTAGAAGAAGTAATTGATGGTTATAGTTATGGCCATACCAGTAATTTTTTATATGTAAAAATTAAAGGAGAAAAGGAACATAATAGTATTGTTTCAGTTAAAATACAAAAAGAATTATATCCATATTTATTTGGAGAATAATTCTTTTTTTATCTTTAAAAGTATGCTATTATTATATTTGAGGTGTATAACATGAAAGATCGTACTGAAGCTGAAAAGAAGTTTAAAGAATATGAATTACTTAGATTTTACGAAGAAAAGAAAGAATTAATGAGACACCCTAAATTAGTTCATTTAATGTGGGAAGTTACTACTAGATGTAATGCACGTTGTGAACATTGTACTAGTAGTTGTGATAATCATAATCAAGTAGATGAAGTTGATATTAAGTATGTTAAAAAAGCTCTTTCTGACATTGCAGAAGCATATGATCCTAAGCAAGTTTTTTTTGTTGCGACAGGAGGAGAACCATTGCTTAGATTGGGTTTATTTGATGTAGTTGAACATGCTCATAAATTAGGTTTTAGTTGGGGAATGTCTACTAATGGTAGTCTTCTTACAAAGTCAATGGTTAAGAAATTAAAAGATCATCACTTATCTTCTGTTAATATTAGTATTGATGGTTTAAAAGAAACACATGAAGCTTTTCGTAAATTACCAGGATATTGGGAAAAAATTTGGGAAGGAGTTAGAATGCTTCAAGAAGAACCTGCTATTCCTATTATTCAAGTAACTACTGTTGCGAATAAGAAGAATATTCATGAATTAGAAGATATTTATAAATTCTTACTTTCAAAGGGAATTAAATTATGGAGAGTATTAAGTGTTGATGGAAATGGTAGAGCAGCAACGAATCCTGAAATATTACTTGATGGAAAAGACTATGAATACTTATTTGATTTTATAGAAAAAAAGAATGCAGAACATAAGATGGATCAAGTTACTTACGGATGTAGTAATTACTTAGGTCCAAATTATGAATCCAGAGTACGTGCTGGAAACTTCATTTGTATGCCGGGATTAGTGATTGGTTCTATATTAAGTGATGGTAATATTTTTGTATGTCCTAATGTTTCAAAAAGACCAGAATTAATGCAAGGAAATATAAAAACAGATAATTTTGTAGATGTTTGGGAAAACAGGTTTCAATTCTTTCGAGATGAAAATCGTGCGGCTAGTCCAAAATGTTTGGCATGCTATCATTGGAAATACTGTCTAGGGGGATCTCTACATACATGGAATTTTGATACTCGTGAACAAGAATTTTGTATGAAGGATAAACTTAGTAATTTTGAATAAAAGTACCTTGTGGTACTTTTGTTTTTTTCTTGGTATAATAGTTGTAGAAAGTGAGATTGATCATGATGGAGGAAATCTATATAAAAGGATCTTATCAAAGAAGTATTTATGAAAGTAATACTGGTTATGTTATAGGACTATTTAAAGTAAGTGAAGCAAGTGATCGTACTTTAGAAAAATATGTTGGTAGAACTATTACTTTTACAGGTTATTTTCATGATTTAAATGATACAGATCATTATCAATTTTTTGGAAAACTTGTTCATCATGATAAATATGGGGAGCAATTTCAAGTTGATCATTATGATAGAATTGTCCCAGAAGAGAAGGATTCTATTGTAGAATTTCTTAATAGTGGTATTTTTAAAGGAATTGGAGAAAAAAAAGCACAAGCTATTGTAGATGCTTTAGGAAAAGATACTTTAAAAATTATTTTAGAACAGCCTAATAATTTAATTTTAATTCCAGGAATTACTCAAAAAAATATTATGGTATTACATGATAAATTAAAAGAATATGAGTCTAGTTATGAAGTTATTCTATATCTTACAGATTATGGCTTTTCTAATAAAGATTCTATGAATATTTATTACCATTATAAAAATAAGACAAAAGAGATTTTAGAAAATAATCCTTATCAAATATTAATAGACATTCCAGAAATATCTTTTAAAAAAGTAGATATGATTGCTTTAAAAAATGGAGTAGAGAAAAACTCTATTCATAGAATTAAAGCAGCTATTTTATATATTATGAATGAGATTAGTAATACAATTGGACATTGTTATTATTTTTATGATGAAATAGCTAAATATCTTCCTAGTGTATTAGGAATCTACTTGGAAGAAGATGAGTTTTTATCTGCATTAAATAGTTTAGAATTGGATACTTTAATTATTCATAAAGAAGATCGTTATTATTTAAGAGAGATGTATGAAGCTGAGACTTTTATCGTTAAAAGAATTCGTCTATTAAATAGTAATAAAGACTTGACTCCTAAGAAATTAGATTCTACTTTAAAAGAATTAGAAAGTTTTTATGAAATAGAATATAATGAAGAACAGAAAGATGCGATTAGAAAAAGTTTTATTAAAGATTTTTTAATTATTACTGGAGGACCTGGTACTGGAAAAACAACTATTATGAAAGGTATTTGTGAATTGTATCGTTTGATGAATCATTTGTCTTATGAACAATTAAATCAAAAAATAGCTTTACTTGCTCCTACGGGTAGAGCAGCTAAAAGAATTAGTGAAGCAACATTATTAAATGCAAGTACTATCCATCGTTTCCTAAAGTGGTCAAAAGAGACTAATAAGTTTCAAATAAATGAATATAATAAATCGAAAGTAGAATTTGTTATTGTTGATGAAGCTAGTATGATTGATACAACTTTATTTGCTAGTTTATTAAAAGGATTATCTAGTAGTTGTAAGATTATTATGATAGGAGATGATCATCAATTACCTAGTGTTGGTGCTGGACAAGTTTTACATGATTTAATATCTAGTAATAAATTAGAAGTTGTTTATTTAAAACAATTATATCGACAAGGGTTAAATTCTAAGATTCTTTCTCTTGCTTATGATATTCGTAATCAAGAGATCCATGAGGATAATTTTAATGTTGAAGATGATTTAACTTTTATTCAGTGCTCTGATTCTGAAGTAGTTCCTAATATTTTAGAAATTGCAAATACTTATAAAGATTTGTCATACAAAAATTTTCAAATACTAGTTCCTATGTATAAGGGAATAAATGGAATTGATGAGATTAATAATCGAGTTCAAGAACTATTTAATCCTAAAGATAAGGAAAAAGAAGAGATTCATCAAGGTGATGTAATATTTCGAGAAACAGATAAAGTTATTCAACTTACTAATATGCCAGATGATAATGTTTATAATGGAGATATTGGTTTAATTGATAGAATCGATCATTCTTCTAAAAAAGAAGTTTATATTGATTTTGATTCAAATCAAGTTAAATATACTCCTTCTAATTTTAATAATTTTAGATTGGCTTATGCTATTAGTATTCATAAATCACAGGGATCAGAATTTGATGTTGTTGTTATGCCAATTGTAAAAGGTTATAAAAAAATGCTCTATCAAAAACTTGTTTATACTGGGGTTACAAGAGCTAAGAAAAGGTTATTTGTTATAGGTGATTTAGATGCTTTAAGATTAGCTTCTAAAAATACTCAGTCTGATATTAGAAGAACTACAATTAAAGATTATTTTATTAATGGTATAATTTAAGTATTTTTGTTCAACCTAAATATGAGGTGAATAATATGAAAATGATGTCTTTAAAAATGATGGCATTACTTGGTTTGGGAATGATTGGGTATATTTATTTGAAAAATAATCCTAAAATGATGGAAGACATGAAAAATAAAGAAAAAGAAATGATTAGAAATCTGTATAATTTTTTAGATGAGCAAGAGTAATTCTTGCTTTTTCATTGTTTTATTTTCTTTTTTATTGTATAATTCAGTTGTTTGGAGTGAATAATATGATAACCATAAAAAGTGAAAGAGAAATTGAATTAATGAGACATGCAGGTATGCTTGTATCAAAAATGCATCAATATATTAAACCTTTTATTAAAGAGGGAATTACTACAAAAGAATTGGATAAGTTATGTGAAGAGTTTATTTTAAAAAATGATGGAGTTCCTACTTGTAAAGGATTTGAAGGTTTTCCTTGTGCTTTATGTACTAGTGTTAATGATGTTGTAGTGCATGGAATACCTGATGATACTAAATTAAAGAATGGAGATATTATCACGATTGATGTTGTGATTGGATATAAAGGATATCAAGGAGATGCTGCTTGGACTTATGCAGTAGGGGAGATTGATCAAGATAAACAATACTTAATGGAACATACGGAACAATCTTTATATGAAGGAATTAAAATGGCTATACCTGGTAATCGTATTGGAGATATCTCTGCTGCTGTACAAAAATATGCAGAAGATCATCATTTAGGTGTTGTGAGAGAATTATGTGGTCATGGAATTGGAAGAGATATGCATGAAGATCCAGAAGTTCCAAATTATGGTATTCCTCATACAGGGCCTTTGCTTAAACCTGGTATGGTAATTTGTATTGAACCAATGATTACTTTTGGACATAGAGATGTTTATATAGAAGATGATGAATGGACTGTTAGAACACTAGACCAGAGTCCGGCAGCACATTATGAACATACTGTTTTAATTACTGAAGATGGATATGAGGTCTTGACACCAAGATTAGATGAAGAAATGTAAAAATAAATTTTACATTTTTTTCTTTTGTATTTCATGATATAATGAAATAAGGTGAAGAGAATGAAAAAGAGTGTGATATTTTTAATTAATGGATTGGGAATTGAAAGGCCGGGAAGCTATAGTATTGCGATTGATGAATGTATGCCTCAACTTTGTAAGATTAAAGATAGTTCTTACTATACTTCAGCTGTTATTGATTCGTTAGAGCCTAAAGAAGCTTATCAAAGTTTTTTCCTTGGGGACTCCTTTCATTCAGAGGTTGATTATATTAAAAATTATGTGATGAACAATTCTTTATTAAATAATAATACTTTTCATTTACTAAAACAGTCTTGTATGAATAATCATAAATTTCATATTTTTATAGAAGCTACTAATGATAAAATAGTTGAAGAATTAAATTATTTATTAAATTTACTTCAGCTAGATCCTACTAAAAAAATATATCTTCATTTTATATTACCTCAACAAGTAGTAAAAGAGTATTCTAAGATTATTTCTATTATTAATACAATCAAATACCATTTAGATTCAAGAGTAGATGTTGGATTTATTCTTGGAAAAGATTCTTTTTCTGAACCACTTACAAAGCAACAATTAGATTATGCTAAAAAGATGTTTTTCTATTGTTCTTGTGAAAGATGGAGTGAAACAGATAAAAAACTAAGAATTTTAGAAACTGATAAAATTAGACCAAATGATGTAGTTGGATTTAGTTCTTCTAATAGTTGTAATTTAGAAGATGGAGATACCATATTTTTCTTTAATACTAGAAGAGAAAAATATGATGCACTAATTACTTCTATTATTGAAGGAGAAAAAAGTGTTTTTCAAAAGACTACTATTTCATTTTATTCTTTTATTCGATTAAATACAGTATTAGGGATTAATTCTTTTATTGATAATATTGATTATGAAAATAGTTTATCTAATATTTTGCTTCGTAATCAAAAAAGAATGCTTATTCTTACTGATGTAGATAATATTAATTTAGTAAATTTCTATGCAAATGGTTTAAATTCTATTAATAATCCTATTATTTGTTTTATGGAAAAGTCAGATAATTTATATCGAAAAGATTATATAGAAAGATTAATTAATGATATGCCATATGATTTGTTTTTGTTTGATTATAAAATGGATACTTCTTCTACTGTTAATCATTTAAAGGAAGAATTATCTAAATTAGATGTTATTATAGGGAATCTTGCTTCTGTATGTGAAAATCGTCATTCTTTATTTATTACTTCTTTATATGGATTGAATTGTAAAATGCCTGTTGCAGATTATAATCCTGAAATGGTTACTATTGATTATGAGTTACAAATTCCAATTTTTTTCTTTGATTATAGTTATCCTGCCAGTAAGTATGATTTATTCCCTGGGGAGACAAATGATGTTTTAAGTTCTGCATTAAAATGTATTACAGATGATCCTAAATTAGAAACATTAATTCGTGAAAAAACAATTATTGGTAGTATAATAAAATCATTTATAAAATAGATTGATTTTTTCCAACAATATTTTATTTTCAGTTAATGTATCTTTCTATTGTTTTTATAAAAATATGATATAATAAAATTGATTGGAGTGTAAGTATGGATTTATTAAAGTATTTATTTTTAGGTTTATTACAAGGTATTACTGAGCCTTTACCAATATCTAGTAGTGGACATATATATATTTTTAAAGCAATGTTTAATACAACAATGTTTAATGATTTAACCTTGGAAATCTTTTTAAATTTTGCTTCTTTTATAGCCATCTTTATTATTTTTAAAGATGATATTATTCGTTTATTAAAAGGATTTTTTGAATACATTAAAACAAAGGGAAAAAGTGCCAAAGAAGAGTTTCGTTATTGTATGTTAGTTGTGATTGGTACTATTCCGGTTGGTTTACTTGGATTGCTTGTAAAAGATCCGATGGAAAATTTGCTTTCTAAAAATGTATTTTTTGTTGGAATTGGTTTCTTTATTACTGCTATTGCCTTATTATTAGTATTTAACGCAAATGGTGATAAACAAGATAAAGATATTACATATCAAGATGCTATTGTAGTTGGTTTATTTCAAGTAATTTCTTTACTTCCTGGTATTTCTAGAAGTGGTTTAACACTTGTAGGTTGTTTACTTAGAGGAATGGATCAAAAAACTTCTTTAAGATATTCTTTTATGTTATATTTTCCTGTAAGTCTTGCTACTATGTTAATTGGTGTCAAAGATTTCTCTTTATCAACTGCTGAAGTTAGTTTGTTCTTCTATTATTTAGTTGGTATGGCTGCAGCTGGAGTTTTTACCTATTTATCTTATAATTGGTTAACTAAAATTGTAGAGAAAGGAAAACTTTGGAGATTTTCTATCTACTTATTCGCAGTTGCTTTATTTTCTCTAATGTTTTTTATTTAAGGAGGTTAGGTTATGATATCTCAATTATCAAAAAAAAGTTTTATTATTCTCCTTACTTTATTCTTTGTGTTTTTATATATTTTATTGAAACTAATATTGTTATTTACTCAAGATTTATTTATGAATCATGAAGTATATGACAAAAAGTATAATATTGGAGATGTATGGAATATTCAGTCTGAATATTCAGAGGATAGATTTCAAATTAAGTTTAATGATAATCATCAAATAAGTACAAATAATTACTTTTCTAATTATACTTTAGAAGATCATGACAATAACTATTATTCTTATGTACAATATGGAGAAGATAATCTAGTTCAGTCTGTATTTATGGTAGGGCAGTATGATACTCAATTATATAATATAAATAATTATAGTGAAGAGAGTTATTACTATGAATTTAATCATTTTCCTTTATATATTTCTGATCTTGTAAAAAAACATTATTTAAAAAAATATCAAATAAATGATGATGTTGATTTAGTTAAGTTTATTAGGAGTAGAAAAAAAATACAGTGTAATTTTTTTACTCCAGTAATTAAGATGAAGGAGAATTATTTCTTTAACTTTGTTGAATTATCTTTACCTAATTTAGATGAGATTACTTATGTTGAAGGAGATTTAAATGGTTACATTGTTAGGGGAGAAGATTATAAGAGAGTCTTCCTTCTTAAAAATGGTAAATTATATTGTTTAACTTTCCATAAATTAAATTATTTTACTGATGAAAAAATAAAAGAAATATTAAAGAGTGTTTCCTTTGAATAGGTTTAAGCAAGTATTAAAACTTGCTTTTTTTCGTAAAATGTGGTATAATGTTACAGTATTCGTTAAGGGGGTTGTGAATATGAATATTTTTATATCAGATTTCTTAATAGAAGAAAAAAAACTACATGGTATGGTACCAGTTGTAGATAATACAGAGATAGCTATGGTACAAGGAGCATTTAACGCCATTAAAGATAATTATCCTGATAAGTACCACGTACTTGTAATTCGTGAGTGTTGTGATGCTTTTGTTCAAGCTAAAAAACAAAATATATCAAGTAAAATGAGTTTTATGGCTAGTAAAGCTAATTTAGATTTAAATAATTTCTCTTATGAGACTATGAAAAAAACTATGCCTGAATATCATAAATAATAATAAAAGAAGTTTATTCATTGAATAAACCTCTTTTATTTTCTTTTGATATTATTTCTTGAGATTAAATTATCTATAAATTCATATAATTCATCAGGATTGTATTTGCTTGGATCTTCTAATGCTTCACTAATAATACTTATAACTCCATTTGCATAAAAAAGTACCATCGTTCTAGTAGGAATAATTGTATTATTATTAAAATTTTTATCAATTTCTTTTGTTACTGTATCTATAAGAGTATCTACTATCATATCTTTTGCGATAGAGTTTCCATTGATTTTTATTATAGATGAATATATTTTTTTGTTCTTGTCAATATATAATAGTAATGCTTTTAGTATTTGCATAGAAACATCTTTAATTGAATCATGTTTTTCATCAATTACTAAATTCTCCTGTAGTTCATTTTTCATATCTTGAATCATAGAATATAACAATTCATTTTTGTCATTAAAATGATCATAGAATGTGGAACGATTAATTTGAGATTTTTTGCATATTTCAGATACTCTTATATCTTCGAATGATTTCTTTTTCATAATATCGATTAACGCACGATATAAGCTTGCTTTCGTTTTTATAATTCTTAAGTCTTCTTTTTTGTTCATTTCTACCACCCGATTACATTATATACATAATAAACAACAATTGTAAAGATAAAAAAAGTAAATATCTGTTATCCCTTTTTATTATTTGCTTTATCTTACTTAAACTAAGATTTTGTATGTAAATTTTTTTTCTTTTTCATTCTCATTTTTTTTGATACAATAATATATAGTTAGAGGTAATGTGTATATGAAAAAAATATTATTAAGATTATTTGTTATTGTTGTTGGAATTATTCTTGTTGGTTTTGTGATTTCTTTGTGTCTTCCACAAAAAATTCCTATTTTAACTTATCATATTTTTGCATCTCAAGGAGAAAGTGATTTTATGACTATTACTAAAGATGATTTTGAGTGGGAGATGAAGTATTTAAAAAAACACCATTATCATACTTTAAAGATGGATGAGATTGAATGCTTTTTAGAAAATACATGTAAGCTTCCAAGAAAATCTGTCTTAATTACAATAGATGATGGTTGGAAAAGTACTTTAGATATTGCGGCTCCTATTCTAAAAAAATATGATTTTCAGGCTACTATGTTTTATATTGGTAAGAATAATAATGGAGAGAATGAGAGTTTTTTAGATTTAAATGATCTTTCTTATATGAAAGAGAATTATCCTAATATTGAGATTGCAAGTCATACTTACAATTTACATGAAGAAGATGCTTATCTAAAACCAAAAGAGGAATTAAAAAGTGATTTTAGTAATATGAAAGAAATACTTTCTTCTTCCTATTTTGCTTATCCATATGGAAAATATAGTGATGAATATATTGAAGTTTTAAAAGAAGAAGGATTTCATCTTGCATTTACTTTTGGTCCTGATAAAAACCATCGTAAATTAACTAAAAAAGATAGTAAGTATTTAATTCCAAGATTAAATACGAGTGGGGCAATGCCTCATTGGAAATTTATTCTTCGACTTAATTGGTTTCAATAATATAGAAAAAAGAAAAGAAATTTGATAAAATGAACTTAGGAGATGATACTATGAAAAAGAAAAAATTACAATTAGGAGTATTTAAAAGTATTCTTGTTACTCTTGTTTTTGCTTTAATATTTTATTATATTTCACATCCAGCAATTAACATTCATAATATTTTGTTTTATTTGTATTTAGTTCCTGTCATTGCGGTATATATTATTTGTCGTGGAGTACTTCATGCTTCTTTGGTATTACAGGATTTAGGAAGTGGCAAACTTCAATTTCAAAATCATAAACTATCTAAAATTTGGATTGTTATTCCAGCAGTTTTACTTCTTATGTTTTTAACTGTAGTTATTAATTCACCTGTCTTTAATGCAAAGAAGTATTATCAAAGAATTACTATTGATGAGACTCATTCTTTTCAAGAAGATATTTTAGAAGTTGATTTTAATAAATTACCATTACTTGATAGAGATTCTTCTCAAAAACTTGGTGATCGAGTAATGGGTGGTTTAAGTGAATTGGTTTCACAATATGATGTTTCTGATGAATACACTCAAATTAATTATAATGATGAAATCACGCGTGTTACACCTCTAGAATATAGTGATTCTATTAAATGGCTTATGAATCGTGAAAAAGGTATTCCTGGTTATATTACTGTTAATTCTACAACTGGAAAAGCAAATCTTGTCAAATTAAAAAAAGGTATGAAATATGCACCATCTGCTTTATTTAATGAAAATTTATATCGTAAACTTCAATTTCAATATCCTACCTTTAATTTTGATGCGATAAATTTTGAAATTGACAATAATGGAGATCCTTTTTGGATTGCGAGTGTTGTGAAGTACCATGGAATTAATCAAAGAAGAGAAGTTAAAGGTGTTGTGATTTTTAATCCAGTAAATGGTGAGTCAAAATTCTATTCTGTTTCAGATGTTCCAGAATGGGTAGATCACGTTTATGAAGCAGAACTTATTTTAGAACAAGTTAATGATTGGGGAGCATATAAAAAAGGATTCTTTAATTCCTTTATAACTCAAAAAGATGTAGTTGCAACTACAACAGGATATAATTATCTTGCGATGAATAATGATGTTTACTTGTATACTGGTATAACTTCTGTTTTGGCTGATGAATCTAATATTGGATTTATTCTTACCAATATGAGAACAAAAGAAACTAGATTTTATGCTGTATCTGGGGCTGAGGAATATTCTGCGATGGATTCTGCTAAAGGTCAAGTTCAACAAATGAATTATATTTCTACTTTCCCATTATTAATTAATCTAAATGGTAAACCAACTTATTTAATCAGTTTAAAAGATAATGCTGGTCTTGTTAAAATGTATGCTTTCGTTGATGTCGTTGATTATCAAAAAGTAGTTGTCACAGATGCTAGTTTTGGTATAGAAGTAGCCGCTGATAATTATTTAAATAAAACTGGGTATGATACTCCAACGGAAGGGTTATTTGAAAAGGATATAACTGTAAAAAATGTTGTAGATGTTGTAGTAGATGGTAATACTTTTTACTATTTTATGGATGAAAATGATTATAGATATAAAGCATCTATTAAGGTTAATAAAGATTTACTACCATTCTTAAAAGATGGGGATGTTATTCATATTAGTTATCAAAAGGAAGAAAGTGTGATTTCAGTTTCAAAAATTCAATAATTTCAGGAGGGTTTTATGAAAAAGAAGACAGTTTGTTATTATCCACATATTTATTGTCCTTTAAAAGATGAAGTTTTTAAAAATCCTAATTCTTGGGAATATCAATTAAAAGAATTATTAAATAGTAATAATATTGAGATTCATACTTATGATATTACTCCTATTTCTAAGGCTGATTATGTTTTAGTTTTTGATAATATGTTTTATCAAAATTTGCCTATTTTAGAAGATATTATTCGGTATAAAAAAATGGATAGTAGTGTTTATATTAATTATGAACCAATTACTGGGCATGCCAAGAATCATGATGCGAAGGGGATGTATCATCTTTCTCATATATTTAATAAAATTGTTACTTTTGATGATGATATAGTAGATAATAAGAAATTTATAAAAGGAAATATTGCTAATTTCTATTCTGATGAAAAACATTATAAAGAAGATTTTAAAAATAGAAAATTTCTTACTATGATTACGAATAATACTAGTGTTGATGTTATTATTAATATCTTGAATTATTATAATGATACTTCTTATTTTAATAAAAAAAATATTCATAAAGAGAAAAACTGTATTTATTCAGAAAGAAAAAAAGCTGTTTCCTATTTTTCTAAAAAATGCCCTGATAAATTTGATTTATATGGTAATTATTGGCCTCATAAATATAAGAAAGTATTAAAAGGCAGTGCTCGTCGTGAAGAAAAGGTAGATATACTAAGTCAATATAAGTTTGCGATTAGTTACGATAGTTATACAAATCAAAATGGTTATATTTCTGAAAAAATATTTGATTGCTTTCGAGCTAAAACAGTTCCTATTTATTTAGGAGCTAATAATGTAGAAAAGTATATTCCTAAGAACTGTTTTATTCATAAAAAAGATTTTAAAAATTATGATTCTTTATATCAATATTTAATTAATATGGATGAAAAAAAATATCATCAATATATTAAAAATATTGAAAAGTATCTTGAATCAGATTTATATAAGAAATATTTTTCTAGTGAATCTTCTGCAAAAGTATTATTTGATTCTTTATTAGATAAAAGAGAAGTATCTTATGGGGATGCGGTTAAGAGTCTTCATTATTTTACTAGTAAAAGGGAAGAATTATATAATGGAGTTGCTTATTATACATTAGATAAGATTCATTATGATACTTCTAGAATTAGTGTTTCTTTAAAACTTCCAGTTGGAAAAAAGGTAAGGATAACATCAAATGGTTTTGTAAAAGATATTTTTCTTACTGTTAAAAATCATGATAGAATTAAAGTTTATTTAAATACTAATGTAAGAGGTTTATATTTGGATGTATATGATTTGGATGACAAAAAGTATTATCCTTTTAAAAGCCTAGATATATTAAAAACAAAAGAGTATGGATTAATACCAGTTGGATTTCATAAAACTACGTTACGTTATTTTCGTTATATTAAAATGAATTATATTAAGAAAATTATTTATGTATTATTTCATAATCCTAGTAAGATTATTAGAAAAATTAAGAAAGAAAAAATTGTTTATTAGAAATGATAATATCTGAAAAGTCTATCATTCGATAGATTTTTTGTTTATAATGATATTGAAAGGATAGATAAATATGAATCAAATACACCATTTATATCAAGAATATCAAGATAAGTCTTTGGATGATCAATTTTTAAAGAATGCTTTTGAAATAATGATGGAAGAAGATATTGAACTTTCTTCTTATGTTAAAGAATTAAAAATAAAAGGAGATTGTGGTAAAAAACTTGGTACTTTTGACCAGAATTCAAAAGAATTATCTATTTATTTAGATGGAATCAGTAGAATGTATAAAAAAAATAAAATCTATGCTTTAGCTGTTTTAAGACATGAATTAGAACATGCTCGTAATATGAAAAAATTAAATGAAGGTAGAGATGATATAGAATCTACTATTATTAGATATTCTTTAAAAGATTATTGTTATATAAATGGATTGATTTATAAAGATATTGATGATTTAGATATTATTATGCTTGCTCATAGAATAAGAGATAATTATGAATTAGATCCTGGTGAAAGACTTGCGGATATTAAAGCTTGGAAGTATTTGGTTAATATTTTTAAGAATAAAAGAAGTGAAGAGTTGCTTGAATCGCGTAGTATGTTGTATTATTCTTTTATTCGAGGATATCATGATAATAGATATTATTTAGAATCTCCTACATTACAGTTTTTATTAAATACTTATCAGTTAAGAGATCATTATTTATTACAAAAAAGAATTAAAGAAAAAGATTATAGTTTTGATACTAGATTATTATGTGGTTTACCAATTACTAATGCTGAGTATGAAAAAGGCACCTTAATTAAAGCCAAAGTTAGAAAGAAAGTGAGATGAGTTGAGTGAAAATAGGTTTTGATAATCAGAAATATGTAAAAATACAAAGTGAAAAAATAAAAGAAAGATTTCAATTGTTTGATAAATTATATTTGGAAGTAGGAGGAAAGCTATTTGATGATTCTCATGCTGCTAGAATATTACCTGGTTTTAAAAATGATGTTAAAATCAGTATGTTTCAAGAATTAAAAAATGATTTAGAGATTATTTTTTGTATTAATGCTGGAGATATTGAAAAGAAAAAAACTAGAGGGGAGTATGGTATTACTTATGATATGGAAATTATTAAATTAATTAATAATTCTAAAAAACTGGGTTTTACTGTTAATAGTGTAGTAGTTACGTTATATCACAATCAAGTAAGTGTAGATAAATTTATTAAGAAACTAAATCGTAATGGAATTAAGACTTATATTCATACTTTTACCAAAGGTTATCCTACGGATGTTGATACTATTGTATCTGATGAAGGATATGGAGCAAATCCTTATATTCCGACAACAAAACCTTTAATTTTAGTAAATGCACCTGGTCCTGGAAGTGGTAAACTAGCAACTTGTTTATCTCAGATTTATCATGAATATAAAAATGGAGTAAATGCTGGATATGCTAAATTTGAAACATTTCCTGTTTGGAATTTGCCATTAAAACATCCAGTTAATCTAGCTTATGAAGCTGCGACTGCTGATTTAAAAGATGTTAATATGATTGATCCTTTTCATTTGGAAAAATATGGTAAAATTGCGATTAATTATAATCGTGATATTGAAACATTTCCTATTTTAAAGAATATATTAAGTAGAGTATCTCAAAAAGAATTGTATCATTCTCCTACTGATATGGGAGTTAATATGGTGGGCTTTTGTATTACAGATAATGATGTTGTAGAGGATGCTTCTAAAAGGGAGATTGTTAGAAGATATTATAATGAAAAGATTAATTATAAGATGGGATTATGTGATGAGGATACTTATAAAAAGATTAAACTATTAATGAATGAATTAAAAATAGATGAGTATTATTTAGATGTTGTGAAACCTGCTTTGAAGAAAAAAGAAAAAGAACATGGATTGCCTGTTATTGCATTAAAGGTTAATAATAAGATTCTTACTGGTAAAAAAACAGATTTACTTACTCCTGCAGGAGCAGTTGTATTAAATGCGATAAAATATTTAAGTAAAATACCAGATGATATTTATTTATTATCTCCTACAGTATTAGAACCTATTTTAAAACTAAAGGAAGATATGGGAAAATCAAATTGTTTATCTTTATCAGAAGTATTAACAGCTCTTAGTATTTGTTCTGTAACGAATCCTTTAGCAGCTAAGGCTATTTCTTATGTACCTAGATTAAATAATTGTGATGCTCATTCCACTTATATTGTTACTGGTAGTGATAAAAAGGCATTAAAAGATTTAAAAATTAATTTAACTTGTGAAAATGAGTTTTTAGAAGAAGAAATGTAGAGCTTTTTATTGACTTTATTATGTTTTCTTATTAAAATTAATATAGATGAGATTAGAATGTGAGGATATATTATGAATAATGGTTTTTATGGATTAAATCCGCAACAAGCAATACGAGATATTGAAGTATTTGCACAAGCAATGCAAAGTATTGCAAATACTATGAGAAAAGCTGGAACTTTATTATTTGAAAATTTATCAAATAATTGGTATTCTCCTGCTGCTGTTGAGTTTTCAAATAAATATAGTACTGTTTTATATGATAATACTGTAACAGTTATAGAGAGAAATACAGATGCAATTATTGGTGCTGCAGTGGATTCTTTTAATGCAATTTCTTTAGCCAATGGAGGAGGTTCAATTCCTGCTTATAATAGAAATTCTCCATCAGGAGAGAACAACTTTGGATTTTTAAAAGAATCTGGATTGAACGGAGTAGGAATGGATGTTTATGGAGTTAGACAAGCAGTAAGTGAATATTTTCAATATATTAATACAGGTTTGTCTGCTCTTGATAGTGTACCTAATAATCTTGCTATATATGATAAGAGTGGTTCTATACAGGTTACTTTTCAAAATTGTATTACGAAAATAAAACAGGTAGTACATTCTGCGTATTTAGATATGTACACGAATTTAAGTAGAATCATTGAGAATGAAACAAACAAATTAGAATCTGCTACACAAAAAAGTTCTGAAGCTATTTCTAATGCAGCTAATGCTCCAATTCAACATTTATTATAAAAGAATGAATTTCATTCTTTTTTTTGTAAAGTTTACATTGTTCTCTTGATTCTTTTTTTAAATTATACTAGAATTATGTTAGATATAATAATCTAGGAGGTAATAATATGGGTTTTTATGGAGTAAATCAAGAGGCTGTAATTCATGAAATAGATAAATTTGTTCAGGATATGAATGATATTGCAGGAATATTTGAAAGAGAAGGGAGACGTTTATTTGAAGAATTGAGAAATTCTTGGTATTCTCCTACTGCTGTTGCTTTTTCTCAAAGGTTTTCTCGAGAACTTTATAGAAGAAGTGTAGATAATATTAAAAATGTTGCAGCTTATTTTGCTATTTCTGCGAAACTAGCAAGTGATGATATGTTAATTGCTAATGGAGGAACTCCTGTGTCAAAAGATTACAGTTATAGATCTGTAGATGGTGATCTTGGAAACTTACTTTCTTCTAAAGATGGTGTTGTCGGAATGGATGTTATAAAAGTTGAGCAAATTATTCATAGTTATGAAACTAATGCGAGAAATGCTATTGATCTTTTAAAACGTTTTAATGTACATTTATCTATTTTTGATGCAAAATATTCATTAGTTGCTGAGTTTGATAAAGCTCTTACTAGAATAACTGAATCAATTCAAGGTACTATTATGGATTTATTGAAAGTTATACAGTCATATCTTGATCAAGAAAATAAAAAATTATCTGTTGCTGTTAAAAAGGCTAGTAATGCAATTTCTATTGCGGAAATAAATCCAGATAAGAGTTTACATAATTAAGGAGGAATTAAAATGAGTCAATTTTATGGTATAGATCCAGAAGCTGTAATTAAGGAAATAGATGCATTTGTTTCAGAAATGGATGCTATTGCAAGAGATTTTGATAATGCTGGAAAAGAGTTATTTGATACACTTAGTAAATCTTGGTATTCTCCTAATGCTGTTACTTTTTCTAATAAGTATTCTTCATTGCTTTATCATAAAACTGTAGATCTTATTAGGACAACTGCATCTAATTTTGCAGTTCGTGCGAAAGAAGCAAGTGATTATATGTTAATTGCTAATGGAGCAAATCCTGTGTCAAAAGATTACAGTTATCAACCAGTAGATAGTAATTTTGGAGAATTACTTTCTTCTAATAATGGTAATGTCGGAATGGATACTAAGTTGGCTTGTTATGCTATGGAAAAATATAAGAGTAGTGCATCAAGTGCTTGTGAATTATTAAATAATTTTAATGTAAATTTGTCTATTTTTGATGCACAAGATGCTATTGTTACTACTTTTAAAGATAATCTTCGTACTGTATACTATGAAATACGAGATATCATTTCAGAACTTATTAATACCTTATATGATAATATTCGATACGAAATACATAGGCTTGAATCTACTGCTAAAATTAGTGCTGATACTATGTCTAATGCAGGAGCTGGTTTTGGACAAATAAAATATCAATAAAGAAGTTTTATAACTGAATGACTTTTATGAAATAATATTTAGACATTAAGTTTTAATGTCTTTTTTTATGATTATGATTTATTGTTTTTTTAGATAAAAAAGAGTACAATAATAATAGCATAGGAGATGATGAAATGACACCTATTAGAGATTTCTTTACTAGATTATTTAAAAAGAAGCCTGATCCAAATGCTCCATGGCTTGAGTATTATTCTAGAAAAGAAAGAAGTATTAAATTTACTAAAAAAAGTATTTATCATTATTTAGTTGATGAAGTAGGAGAAGATAAAGATTTTATTGCATTAAACTATTTTGGAAATCGATTTAGTTATAATGAATTTTTTCATAATATTAATATATGTGCTAGAGCTTTAAGAGAATATGGAGTAAAAGACGGAGATGTTGTAACGATATGTATGCCTAATATGCCTGAAGCTTTATATGTTTTTTATGCTTGCAATAAGATTGGGGCTGTTGCTGATATGGTTCATCCATTATCTAGTCCAGAACAAATTCTTCATTATTTGAAAGATTCTAAATCAAGAATATTATTTTTAGTTGATTTTGATTATGATAAATTTAAAGATGTAATACCAAATACTTTAATTTATAAAACAATCTTAGTTTCTCCTAAAGAATCTATGCCTATAGGTTTAACTGTTGGTTATACTCTAACAAGAAGTTTGTTTATGAAAAGGCCTAGTTTAATGGATAATAATTATATGAGTTGGAAAGATTTTATTGCTTCTGGTATTATGAATAAGAAAAATTATGAAGCTAATGTAAAATGCGAAGATTTAGCTCTTATTCTACATAGTGGAGGTACTACTGGTACTCCGAAAGGTATTATGATTTCCAATTATAGTTTTAATGCGATGGCTCAACAGTCTGCTGTTAATGTTATTGATGTTAGACCAAAAGATAAGATTGTTACTATTCTTCCTATTTTCCATGGATTTGGTTTAGGAGTATGTATTCATACACCATTGTGTTTAAAAGTTGAAACTATTCTTATGCCTGAATATGATGCTAATCGTTTTTATAAAATATGGAAAAATGATAAACCACATGTTATTCTAGGAGTTCCTACTTTATGGGAAGGTATGATGTCTAATCCAAAATTTGATCATGTTGATATGTCACAGTTAAAATATATTATTTCTGGAGGAGATCATTTAACTGTTATGGAGGAAACTCGTATTAATGATTTCTTACATAAACATGGAGCACATGTTAATATTGGAAAAGGTTATGGTATGACTGAGTCTGTTGCGGCTACTTGTTATACATTTCCTGGTACGAATGAACCTGGTAGTATTGGTATTCCTATGGTTGGGAATAAATACTTGATTTGTGATCCAGAAACTCAAGAAGCACTTCCTATTGGGGAAGAAGGAGAAATATGTGTACAAGGTCCTACACTTATGATGGGTTATTTAAATAATAAAAAAGAAACTGATAATGTTTTAAGAAAACATAAAGATGGTTCTATTTGGTTACATACTGGAGATATTGGTTATATTTCTCCAAATGGAGTTGTTTATTATACTCAAAGATTAAAAAGAATGATTGTAGTATCTGGATTTAATGTATATCCTTCTCAAATAGAAGAAGTTATATCTAAACATAAAGATGTCGATAAAGTATGTGTTATAGGGATTCCTCATCAATATAAAATGCATGTTCCAAAAGCATATGTTGTATTAAAAAAAGGAATAGAACCTACAGCTAAAATAAAAAAAGAGATTATAGATTTATGCAAACAATCTTTATCTGTATATTCTCTTCCAAAATATTATGAGTTTAAAACTGATTTACCTAAAACTTTATATGGAAAAATCGATTATAAAAAATTAGAAAAAGAAGAAGATAAGAAAAAGAAAAAATAGATTTCTTTTTCTTTTTATGACAATCTAAATAAAGTCAAGTACTATTTTTAATAATTATTCTTGAAATGGTTGCATAACAAAAACACCTACAATAGTAGATTTTTTAAAATTTTTATGTTATATTATTTTTGCGCGTATAAGGAATTATTT
>JAFRAK010000021.1 GCA_017405445.1 Bacilli bacterium | reverse complement strand
TGAACCATTATTAATTCCATATTTTTTAGATATTTGACCATACGTAGCTTCATAATTTAATAATGGTTCTATTATTTTATATTTTTCTTGAGCAGTCCTTTCTTTAAATTTTTGTCCTTTAGTCGCCATTAAATCATCTCCCTATAACTATTTTATCAAAAGAAAAAGTAAACACGTTTTTTTTGTGTCTACTTTTATCTTACAACTTCAAATTAATTCTCTTTTTTTATCTACCATTATTATTTCCAAAACCCCAAAATAAGAAAAAGATTATGATAATAACAATAAAGATAGCCCACCATCCACCAAATCCATCATTATTTTGATTAACTGGATATGGGTAAGTATAACCACACATAAATATTCTCCTTTCATTCTATTATATTTCGAATATTTATGAGTGTTCCAAAATTACTCTACTGTAACTGACTTTGCTAGATTTCTAGGCTGATCAATATCAAGTCCTCTTGCTAAAGCTACATAGTAACCAAGTAATTGAAATACTGGTACTACAAGTATTGGCTGAAAGTAATCATCAATTTTTGGTACCACATATTTATCATAATGTGTTTTAATACTTTCATCATTTGTAATAGTAAATACTTTTGCTTTACGTGCTTCAACTTCAATCGCATTAGATTCTGTTTTATCTTTTATCTTATCATCAGTAATAATCACAAAAACAGGCACACCATCCTCAATTAAAGAAATAGTTCCATGTTTTAATTCTCCTGCTTGATACGCATCACAATGAGTATAAGAAACTTCTTTTAGTTTTAGACTACCTTCTAAACACATAGAATAATCTACTCCTCTTCCAATAAAGAAAGCATCTCTAGCATCTTTTATATCGATAGCCATTTTTTGAATATAATCTTTATCATCTAATACTTTCTTTAATAAAGAAGGTAAATTTTGAAGATTTTTCATTATCAAATCATAGTTTTCTTCTAATCCTTTTTTATGAGCCGCATTTAAAGCTAAAAGAGAAAACATGGCTGTTTGTAACAAATAGGCTTTTGTTGTCGCAACCGCAATCTCAGGACCAGCTTCAATAAACAAATGATATTTTGCTTCTCTTGCAATTGTAGAAGTTTTAACATTAACAATCGCTAAAGTATCAACATTATTTTCAATAGCCTTCCTCATAGCCGCAATTGTATCAGCTGTTTCTCCAGACTGAGAAACCAAAATAACCAATGTTTTACGATCATAAAGAGTAGTTTTATAACGATATTCACTTGCTACATCTGCAACACAACGAATATGTGCTTTTTCTTCAAATAAACTCTTTCCAATCATTCCAGCATATAAAGCAGATCCACATGCTACAATATGAATTTCTTCATATGGAGTAATATCAAATAATTCCTCAGAATGATAAAGATAATGATTGATCATTCTACGTAAAACAAATGGTTCTTCCATAATTTCTTTTAACATAAAATGACGATAAGTACCCTTATTAGCACTTTCAACATTTTCCGGTACATCTAAAACTTCTTTATTGATTACTTCTCTATTATAATAAACAGTTACTCTATCTTTTGTAATTTCTGCAATTTCATCATCTTCTAATAACATATATTTCTTAGTAGAATCAGCAATTGCTAAAATATCCGATGCAATATAATTTTCATTTTCCCCTAATCCTACAATTAAAGGAGAATCTTTTCTTACTGCATATAAAGCATCTTGATCTTCAAATAAAATTCCAAAAGCATAAGATCCTTTTAATTCTTGAATAGCATTTTCTATCGCTTCTATTGGATTTCCACGATAATAATAATTGAAAACTGCACAAGCTATTTCTGTATCTGTTTCACTACAAAAAACTATACCCTCATTTACTAAACGATTCTTTAGTTCATTAGCATTTTCAATAATCCCATTATGAACAATAGTAACTTTTCCAACTCGATGAGGATGAGCATTTCTTTCATTTGCCTCCCCATGAGTAGCCCATCTAGTATGAGCAATTCCTAAATGTGAATGAATTAAATTTGATTTTCCTATTTTATCTTCTAAATCTTGTATTTTACCACTACATTTAATGATTTGGATATTATCATTATTTTGTAAAGCAATCCCACTAGAGTCATATCCTCTATATTCTAGTTTTTTTAAACTCTCTAACAAAAAATCTTTCGGATTCTCTTCACCAACATATCCAACAATTCCGCACATAAATCCTCCTCAAATAGTGATGATATGTCTTTTGTTAATAAGATTTATTTTATTTTTTGTAACATATCTTACGATTCACTAAAACCGTAGTAGTACCCGCCGAAAGCTTCGATAACCTACTAACCTCGTCAACTATAAATATCGTTCTGGCGCTAAATATCTTATACAACCTTTCCATTAAGATATCTTTATAAATTTATTATAGTAAAAAAAAGTGAATTTGTAAAACTCACTTTTTAAATATTTCATCCTTGGTAAGATAGAAATAAACTCTTTGCGTATTATTTCTTCTTGCCTTCACCAAATTTTCTTCCTCATTAGCTTTCTTTTGCATTAAATCAAATTGGTTTTCTAGATCTATACTAACTTCAAGCATCTTCTTTTCTTCTTCTAGTAAATCTTTATCATTTTTCCATGTCTCAATCTTAGAAGTATCTCCTTCTAAAACTAAATATTTACCATTATTCTTTAAATAATAATAATCAAATTTATTGTCTTTCTTTATTTTCAAATAAATATCATAACTCTTAGTTCCAGTTATTTTAACATTACAAATAGAAGAATCTAAAGTACCAACAAGCAATTCTTTTTCAACTGCTTTAAAAGCATTCTTACTCATTAAAATACAATTTGCATAACTTTCATTATTTTCTTTCCAAAATTTAGGTTTTTCTTCTCCAAAATCAATATGAATATATGTTAAAGCCATAATAGCTAAAAAGATACAAAAGATTAATAAAGCAACAGATGGACTTACTCCTCCTTTATTAATACATGCATTTTCTAAATCTTCTACTTCATATTCACTATATTTTTCTTTTAATCGTTCAACTTTACTTTTTACTGCAGATAAATAGATTGGATTAAAAAACAATCCAGATAATATCATCACAATAACTATATAATATGGTAAGAAACCAATAGCTAACTTCAATACAAGACCAGTAATAATAAGACCAAAGATTCCAATTAAATATAGTTTACGATATAAGAAATACATCCAACTAAATAATAAAGCATAAGTATTAATAGGTTTATGAGCAATTAGTTCATAGTCTTCTCCAATAAATAATTTCAAAAAATACTCTTTATCATTTAATTCTTCATTAAATCCATATTCTTCAGAAGTTTCAACTATTTCTGGTTCATATTCCAAATCATCATTATCATCATATTCGTCTAAAAGTTCTGTTTTCATCTCTTCAGGTTCTTCTTTTTTATAAGGATCATCAAAATAATCTAAGTTTCCTAAATCATCATTTTCTAAAGAAAGCTTCTCTGGTTTATTATAAAAACCACAACTTGTACAAAAACTTTCATTTTTTCTTAATTTTTTACCACAACCTTGACATCTCATAGAAACTCCTACCTTCTAATATTATTATATCCTACAACTCAAGAAAAAGGAAAAAGAATACATAAGATATTGTAAAAATGTGTAAAAAAAGAAGTTTAATAAACTTCTTCTGATAAATGTTCATATTCTAAATTTGTTGGATTTTCTAATGCACTAATTTGATCTGCAAATAAAACATCAAATTGAGGCATAGATTTTCTAATAACATCTGGATAAATATTTTTACTATTTTCAATCGCATGTTTTACATCTAGAATATTTACTTCTCTTCGATTATCAAATAACGCATTTGAAAAAGCTTCTTGAAGAATAGTTAAAGAAACATCTGGATATCTAGAACCAACCTCATAAATTCTTTTATATTCACTTGTTATATCGGTAATAAACTCCATAATTCTTTTTTGAATAAATGGCGTATATAAAAGTTTAGCACCTGTTCTTACTTCTATTTTTGGTAGTGTTCCTTGTAGAATTAATATATTTTCTTCTCTAGTAGGTTCTTGTATTTCTATTTTTAAGAATCTTCTAACAAAGGCTTTATCTCTTAGAATAAAATGTTCATATTCATCATTCGTAGTAGCACCAATGACTTTAATATCTCCACGATCAAGAGCAGGTTTAAACATATTAGCAAAGTCCATAGACTCACCTTTACTCCCCATTAAAGTATGAATTTCATCAATAAATAAGATTAACTTTGTTTTATCTTTTATTTCATCAATTAAAGTTTGAACTTTAGATTCTCCAGTAATAGGATCTACCCCTAGTAAAGCAGCAGTATTTAATTTAATCACCTGATAACCTTTTAAAATATCTGGTACTAGACCTCTTTGAATACGATAAGCAAGTCCTTCTACAATAGCAGTTTTACCAACACCAGGCTTACCTATTAAAATAGCAGATTTATCAGGAGTTAATAAGATTAGTATTAATTGTTTTATTTGTTCATCTCTTCCAATCGCAGGATTCGTAACATAATCATTCTTTTGAAAGTTTTCCCCATAATTATCAATCATACTAATACGTTTTGCTTTTATATTAAATTGTTCATCCACTTTCTGATTAAAAAAATCTTCAATATTATCCATTTTCCCACTTCCTAATCTCTCTATTATTATATCATATATCTATTTTTCCACAACAGGATTAACATGAATAACAGTTAAATATACTTCTGGTATCTCCTTTTCAATTTCTCGTTCAAGACGATTCGCAATATCGTGACTCTCAAAAGTAGTCAATTGACCATCCACAAAAATAGTAAATGATATTTGATAACGGTATCCTACTGGAGTAGCATTAAAATGATTTACATTATGAATTTCAGGATATTGATGAATAATAGATAAAACTTTATCTTTTGTTTCAAAATCCATACTTTTATCCATTAATACATCATAGCTTTCTTTAAACAAACAAATAGCAGTATAAATAATCCATAAACTAATCCCAATACCTGTAATTAAATCAATATAAAAATATCCCATCTTACTAAGTATAACTGAAATTAATGTAAATGTTGTTATAAAAATATCATTACGATGATCTTTATTATTCGCAAGAATTAAAATATTATTTGTCTTATTATAAAACTTCTTTGTAATTACATATAATACAATTTTTGTAAGTATAGTAATGATACATACTACGAATAACCAATTAGAATAAATAATATACTCCTTATTAACAAAATGAATAACTGCTTTTTTTATTACTTCTACAGATAGTAAAAACATAGAAATACTAATTAATAAAGAATAAATATATTCTGCTTTTCCATGTCCTAAATTATGATCTTCATCTGCTCCTTTAGAACTAATTTTATTTCCTACAAAAGTCATACAAGAAGAAAAAATATCTCCTGCACTATTAAAAGCGTCTGCAATTAAAGCCTGACTATTACTTAAAAATCCAGCTATTGCTTTTATAATAAGCAAAAAAATATTTCCAATAATTCCCAAGATACCAGTTAAATGAGTATACTGATAACGATCCATTTAAAACACCTCTTTTTATACTTTTCTATCTCGTAAATATTCAATAAATCCAAGTAATACTTTTTTATGATTATCATCTATCCAATCAATATTCTCTAATAAATCAATTGCTTCATCATACATACGATTCATATAAGAAGTAGCATAGTCATAAGAACCACTCTTATGAAACAATTCTTGAACATTTTTAATGATATCTTCATTCATATTAGTATTTCCATAATATTTCAAAAATTCATCTCTATATGGAGTATTCATTATATGAGAAAATAGAATTGTTTGCTTATATTCTTTAATGTCTGATCCTTGTACTTTTCCCATTTCTTCAGAATAAATTCCTAATATATCATCTTGTATTTGGAAACCAATTCCAATCTTTTCACCAAACTTTTCAATATCAGAAATCATGGTATCATTACCACCCGCTAGTAATAAACCAGATACTAATGGACCAATAATCGTATAATAAGATGTTTTTAATCGATAAATATCTAAAATAGACTTTTCTAAATCTACATTATCAAGTAAATCATTCTTCCCCTCAAATGGTAAGATAACATCCATTAATTCACCTCGTATTGTCGTTAATACAGTTTGAAAGAAATAATTGAATACTTTATTTAAATATGGATTATCATAATATTTAGAGACAAGCACTTGATTCGATTTAAACAATCCATAATCTCCCATACAAATCGCAATAGAAGAGGCAAAATGTTTTGTTTCTGTACTAGAAATTGACGAATACTTTTTTTCATTTGCATAATGAATTGTATCAATTCCTCTTCTTTTCTGATCTTGATCAATAAAATCATCATGTACTAAAATAGCTGTTTGAAATAATTCATAAGCTAAAGCTAAATCAAAAGAATAAGCAGGATCATCTTTTAATAATTCATATCCTAAAGAACATAATACTCCTCTTATTCTTTTTCCTCCAGCATTTAAATCATAAAAATAATCAAGATTATCTTGTAAAAAAGGAAGATTATCTCGACATTCCTCTTCACGATATTTCAATATTCTTTCTTCTAATTGTTTTTTTCTATCTTTATAATATTCTTGAAATAACTTAATATTACTCATAAAATCCCTACTTTCTTATTTTTTTATAAAGAGGATAACCAATTAATAAAATAACTCCTAATACAATACAAATATCTGCAAAATTAAATACGGGAAAATAATAACTTCCAAATTGAAAAGATAAATAATCAATAACACTATGATGAAGAATTCTATCAATCATATTACCGAAAATACCACCCATTATCATTCCCATAGAAGTTATTTCATTTTTTTCAAAATTCTTTTGTTCTTTTTTGATATAAAAATCCATAATTACTACAAAAATAGCACTTATAATTGTAAGAAGTATAGTATGATTCTCAAATAAAGAAAAAGCTGCTCCTGTGTTTTTTACATATGAAAGAGAAAAGAAATGAGGAATAATTGAAATAGACTGATACAAATGCATTTTACTACTAACAAGTAATTTAATAGCTTGATCAATCATTAATAAAATTGCTGTTATTTGGTATATTCTTTCTCTTTTATTCATTGTTTTCTCCTTGTAATATTTTAATTTTATTCACGACTATTTGTATTTCATTTAATCGTTTTTCAACTTTTCCTCTAATTTTCAATACATTTCCAATAGATATCATATCATATTGCGTAAATAATTTTGGAAAGAGAACAAATTCTTTCGAATCAGATTCGTCACTTCCTGTCAAGAAACACATTTTATCTCCTTTTTTTGTATTAATTTTTTTCATTTTGTCCACAAGTATTAATACATCTATTTCTTGATTAAAATGAGAATCTACATCTATTAAAGAAATACAATTTGGATTTTCTCCACGATAAAAAGTTGTAGGATGAGAAGAAAAATAAAATCCAAACACATCTTTTTCTTTTTGAAGTAAGAAACTATCATCATATTCTTCAACCACTTCTAAATCTGGTTTCATAACTAAGGAAGGATCAATATCTTTTGTAAGTTCTGCATAATTATATAAATTATCTAAGTTTTCAATTAATGTTTTTCTATTATAAGAAAAGTCACGGAAAACATCAGCATATATTAATGTTTCAAATACTTTTTTAGTAACTCCCGAAATACATAATCTACTAAAACAATCTAATAAATCAGTAAATTCTCCACCTTCTTTAGCATTTTTTATCTCTTCTACTACAACAACACCAATTGATTTAATATTTGATAGTGGATAAATAATTTTATTATCTTTAATAATATAACGATCTTCACTATTTTGAATAGAAGGTTTCTCAATAATAATCTTTTCTTTTTTTGCTTCAAGAATATATTCATAAGTCTTAGAATCAGAACCAATTACATTAGACAACAAATTAGAAAAGAAAATAACTGGATAATGACATTTTAAATAACCCATCTTATAAGCAACAACAGAATATACAACGGAATGTGATTTATTAAATCCATATCCTGCAAATTGTAATACTAATTGGAAAATTTCTTTAGCATGTTTCTCATCATGTCCCATCTCTTTACTTTTTTCAACAAATCTTTCTTCTTCTGACTGAAGTAATTCTAACTTTTTCTTAGACATAGCACGTCTTAAGATATCTGCTTCTCCCAAACTATATCCTGCATAAGCATGAGCAAGTTGCATAATTTGCTCCTGATAAATTAATACTCCATATGTATTTTTTGTAACTTCTTCTAAGCAAGGATCTAAATAAGTAATTTGTTCAAGTCCATGTTTTCGTTTAATATAAGGATCAATAAATTGAGCAGCTCCCGGTCTAAATAAAGCAATAGATGAAACTATATCTTCGAAACTATTTGGTTTTAATTGTCTTAAGAAATTTCTCATTCCACTAGATTCAAATTGAAATATTCCACAAGTGTCTGCTCTTTCAAATAATTGCAATGTTTCTTTATCATCAAGTGGTATCTTAGAAAAATCAATCTCTACATCATATATCTTTTTAATATCATTTAAAATATTATCAATCAAAGTAAGATTTTTAATCACTAAAAAATCCATCTTTAACAAACCTAATTCTTCCAAATATTCCATAGAATATCCCGTTAAATATAAAGAACCAACTCTTACAAGGGGAACAATATTATCCAAGTCTTCAGAACAAATAACAATACCCGCAGCATGTTGTGAAGTGTGTCTTGGAAATCCTTCTAGTTTTAATGCAACAGAAAACATCTCAGATAATAAACTGTCACTATCTATTCTAGTTTTAAAAGACAAAGTACTATCATATATTTCTTTTAAAGATAAATTAGAATTAGGAATTAATTTACATAAAGAATCTACTTTATATAAAGGAATATTTAGTACTCTAGAAACATCTCTTATTACTTGTTTAGAAGCCATTGTACCAAAAGTAATAATACCAGCTACTCTCTTATCTCCATATTTATCTTTTACATAGTCTATTACTAAATCTCTTTTATTATCAGGAAAATCAGTATCAATATCAGGCATCGTCTTTCTCTCAGGATTTAAAAATCTTTCAAATAATAAATCATATTTTAGAGGATCAATATCTGTAATGCCTAAAGAATAAGCAACTAAACTACCTGCAGCACTTCCCCTACCAGGACCCACTAAAATTTTATTTTTTTTCGCAAAACGAATAAAATCATAAACAACTAAAAAGTAATTAGGAAAGCCCATATCATTAATTACAGTTAGTTCATAAGTTAATCTTTCACGATACTCTTTTGGAATTTCTCCTCCAAGTCTCTTAGAAAGACCTGCTTTACATAATTCAAATAAATATTTTTTAGGATCTTCACAATCGTAAATTGGTAATAAATTTTGAAAAGAAGGAAATTCAATTTTACACATAGAAGCAATAACTTCTGTATTATGAATACCTATTTTACTACTATACTCTTCTACATTAATAATTAATTCATGATGTAAAAGATCATAATTCACTTCATCTAATAAAGTTTTCCCATCACGAATACGATATAAATAAGATAAATAAGTCTGATCATTTTCTTCAAGATATAAGTTTTTTTGAAAGAAAACAATATTCTTCGTAAATAATAAACATTCTTTCTCTTCTTCTTTATTAGAATATCCTAAATAATTATCAACAAAGATAGAAGAAAGAGTTTCATACTGATCTCTTGAATCATACAATATTACACAGATTAAATCCTTATGAAAAGATTTTAAATCATCCATCGTAATCTTACATTCACTTTGTATAGTAGAAAGCTTCATTAAATTTTGATAACCAACATAGTTTTTGGCATATAAAACATAATAAAAACCATCAACTTCTATTTCTAATCCAATAACAGGAATGATTCCTTCTTTTTCACATTTTTTTATAAATTCCATTACACCAAACATATTAGAATCTGTTAAGGCAATATGAGAGAGATTATTCTTTTTAGCATAGGAAATAATATCATCTATTTTTAACAAACTAGATAACATTGTATAATTACTTTTATTATATAAAGGAATAAACATAAGAATACCTCCCTAGCTATATTTTATCATAAAAAAAAGAAACATTATAGTTTCTTTTAAGCTTGAGTCGCAACAATTTGAGTATTAAAATGAGTTACAATATCACACTCTGGTAATTCAGTAATTTCTGGTTTAAATTCAACAATTACTTGAACAGTCATTCTATCATTAGATTCTAATACTTTTTTATCACTCAAAACATTATAATTAAGATATTTTTTTGATAATTCATCTAATTCACTTGAGAGAATTTCAACAGTTACAGGAAAATAATTATCATTTTGAATATCTACATAAAAAGAATATTGATCTCCTGGAATAGAAAGAGAAATATCAAATTCAAGATTTTGAGAATCAATTAACAAAAGAGAATTTTCTTCTACCATACCAATTTTTTGAATATCATGAATACTAGTAAAATAAACAAGATTAGGATTATTCTTTTCAAACAACCCTTTTACATTATATTCCGGTACAAAGAATAAATACCCTAAAGTAATGAATAATATTAAACTAAATAATATCTTATAGGATAATTTCATACAATAGCCCCCACTTGACTGACTATTATACTTTAATATAAAAAAAAGGTCAAACACATAAAAAAATCCTTATTTTATTTGACTTTATAAGAGTTTTATGGTAAAGTTATTAAGCAGTGAAGAAAACCGAAGGAGGGATAATATGGCAGTTAATATTACTACAAGAAAAGATAATGTAAAAAATATCAGATCTCATGCTTTAAACGCTACAAAAAAGAGACAAAACTTAAACTTACAAGTATATAGACTTGAAGATGGAACAAAGGTTAGACTTTCAACAAAAGAAATTAGAACTTTAGCAAAGAATGATAAAGCTGCATAATGCAGTTTTTTTTATGAAAAAAACTACAATTCAAATTGTAGTTTTTAACTATGAAAAAAATTTATTTCCTTTTATTACATTAGAACCAGCAGACTTAGTTGCGATAATACTATCAATATCCGTCACAGTACTCTTATAATCAACAGTAATAAAACTACCAGAATTATTTGCAGCCCTATAAAACACAGAACGATAATTTGTAGGATTATTATAGATTTTTAACTTAACTTTTGCATAGTTACAATCGTTAAACATAAGGCTAATATCAGCTGCATAAACTTTTAAAGTTCCAATACTATTCCATGTTCTTGATTGAGTGTTAGCAAACATCCAAGACATATTAGTAACTTTTGATGTATCCCAATTGGATAAATCACCAATACTCCATGTTGTTGCATTATTACCTGCATTTGAAAACATAGAAGACATATCCGTAACTTGGGATGTATCCCAGTTTGATAAATCTACATTAAATACTGGTGCAAAATAACCTGTGAAATCAAACATATGAGACATATTAGTTGTTTTGTTTGTCTTAATAGTATCTAACTCTATAGTAGATAGATAACCCATATTGCAAAACATATAAGATGCATCTTCATTTAAATAGATATCACCAGCACTATAATAATAAATTGTTCCATTATCAAACCATGCATATACTGGATGCCCACTTGAAACAGAAATAAGATTAGCATCTGTCATAGAACTCATATTCGGTGCAGTATTACTTTTTTTAAATGCAGTTATATTAGTATTGTTAGTAGCATAGTCTGCACTACTTTGTCCTGCTAATATTTTTAATTTCTGACTGAATGATTTTCCAGGAAGAAGGATAGAATAACCTCTAGCAAAAGTTAATCTTGCCTGAGAAACAATTGTATTATCAATTGTAACATATTCTGTATTATTATCATCTTTATATACTGCTGGAAGATCAACAATGGTATTCTCAACAGGCAAAACTTTAGGTAAAACAATTTCTTCTATACTAGATGAGTTAAATAAATAGTCTGCCAAAGTAACACTACTAAAATCTAATTCACTTAAATCGATACATGTTAGATTAGTTCCAGCAAACATATAACTAACATCCTCTACACTAGAAGTATCAAAACTTTCCCATGTTAATTCACTTAATTTAGATGTTCCGCCAAACATGCTATTAAGAGAAGTTAATTTAGGGGTATTAATTACTTTAAAAGTTATTTTTTCTATTTGAGACCCTCCAAACATACTATTCATAGTAAGTAATTCAGGAGCATCAATATTTCCAATATTTATTTCTTGAATACTAGTTCCAGCAAACATATTGGACATATCAGTAACAGATGATGAATTAATATTTCCAATATTAAATTTTGCTATTTTTGCCCCGCCAAACATACTGGACATATTTGTAATATTACTATAATCCCATGTAGTTAAATCTAATTCTTCTAAATTGTTCAAATTAATTCCACTAAACATACCATTCATTGAAGTTAGAGATTTTGTATCAAAATTAGTTAGATTTAACACTTTTAAATTAGGTAAACTTAAACCACCAAATGAAAAAGTACCATTTTCTAATTTATGATTATCCCAATTAGATAGATTAAATTCTTCTAGATTAAATGATCCATGCATTAAATTATAAATATGGGTAATATTTGGATTAATCCAACCACTTAAATCTAGTTTCTTTAGATTACTACAATTAACAAACATATTAGATAATGAAGTCGCATTATCTGTTCTAATCCAAGAAGTATCAATTTCTTCTACTTGACTTTGATTATAAAACATATTATTAAAAATATTTGTAAATAAACTACTAATAGAATGATCTCCAAATTCAATCTCACTTATCGCAACTGAACTAGAAAAGAAATCAGTAGAATCAATCGGAAGATACATCCTATATTTACTAGCTAAATATAGTGTACTATCACTAACCCATGCTTTTACACTACCATCTTGTTTCTCAGATACATCAACTGCATCATTTGGTATTTCCATTTCTTGTGATACCACTATTTTAGTATAATCATTTGATAAAGAACTTTTCCAATCATTCCTTACAAAATGAATAGGAATTTCTAATTGATTATTAAATGATATTTCTATTATTTCAGGATTTTCTGCTTTAACAGGATAACTACATGAAAGAATCATAAGAAGAAAGATAGAAACTATTTTCTTTGCCTTTTTTAAGAATAACAAAGAAAAAGCAAAGACAAAAAGAAATAAAATGAAATAAATAATACGAATATTATTATTGGTAACTGGATTTAAAATATCAATCATAGAATATTCAGATAATTCAAGTTGAATAGAAACAGTATCATTCAAATGAAATGAAGCCTCTTCTAATACACTATCTGCAGGAATTTCCTCCTGATAAGAAATTGTTAAATAGATCTTTCTTTCTGCATTTTTATCAAAATCAGAATTGGAAGATGTATATTGATATTTAATTACTGGATTTATATTATTATCTTTAATATTTTCAATTACATAATGTTTATCACTATTATTTTTTATAGACAACTGATATGTAACAGAATCTCCAATATCATGAAAAATAAGATTTGTTTTGATTTGTCCATCTTCAATTACAGCATCACTTACTTCTGTAACATTGTCTGTTTTTTCAAGCAATCGTATGCTTTCAAATAATATTTTATTATCTTCAACTGACGCTTCTAATGAAGGAGTAGATTCTTCTGCATAAACAAATAAAGGTAATAATAGAATGAAAAATGGAATAATAAACAATATTGATCTATTTTTCACAAAATCACCACCTTATTCTATCTATATTATAACAAAACAAAAGATAAAAAAAAGATGGTTGCATCATGCAACAATCTTTTTTACACTTGTTTTACATTATTATTCACATGTATATCCTTGAGAAACAAGGCCAGATCTAACATCGCTTGATGTAGTATTTGATTGGAATGGTACATCAAAACGATAATTTGATTGGTTTTCAGCAGGAATTGAATTATAATCTAATTCACTATAATTAACTGTAGTTTTTGTGATAGAACCATTCGCAATTTGTTGTAATGTCATAACATAACCAGGTACTTGTTTTGCTAAGAAAGGTTCTAATGCCTCTAAATAACTAGCAAGTTCTGTAGGAGTTTCTGTAACCCCTTCAGATTGACGAAGTGTATATTCTTTTGAATAAGTTTTAATTTCATTATCTTCAAAATTATAAGTAACACTTAATAACTCATCTGTTCCATTTGCATTATTTAATTTACTAAGTGTACAATTTAATGTTTCTTTTACAGGAGTTGCAACAACATCTTCTTCATCATCTACTTCTTCACGATACTCAGGTTCATTAACTTCCCTTTCGTGTTTTGCAGCTAAAGACTGAATAGTTGGGAAAAAGAATCCTACTACTAATAACAATACTCCAAATGAAGCTAATAGCGCAGCTGGTTTCTTACTAGAAATCTTTTCAATTCTAGCTGTAGCTTTTACATCATCCAAATTCAATACTTGAGTTTTTTGTAGTTCTTCAGGAGTCATAAATTGAGAAGCAGGCTGTTGAGAGTAAGCTTGTTGTGGTTGTGTAGCTTGAGCAACTTGTTGAGCACTAACGACTTGTTGAACAGCAGGAACAGGTTGACTAGATGCAACTTGACCTTGTCCAGAACTTTGGCTATAAACTGGCTGTTGTACTGCTTGAGCCTGAACTCTAGCAGCTTGCTGAGCTTGTAGTTGTTGTTGATATTGTTGCTGTGCTTGTGCTTGACTATAAGCTTGTGGTTGTGCTACCTGTTGAGCCTGAACTTGATTATATGCTAAACTCTGGCCTTGGCTTTGCCCATAACTTTGTGCTTGTCCTTGACCTTGAGGAAAACTCTGACTATATCCCTGACTAGATTGTGAACTCGAACCGGAACTTTGATTTGGATTATAACTATTGTTCACTACTTATCACCTCTATCCTATATACATTATAGTAAATATAAAGCAATAATTCAAGAAAAAAAATAACTATTTGATGAAGTACCCCGCTTAGTTGACACACAAAAAAAATAGATGTGTGATAAAATTAAGTCAACTAAGGAGGTACTTTTTCTATGGCAAAAAAAGGTCAAAAATTTAAAACACTTAATGAAGATTTAATTTTAAAAATT
>JAFRAK010000020.1 GCA_017405445.1 Bacilli bacterium | reverse complement strand
CATCATTTTATCAAAATAGAAAGCGACTAGTTTTAATAGTGTCAAAACTAATATAACCAATAAATTTATCTTTTTTACTGTTTCTTACAACGCATTCAAATTCTTATAATATAAAAAAAGTCATCTTCGATGACTGTTAAGAAAAATGTGCAGATAATAAAATATCTGCATATTTTATAATTAGAGTATGTTAGATGAAAACCTATATAGCGATCATTTACATTATGTTACCCATTCTGTACATGATAAAAATTACGATCCCAATAAGCCAAGGATAAGAGATTTATTATGGAAACATTTAGATTGGCTTACAGAGATGGATAATACCGGTAAAGCTAGATCTGTCGTATTGGATAATGTCCATAAAACTTTATTATGTAATACCTCATATTTAGGTTATGACGTTTTCGAATGTCCTAACTGTGGAGAAGAAAACTTTTTATTTAGACATTGTCATTCTAGATTCTGCACATCATGCGGAGTCAAGAAACAAAAAGAACTAGCCGCCAAAGCGGAGGTTATGTGCCTAGATGTAAAGCATAGGCATATCGTATTCACCATACCAGAACAATATAGATTTCTATTTAGAAAAGATAGAGACGCATTAAATTTACTATTCGTAGCCTCAAGAAATTCTATCTGTAAACTATTCAACGAAAACATATATCGCAAAGAAAAAAGAAAAAGAAAGAAAACAGGACAAATAAGAAACAAAAAGGATAATCGCTATCTCTATAGAAATTTCAAATACCAAAATAAGTTTGGCATGATAGCTTCATTACACACCTTTGGAAGAGCACTAAACTGGAATCCTCATATCCATTGTCTAGTCGCAGAGTTAATATATGATCCGAAAACAGATAATTATAAAGAAGTTAATTATTTTAACTATGTCAATTTAAGAAAAACATGGCAATATGAAATAAATCGCTTATTACTAGAACATTTCGGCAACAAATTCAGAAAGATAATGAACGAAAGCTATAACGATTATAATAATGGCTTCTATGTATACGCCAAGCAAAAAGAAATCTACAACAACACAAATAGTTCCTACTCCAAGAATACTAGCGGTTGTGTGAACTACATGATGAGATATTCATCTAGACCACCAATGGCTGAAAGCAGAATATTATCCTACAACAAACAAGACGATTCAATTGTATGGTTTTATGATGATCACACAACCGAAGAAAGAATAGAAGTAAGAGAAAGCGGATTAGAATTATTAAAGAAAATGATTATACATATACCTGACAATAACTTTCGCATGGTCAGATATTATGGCTTCTATAGCAACAAAAACCAGGAACTACTAGAGAAACTTCATGAAAAGCTAGGTGCGGTAAGACGTATCAGCAAAACCAAAAATGAAAGAAAAAGGCTTTTAGCAGCCAAACTTAATAAGCTTAAATTTCGCACTATGTGTATGGATACTTATAATAGAGATGTATTATTATGTGATTGCGGAAATTATATGACATATATAGATTCATATAATCCTCTAGATGGTATATCAAATGACAGACAATATAGAAAAATGTGTATTAATGAAATGCGAGAAATGTGGCTACGAAGAAAAAGTCCCCCTATCAGATATAGAACTTCTTCGTGAATTTTCCCTACCAGATGAAGAAGATCATCTTCTATGTCCTTTTTGTCTAAACGATATGTTTAGAAAAGATTCTCATCATTTTATCAAAATAGAAAGCGAATAGTTTTAATAGTGTCAAAACTAATATAACCAATAAATTTATCTTTTTTACTGTTTCTTACAACGCATTCAAATTCTTATAATACAAGATATCAACAACGCTTTAATAGTAGCGATTGTTGTATTTTTTATTCTTTATTTTGTGTTTAATAGACTATCTTTCTATGGGATATTTGATGCACTTTTATATTAATTGAATAAATAAGTCTTTTTATATTCTTTCAAAATCCTTATTTGGATTACTCGATACAAATGACATACTTCCTCATCACATTTATCTGTTCATTGATATATTGTTTCCTTATAGCATACACGTTTATTACCATTTATACACAAAAAACATCTCCGAT
>JAFRAK010000019.1 GCA_017405445.1 Bacilli bacterium | reverse complement strand
TTATCTTATATTTTTCTTCTGCTGTCCATTTTTTATATTTTTGACCCTTCCTAGCCATATTATCAACTCCTTTATTAAATTATAACAAATGAAAAAGTGGAACATCTTTTTTTATGTCCACTTTTATCTTACAACTTCAATTTTAAAAACTCTTATCTCTTTTTTATTTGTTGAATTTTTACAACTTGAGGTTCATCCTTAATATTTTCATCATCTGAAATACCATATGAAACATAATTCATTAATTGTTCTTCTACTCCAAATAAATCATTGGTATGAATTCTACCACCTGCAGATTGAAAAGTCCCTCCACCATTCATCTTATTCATAATAGCTCCAACATTTACTCTTTTTCCACTTCTAGCAGAGATATGAACAATATCTGGTTCAACAAATCCTAATGCAAATGCAGCATCTATTCCATTAAACTTCATCATTCTATCAGCTGCTTTTGCATAATCTTCTTTTAAATAAATACTATTTGGTTGATTACGATTTAAAGTAAAAGATACTTGAATTGGATCTAGTAAAGAATCACTATACTTTTTAATAACCGTTCCATTAATGATTAAACTACTAATTCTACAAAAACTATCAAACTCTTCTAAGAATAGATTATTTACATAATCAATATCAGCACCATTATTAATAAGTTTTTCCGCAACATCATGTGTAGTAGAAGTAGTATTACGTTTAAATCTTTTCGTATCTAAAGAAATACCTGCTAATAAATAATTCGCAACTTCCTTAGAATAAGGTATTTTTAATCCACTTAAAACACGAGTAACAATCTCACTAGTACTAGAAGCATTTAATGAAATAAAACTATGTTTAGAAGGAATAGTATCTTCTCCTGTTTCATGATGATCTATCACAAACACAGAATCAAACTTATCTAAATCATTTCCTAATGATATCATATTCTTTTTATTTGTATCACAAACAATCAATAAAGAGTCAGAATCTACTAAATTTAAACACTCTTCTCGATTAATAAAATCATATTCATCTTGACTTTTATCTAGTATTTTTTTAACACCAGGTTCTATTTTGGATGGCTCATCATCTAAAACAATATATGGGTCACGATTAAAATCTAATACAGCATTATAGATTCCCATACAAGAAGCAATAGAATCAAAATCAGGACTATTATGTCCAATAATAAATATTTTATGATGATCTAAAATATCAATACCTAATCGAGTTCTTAACTCTTTAATATTCGAAATCATAAAGTTCACCCTTTTTCAACGACAATCCATATGATAACATAAAATTTAAAAAATTTCAATTCAATCATAAAAAACAACCTAACATAGTAGATTGTTTTACTCTTTTGCATGATTTTCAATACATACTTTTTGTACAATAGTTAAAGAAGCGATTAAACAGATTGTATAACTTCCTCCATAACTCATAAATGGAAGAGGAACTCCCGTTAAAGGAATTAATCCCATAATACCTAATAGATTTACTGCGATATGTATAAAAATATAAAATGCAATTCCATAACACATAATAGCTCCCCTATTATCTTTGCTTCGTCTACCAATAACTAATATTCGATAAAGGATTAAAATATAAGCAAGTATTAAAGCAATACCAGTAACAATTCCTAATTCCTCTACAATAATTGCGAATATAAAGTCTGTATATGGTTCTGGTAAATATAAATACTTCTGAGTAGAATTGCCAAGCCCTACTCCTGTTAATCCTCCATTATTGATTGCGATATAACAATTACATACTTGATTACCATCATCTAATATTCTAGAGCAAGGATCAGTAACCATAAAACGACTTAACTGACGATCTTGTAATATCTTATTACCCATTCCTATTACTGCAATAGCAGCTAATGCAATTAAAGCTACCGTAATAAACATCACTTTAAATTTAATTTCCTTTGAAATAGGTACTGCAAAAAAGATTACTGCTACAATCATTGCATAAATAACAGTAGTACCTAAGTCTGGTTGTATAAAGATTAATGCCGCAACAATCATACAAATCCCAATTGGAAACAAACTTCTTAACCAACCATGTAATTTTCCACGATTTACTTCATAATATTCTGCTAAAAATACGATTGTAACAACTTTTACAAATTCAGATGGTTGTATACTAAATGGTCCTACATCAAACCAACTGACCGCTTCATTGATAGAACTTCCATAGATTAATAAAGCAACTAATGCTCCAATACAAATTAATAATAATACTCTAGAGATTTTACCATAAGCATATGTTGTAAAATTAAGCATAAATAAAAATAAAACAAATCCCACAATTAAGAATATTCCTTGTTTAATAAAATAATTATAAGGACTAACTGCATGAGACATATAAGCAGTAACATTAGAAGCAGAAAATACCATAATAAGTCCAAAAACAAATAATAATAATGATACAAAAAATAAAGTTTTATCTAAATATTTAAAATTCTTTATCATGGACATCTTCCCTTCTAATATAAATATATCACATCTTTACGAAAACGAATTGTCAAGAAATGTTTTTAGACACAAAAACTGTAAACTAACATAACATATAGTAGTAAAGGAGGATCCTATGTATTATTATGGTACAGGAGCAACTTGTTGCCCTACTCAAAATACTTCCTACTATTATCCAGCTTCAAACAATAATCATTATGCTATTGTATTAGTACTATTCATCTTACTAGTAATTATCTTAGGAAGCAGAGTTACAAATTAAGACTTGAAAAAAGTCTTTTTTATTATATAATAAAAGCCGGTGATTTTTATGATTACAAACTATATAAAAGCAAAAGAAATCGTAAAACAAAAATACAATGAAAATGATCCCTATTATCCAATGTTGGTAGTAGTATTATATGGATTATTGAATAAATATCAAGAACACAATCTTATAAAAGATTTATTTTTAAAAACAGATATTTATATCGAATCAGGAGAAATAAATGAAATATTAAAAAAACATGATATAGAAACAGAAATTGAAGAAGATAGTCTCTATACAACTTATGGAGGATCCAATCAAGGTAATTTAGTTTATCAAGATGAGAAAGGTAATATTACCTTTCAAAAAGAAAATCCATATATTGTATGTACAAATAATGTTTCAAATGAGGATTTATTAAATACTTTTTGTCATGAACTCAATCATTTAATAAAAGGAGAAATAAATGGATTTTACTTTGAAGAAACAGAAAATGGAATGAATTACTCTTTAAGAACAGGTCTAGCAGTATATTATTATGAATATAAAAAAGAACAAGACGAAATAGAATATGAAGTATATAATGAATATCTAGATGAAGCAATTAATTCTATACAAACAACAGAAATAATAACAGATGCCTACTCTTTAAAAGATTGGATAGAAGATGAAAGAATCATACAATACTTAAATTCCCTAGAAGAAAGCAAAATAAAAAAGGATATAGGATATCATGAAATAACTCCAATTGTAAGAAAAATATGGAATAATAAATCATTTAAAGAATTAATTGAAAGAAACATAGTAATAGGAAATCTAAAAGAAATAGAAAAAGAATTTGATCAAAATACATTTGAAGGGGCATTTTTAAAACTAGCAAAGTATATTGATACTATTGATAAATTAATAGAAATTAATACGAGAAATAAAAATCTAAATAAGATTCAAAATAAAGTTCAAAACATCATAGACTTATATAATTCTAAAACAAAATTTATTTTACAAAAAAAACAAAATATGATAAAATAAATGCGACTGAGGTGATACCAGTGTTAAAAACAAAAGATTTTTTAGATGAAAAAGATAAAAGACTCCGTCTAATTAGTAAAGAAGTAGAACTTCCACTAACAAAAGAAGATCAAAAATTAATTGATCAGATGATTAAATATTTACATGATAGTCAAATTGAAGAATTAGCAGAAAAATATGATTTAAGACCAGGTATGGGATTATCTGCTATCCAATTAGGAGTTCAAAAAAGATTCTTTGTAGTAGTACATGAATATGAAGAAGGAAAATTCGATACTTATGTTTTAGTAAATCCAAGAATCATAAGTAATTCTGTGGAAAAAATCTACGTAGAAGAAGGCGAAGGATGTTTATCTGTTAATAGACCTGTAGATGGTATTGTACCTAGATATGCTAGAGTTACAATGGAAGGTTATGACAGAGAGGGGAACAAAATACAAGTACGAGCAAGAGAAGAATTAGCAATATGTTTCCAACATGAATTAGATCATTTAAACGGAATCCTTTTCATAGACCATATCGATAAGAAAAATCCATACAAAGGAAAAGACCAGATGAGAGCCATCTAGTCTTTTTTTATGTCATAAGTAATAAATAAATATTTATTTTTCTATTAAACAAAATCTTTATGTTCTTCAAGTTTTACACTTACTAGTTTAGAAACACCAGATTCTTGCATCGTAATACCATATAAAGTATTGGCATATTCCATAGTCTTTTTCTTATGAGTAATGATTAAGAACTGTGTCTTATCTTTATAGTTTTCTAAATACTTACCAAATTGTACGACATTTGCTTCATCAAGAGCAGCTTCTACTTCATCAAATAAACAGAATGGTACAGTACGTACATTTAGTATTGCGAATAATAAACTAATCGCAGTTAATGTTTTTTCTCCACCAGAAAGTAATGAAATAGTAGTAAGTTTCTTACCAGGAGGAGATGCCACAATATCAACACCAGTATTTAATAAATCATCAGGTTCTGTAAGTTTAAGATCAGCATTTCCACCTTTAAATAATTCTCTAAATACTTTCTTAAACTCTTCTCGAATTAATTCAAAAGTAGATGCAAATTCCTCTTTCATTACTTCATCCATATCTCTCATAATTTCAAGTAATGTAGACTCAGCATTTTCTAAATCTTCTTTTTGTTTTGTTAAAAACTCATATCGAGTATTAACTCTTTCAAACTCTTCAATAGAATCAACATTAACCATACCAATTCTTTTAATATTAGCTCGATATTTTTCTACTTTCGTTCTAGCTTCTTCAACATCAATATCTAAAACATATTCTTCTTTTGCTCTTTCAAAAGTCATTTCATAATCTACTGCTAGAGTTGTTAACATCTGATCCAATTTTACATCTGCTCGATTAACAAATATTTCAATATCTCTTGATTCTTTTTCTAAATTACGTTTTTGTTGAGCATTTAATTTATCTTCTGCAGTTGCATCTTCCATTTTTCTTTTTAAATGTTCTATTTCTTTAGATACAGAATCTATTCTGATTTCTAATTGTTCTTTTAATGTTGTTTTTTCATGGAATAATTTAATCATTTCTTCTTCTTTTTCATCAAGGGTATGATTTTTAATAGATGATAAATTTTCCATTTCTTTTTCATAAGAATTTTGTTTTTCTTTTAAATCTAATAATTCTTTCTTTTTAACTTCTAATTCTTCTTGAAGAGAAATATCTTCTTTAGATAATTGGAAAAATTCTCCTTCTAAATCACTTTGTTTCTTAGAACTATCTTGTAATTCTAATTGAATTTCTTCTTCTTCTTTTTTTAGTAATTGTTCTCTTTCCCTTAAATGATTTAATTCTTGTTTTACTAATACCGCACTACGAGTAGTATTTGTTGATCCTCCTGTAAGAGAACCTCCTACATTAATGACATCTCCTTCTAATGTAACAATCTTATATCTAGCATTAATCTTATGAGAAATTCTTGTAGCAGAATCAATATCTGAAACAACAAGTACATTACCAAGTTGATTTCTCATTACAGAATTATATTCTTTACTATATTGAACTAAATCTGCCATAATTCCTAAATAATCATGATAATTACTTAAAGTATTTAATGTTTCAGAATCAACAGTTCTTTCCTTTATCACATCAAGTGGAAAAAATGTTGCTCTACCTAGATGAGAATCTTTTAAATATTGAATTGCTTTTTTAGCACTATCTTCATCTTTTGTAATAATAAAGTTACGACAAGAACTAATCGCAGTATTAAGGGCTTTACTATATTTCTCATCACATAAAAGTAAATTACCAATCGTATCATATATACCATTTAACGAAGTATTATGAAGCACTTTTCTAACACTATTAGGTATATCTACTCCTTGATCTAATTCTGTTTCTAATCCATTTATTTGATGTTTAATATAAATAAGATCTTGATTATGTTTAGAATAGTCAGTCATTAATATATTACGATGTGCTTTATGGTCATCTATTTTTTTATTTAAAGTATTTATCTCATCTTCTTTTAATTTTTTTTCATTCTCAAGTACCTGTAGTTCTTCTTCTAATACTTTAATTTCACTTGTAATTTTTTCTTTAGTTTCTAAAACTTGTCTAATTTCTTCTTTAATTTGATCTTCTTCTTTAGTCGTTTTTGCTTTTTCTTTTAAAAGATTTCTCTCTCCTTCAATTCTAGTTCTTTCTTCTACTACACTCATTAATTCTTGTTGGAGACTTCTAACTTCTTTTTCTTTTTCTTCTAATAAAGAAGTATCTTCCATATTCTTCGCATCATACATACTTTCCTTATTTAATAAAGTTTGAAGTTCTTGATCAATCTTTTCTTTTTTCTTTTTATTATTTTCAAGTTGTGTATTTATTTCACTAATATCATAAGCAAGTAAAGCCACTTCATATTGATCTAAACCTTTTTTATTTTCTAAATATTCTCTTGCTTTTTCACTCTGAATTCTTAATGGTTCAACTTGAATCTCTAATTCACCAATAATATCATTAACACGATCAATATTATTATGAGTTTTATCTAATTTATGAAGAGCTTCTTCTTTTCTTTTCTTATATTTTAATATACCACTTGCTTCTTCAAAAATAACACGTCTTTCATAGGCAGAATTACTAAGAATCTTATCTACTTCACCTTGAGAAATAATATTATAAGATTCTCTTCCCATACCAGAATCTAATAAAATATTAGTAATATCTTTTAATCTACATCTTTCATTATTTAAATAATATTCATTTTCTCCACTACGATAAACTCTTCTTTTAATAGAAATATCTGTATAAGGAACATTTAAATAATGATCACTATTATCAAGTATTAATTCAACAGAAGCAACATTTAAAGGGTTTCTTGATTTAGACCCAGAGAAAATAACATCTGTCATAGATCCATCTCCTCTAAGAGATTTAACAGATTGTTCTCCTAGTACCCATCTGACAGCATCTACAACATTACTTTTACCAGATCCATTAGGCCCCACAATACAAGTTATTTTACCATCTAGTTTTAATTCTAATTTATCCGCAAAAGATTTGAATCCACTTGTAACAATCTCTTTTAAGTACATAATCTTCACCCTAGAAAAAATTATACTATATTTCGACTTATTTCTCAAACTTTTTATGAGTTTTGTTCTAAAAATAACTCTTCCGCAGTAACAAAAGAATATCCTTTTTTCTTCAAATATTGAAACGTAGAAATTAAATCATCATTAGAAACTCCTTCCATTGGAATAATCATAGAATTTTCTAATGATTTTTTAATAATAGAATATAACTCTTTCTGTATAATAGTTCCTTTAATTGTATGCATCTTTTCTTTTTCACACATTTTTAGTAAAGTAGAATTCTCATTCTCTGTAAAACAAAATAATGGTTGCTTTTTCGTAAGAACTTCTAAATAAGATAAAGATGTTTTAAAATAAACTTCTTCATAAGAATCATGATAATTTAATAATTCAATCTCAATATTTTTCATTTTAGAAATAGCAGATGCTTTTTTTTCTAGTAAAGATCCTTCTAAAAATAACGTAGCTGGAATCTTTTTATTATTTAAAAAAGAAGTAACAGAATCAAATTCTTTATCATCACGAATAATAAAAAGAAAAGCAACTTCTCTTTTTAAACCATTTCCTTTTACTAAATAATGATCATAATAATGATCAATAGAAACACTTGGTTTTACATCTTGAAATACCATAAATAATTCATTATAAGCACCATATTGTTTCATCTCACGAAATGTTTTTAATATATTAACTTCTTTTCCATACGAACCAGAAATAATAGTATTATCTTCTATAATAGCATTTACTGGTTCTATCATATATTTCAAACTATTTTCTTTAATTTCAATCATAAGAGGATCCCTTTCATGATATTTCATAATCAAAGTATTGGAAAAAAACATAATAAAAAAAACGAATAAACTAAAACTAATTGGTTTCATAATCTCTTTCACAATATCACCAATAAATTATATGAAAAAAAAGACTCATTATGAATGAGTCTAATGATTAAATAATTTCTTTTTATAAATGTAAGCTGCCCCTAAAGTAATAGTAAATACACCAATAAATACACATACTGTACTTAAACTAGCAGTATCATCTACAACTACAGTTTTTTCTTCTATGACAGGTTCACGAATAGGTTCTAATTCTACTAAAGATCTATCACTTTTTTCATAAACTACTGGTTCACTACTAGTTAATGGTTTTTGATTATTATTTTTACCTCTATTAAATAAATTAATAAATAAAAAGATCATGATAACAAGTAAAATACCAAAAACAATCCATCTTAGTAAATCTCTCATAGTCCCCCTCCTTCATTGATGTTTCCTATTATAACATAAAAGTTTTTAATTGTAAAACAGAACATAGAAAAAATAAATCCTTTTTATATTAAGAAGTAAATACACTTCCTTTGACAACGTTAGAACTACTAGACTTAGTAGCAATAATATTATCAATATCCGTCACAGTACTCTTATAATCAACTGTAATTAAACTACCAGAAGCTGTTACCGCATAACTAAACGCATTAGTATAACTAGTAGGATTATTATAGATTTTCAATGTTGCTTTTGCTTTTGAACAATAGTAAAAAATATTATTAATTCTACTTGCATAAACTTTTAAAGTCCCTATACTATTCCATGTTGTGGCATAATAGCCTGCTAGATTAAACATAGTAGTCATAGTGGTGACTTGGGATGTATCCCAATTCGACAAATCACCTATACCCCATGTAGTTGCTCTAACGCCTGCAGAGCGAAACATATAAGACATATCGGTGACTTTAGATGTATTCCAATTGGATAAATCTCCGATACTCCATGTTGTTGCATTTTCACCTGACTGATAAAACATAGCACACATATTAGTGACTTGAGATGTATCCCAATTCGATAAATCTATGTTAAATGTTGTTGCTCTCCAACCTGCCTCTCTAAACATAAAAGACATATTAGTAACATTAGATGTATCCCAATTGGATAAATCCAAGTCAAATGAACTCGCATTATATCCTGCACAATAAAACATATAAGACATATTAGTTACTTTTGAAGTATCCCAATTGGATAAATCTCCTATATTCCATGTTGTTGCTTTATATCCAGCAGAATTAAACATAGAACGCATATCAGTTACACTTGATGTATCCCAGTTTGATACATCAATAGTCCATAATAACGCATTATATCCAGCAGAATTAAACATATAATTCATATCGTATACATTTGAAGTATCCCAACCATTTAATCCAATAACACTCCATGTTGCAGCTTTATATCCAGAAAAATCAAACATAGAACTCATAGATGTAACATTTGAAGTATCCCAACTAGATAAATCTAAACTAAAGGTCGAAACACTATATCCAGCAGATTGAAACATAGAACTCATAGACATAACATTTGAAGTGTCCCAACTAGATAAATCTAAACTAAAGGTTGAAGCATTATATCCAGCAGAAGTAAACATATAATCCATTATACTAGTTCTAGACATATTAATACTATCAAAATCAACACTAGTTAATTGATATAATCCTCTGAACATATTAGAAGCATTCTCGTTTAAATAAATATTATCATTGCTACTGTAATAGTAGATTGTTCCACTATCATACCATGCATATATTGGATCTTCACTACCAGGAGATACAACATTATCTTCTGTCATAGAACTGATATTTGGTGCAGTAGTACTTTTCTGAATAGCCGTAATGTTGGAATCTGTAGAATTATAAGTCACAGAACTATTTCCTGCTAATATCTTTATTTTTTTATTAAATTCTTTCCCTGACAGAAATTTATGATAATATCGGTCTAAAACTAATTTTGTTTTAGCAGGAACATTATTATTAATAGTAGTATATTCATGATTATTCTCATCTTTAAAAATATTAGGAAGACTAATATCTAAAGAAGTAGTAGGATTTGTACCAGGCAAAATGATTTCTTGAATAGAATCAGAAAGAAAAATATCTGTAGCCCACATTACACTACTAAAATCTAAATCACTTAAATCGATAGAACTAATACCACTCTCAAAAAATAATTCACTTACATTAGTAACACTTGAAGTATCAATATCTCTCCAATTAATGGATTGTAACTTTGGTGTACTAGCAAACATACTTGACATATTCACTACATTACTAGTATCTAAACCTGATAAATCAACACTTTCAAGATTTGACATACCACTAAATATATATGAAATATCTTCTAGTTTAGAACCATCCATATCACCAAATATAATATTTTTAAATGTAGAATAACTAAACATACCACTCATAGATACAATATTACTAAAATCCCAAGTACTTAAATCGAGACTTTCTATTTGACCACCTGCTGCTGAAAACATTCCAGATATATTCGTAAATGAACTTATGTCAAAATAATCAACATTTAAAACATTTAGACTAGAAAGATTAAAACCAGCAAAAGAGAAACTTCCTTGTATTTTATGATTATCCCAATGAGATACATCTAACTCTTCCAAAGAATTGCATCCACCCACAAGAGCAAAAATACCTGTTGTATCTGGATTTACAAAACCACTTAAGTCTAATTTCTTCAAACTATTACAGCCACTAAACATACCACTTATAGTAGTAGCATTATCTGTTCGAATCCAACTGGTGTTTAACTCCTGGATATCAGTTAGTCCAGCAAACATATTACCCAAATTTTTGGTAAACAAACTACTAATCGCACCATCTTCAATATTAATTTCTGTAAATCTAGATCCTTTTATAAACAAAGCACCTGATTCAATTGGAGTATACATTCGGTATGGTGAACCAAAATATAATGTATCATCACTAATCCATGCTTTAACAGTACCATCTTGTTTTTCAGAAATATCAATCGCATCATTTGGTATTTCATTTATTTTAATAATAGATAGTTTTGAATATCCAGAAACTAAAGTATTCCAATCATTTCTAAAGAAATGAATTGGTATTTCTAATTGATTTTGAAATGATATTTTAAAAGGAATAATTTGTTTTGCTTGGACTGGGAATGATATCGTAGAAATTGTTAGTAATAGGAATAAGAATAGTATTTTTTTCTTCTTTTTAATCACAAAGAAATATACAATTGCAAATAATAAAAAAATATAAACAATAAGTGCAGTACTATTCGTAGCTGGATTAATAATATCATTAATATCTATCGCATTTACATCATACAATTGTAATTGAATAGTAAGACTATCATTTAAATGATAAGATGAGTCTTCTAAAACACTATCAAAAGGAATTTCTTCTTGATATGTGATTGTTACAAAGATTTGACGCTCTGCTCCATGATCAAAATCAGCATCAGAATAGGTATAATCATAATGAATGCTTGGATTTTCATTATTATCAATAACACCATCTATTGCATAATGAATATCACTATTATTTTTAACTTTAATTTGATATGTAATATTATCCCCGATATCTTGGAAGATTAAATTTGTCTTTATTTTTCCATCTTCTAATTCTATAGAGTCAACTTCTGTAACATTAGTTGATTGATCAACTAATTGAACACTTTTTAAAACAACTTCTTTCTTTTCTTTTGCACAAACAAAAAGAGGCATAATAAAAATAGAAATTATTATGATAAACAATAGTTTTTTTCTATTCATACTATCACCTTACTCTACCTTAATTTTAACAAAATGAAATCAAAAAAAGAAGATTGTTATGTCAATTAACAATCTCCTTTACGTTTATTTTACAATTATTCTTCTACTTCAGGAACTTCTTCTACTACTTCTTCTTTCTTCTCTTCCTTTTTTTCTTCTTTCTTCTTAGGTTTTGGAAGGGCATCTTTTCTTGAGAAGTTTTGTCTTCCTCTCTTATCCATTCCTAATGCTTTAACAATGATTTCATCTCCAACAGAAACAACATCACTTGCTTTTTCAACACGTTCATGAGCAAGTTGTGATACGTGAACTAATCCTTCACATCCAGGCCATAATTGTACAAAACATCCAAAGTCTTCAACTTTAACTACTTTAGCTTCATAAATTTGTCCAACTTCTACTTCACGTACAATTTCTTCAATCATCTTACGAGTTTTTTCAATAATATCCTTATCTGAATGGTAAATAATAACACGTCCATCATCTTCAAGTTCTACTTTTACAGCATTAACATTTGTTACTTCTGTAACATTAGAAGCTTCACAAATGATTTTTGTAATCATTTCTCCACCTTTACCAATAACATCTTTAATCTTAGCTGGATTAATCATAAATGTTTCCATCTTTGGAGCATATTGAGATACTTCTGGTCTTGGTTCTTTAATTTGTTTAGCAATTACTTCTAATATTTCCATACGAGCCTTCTTAGCTTGAGCTAATGCTTCTTTTAAAATATCTTTTGTAATTCCACTAATTTTAATATCCATTTGAAGAGCTGTAATACCATCTTTTGTACCAGCTACTTTAAAGTCCATATCTCCTAAATGATCTTCCATACCTTGAATATCTGTTAAAATTGTATAATCATCTTCATGAGTAATTAATCCCATCGCAATACCTGCAACTGGAGCTTTAATAGGAACACCTGCAGCCATTAATGACATACATCCTGCACAAATACTAGCTTGAGATGAAGATCCATTAGATTCAAGTATTTCAGATACTACTCTTATAGTATATGGGAATTCTTCTTCACTTGGAATTACTTGAGCAAGAGCTTTTTCTCCTAACGCACCATGTCCAATTTCTCTTCTTCCAGGAGATCCATATCTTCCTGTTTCTCCAACAGAGAATTGTGGGAAATTATAATGTAACATAAATCTCTTTTGATCTTCTAATCCTAATCCATCAATAATTTGATGTTCATTTAAAGCACCTAACGTTGTGATAGATAATGCTTGAGTCTCTCCTCTTGTGAATAAAGCAGAACCATGAGTTCTTGGAAGTAAATCAATATCAGTAGAAAGTGGTCTTATTTCATCCATCTTTCTTCCATCAGCTCTTAATCCTTCTTTCACAACAATACTTCTAAATAAATTATATTCAACATCTGATACTACCATTTGACCTTTTACAAGTAATTCTTTTAGTTCATCTTCTTTCATAGTATCTTCATTTTCTTTAGTTAGTAAATCATTAATTTCTTCTTTAATCGCATCAATTGCAGCATATTTCTCTAACTTTTCTTTAATACGTAGAGCTTTATCCATTTTATCAGAAATTAAAGAAGTAATTCTTTCTACTAATTCAGGCTCTGGTGTAAGAGTTTCATATTCCATTTTCTCAACACCAATTTCTTTAATAATTTCTTCTTCAAATGCGATTAATTTCTTAATAGCTTCATGTCCAAACATTAAAGCATCTAACATAACTTCTTCAGATACTTGTTTAGCACTTGACTCAACCATGTTAATAGCATCTTTTGTACCTGCTACAGTTAGTTCTAATTCTGATACTTCACATTCTTCTGGAGTTGGGTTAATCACAAATTCACCATTAACACGTCCAACTTTAACACCAGCAATTGGTCCATTAAATGGTATCTTAGAAATAGAAACTGCTAAAGAAGAAGCAAGCATTGCGGTTAACTCTGGAGAACAATCTTGATCTACAGATAAAACAGTAGAAATAATTTGAACTTCATTCTTAAATCCTTCTGGGAATAATGGTCTCATTGGACGATCAATCATTCTAGCGGCAAGAGTTGCTGCTTCACTTGGTCTACCTTCTCTTTTAATAAATCCACCTGGTATCTTACCAACAGAATATAATTTTTCTTGATAATTAACTGTTAAAGGAAAGAAATCACTTAACAAATTAACATTTTTAGAAACAACGGTAGCTGTTAAAATAACAGTATCATTATAACGAACTAAAACTGCTCCATCTGCTTGTTTGGCAAGTTCTCCATGCTCAACAATAATCTTTCTTCCATAAAAATCTAACTCAAATACTTTCTTCATAAATACCTCTTTTCTTGAAAAAAAATAGACACCAAAAACGTGTCTACTTTCTTAAACCTAACTTTTTAATAACTTCACGATAACTTTGGATATCTTTCTTAGCTAAGTATTGTAACATATTTCTACGTTGTCCAACTTTCTTTAAAAGACCCCTACGTGAATGATAATCATGAGTATGAGCTTTTAAATGTTCAGTTAATTCATCAATTTCTTTTGATAAAATTGCGATTTGTACTTCTGCTGAACCAGTATCATTCTCATTCTTAGCAAAATCTTTAATAATTTTTGCTTTAACTTCTTTTGATAAAGCCATTCAAAACACTTCCTTTCTTCTAATACACCATTACAAAGTATGAAGTCGGAAATTCAACAAACCTAGTAATGGCAAGTACTTGTATTATACTATTTAATAATTATAAAATCAAGTCTATTTAGAAAAATGTTTTGAACCAAATACTTCATTATAATAATCTTCTAAATATTGTACATATTCACTATCTGTTTCATAAGGATCTCTAGCACGTGGTTTCTTAATATTTGTTCCTGGAATAAACTCATCCTCTAATAAATCTCTAGCAATATCTTTTCTTGTTCTTTTTCTTCCTACTTTACCAATAGGAATATCTTTAAATTCTAACTGATATGGAGCTTGTTTATTATTCGCATTTCCTATAATATATTCTAAATCAGCAGGTTTAATTACATAATAGATATCACCATTGATACGAACTGCTTCTAAATCAGTATCTAAATGATATTTTTCAAAAATATTACTTCTTACAAAGAACATATTTTCATCATGCAAATTACGATAAATTGTCATCTTTCCAATAGCTTTATCATTTTCTCCAGGTCTCATGTTCTTAGAATCTAATTCTACATCTACATATTCAATCTTATAAGGTGAGTACTTATTATTTGCATTTCCTACAATGTAAGCCAAATCATTTTCATCAATAACATAACAAGGTACTCCACTAATAATAACAGATTCTACATTGGTATTCAAATGAAAACGATCAAATATTTCTTTTCTTACATACCATTTATCTCTATTGTTAATATTACGATAAATCTTAAATGTATCTACAGCATTTACATTATTAGCTGCTTTAATATTAGTAGATTTTACTTCTACATCTTTAAACTCTATTTCATATGGAGAATACTTATTATTTGCATTACCTACGATATAAGATAAATCTCCTCTATCAACAACATAACAAGGGATACCACTAATAACAACTTCTTCAACATCAGTATCTAAATGGAATCTTTCAAATACATTCTTTCTAACATAAAGCATTTCAGGATGATCAATATTACGATAAATAACTAATTTTTCTTTTACAGTAGGATCATTAATCCTAATATCTCTCTTCTTACGATCTAGAGGAAGCATTCTTTCTTCTGAATCAGGGAAACGTCCTTTAATACGAGAAATATCCACTTCATTTATTTCATAACAAGGTACTCCATTAATAATTGCTAAAGTACCAATTAAAGGTAAATTGAAATATTCTAATACTTCTTTACTAACATATACTTGTTCTAAATCATTCATATTACGATAAAAAACTATATTCTTAATTTCTGGATTACGATTAACATTTTCATGTAATTCTATATTATAGTAACGAATAACATATGGATTATAATCATTTTTACTTCCATTTAGAATATCAACTACGTCTCCAGTTCTTAACTCATAAATGTTTTCTCCATTATCCATTTCAATAACATATTTAGGAAGTTCTAAACCAAAACGATGAAATACTTCTTTATTCGCAAATACTCTACCAGTATCATTTACATCCCGATATAATATTAATTCATCTACTTCTAAATCATCAATTTCATAACTTTCATATTCTTCATACTCTTTCATATCATTCATTCCTTCCTTAACATTATCTTTTCCTTCATAATAATCTTCAAGGTATTTTTCATATTCTTCTTTGCTTTCATTTTCTCTTTTTCTTCTTGCTCTATGATAACCATCATTTTGATTATCTCTTTCCACAAAATGAGTATCATAAGAATCAGTACTATATAATTTATATAATTCAACATCAACTGTTGTCTCAGGAGGTCCAATTAACTTAATAGATGGAGATAAGTAATAATCATTTCCTCTACTTGGTATAGTTTTTAATATTTCTTTTAAATCTTCATTATATTCCTCAATAGAATGATATTTTCCTTCTTCTTTTCTAACTTCTCCAATTGCATCCGCAATTACTTGTGGAGAAATATCATCCATATAACTAGAATTAGCTAAAGCAGTTTTATAAAACTCTATTTCTTGTTCTCTAGTATCAAATAATTCATTTCCATGTCCAAGTCCCATAAGTTGTAACATTCTAACACCAAGTCCAATTGGATCAGAAGGATTACTACTATCAACATATTTATAATAATCTGCAGAATCAATACACAAAGATGTAGGAATACTAATAATCTCAGCTTCTTGATTATAAATATCATTTTCAATAGGAACTAAGAAACCATTATAAGAATTCTTCTTATTCTCAACTTCAAAATCACTCACAACATCCATTAAAGCAATTTGATCAATACCATATTTATCATCTTTTACTCGTACCATGTTTTTTCTAAAACTATCAGTACTATAAGTAAAACATAATACTCCACTCTTTCTTAATATCACAGAATATAAATCTGCTAGTTCTTCCCATCTAGTAGAACCATTTTCATAAACTGTATGTAACATAGTACCTATGTTTTCTTGAAGTAAAGTAGATTGAAAATGATCTTTAATCATTTCATCCACATAAATAATTTTTTCAAGAGGAGAATAATTTTTCTCTTCCATATGAAGAACTACATTATCAATAAATTTAAGTTTCTCATAATAATCATGATACTTATCTTCTCCACTAACATCTAAATCAGAATAATAATGAATTCCTTCTGTATAAGGTCCTTCTCTATAATAATTGTTTAAATCATCACAAGTGTTATATAAAATACGGATAGGATTAGAAATAATATCATCAAACTCTTCATAACAAACCTTTTCATCATATAACGGATTTCCAAGTAAAACAATGGAAACATTTGAATCTAAGCCACAATCATGAAGTCCTTTTAGAAACATCTTATAATAAGATGGATTATAATAGTCTAGATATATTTGACTACAAGGTTTATCTTTTAATTCATCTACTACATCTTTAATCTCATTAAAAGATAACTTACGAGAAATATGTACATTATAATGATCGATATCATTATCATCTTTTTCATATTGAATATGTTCTACTTCATATACATCATTCAATTCTCTTAAATCAATAATAGAGTTCATAAGATTAATATCTTTAGATACTCTATCTGCACAAACTAAAAAACCAGAAAAAGAAGACTTATTCAGTTTATCATAAACCTCTTTTGATAATTCCATACCATTTGGCAATAAACGAATACCTAATATTAAGCGATATTCATAAGCTTTTTGAAGAATATCAATTACTCTATCATTTAATAAATGATAATCAATTCCTATTGTTTTTCCACGAATAGATCCTTGTAGATTTATTAATTCTTGAAAAATACCAATTTCTTCACTACGATTCGGATTAATAGATACATCTGCAATATACCTTTCTTCATCATTAGAAATAGATTTCCCAACAATATAATTACCAAGTTCCCCTCTATCTTCGGAATATAGATAGTTAAAGATATCTAATTTATAAAAGAAATTACCATCATTATCCATCCAATCACTCCTCGTACCCTATCTAATAAAATTTTATTATAAAAACAAAAAAAAATCAATTATAGAATAAAAAAATAGTAAAGAATATGAAGTTGTCAACAAAAAGTAGACACAAAAAGAATATTATTGAAACCCTAATTGAGTTCTATACTCAATTGGGGTTTTATATTGTAATGCATAACTAGGACGATAATTGTTATTATCCCGAACTATATCATCAATAAATTC
>JAFRAK010000018.1 GCA_017405445.1 Bacilli bacterium | reverse complement strand
GAATTTATTGATGATATTATTTGGGATAATAATAATTATCGTCCAAGTTTTGCATTAAAATATAAAAACCCAGTTGAATATAGGATTCAACTAGGTTTCAAATAACTCTTTTTTAGTGTCTACTTTTTATTGACAACTTCATTTAAAATTACTCTTTTTTTTTCGAATAATATTATTGGAGGTGATTCTATTACTTTTCAATATCGTTATCGAAAACAAATTATTATTGGACTTATTGGATTAATTATTGTAGGATTAAGTTCTTTTTTTATTCTTCAAAAAATTCCTAAAATGAGAAAAAAAGATGAAGTTGTTTTATTTAAAAAAGATGATATTAAGGAAGAAAAAAAGACTATAGAAGAGAAGTACTTGAAAGTGGATATTAAAGGAGAGGTAGTATTACCTGGAATCTATTCTTTAGAAGAAGGTTCTAGAGTTATTGATGTGATTACTCTAGCTGGTGGACTTACGGAGAATGCTGATACTTCTGTTGTGAATCTTAGTAAAAAAACATTTGATGAAATGGTTATTATTATTTATAGTCATGAACAAGTATCTAATTTTTATGAGACAAAAAGAATGGAAAAAGAAGTAGTTGATTCTTGTAGACAAGTAGATGAAAATGCATTAAAAAATGATGCTTGTATTTGTAGTGAAGAAATATCTTCTTCTAAAATTAATATTAATACAGCTTCTAAAGAAGAATTAATGGAATTACCTGGAATAGGTGATGCAAAGGCACAAGATATTATCCAGTATAGAGAAGAACATGGACCTTTTCAAAGTATTGAAGATGTTCAAAATGTTTCAGGAATAGGAGAAAGTTTATATTCTAAGATTCAGGAAAATATTACTGTGTGATTATCTTTATTATGGATTATTCTTATTTAGTATTTGCTTTTTACTTTTTATTTTATCTATTCCAAAAACATCTCATTATCAGGAAGGATTTCATACTATTACAGGTATTGTTAGAGATTATCAAAAAAAAGATCATCAGTATGTTTTGAAAGTTTATGCCAAAGAAGAATTAATTGTTTATACAGATACTTTTCTTTATGATATTGGAGATCAAGTCAAGATTTCAGGAGATTTTTTCTTACCTAGAAAAAACACAACCTCTAATTTATTTAATTATCAAGAATATTTGAAGAGAAAAAAAACTTATTATCTTGTTTCTTCAAAGAGTATTCAATTGGTAAAAAAGAATCATTCTTTATACTATATGATAAAGCAATATATTATAAATAAAATTGATGGAGATCCCTATTTAAGTATTTTTATATTGGGAAATAAGTCTTATGTTTCTAATAATGTCATTCATAGTTATCAACAAAATGGAATTAGTCATTTATTTGCAATTAGTGGAATGCATATTTCTTTATTATCTTCTTTTATTCGTAGAATAATTCGAAAAAGGTTTAGTGAAGAAAAATCTTATTTTATTTTATCTGCTTTTTTTATTTTTTATTTACTATTAATTGGATTATCTCCATCTGTATTACGTGGTGTTTTATTTTTTATTTTTTTTCAAGGAAATCAAATATATTATTTTTATATTAAGAAAGAAAATTTATTTCTTCTAGTTCTTTCTCTTTCTATTATCATTAATCCATATTCTGTTTTTGATGTGGGATTTCAGTTTTCTTATTTGATTAGTTTTGCTTTACTTTGTTTTTCTCATCAATTATCTAGTAATCATTATGTAATTTCTTTAATAAAAGTTTCTGTATTATCTTTTATCGTAGGAATTCCTATTTCTATATATCATTATTATCAAATAAATATATTCAGTATATTTTACAATTTAATTTTTGTTCCTTTTATTAGTTTGTTTTTATTTCCTTTTTCTTTTATTGCTTTTTTTATAGAACCATTTAGGGGAATATTTCATTTTTTTGTTTATTGGATGGAACAATTATCTATATTTTTTTCTCATATTTCTTTTGGAAAAATTCTTTTTCCAAGAATTTCAATTTATTATTATATTATTTATTTTCTTTTAATTCTTTTATTTTGTATTTATCAAAAAAAGTGTTTTTTGTTTTCTTTTTGTATTCTTTTGATGTTTCATTTTTTTGTTCCTTTCTTTTCTTCTAATTCTATTACTTATATTGATGTTGGACAGGGAGATTCTAGTTTGCTTCATATTAATCATCAAAATATATTAATTGATACAGGTGGAGATTATCATTCTTCTTTAACTTCTTTTACTTTAATTCCTTTCTTTCAGTCTATGGGAATTTCTACTATAGATTATATGATTATTAGTCATGGCGATTTTGATCATATGGGAGAATCTATTAATTTAGTAAACAACTTTAAAGTAGAGAAAGTCATATTTAATTGTGGGACATACAACGACTTAGAAAATGAATTAATTAAAGAATTAGATAAAAAGAAAATTAAACATTATTCCTGTATTAAAGAATTAAATATAGATAAAAATAAATTATATTTCTTACAAACCAAAGAATACGATAATGAGAATGATAATAGTAATGTTATTTATACAGAATTAAATGGATATAGATTTATATTTATGGGAGATGCCGGAATAGATAAAGAAAAGGATATATTAGATAAATATAATTTAAATAATATAGATGTTTTAAAAGTAGGGCATCATGGAAGTAAAACAAGTAGTGGTAAAGATTTTATTAATGAGATAAAACCTAAATATTCAATTATTAGTGTTGGCAAGAATAATAGATATGGTCATCCAAATAAAGAAGTGTTAAAAACTCTAAATAATTCAAAAATATATAGAACAGATCAAGATGGTAGTATTATGTTTAAAATAAAAAATAATAAATTAAAAATTGAGACTTGTAGTCCATAGAAAGGAGATTAAAAAAATGAATGATATAAAAGAATATACTGAAAAAGTATTTGAAGACATTAAACATATAGATGAATTTGGTAATGAATATTGGTATGCTAGGGAATTGATGTCAGTGTTAGAATATTCATTATGGCAACGATTTTCAAATGTATTAAGAAAAGCAATGGAGAATTGTTTAAATAGTAATCATAATATTTCTGATCATTTTATCGGTGCCGATAAAATGATAAATTTAGCTAAGAATGCAGTACGAAATATACAGGATTATAAACTAACAAGATATGCATGTTATTTAATTGTACTTAATTGTGATCCTAGAAAGAAAGTAATTGCTTTTGCCAAAACTTACTTTGCTATTCAAACAAGAAAACAAGAATTAAGTGAAAAAGAATATAATGAACTAACTGAAGATGAGAAAAGATTATATAGAAGAAATCAAGCAAGAAAAGGGAATTATAATCTAAATCAAACTGCAGTTAATAGTGGAGTAAAAGATTTGGCTAGATTTCATAATGCAGGATATAAAGGGCTTTATAATGGTGAAACAGCTGATGATATTTTTAAAAGAAAGAAACTAAGATATAGAGAAGATATATTAGATAATATGGGTAGTGAGGAACTAGCGGACAATATATTTAGGATTGCTCAAACAGATGCTAAATTAAAAAGAGATAATGTAGATAATGAATATACTGCAAATTCCGTTCATTATGAAATAGGTAAAGAAGTAAGATATAGTATTAAAAGATTAGGTGGAACAATGCCAGAAGATTTACCTACACCAGAGAAGAGTTTAAAAGAAATAGAAAAATATTAAGAAAGAATGATATAATATCAAGTATAAATTTAAGGAGTTATATTTATGAAAAAAGAAGGAACTTTTAAAGACAATACTGATGGAACAATAAAAAATGTTTATAAAGGGGATAATAAAATTATAGAAATTTCCAATTTGTTTAACAATAATAATAGAGATGTTGTTTGTGTACCTACACATAATTTTTGCTCATTAGGATGCAAAATGTGCCACTTGACTAATAACAAATTAAACAAAAAAATGAATCCCATATGCTTTGACGACTTTATAGATTGCTTATTAGATTCGTTAAAGTATTTTGATAATAAAGAAAATTTACTTATTTCATTTATGGGCGTTGGAGAACCTCAATTAAACTTAGAATTGATTAAAAATGTTTTCCTTAATGAAGATATTATAAAAAAGAAATTTAAATATAAAAACATAGGATATTCAATTTCTACAATGATGCCTTTTAACAATATAGATGAATTAATTAATATTGTTCTTTCAAATAACATTCCTTTAAAACTTCATTTTTCTCTTCACAGTCCTATTGATGAAAAAAGAAATGAATTAATCCCTGCTACTAAATTAAGTGTCAAAAAAGCATTTGAACTTTTATCTACTTATAGAAAATTATTAAATCAAAATGAAACTATAAAACAAGAGTATAGTAAATTTCATGATAATTATGATTTTACTGAAATACACTATACTTTAATAGATAATGTTAACGATTCTGACGAGGAATTAAATATGTTGTATGACTTATTAAGTATATATAAAATACCAATTAAATTTATTGGTTTTAATCCTAAAGATGATTTAAAAAAGAGCGATAAAGAAGAAAGGTGGATTAAAAAACTAAGTAAAATAAATGGGTTAATCATAAAAAAATATAGTCCTCCTGGCAGAGAGGTTGGTTCTTCTTGTGGAGAATTTACAAAACATTATTATCACGAGGAGATTGAAACAAAAGAAGAATTAGAAGAATTTATAAATTGGAAAAAATCACATGAAATAAAATAGGAATTGTTTAAAACAGTTTCTTTTTTCTTAGCAAATAAAGCCTTCACAATAATGTGAGAAACAAACAATCACTACATGGAAGTAAGACGAGTAGTGGTAAAGAATTTATAAACGAAATTAATCCTAAATATTCCATTATTAGTGTTAGAAAGGATAATAGATATGGTCATCCAAATAAAGAAGTATTAGAGAATTTAAAAAAGTCTAAAAGAATTAGAAAAAGATCACAAGAATAAGCAACTTTCAACTAAAAGTATTGGTTAATATGGTATACTAATTGATACTGAGGTGATAATATGCATAAAGTGGTTAATGAAACAAAAATTTCATTCTATGATGATTGTAATAAAGAAATTATGTATATTGATTATCCAATTGATGAATGCATATGGTATTTTAGCGACAGTAATGAAATAACAATAGCAAATGATATGGAATTATTTGAGTCAATAAAAGAGTTAATGCTACAACAATATGTTTTTAATGAAGATGAGGTATTGAAAAGTTATAAAGTTAATAATAAGTTAGTTTGGTATAGTGACTGTTATTACAATCCAGATGATGAGTGGAGTAGAAATAGTGTTAGTTATATAACAATAGAATATATAGATGATGTTTTTAAATTAAAATGTACAAAGCCCTTAGATAATATGATCGATAGAAAAGAAAAATCACATGTTATAGCATTTTCACCACTTGGAAATGGTAAGTATACTAAAAATATTGAGTCAGGATTAACACTTCAAGATGATTTTGTAATAATGGTATACCAAGAATTATTAAAAAGAGAAAAAGTTAAAGAATTGCATTAGTGATAATTGTAATTCTTTTTTATGTATTAACTATATAGTACCAGTTGGCAAAAATAATAGATATGGGCATCCAAATAAAGGAGTGTTAGAAAACTTAAAAGATTCAAAAATATATAGAACAGACGAGGATGGTAGTATTATGTTTAAGATTCAGAATAATAAATTAAAAATTGAAACATGTGCACCGTAGGAAGAAGTAGATATGAATTATTATAATGAGATAAAAAATAAATTAATAGATAATGAAGTTTATTCAAAAGTAAAAGATTATTCTAAAGAAAGATATAAAGTTATCACATATTTTGAAATAGGTAAATTATTAAATGAGGCAGGTGGAAAATATGGAGATAACATTATAGATGAGTATTCTAGAAAATTAGTTATAGAAGTTGGAAAAAAATATAATCGTAGAACCTTGTTTAGAATGAAACAGTTTTATAATATGTTTATTGATGAAAAAGTGTCGCAGCTTGCGACACAATTATCGTGGAGTCATTATGTTGAATTATTACCGTTAAAAAATATTGATGAAATAAAGTATTATATCAATATATGTAAAGAACAAAATATTGGACGAGATTCATTAAGAGAAAAAATACGTAATAATGAATATAGTAGATTGCCTGTTGAAACCAAAAATAAATTAATGCTTGATGATAAAATTGAAGTAAAAGATTTAGTGCCTAATCCAATTTTAATTAAAAATAAGAATAATTTAGAAATAATTACCGAAAAGTCACTACATCATTTAATATTAGAAGATATTGAATCATTTATGAAAGAACTTGGTAATTCATTTAGTTTTATCGGTAGTGAATATAAAATTAAAATAGGTGATAGAAGTAACTATATTGATTTACTACTTTTTAATATTAAATATAATTGTTATGTAGTGGTTGAATTAAAAGTTACAGAATTTAAAGTTGAGTATATTTCACAAGTACAAAAATACATGAATTATATTGATAAAAATATAAAAGAGATAGGTAATAACAATACAATTGGAATATTAATTTGTAAACGAGAAAACAAGTTTGTAATTGAATATTGTTCAGATGAAAGAATTGCTGTCAGAAAATATGAATTAGTGTGATATAAAAAAATACATTTTTATATGTTAATGATTCATTTAGAATAATATAGACTCAAGATAGTTTTTTTTGATAAAATAATATTAAATGTAATTCTATGATTTTTAAATTTTTTTTGGAGGAATAAAAGTATGAATACTGAATGTATTATGATAGAGAAAAAGCCAGGAATAAAAAATTGTATTAGAATAAATACCAAAGAAGATGTTCCTGATTTTTTAAAAGATTCAATTAGAATAAAAGATAATCAACTTATCTTAGATTGTATAGAAGGAGAACAAACTGTTCCAATAGGTTCTGTTGTTGCATATGAAAAATTGCAAAATGGAAAAATGAATGTTTGGAATAAAGCAAATTGGAAAGAAACTACAAGAGAAGTAAATGGAGTGTTTTATGAAATTGTGAGGCCTTATCAAGCAGTTAGAGTTACAGAAAATGTTCCTAGTTTTGTTGTGGAAGGTTTAGGAAATCGTTTTCATATATTAGAAGATGGCACGTATCAAATTGATACAGATTGGGGAGTTTCATATTGTAGTCCTAATAATGGTTATTTTGTAATATATGGAAAAAAAGATGATGGTACTTTGGATATTAATGTTTTAACAAAAGGAACTCCTTCCTTTTTAGAGTATTATGTTTTGAATGAAAATGGAGATTTTGTTCAAACATTAGAAGAATATGATGAACAGTTTGAGGAATCTAAATCATTTCAAAAATAGATGATAGTTAATCGTATATGATTGATTTATTATTAGAATTGTGATAAATTTGATTTAATAATAGAGGTGGTTAATATGAATAATAATCCTAGTGTAGAAGAAATTGTACTTGATATGACAAAAGAACTCAATTATCGTGCTCATGCAGAACAGTTCAATATCCCTGTTTTAAATTCTTTAGAAGTTAAAGAAAGTAAAAATCCACAAATTGTGTTTTTAGCATCGAATTCTTCTTATTTAGAACAATTAATATCAGATGGTCCTGTTCAGGAGGAAAATTTTGAAGATAGAGTGGCTTCTAGTATTGAACAAACAAAGACTATTATGAAAACTACTAAATGTGAAAATGTTGATCAAAGTTTTTTGTTTTATCAAGATTATGATAGTGCTTTATTTCATTTTAAATTGTATTTCCAAGATACCATTATGCCTGTTGGAGATGGAAAGAAAGCTGCGAGAACTTTGATTGCTTATTTCGTAGAACCAAAGATGCATGATTTTTATCAATTTAGTTTAAGCATTGGTCCTTTTCCTTTTCCAAATGATGAATTTGTTCTAGGAAAGATTGATTTAGAAAATGATCTTGTGACAAAACAATTAACAGAATTGATGAAATTATTACTAGATAATTTATCTTATAAGTAAAAAAATCTACCTTTTTGGTAGTTTTTTTCTTTGTTTTATGGACTTTTTCTTTGTTTTTCGATAAAATTTATATAGCGGTGGTGATTAGTATGGCAAATAATTATCAATTAGATACAACAAAATTGTTGCATTCTTTTCAAGATGCTTGTGCTAATCAAGATTTTAAAAAATTTGTATATAAATTAGATATTCCAGAGGAAACTCTTATGAAATATACTTCTAATTTAGAAGATTCTTTTTTAGAAAATGAACACTGTAAAAATTGTAAATCTCTTGAAGAATGTCAGAATAAAGTACCTGGTTATTGTTTTAAACCATTTAAGAGTGGTAGAGTAATTACTTTTTCATATGAAGCTTGTGATAAAATGAATCATTCATTAAAAGAAAATCAATATAAATCAAATATAGAAGTATTTGAATTAAGTGAAGATATCAAGAATGCATCTTTAAAAGAAATTTATAAAGATGATAAAGCAAGAGTTCCAATTATTAAGTATTTTAAAGAGTTTGTAACAGCTTATTTAAATGGAGAAAAACCTAAAGGAATGTATTTATATGGATCTTTTGGTTCTGGGAAAACTTATTTAATTTCTGCATTATTTAATGAACTTGCGAAAAAAGGAATTTTTTCTGCATTAGTTTATTATCCAAGATTTTTACAATTATTAAAAGCAGCTTTTCAAACAGACTATGATGAGTTACTTGAACATATTATGAAAATTCCATTGTTACTATTAGATGATATAGGTGCTGAAAAAGTAAGTGATTGGTCTAGAGATGAAGTATTAGGAATTATTCTTCAATATCGTATGGAAAATCATTTACCAACATTCTTTACTTCTAATTTAACACTTGAAGAATTAGAAAAATCACTTTCGATTACTTCTACAGGAGTAGATAAAGTGAAAGCAAGAAGAATTGTAGAAAGAATAAAACAGCTTACTGTATATTATGAATTAATTAGTAAAAATAGGAGGGTTTGATATGAGTATTGAAAGAGCATTAAAGAATTATCTTAATTGTGTTGGTCCAAAAGTAAAAGATAAGGACTTATTCCCAATAATTGGTGAAGATAATAATAATGCTCTTATCAGTACTCTTTTTGTTTTAGCTAATGAAGAAATAGATGATATGGATGATTCTAAAGCTTTAGATCGTGTTGTGGAAGTCTTAAAACTTATGGAAAATATTCTAAGAAATGGAGAAGGGGTTAATCGTAAAATTGTTTCTAAAAAGATATTAAAATTATATGAAAAACTGGATCGTAATATAGGAGAAGGTAGAAGAAAGTATAAGAATATTAGAAAAGTACAAAGTGAATTTAATAAAGTAAGAAGAGAGTTAGATGTATTAATTGAATTAAATGAAGAAAAGGATAATAAACCATTTGAATTTGTTTCTTATTTAATGAATGAAGTAAAAAATCTACCTTATTTAGAATATACTTTTTCTAAGATGCCTGCTTTAGCAAATGTTAAGGATAAAGATGAAGTGTCTTTATTTCGTCATTTAATTCGTAATTATTTAAGGAGTGTATCTGAATCTAATGATGAAGATATTTATTATTATAATAATTTAATAAAGTTAATTTTATCTCAAAAGAGTTTTCAGTTATCTGTATCAGATAAAAAAGGGTGTTTGGAAGAGATTTATAAATATGTAGATCAGTTGTCTTATAATAAAAAGAATGGAAGAAAAAATCGAGATAAAATAAATGAAGTATCAAATGTTGTGAATCTAATTAAAGGATTTGATGATGTGAAAGAAGGGATACATCAAATTGCTTCTAAATACAATATTCATGTTTCTTTTGATGAAAATCAAATCAAGAATGCAAAACTTGTTCATATTCCTAAAGAGGGAGTTATGACTGATCGAAAACCAGTAAGTGATTATTTGGTATCTATTGATGGAGATGATGCGGTTGAAATTGATGATTGCTTATCTTGCAAAAAGCTTTCTAATGGGAATTATTTATTAGGAGTTCATATTGCTTCTGTACTTGGATATTTTCCATATGATTCTGATATGGTTCAAGAAGCAATCTCTAGAGCTCATTCAATCTATTTATCTCGTGTTTATCAGACAAAGGATCATGATTTTAAAAGAACAATTCCTATATTTCCATATGATTTTTCAGCAGATAAAGGTTCTTTAAAAGAAGGAGAAAATAGATTTGCAAGGACTTATTATTTTGAAATTAATCCTAAGGGTGAAGTTGTTTATGAAACTTTTTTAAAGTCAATTATTAAAAATAATAAAAGATTATCTTATCAAGATGCAAATGATATATTAGAAAATGGAAGTAGTAATACGAAATTACAAGATACTTTGTATAATTTAAAAGAAGTAGCTTCTTTATTGGAACAAAAATATAAAGGAACAGAACTTTATAATCGAGTAAAAGAAAGTAATGAAGATGTATCTGAATTAAGAGTTAAAAAAATTGGTTCAGAGAATATTGTCTATCAATGTATGTTGTTAACTGGAAATAGAGTTGCAAAGTTTTTTGCAGATAACAATTATCCTTGTTTGTATCGTGTACATGAAGTAAATGAGGAGAATAATCAAAAACTACAAGCAATGATTGATAGTTTAAATACAACTTATGGAGGAGATTCATTCAAAAACTTATATCAGTTAATTGATGGGTTATATCCAAAAGGTTGGTATGATGTTAAAGGTAGACATTATGGATTAGATTTAGATCATTATTGTCACTGTACATCAGTTCTTAGACGAGCAGCAGATATTGTTGTAGAACATGCTTTAGAAGTTTGTTATGATAAAGAACCTACTGAAGAAGAATTAATAGAATTAAAAGAAGAGATTGATAAAAAAGCAAAAGAGATTAATGCTAAACAATCTCCAATAGAATATTTTGTCAAAGAATATCAAAAAAAATATCATCGTTAAGATGATTTTTTTCTTTTTAAATAATTGTTTTATGTTATAATTTAAATATAGGAGATTGATAATATGAGTAAGTCACTACAATCTATGAATAATGATTTAAAAGTATTCGTTAATGAAGCAACAGGTATTTCTAATAATTGTCGTTTAAAATTAATTAAATTAGTAGATAAACATTTCTTTGTTCATTTACCAAAAGAAAATTATTTACATGTAGATATTGTTCTACAAGAAAGTGGAAATGTTATGATGAGAGATGTTTTATATGAATCAGAAAATCCAGTTAGTTCTTTAGAAGAATTAGAAGAAAGATTTCAAAATTTTAAATCAGAAACGGAAATATTACTTGCAGTTAAGGGTACTAATTTTCAAAATAAAAAAACTAGAAATGAAATATTAAATCTTCTTGTTTTATTATTGATGGTTCTAGCAGGATTATTTCTTTTAGGATATGGTATTTCTATTCTTTTAGCAGGAGATTTAAGAGGATTTATTTGGTTATTTATCGTATTTGGTAGTTATATATTTCCATCGACTACTCATAGTTTTAAGAGTAGATTCTTACAAGCTTACCGATATATTAAATCAATATTTAAGAAGTAGAATACTTCTTTTTTTTCTGCATCGATTATGTTATTATTATAATGTAGGAGGATATGTCTATGAGAAGTAATAATAAACAAATTACCACATTTTTTATAATATGTAGTCTACTTCTTATAGGAATAATTTATGCTATTTTACAAGCAAATCTACAAATTAATGGTATTGCGAAGATAAAGTCTAATTCTTGGGATATTCATTTTGATAATATTCAAGTAAATGAAAATTCAGTAGCTATTGGAGAAAATGATAACTCAGCGAATATTGATCCGGAAAATAATTGTAAAGTAGATTTTGAGGTGACATTATCTGTACCAGGAGACTTCTATGAATTTACTGTAGATGTTGAAAATGCAGGAACAATCGATGGAATGATAGGTAGTTTAAATACAACTTTAAAAGTAAATAATGAGGTAGTCAGTGAAATGCCAAATTATTTAGAATACTCAGTAACATATGCCGATGGAATGGAAATACTTGAAAATCATAAATTAGAAGTAGGAGCTACTGAAACATATAGAGTACGATTAGAGTTTAAAATAGATGTAGAAGAATTACCTGATGTAACTACAATAACGACGAGTTTAGAACCTCAGTATATTCAAGCAGATACAAATTCTGTTGCTAGACCTAATGTGTTTTTATATGGTACTTGGAATCAAATAGTAGATGCCTATAACTCTGGTAATTTAACACACTTACAAACTGCGATGGAAGAAGGATTAACAAGAAATGTTGCATTAGATATGAATTATGATGGAACACCAGAGACAACTGCACAAGTACGTATCGTTAATTTATCAACACCTGAAGAATGCTCTTCTTCTGATTTTTCGGAAACTGCCTGTGGATTTGTTATTGAATTAATAGAACTTAATTCCACTCATCGAATTAATCCTTATACTAGTTCTGTAAGATTAGGCGATGGAAATAAAGGTGGTTGGGAGTATTCTGAAATGAGAGCATATTTAAATAGTACATTGGGATATGATGGTTCGTTTGACTATACAAATTCTGGTGTATTTAATTCTTTACCGGATGAATTAAAAAGAGTAATTATTCCAACTAGAGTGGTATCAGGACATGGTCCTTATGATAGTAATAATTTTGTTACGACAGATAAAATATACTTATTTGATTTTATAGAATTATTTGGTGTTTCTTCTTCATCTTGCTCTGTTCCTCTTAGTGTTGAAAGGCAAATGGATTATTTTAAATATCTTGGTGTAACTCCAAGTAATGCTTCTGAAATTATTATGAAAATTAGTAGTAATTATTATTATTGGTGGACTCGTTGTCCTTATCTAAGAGATTATTCAAGTTTTTTAGTTATTAATGATAGAGGGGGTGTTGAAGCTAAAAATACGGATATTTCTTACAGAAAGTATTTAGCGTTCCGAATTGCTTCATAAATATCAAAATCTAAAAAAAAGATTGAAAAAACAATAAAAAAGTGATATATTACTTCTATCGGTGAAATACAGGGACAAAGGACATGATTTGTTAAAGATCTTTTTAGAGAGTTCTTGGTTGGTGAAAAAGAACAAGTATTTAATGAATTACTACCTTTCGAGTAGAACTATACAAAGTAGTTCCGGCGTAAGTCGTTATTGAAGTAAGTTAATAAAGGATGGTACCGTGCTTTGCACTCCTGTACTGTCCTTTTTATTTTTGTAGGAGATGATAATATGAAAATAGAAGTACTGCGACATGCATCGATTAAACTTACTGGAGATAAAGTTATTTATATTGATCCATATCTTGTGGAAGAAGAAGTACATGATGCCGATTACATTTTTATAACACATGATCATTATGATCATTATGATGAAAAGTCTATTGAAAATGTAAGAAAAGATTCTACTAAAATTGTTGTACCTTGGTGTTTAAAAGAAAAAGAACATCATGTGTTAGCAGATGGTTATCGTATGTATATGGTTGATGATATTAAGTTTGTTACAGTACCAGCTTATAATATTAATAAGATTTTTCATCCTAGAGAAAAGATGTATGTAGGGTATAACATATTATTAGAAGATAAGTACTATTATATTATGGGAGATACGGATCGAACACCTGAGACCGATATGGTCAAGACGGATGTTTGTTTTGTACCAATAGGTGGTACATATACAATGAATGTTGAGGAAGCAAGTGAATATATTAATACTATTAAACCAGAACTTGCGATTCCAATTCACTATGGTTCTATTGTAGGAGATCTTACTTTAGGACAAGATTTTAAAAATAAAGTTGATAAAAATATTAATGTAGAAATAAAGATAGGAGAATAATTATGATAAATATTAAAGAAGATGAAAGATTAAATAAATTAAACCATTCTTGTGCTCATTTACTTGCACAAGCTGTTACTCATTTATATCCAAATGCTAAGTTTTGGGTAGGACCAGCAATTGAAGAAGGATTTTATTATGACATTGATTTAGGAGATGAAGTAATAAAAGAAGAAGACTTAGAGCGTATTGAACATGAAATGAAAAAATGTGCAAAAGCTGCTAAAAAAATTGTTAGACATGAATTAAGTAAAGAAGAAGCTTTAGAGAAATTTAAAGATGATCCATATAAATTAGATTTAATATCTAGAATGGATGATGAAAATATTTCTTGTTATACACAAGGAGATTTTACAGATTTATGTCGTGGACCACATGTTGATAATACAAAAGAATTAAAATATTTTAAGTTATTGAAATTTTCTGGTGCTTACTGGAAAGGAGATTCTAAAAATAAAATGCTTCAAAGAATCTATGGAGTATGTTTTGATAATCAAGAAGACTTAGATAATTGTTTAAGAGAGATTCAAGAAGCAAAAGAAAGAGATCATAGAAAGATAGGTAAAGAACAAGAACTATTCATGAATCATGATTTAGTTGGTTCTGGTATGCCTTTATGGTTACCAAATGGAGCTTTAATTCGTAAACAATTAGAAAACTATATTTATGAAAAAGAACAAAAGATGGGATATTTACATGTGTATACTCCATGTGTTGGAACTGTTGATTTATATAAGACTTCAGGACACTGGGATCATTATAAAGAAAATATGTTTCCTATGATGAAAGTAGATGATGAAGAATTTGTTCTTCGTCCAATGAACTGTCCTCATCATATGTTAATTTATGGAAATAAATTACATTCTTATCGTGATTTACCTATTAGAATTGGTGAATTTGCTACAGACTTTAGATATGAAGCAAGTGGAGCTGTAAAAGGATTAGAACGTGTTCGTTGTATGTGTCAAAATGATGCACATTTATTTGTAAGACCAGATCAAATTGGAGAAGAATTTAAGAAAGTAGTTAGTTTAATATTAGATGTTTATCATGATTTTGGTATTAAAGACTATAAATTCAGATTATCTTTAAGAGATCCTGAAGATAAAGAAAAATACTTTGATGATGATGAGATGTGGAATAGTGCTGAAAAGAAATTAAGAGAAGTATTAAATGATCTAGGTGTAGAATATTTTGAAGCTGTTGGAGAAGCTGCTTTCTATGGACCAAAATTAGATGTTGAAGTTAAACCTGCTGTTGGACCAGAAGTTACTTTATCTACTTGTCAATTAGATTTCTTACTACCTAGAAGATTTGATTTATCATATATCGATTCTAATGGAGAAAAGCAAATACCAGTTGTTCTTCATAGAGCAATCTTTGGTACATTTGATAGATTTACTGCATTTATGATAGAAGAGACTAAAGGAGCATTCCCAACTTGGTTAGCTCCAGTACAAGCTATTATTATGCCAGTTAATTCAGAGTTTCAAGGAGAATATGCAAACGAAGTATTTGAGTTATTAAAGAATAATAATGTAAGAGTCGAATTAGATGATCGTAATGAAAAATTAGGATATCGTTTAAGAGAATCACAAGTTAAAAAAATACCTTATACGATTATCTTAGGAGATAAAGAAAAAGATAATAAAGAAATATCTTTCCGTTTATTTGGAGAACAAGATACTACAACTGTTTCTCAAGAAGAGTTTATTAAAATGATTACGGAAGAAATCAAAAATAGAAGTTTAAAGAATAAATAAAGCATTTGCTTTATTTATTTTTGTTGAAAAAGAAGGTTTTTTTCATTATAATAGTAGTATTCGAAGGGTGTGGTTTGGTTTGAAAAGAATTGAAGATTTGATGAGAGAATATAAGTTGTTTGAAACTAAAACTGATTTTATTAAAAATGAAGATGATTTTAAAACTTTACTTGAAGTATCAATCGATGATTTAGAAGAAGAGTATCAAGAATTTTATAAAGAGTTAGATGATAATAATAGAAGAAAAATGGGAGAAAAAATCTTAAATTTTGTTACTTTTATGAGACAGGATGTAGTAGAGTTTTATGAAGAAAAACAAGAAATTATTGAGAAACAAATATCTCTTACAGAGTTTTATTATGAGTTATATAATCGAATGATGTCCGTTGTTTCTTCTGAAAATGTATTAGAATTAGTAAAACTATTTGATTTCGCAGCACAATATTATATTAAACAAATTGATTATTATGATTATTCTAGTGAACAATTAGAATCTTTATTAAGTGGAATTCAAATGTTTCATTCAAAATATGAAGATAATGACGAAGCTATTAGAAAATTTTTTGATTTAAAACTTAGTAAGTTAGAAGAAAAAACAAGTTCTTATCAATATAGAAAGTGAGGTGATTTTATGGATTCAATTAAAGAACAATTTAAAAATCATCAAGTACCGGAAGATATTTTTAAAAAGATTAATGATGATTGTTGTGCTTATTTAAATATGGAAAGTGCAATAGAAGCATTATATCGAACTGGGAAAAAAGTAAATCGACTATTAATAAAAAATGCTTTTAAACAAGAAATGGGAGAAATACTTGAACCAATTTTTCATGTTCCAGATCCTAGAATATTAATTGCAGATGAAAAGTATTTAAATGAAATGTATGCACTAGTAGAAGATACTATTTCTATGATAGAGGAGATGATGCCTTGTATCAATCAAGACAATTATCAAGAATTAGTTCGATTACTTGATTTTATTGTAAGTCAGTTTAAAAATAATTTCCAAACATTAGGTAGAAGAAGAGAAAGTCTTCAATATGCTAAAAAAGGATTTGGCTACATCGATGGAAGATGTGATGATACTAGAGAAGAAGTTTATGAATTCTTTCAGGAAGAAATAAAAAGATTTAAAGATGAGAAACAACTAGTAAAAGAAAAATAGATATGATAAAATAATTAATATTTGGGTGGTGGTATGATGAATAATGATCTTGCGAATACAATTCGAAATAAAGTAGATATTGTAGACATTATTGGAGAAAGAATACCACTAGTTGCACGTGGAAAAAATTTTTTTGGAGTTTGTCCTTTTCATGATGATTCTAATCCATCGATGTCTGTTTCTCGAGAAAAACAAATCTATACTTGTTTTTCATGTCATGCATCTGGAAATGTTTTTACATTCTTAATGAATTATGAACATATGGAGTTTCGTGAAGTATTAAAGTATTTAGGAGACCGAGTAGGAATAGATACAGGAAATATTTCTATTGCGAAAAAAAACACAAAATATGATAAGTTGTATGAAGCGTATCAGTTATCATTAAAATATTATCAAAATAATCTAAATAGTAGTGTGGGTAAGCTTGCTAAAAAATACTTATTAAATCGAAAAATTGATGATAATTTAATCAAAGAATTTGAAATTGGTTTATCATTAGAAAATCATAATGATTTAACCAAATTATTAACGAGTAAAAAATATGATTTAGTTACGTTAAATCGAATTGGATTATCAAGTGATGATCATGATGTTTATAATGATCGTATTATGTTTCCATTATATGATATTTCTGGAAAAGTAGTTGGATTTAGTGGAAGAATTTATAAAGATAATGGTCAAAATAAATATTTAAATACAAAAGAGACAGAAATCTTTAAAAAGGGTGAAATGTTATACCATTACCATATTGCGAAAGAAGAATGTCGCCAAAAAAAATATGTTCTTGTGATGGAAGGATTTATGGATGTGATTCGTGCTTCTTCTATTGGACTTAAGAATACAATTGCATTAATGGGGACAGCACTTACCAAAGAACAAATACATTTATTGAAAAGATTATCGAATCATATTGTATTATGTTTAGATGGAGATGATCCTGGACAACATGCTATGTTAAGTATTGGTAATACTTTACTAGAAGAAGGATTTGAAGTTAAAGCAGTTACTTTACCTAATCCAGAAGATCCAGATAGTTTTATTTTAAAAAACGGTGGAGAACGTTTTATTGGACTTGTTGAATCAGCTGTTAATTTTTCTGATTATAAAATGGAAAAAATGAAAGAAAATGTGGATTTTCGTTCTGATGTTGAAAAAGCAGAATATATTAATCAAGTACTTGCTGATGTTGCGAAATATGATGATGTAATAAGACGCGAAGTTGTGTTAAAAAGACTTGCAAAAGAGTATGATTTGGGTTATAATACTTTGGAAATGCGTGTAAATGCACTTCTTAAGGATAAACCAACAAAAGAAAAGAAAACGATTACACCAAAAAAAGAAAATAAAAAAGATAAGTATATAAAGGCTTACGAACAAATCCTATACTTTATGCTTCATAATGATTGGGTTGTTAGCCAAGTAGAGAGAGAACATTTAATCTTTCCAAATGAAATAATGAGAACTACATGTAGTGAGATTATTTATTATTATAAAAAATATGGAACGATTAATGTTGCAGATTTTTATACTTATATACAGGATAAAGAGAATATTCTACTATTTTTAAACAATATTTTGAATGAAAACTATTTAGAGGAGACCACAAAAGAGGAACTATTTTTGTATTTTAAAGTTGTAAGAGAATATGTTGAGAAACAAGAAATAAATAGACTCACGAGTTTGATGAAAAAAGAAGTGGACCCAATAGAACAAGCAAAAATTGTTGAAAAGATTAGAAAGTTAAGGTTAGGAGATAGTGAGAATGGTTGAGGAAATAAAAACTGTTGAAGAAAGAAAACAAAAGTTATTAGCAATAGGAAAGAAACAAGGATTTATTACCTATGAACAATTAGCAGAACAACTTAAAGGGTTAGACGTTGATAGTGATACTTTAGATGAATTATATAATTTCTTAGTTGAAAACAATATTGATATCGTTTCTGAAGATGGAAGCGATGATGCATCTGGAGAAGAAATTACTCAAGACATGTCTGTTGAAAACTTAACTTTATCAAAAGATGTTAAGATTAATGACCCAGTACGTATGTACTTAAAAGAAATTGGACGTATTAACTTACTTACTTCTGATGAAGAATTTGAATATGCAAAACGTGCTGAACAAGGTGATGAAGAAGCAAAAAGACTTCTTGCAGAATCTAATCTACGTTTAGTTGTATCTATCGCAAAAAGATATGTTGGACGTGGAATGTTATTTCTTGATTTGATTCAAGAAGGTAATATTGGTTTAATGAAAGCTGTAGATAAATTTGATCCAACAAAAGGATATAAGTTTTCTACTTATGCAACTTGGTGGATTCGTCAGGCAATCACTCGTGCTATAGCTGATCAAGCTAGAACGATTCGTGTACCAGTACATATGGTAGAAACAATTAATAAGCTTGCTCGTGTACAAAGACAATTAACACAAGAATTAAATCGTGAACCTACAGATGAAGAAATTGCTAAAAAGTTAGGAATTACAGTTGAAAAGGTTCGTGAAGTATATAAGATTTCTCAAGATCCAGTATCTTTAGAAACTCCAATTGGTGAAGAAGATGATTCTCATTTAGGAGATTTTATTAAAGATGAAAGAACAATGGGACCTGAGGAATATGCAACTGTTGAAATGTTAAAAGAAGAACTTAGAGGAGTTCTTGCTACCCTTACAGAAAGAGAAGAAAAAGTATTAAGACTAAGATTTGGTCTTGATGATGGACAATGTAGAACTCTTGAAGAAGTTGGACAAATCTTTGGCGTTACTCGTGAAAGAATTCGTCAAATTGAGGCAAAAGCGCTTAGAAAACTAAGACATCCTTCTCGTTCTCGTAAACTAAAGGACTTTTTAACAGATTAATGAAGATTAATAATCGATTAAGAATGATAGGAGATTTAGTGGAAGCTAACTCCTTTTGTTTAGATGTAGGTTGTGATCATGGTCTATTAGATATCTACTTAGTAAAAAGAAATGAACATATACAAACTATTGGTAGTGATATTGCACAAGGACCACTAAATCATGCTAAAGAAAATATTAAGAGAGAACATTTAGAAGGAAAAATTGAATTAAGACTCGGTTCAGGTTTAAAAACTTATTCTGATGAAGTTGATACTATTATTATTTCTGGTATGGGTGGCAGAAATATGATAGGTATTTTTAAAGAAGATTTAAAAGTATTAAAAAGAGTAAAGACTTTTATTCTAAGTCCCAATAATTATCAAGAAGATGTTAAAAGATTCTTATGTAAGAATGGATTTTATATCGAAAATGAAGAATTTGTAAAAGATAATAATATTATTTATCAAATTATTATCTTTAAAAGAGGAAAGAAAAAATATTCTAAAAAAGATTATTTCTTTGGGCCAATCTTTTTAGAGAAAAAGGATTCATTATTTTTAGAGTATTATGGGAAAGAATTAAAATCTAGACAAATTATATTGTCTTTACTTCCTAAGAATTATTATTTAAAAAGAAGAAAGATAAAAAATGAAATATTATTACTAAAAAGAGAAATTGATCATTAATTTCTCTTTTTTTGTGTCAAATTGACTTATCTCTTATATTATTTTATGAAAGGAAAAGAATAATATGATATATTATAGATAAGGTAGATGATAAGATGAAAAATAGTCGTAAAAAAATTACCACTTATTTTGTAATATTTGCTTTATTATTAATTGGAATAGTCTATGCTATTTTACAAGCAAACTTACAAATCAATGGTATTGCGAAGATAAAATCAAATTCTTGGGATATCCATTTTGATAATATAGTGATTAATGAAAATAGTGTGTCTATTGGTGCAGAAGATAGTGCTGCGACTATTGATCCTAATAATAACTGTAAAGTAGATTTTGAAGTAACATTATCTCTCCCTGGAGACTTCTATGAGTTTACAGTGGATGTAGTAAATGCTGGAACAATTGATGGAATGATAGGAACTCTTACAAAAACATTAAAAGTAAATAATGAAGCAGTAAGTGAAGTACCAGACTATTTAAATTATTCCGTTACTTATTCTGATGGGTTAGAAATACTAGAAAAACATGCCTTAAGAGCAGGAGTAACAGAAACATATCTTATTCGATTAGAATTTAAAACTGATATAGAAGAATTACCTGATGCCACAACTATCAGTACGAGTTTGGAACCAGAATACATCCAAGCAGATTCTGGTGCAATAAAGGTGCCACATGTTTATAACTTACTAGATACCATCGCAGAAAATGCTGTCATCGATAACATATCAAGTACTTATGTAACTAATTCTAATGGGGTACAATTTAATGATATATCAAGTGACACGAATGGTAAAGGAATATATCTAAGAGCAGGCACTGAAAATGATACCTATCCGATATATTACTATAGAGGAGCAGTCGATAATAATCATGTCATATTTGCCAACTTATGTTGGCGAATAGTAAGAACAACCGAAACAGGTGGAGTAAAATTATTATATGATGGAGTACCATCAAATGGTGAATGCAATAACACCGGAGCTGCAACGCATATCAGTACAACGAATATAGCCTTTAACACATCATATAATAGTGCAGCCTATGTCGGATATATGTATGGAGATGTATATACATGTTCATCAGCAACCGGACTGTATTGGTATTATGGACCAGATGTAACATATGCAAATGGGACTTATACCTTAACAGCCAAAGGTAGTTATAATGTCGAGACAAAAAGTTCCATAGCAGGAACTAACTTAAATTATCAACATTATACATGTGGTAGTACGACAGATACGACATGTACAAGTGTAAGGTATGTCTATTATGTATTAAGCAATACAGCATATTATATAACCTTATCAAATGGTAAAAAAGTCGAAGATGCTTTATCAGAAATGTTAACAAATTCAAGTAATAGTACAAATTCAACAATCAAAACAGCCATCGATACATGGTATCAAAGAAATATGACAAGTTATACTAATAAATTAGAAGATACGATATATTGTAATGACCGAAGTATAGGTACTCTAAATGGATGGAATCCAGATGGAGGAAGCACATCATTGAGTTTAAACTTTAGCGGATATAATAGGGCAATCACAACATATAGTCCAAGTTTAAGTTGTACAAACAAAAATGATTCATTTACCGTAAGTGAATCAGCAACCGGCAATGGGAAATTAACATATCCCGTAGGGTTATTAACCAGTGATGAAGTAATGCTTGCTGGTGGTAAATATTATACAGGCAATACATCATATTATTTGTATAATGGTAGTTATTCTTATTGGCTGGGGTCGCCTTACTACTGTGGCAGCGACCGCACTGACGAGTTTAACGTGCACTCTGGCTATCTGTTCTACAATTATGTCAGCAATTCCCGTGGCGCTCGTCCGGCCGTTTCACTAAAACTTGGGACACATTTCTCTGGAGGATCTGGAACAAGCAGTGAGCCGTACATTGTCGAGTAATACTTATTTATATAACAATAAAATAATTATTTTTAAATAATATATTTTACCAATATAAAAAGTATTAAATTTTCAATCTCAAGGATATTCTTGAGATTTTTATATTATCTTTGCAGTCTTTCTTGATTTTATCTTTATATTCTTTTATAATTGAAGAAGAATAGTACTTTATTGAGGTGTATATGAAGAAGTTAATAATATGTCTATTAAGTTTTCTATTATTGTTTACTCCTAATGTTTATGCAAAAGATAGTGTTTATTCTCTTAATGAACATGAAGATGAAGAGTTTTTTCATTTGTTAAGAGGTTATAATGAAGAAGGTACTGTTTCTGGCTTTGTTGCGGCAGGACATTTTACTAAAAAAGTTCAAGAAGAAGATAAAGAATATGATGATATACAAGTAATGCTTGTGAAGTATAAAAAGAATGGTACTGTTCTCTGGAATTATCAATATGGAAAGTCTGGAGAAGATAGTTTATACGATTTTGTTTATTCTTATGATGAAGAACATCATGTAAATGGATATTTATTATTTGTACAAGAAACTTATGAAAAAGAAGAAGAAAAACCAAATCGTTATATGATTCTATTTGTTGATTTGGAAGGAAAATTGGTATCAGAGGCTCCATGTAATTTAGACAATGTTTCTATGATTCGCCAAGTGATTGAGTTAAAAGATGAAGATGATCAACCAAATTCTTATTTGATCATCGGTAAAAAAAGCCATAATGTTTCTTTTATGGCTAAATATGATTTATCTTTTAACTTATTATGGAATAAAGAATATACTGATTATACTGATTTTCAAGAAGTTTGTGTTAATAAAAGCAGTATTGTTGTGCTTACGGAAAAAGAAAAAGCTTATACTTTACTTCGTATGAATTTAGATGGAGATATTCTTTCTACTATTAAAGATGATTTTGAAGAAAAAGATCATCCACATATCTTATCTATTGATGATCATTTCATCTTATATGGTTTTACTAGTGAAGTAAAAGTAACTCAAGAAGATGGGGTTAGTTATTATCTAGTTGAATATAATGAAAATAATGAAATAGAATGGGAAACTGTTGGGGATGTTTCTCTTAATCAAGAACAAATTATTCAATTAAAGCCAATTACTAAAAATGATGAATTGTTAGAATATCAATTATTGTATGTAAATGGTGATGATAATAGTATTGAGATTGTTAGAATTGGTTTAGATGGAGTAGTCTATAATAAAGTAAAAAAAATAAGAAATAATTATTATCATATTAATTCTTTTTTACCAAACGGAAATACCATTTATTTTGTTGGACAAATTAATTGTCCTGATGATGATAACTGTGATTTTGATGAAAATTCATTATTCTTAGTTAGTAGTGAAGATAAAGTTATTGAAGTTAAAGAAAAAGATAGTAATACAATTCTTATTGTAATCGCAGGTATCTTTGTTTTCATATTTTTAATTGTTTTTTTAAGAAGAAGGAAGAAATAATTAAGAAAGGTTTTTGCCTTTCTTTTTTGTTTTCTTTGAAATATAAAAACCAAGTAGAGTAGATGCTAATATCATAGAGTAATATAGAATTAAATGATAAGATATTTTTTTTGTAAGAAGACAAGTGATAAAAGATAGGATGATGAAGAAAAGAAATAGGATAATTCCTAATCTTCTTTTTTTGCTTTCTAATAAGATATTGAGAAGGATAATCCATAATAGAAATGATAATAACTTTAATAATTGAAAAGTAGATTGAGATATTGATCCATAGTAGTATAAGATACATAATAAAAAAATAGAAAGTATAAACAATATGATTGTTATAATTATTTTTTTCATAGTTCACCTCTAATCATTTATATGATTTGTATAAAAAGAATATTCTTGTTTAGAATAAAAATAGGTGATGAAATGAAATTTTTAATTGTTAGTTTTCGTACAGTTTTCTTTTATTTTGTAATTGTTATAGTATATAGATTAATGGGGAAGAGAGAAATAGGAGAGTTGTCTATTATTGATTTAATTATTTCCTTATTTATTGCGGAATTGGTTGCGATTTCAATTGAAAATTATAATGAATCAGTTTTTTTATCTTTACTTCCTATTTTATTATTAGCTTTTTTACAAATTCTTTCTTCTAAGTTTTCTTTTATTGATAAAAAAACAAGAGATTTATTAGATGGAAAACCTTCTGTTATTATTAAAAGAGGAAAAGTCAATTTTAAGGAAATGAAAAGAATTAGATATAACATTGATGATTTGTTATGTCAATTAAGAGGTTCTTCTATTAAATCCATTAAAGAGGTTGATTATGCAATTTTAGAAGCTAATGGGAAATTATCTATATTTAAAAAAGAAAAAGAAGATATTTATCCTCTAGCAGTAATCCTTGATGGGGAAATTGATGAAGATGTATTATTTGAGATTGGTAAAAATAAGAGATGGATTATTCATGAATTACATCATAAAAATCTAAATCTTGAAGATATTTTTTATGCTTTTTTTCATCATAATCAACTATTTATTATTGAAAAAGATAAAATAAAATGACATTTTTTTACTTAGTTAATTGATATTATTATTCTGGTGATAGGATGAAAAAAATGTTTTTAATTCTTTTAATGCTGGTATTTTTTATGAGTTTTCCTTCTACTAAAACTAGTTCTAGAGAAGAAGAATTAAGAGGAGTATTTGTAAGTTATATTGAAATAGAAGAGTATTTCAAAGATAAAGAAGAAAATAATAGTAAAAAAATGGTTCTTTCTATGATTCATCAGATTAAAAGTATTGGTTGTAATACTATTATATTGCAGGTAAGACCTTGTTCTGATGCAATGTATTATTCTAATATCTTTCCAATTAGTACTTATTTATCTAGTAATGGGGAATATCCTTATGATTTTTTAGAATATTTTATAGAAGAGACTCATAAAGAAAATATGAAATTAATTGCGTGGATTAATCCTTACCGAATACAAACTATTTCTAATAAGAGTCTAATCTCTGAGAATCATCCTGCATATCCTTATTTAGATTCTGATATAGTTTTTGAAAAGGATGGATTATATTATAATCCTTCTAGAGATGAAGTATTAAATCTAATTGTTGAAGGAGTAAAGGAAGTATTAGATTATTCTATTGATGGATTATTATTTGATGATTATTTTTATCCTAGTTCAGATATTGATTTAGAAGAGTATCATTATTATACAAAGAATATGAGTATTAGTTTAGAAGATTATCATTTAATGATTATTAATCAAATGATTAAGAAAGTGCATGAGGAGTGTCAAAAGAAAAAAATAAGATTTGGAGTTTCTCCTGAGGGAAATATTGAGAATAATTATAAAAATAATTATGCTGATGTGATTACTTGGTTAAAAGAAAAAGAGTATGTAGATTTTATTATGCCTCAGATTTATTATGGCTTTGAAAATGGAGTAAAACCTTTTTATGATACAAGTTTGGAATGGATAGATTTAATAAAAAATGATAATATTGATTATTATGTAGCACTTGCTTTTTATAAAGTTGGAAAAACTGATTATTATGCAAAAAAAGGAAAAGATGAATGGATTAATCATAGTGATATTATTATGAGAGAGATTATAGCTTCTAGATTTTTTCAACATTATAAAGGGTTTTCATTATTTCGATATGATGATTTATTTGATCAGAATCATTTTACAAATAATAGTCAAGAAGAGTTAAATAATTTAAAAAAAATATTAAAATAGTTTTGTATAAAATTGAAATTTGTTATAATGAAATAGAAGGTGAGTGATTATGAATAGAAAAGGATTTTCTTTAATTGAGTTAATTGCGATGATGGTTGTACTGGGTATTTTAATGTTAATAACAGTACCTAATATTGCAGGTATTATTAAGAATAATAGGGAAAATATTTTAAAAGAAGATATTAATAAACTTGTTGCGAATGCTAAAACAAGAATTAATACAAAACAAGCAAAGAATCCTACTGGGCTAAATGAATGTGCTGTGATGACATTATCTTATGTAGATAGTAATAATGATATGAAGGAAGGAATTAATGGAGGAAGATATAGTCAAGCTGAATCATTCCTTGTAATTCGTAAAGAGTTAGAAAACCCAGGAGAGAATATTTATACTTATCGATATTATGTTAGATTAGTTGAAGAAGTGGAACGTGCTTCTGGTATTGTAAAATATGAAGTTCCTTTAACAGAGCATGATGAATTATCAAATAATAGTAGGACATATCTTAAAGGAGAACCACCAACTGAGGAATTATATATAGATATGAATGTAGCTTCAAATGAGGAAGCATTGAATGTTATTAATAGATTAGGAGAGGAGAATGGCAATAGTATAGAGTGTAGTAGTGTTGTAAATATATATAAATCTTAGGTGTAAAGTTTTTGTAAATGTATTGCACCAAAAAAATAAATGTGATACGATTGATTTATAAATAAGAAAGGTAAAGAAAGAGAGTGTTAAAAGAAATGAAAAAAATAACAAACAAAGGATTTACATTAATTGAGTTACTTGCAGTTATTACAATTATGGGTATTTTAATGATGGTTGCTATCCCAGCAGTTTCAAGAACCATCGAAAATTCAAGACGTGATACTTTTGCAGATATTGCGCATGAGTATATTAACGCAGTTAGAAATGCAATGTTAGCAGATAACATTGAATGCTACAATCCTACTTGTACAACAGATAGTTGCAGTAAATGGAGAGTAGCTTCAGCTACAAATACAGGAAGTTATTATTTCCCAATTTGTACTGATGATTCTGATTGTGATGAAATTAATTTCAAACTTCTTGATCCTAATAGTGGTCAACCAACTGGAGATGTTTTAGTTACTCTTAATAAGACATCAATTCAACAAAGTACTGCTGACTTAATGGAGTCAGGTGGTAAATCACCATTTGGTAATGCTGAATTAAAAGGATATGTTGTAGTAGATAAAGCTGTTACAACAACAGAGGCTGGTGATTTAAAAACAAATTCTAAATATTTTATTATTTTAGGAGATACAGGTGACCATGGTTTATCTGAACCAACAGAAGAATCATTAATTAAGAGAAGTAAAATCTCAATGGATTTAGGAGAGGCTAAACCAACAAATGTTTTAGATAAAGTAAGAGAAGTTAAAACAAGTGAAATAGTTAAAAATGAAGTCACTGGAGCAGATGTTTATGATGAAAATGGAAGACTAAAATTTGTTTCTAAAAAAGTTACTCCAATTCCTTGTAGAATTAGTTAATAATAGTAAATCCTTAAAGACCTCAATTGAGGTCTTTTTTTATAAGTATTTTTGTTTGTATTCAATATAATATTCTAATAATGTTTTATATAGATTTGGACTTATTTTGTCTCTTATTTCTTCAAATACTTTAATATTTTGATCAAGTAGTTCTTGATATCTTTCTTTTATAAATTGATAAACGATGTTTAATTCTTTTTCTGTATATGAAATATTATTCTTTTTAGCAAACATTTCTAAATCTTTTGTAGTAAGATTTTCTACATATTTCTGTATTAGTTTTGTATAAATAGAATCACCTCAATAAAATATATGAATTTATCTATTAAATATGTGATAAACTAGTAATAGGTGATATTATGAAAAAGAAGAGGAATAAGAATATTGATCATATTATTAAACATCGTTTTGTATTCTTACTAGGGATTGTTCTTGTCGCTTTTTCTTTTGTTTTATATCATATTACTATGGTTATGTTATTTGAAAAAGAAAAATACAATGATGACTTGGCTAATCTTACTTATACTGAAATATCTGGAAATAGTAGTCCTAGAGGTAGAATTTATGATCGAAATTATAATGTTATTGTCGATAATAAATCTTTAAAAACAATTATTTATCAAAAAGATAAGGATACTTCTGAATTAGAAATGATTGATCTTGCGAAAAAGATTTCTCCACATATTGATGTAGAATACTATCGATTATCTGATCGAAATAGAAGAGAGTATTATTGTGTTATTCATTCTGATTTATGTGATCAAAGTATTACAAAGAAAGAAAGAGAAAAGTTAGTACAAAGAAAACTAAGTCAAAAAGAAATTGATGAGTTTCGACTAGAAAGAATACCAGAAGAGAAATTAGCTTTTTCTGATGAAGAAAATAAGATTGCTTATTTGTTTTATTTAATGAATCGTGGATATGCTTATGAAGATAAGATTATTAAAAGTGATGCAACAGATAGAGAATATGCCTATGTCTCTGAAAACAATGATATTTTAAAAGGATTTAATACTAGAATTGATTGGGAAAGAGTTTATCCATATGGAGATACTTTTAAAACAATTCTTGGAAAAGTATCTTCTAGTACACAAGGTATTCCTGCTGAAGAAAAAGATTATTATTTGGAAAAAGGATATAGTTTAAATGATAGAGTAGGAATTAGTTATATTGAGAAAGAATATGAAGATTATTTAAAAGGAGAAAAAGCTTTATATGAAGTAGTTAATTCTCATGAAGTAAGATTGTTAAAAGAAGGAAAAAGAGGAAAAGATATTGTTTTAACTATTGATATTAATTTACAAAGAGAAGTAGAAAATATTATTTCTGATTTTGTGTGGAATACTAAGAATGAACCTAATACTGAGTATTATGATCATTCTACTGTAGTAATACAAGATCCTAGAAATGGGGAAATCCTTGCGATGGCAAGTAAAAAACTTGTTAATGGAGAGATGGTTGATAATACAACCAGTATTTTAACTTCTCCAATTATGCCTGGATCTATTGTTAAAGGGGCTTCTATGTTGGTTGGATATAATACAGGAGCTATTCATATTGGAGAAACATTGTATGATGAATGTATACAAGTTGCAGGAGTTAGAGAAAAATGTTCTTCTGTTATGGGATTAGGGCTTTTAGATGATATTAGTGCACTTGCTTTTAGTAGTAATGTTTATCAATTTAAAATTGCAATTCGTGTTAATGGACAAGAGTATTTTCCTGGTATGAAAATGAATTTCAATCAAAATGCTTTTGATACTTATCGAAATATGTATCATTCCTTTGGATTGGGAGTAAGTACTGGAATTGACTTACCGGTTGAGAGTAAAGGTTATACTTCTACTGATAGAGCAGCTGGTAATTTACTTGATTTTGCAATGGGACAATATGAAACATATACTCCAATTCAAATATCTCAGTATATTTCAACGATTGCGAATGGTGGGTCTAGACTACAACCTCACTTATTAAAAGAAGTTCATTCCTCTTCTGAAACAGAAGAAATTGGACCTTTGGAATCTAGTTTTGAGACAAAAGTATTAAATACTATTGATACTGATTCTCAATATATGAATCGTATTAAAGAAGGCTTTTATGCAGTTACTCATAGTCCAGGTGGATATGGAGTTGGTTATACAGATTGGGAAATGGAATATGCCGGAAAAACAGGTACTTCTCAAAGTTTTATAGATACAGATAATAATGGGGTGATTGATACAGAAACGATTACTAGTACTTTTATAGGTTATGCTCCTTATTATGATCCAAAAGTAAGTATAGTAGTTACTTCTCCTGATTCTTCTCATCCAAATTCAAATTTGGATTATAAAAGTTTAGTAACTTATTATTTAACACAAGCTATTTCACGTAAATATGGAGAATATTATGGTTATTAGATTGACAAACGATATTGTTTTTGAGTATATTTTTATTAGATAAGAAGAGGTATTTATGAAAAAGTTATTAAAATTATTACCATTATTATTATTAACAACTGGTTTAACTGTAGGAGCTTATTATGTTTATAATAATTATATAAAAAAGCCTGGAATTCCTAGTGTTAATCGATTAATTGAAGAGAAAAAAAAGAATAATTATAATGATAAAGATGATAATCAGATTGATGTAAATGTTTATGAAAATCCATTACCAGCATATCGTGAGATGTATGGTAATTATGATATTATGGGACGATTAGAGATTCCTAATATTGGGATAGATGCTCTTATTACAAGAACGGATAATAATACTTATTATTTGGATTATAGTTTATATCATGAATGGGATGGATTAGGTGTACCATTCTTTGATTATCGTAATACAAATTTATCAAATGATTTACAAATAAATATTTATGGACATAATACTCAAAGAGAAGAGTTTTATGATCAATTACCATTTACAAATTTAGAAGCTTATGTTGATGAAGGTATCTTTAATAATTATAAAGATGTTTATTTAAGCCTAGATGAGAAACAAGTTCATTATGAAATTGTTGCAATAAAGATATTACCAGATAGTAGTAATAATGAACATATGAAGTTGATTTTTTATTCACCACAAGATTATATCAATCATCTTGATAGAATGTTAGAAAATTCTTTATATCGTAGTGAAAATGCTTACTTTACACCTAACGATAGAGTGCTTGTGTTGCAGATATGTCACTATGATCCGATGGGATCTTATTTACTTGTGATTTGTAAAGAAAAAAAATAGTAAAGTGCAGGTATTTTTTTGAAAGAATACTTGCTTTTTTTTATAGAATATGAAAAAATATATAATAGATAGTATTGTAGATAGAGGGTGTAATTATGGCATATGGAATTACGAATGAATCACAATTAATTGATGTAGCAACTATAAAACGAGGGTGTGAGAGTTTTCTTGAAGCTCTTAGTTTTTTCGTTGATGGAGGAAACCAGGTTATTTCTGCTGGATATACTTGTAGTAAGAAAGCAATTTCTGTAGATAATTCTTCTTTTGAGAATGATCTTATGGAAATGGGACAGCAAATTGTGGCTATTCGAGATAAGTATGTTGCTGTTGCTGAAAATATTTATCAACAAGCAGTAACAGTTTATAATAATCAAGTTGCAGAATTAAATGAGTATAATCGATATAAAGCACAGCAACAAGCTGCACAGAATAGAAGATAAAGGGAGGTGTAAAAATGGCTAAATTGGTATATGATGAAGAATTAGTTAACTCTTCCCTTGAACAACTTCTAAAAGCTAGAAATACAATTACTTCTAACTATGGTGGAGTTCAATCTGCATTAGGAATTATTACTTCTGCTCGTGGAGCACAGTATCTTGATTTAAGTGCTTTAAATGTTGTTGCAAAGGATGCTGAAAATTGTGCTACTTCTATCGATAATATGATAAAGAACATTAATTCAAGAGTTGAAGAAGTTAAAATGTATAATGCTGATGTTGAAACCATGGGATGGGGTAGAAGAATGCTTAGTACTATTGGTTTAGCAAGGGCTAAAATATGGGAAGGTTTATTAACGGGAGGAGAAGAACTTGTTGATGGTTTCTTATCTGTTGTAGGAGCTGTTGGTGGTTTATTTAGTTCTTCCTTTAAAGATAGAGTAGGTAATATTATTGCAAAAGATCATGTTGGAGATGCTTTTCATAATTTTTATTACAATACTAAATTAGGACAAGAGTTGGTTAGAGGTAGTTTCATTAAAGAAGATGGTATAGCTGCTAATATATTTAAAATTGGTGGAACTGCTTTAGGTTATGCATTAGTTATTGCTGGAACAGGTGGAGCTTTAGGTGCTGTTTCTGGAGCTGGTTTTGCTGCTGGAGCTTCGGCGGCAGGATCCTCGATGGGACTTGCTGCTCTTACTGCAGGTATCGGTGGACTTGGAACAGGAACGCAGAATGCATTGGCTGCGGGTAATGACTATTATCATGCTTTGGGTCAAGGAATAAAAACTGGTGCTGTTGCTGCTGTTACTACAGTTGCTGCAACAATGTTGTTTAAAGCAGCAGCAGGTGCTATTAGTAAGTTAAGAGGTGCTGACAAAGCAGCTGCTGGTATTAAAGGTGCTGCTGGTGTTTCAGATGATGCGGCAAGAGCTGCTGGTAATTCAGCTGATGATGCGGGAAGAGCTGCTTCTCAATTTACTGATGATGCAGGAAGAGCCGCAAATAAGGCTTCCGGATTTGCAGATGATGCAGAAAGAGCTGCAGGGAGAACTTCTCAATATGCAGATGATGCAGAAAGAGCTGCAGGAAGAACTTCTCAATATGCAGATGATGCAGAAAGAGCTGCAGGGAGAACTTCTCAATATGCAGATGATGCTGAAAAAGCTGCAGGTAGAGGTACAAAAAATACCTCAAAATCTGGAAATAATGTTGAGTCTGAAGAATTCAAAGTTCGACAAGAACAAGCAAATGAAGCACAAAGAAAAATTTATGATGAATATGATTATGCTAAACAACAACATAAAGCTGGCAATATGTCTGATACAGAATTTGAAATGGCTAAGAAAAAATTCCGTGCTCAGACAAAAGAATCACATCCTGATGTAAAAATGGCTCAAGAAAGAGTGGATACGGCGACTCCACATGATAAAGCAATGGAGGCAGCGAATGTTGCGAAAAGAAAGACTGGATCTATGGATGAGGCATTTAAAGCTGCAAGACAGGCTGCTAAAGATGCTGGACTTTCAGGAGATGATTTGAATAAAGTTGTTGAGGATGTTGCTAAAAGGTATAAAGCTAATCCTATTGATGCTATTAAATTTAACGCGAGAATGTCTGCTGAGGAAGCCGCTGCTGCACAAGCTTCTTCGGTTGGAAAGGATGCTGCAAGGGCTGCAGCAAAAAATGTATCCAGTGTACAAGATGATCTAGCAAGAGCTGCTGCTCAGTCAAGTGATGGAGTAGCTAATGCTGCAAGGGCTGCAGCAAAAAATGTATCTAGTGTACAAGATGATGTGATAAGAGCTGCTTCTCAGTCAAGTGATGAAATATCTAATGCTGCGAGAACTGCAGCAAAAAATGTATCTAATGTACAAGATGATGTGATAAGAGCTGCTTCTCAATCAAGCGATGAAGTATCTAATGCTGCGAGAACTGCAGCAAAAAATGTATCCAGTGTACAAGATGATGTGATAAGAGCTGCTTCTCAATCAAGCGATGAAGTATCTAATACTGCAAGGGCTGCAGCAACAAATACTGAAAATAGTGCTTCTAGAGCTGCACGACAAGCTGCAACTCAGTCAAGTGATGATACAGCTAATGCAGTAAGAACAGCTTCTAAGGCTAGAGGTAATGCTAATACTGCTAATCCACCTGATGTTATATATCTTGATGGAGGAGCAGAATCTGCTGCAAGAGCTGCAGCAACAAATACTGAAAGTACTGCTGCAAAAGTAGTAAGAGATGCTATAACAAACTCAAGTGATGATGTTGCAAATGCTGCATCTAAAGCAAGTAATAATGCACTTAATAGTGTTTCAACTAAGACAACTACATCTTTAAATAGTATTGCTGATGGTATTGCTCATTCTGGTGATGATATTGCAAAAGTTGCTACAACTTCGGCATCAACTACAACTACTTCATTAGCGGTTATGGATGGTATGGCAAAGGTTGCTGCAAATTCAGCAGATGATGTAGCAAGAGTTGTTGCAAATTCAGCAGATGATGTAGTAAGAGCTGCTGCAAATTCAGCAGATGATGTAGCAAGAGCTGCTGCTAATTCAGCAGATGATGTAGCAAGAGTTGCTTCAAATTCAGCAGATGATGTAGCAAGAGCTGTTGCAAATTCAGCAGATGATGTAGCAAGAGCTGCTGCAAATTCAGCAGATGATGTAGCAAAAGCTGCTGCAAATTCAGCAGATGATGTAGCAAAAGCTGCTAATAAAAGTTCAGATATTGGATTTGGTCATGCAGAAAGTAATACTAGTGATTTTATTGATGGTTTTGATGATGTATTAGAAGATTCAGCTAAGATTGCTTCTAATAATGCTGATGATGTTGCTAGTGAGGCTGCTAACAAGCTAGGAGTTCCTGGAACAGAAGTTGAAATGACTTATAATGAAGCACAAGCAAATTTAGCAAAATTAAAAGAATATGGATTTGATCCTACAAATTGGGATCCTATGGATCCATTTGAACGAGAGTGTTATAATTTATGGCACGATTCTACTGCAACTTTGGCTAAAATTAAACCTGATCCAAATGCTGTATTAAAGCAAGGTGGTAATTGGTATAATAATGCTGAAAATGGCTTGAAATATTATGGCAGTCAAGGTGCTGAAGGAATGAATCAATTTACTGATGATTTATATACTTTAGCAAGAGTTGAGGGATTAAATGGAAGTGCTGCTAATACTACTGATGATGCTGTTAAAGCATTATCTAATATAGTAGATGATGGAGCTAAAGCAGAACAGTTAAGATTACCTGCACATGAAGAAAGAATTAAACTTGATGTACCAGAAGAAAGATTAAAATTACCGCCACATGAAGAAAATCTTAAACTTGATGTACCAGAAGAAAGATTAAAATTACCGCCACATGAAGAAAAAATTAAACTTGATGCACCAGAAGAAAGATTAAAATTACCAGGACATGAAGAAAAAATTAAACTTGATGCACCAGAGGAACAATTGAAATTACCAGGACATGAAGAAAAAATTAAAATTGATGCACCTGAAGAACAATTGAAATTACGAGGTAAAGTTACAGATAAGCCTAAATTACCTGGAGAACCAGATATTGCTTTACCTCCACATGTTGAAAAAGGTTTACCTGGAGATCCAGATATTGCTTTACCTCCACATGTTGAAAAAGGTTTACCTGGAGATCCAGATATTGCTTTACCTCCACATGTTGAAAAAGGTATACCTGCAGAACCAAAAATTGCTTTACCTCCACATGTTGAAAAAGGTATACCTGCAGAGAAAAATATTGCTTTGCCTCCTTTAGATGATACTCCTTCAGCTAATCCTAAATCTTCTACTGATCCTGCTTTACCGATTAATCCAGAAACACCAACTGATTCAACACCAGCGTCAACAACACCAGCGTCAACAACACCAGCGTCAACAACACCGACATCAACAACACCGACATCAACAACTCCGACATCAACAACTCCGATATCAACAACTCCGTCATCAATAACTCCTACGGAAACAACGCCGACATCAACAACACCGACATCAACAACACCGACATCAACAACACCAGAGACTTCTTATTCTCCTTCAGCACAAGGTAGTGGTGGAGGATATGAAGCAATTCCTGATACTGGAGTAGGAGAAGGTATTAATTGGAAAGACTATATTGCTCCTGCTGCGATAGGATTTGGAGCAGGTGCTGCTGCGCTTGCAATTAATAAAGCATATAAAGGAAAAGGTGAAGAACCGGAAGAAGAAACTGATTCTGAAGAGGAAATTGCTGTGGAAACACCTGTAACGAATGCTTATGATGATTCTAAAGATACTTACTTTGATTATTCTGAAATATCTACTGATTTAAGCAGTGGAGAATTTTAATGGAGGTTAATATGAAAGAAAAATTTTTACCAATTGGTTCTGTTGTTCGTTTGAAAAATGGAGTCAAAAATGTTATGATTATGTCTTATTTGATTTTCCCTACTGGTAATGATCAACATAAAGAAATGTATGATTATGGAGGTTGTGCTTTTCCAGAAGGAGTTATCGATAGTAAAGTAGGAATTGGTTTTAATCATGATCAAATTGAAGAAATTATTCACGTTGGTCTTGAAGATGATGAATTTAATCAATTAAATACTACTTTGAAAGAAGTTTGTGAAACTTTTAGAGAAGAATACAAGAAGACAATTGCAGAAACTGAGAATAAAGGAGAGTAATATCTCCTTTTTTCTTGAAAAAAAATAAGATTTGTGTTATACTATACTCGTCTTAAAGGGGGATTATTATGAAAAATTATCAGTTTTTTTGGCCAACTATTGTTGCACTTGCATTATCATGTACTGTAGTTTCATGCTATAATAGTAAAATTGAAAAAGAATCATTACCAACAACAGATAATACTTCTGTAGAGAGTGTATTCGATTCAGAACAATATGAATTAGATTCTATAATTACTGTTGAAGATTATTTAGAACAAATAAATGATGATAATAGTGAATTAGATTCTAATGCAAAAACACGATAATTTCATGATTTTAATATAAAATTCTTTTGCAAAATCAAAATTATTTGATATAATACCATTAGACGTGTAAGGAGGGATTAGAAATGGCTAAAGTAGGAAATAGACAATATAAAACTCTAGTATGTAGTGAATGTAAAGAAGAAAATTATAGAGAACAAAAAAATGTTAAAAATACAACAGACCGTCTTGAAATGAATAAATACTGTCCTAGATGTAAAAAACACACAGTACATAAAGAAAAGAAATAAAATAAGTTTCATACTTATTTTTTAGTTTTTGAGGAGTGAATAAAATGATTAGTACTAATGATTTAAAAAATGGAATTACTATTGAATATGAAGGAAATATTTATGTAGTAATGGAAACTCAACATGTTAAACCTGGTAAAGGTGCTGCTATTGTTAAAGCTAAATTAAAAAATTTAAGAACTGGAGCAATTTTTGAACAAACATTTAATGCTGGTGTAAAAGTTGCTACTGCTCGTATTGAAAAACAACAAATGCAATATTTATATAATATGAATGATATTTTCTATTTTATGAATATGGATAATTATGAGCAATTAGAGATTCCTGCTTCTAAGATTGGTACTCAAGCTAAATTATTAAAAGAAAATTTAGAAGTGTATATTACTAGTTATGAAGGAGAAATCTTAGGAATTGATTTACCAGATAAAGTTGAATTAGTAGTTACTCATACAGAACCAGCTGTTAAAGGTAATACGACTACTAATGCTTTGAAAGATGCAGAATGTGAAACTGGATTAATGGTAAGAGTTCCATTATTTATTGAAGAAGGAGAAACAATTATTGTTTCTACTGCTGATGGTAAATATGTATCAAGAGCTTAATGCTCTTTTTTTTTTATTAAAAAAATGATAGAATAATTATATTAGGTGATGATATGCAAAAGAAGATTTCAATAGGTTTATTTATTGATACTTTTTATCCTATGATAGATGGAGTAGTAATGGTCGTTGATAATACTGCAAAAAGATTATGTAAATTTGCTAATGTTTATGTATTTGCACCTAAAATACCTCATAAAAAGTTTGACGATTCAAAATTACCATATCAGGTTATTCGATGTAGTTCTTTAGAGGTTCCTTTAATAGATTACTCTTTACCTGTTCCTAAAATTGATATAAAGTTTCATAAAATATTGGATTCTTGTCATTTAGATATAGTTCATATTCATTCTCCGGCAACACTTGGAAGAATTGGAGTAGAGTATGCTAAAGAGCATCATATACCAATCGTTGGCACAATGCATAGTCAATATAGGCAAGATATATATCGTGCTACAAAATCTAATCGGTTAACAGATCAACTCTTAAAAACGGTTATTCATGTTTATGAACAATGTGATGTATGTTGGGCAGTTAATTCTGAAGTTGCAAGAATTTTTCATGAAGAATATCACTATTCTAAAAAACCTCTTGTAATGAACAATGCTACGGAAATGTTACCAGTAAAAGATGTTCAAAAAAGTTGTGAAAGAATTAATCTGCTCTATGATATTAAAGATGAAAAAGTATTTTTGTTTGTTGGAAGATTGAATAAATTAAAAAATATATTTTTTATTGTAGATGCTTTAAAACAAGTAAAAATTTCTTATAAAATGTTATTTGTAGGAGAAGGTCAAGATGAAGAACAGTTGAAGCATAAGATTAAAGAAGCTCACTTAGAGGAAAAAATAATTTTGTGTGGTAGAATTACTGATAGAGAATATCTTGCTGATTATTATGCTAGAAGTGATTTGTTTTTATTTCCATCATTGTATGATGCATCTTCTATTGTACAAATAGAAGCTGCATCTCAAAAGACTCCATGTTTGTTTTTAAAAGATGCTGCTACTGCTTGTAATATCATAGATAATCATAATGGATATTTATCAGAAAATGATGTTACTATGTATGCTAAAAAAATTGATGATATTTTTCAAGACCAAGAATCTTATAATAAAGTATGTGAAAATGCTTATTTAGAATTATATAAAAATTGGGATGATGAAGTAAAAAATATTTATCATTCTTATATAGACTTAATAGAAAGAGAGAAGTAATATGGGTTTATTTACAAAAAAAAGAAAAGATGCAGATTGGATACAGCCAAAAGATGCTATTCAAGCAATTGTACCTTTTATTATGCCTAAAAGATGTGATGCAGAAGTGTCTAGTAAGGTAGATATTGATGTTACAAATCTAATCAATTATATTGAAGAAAAAAATAAACATGACTTAGATTATAAAATGACTTTCTTTCATGGATTAGTTTGTTGTTTTGCTAAGACTGTTTATAGTAGGAAAGCTTTGAATCGATTTGTAAAAAACAAAAGATTATATCAGAAAAAAAATGTAAATTTTGCTTTTATTGCAAAGGATAAAATGAGTGATAGTGGAGAAGAAAGAATCGTTTGTGTTGATGCACTTGAAAATGATAATATTAATACTTTTTGTCACAAGATGGCTGTTGATATTTTCAAAGTTAGAAAAGAAGGTACTAATGATATGGATGGTGTTTTAAAAGCATTTTGTTCTTTACCAAAATGGTTACTATCTATTGTTGTAAAAATAGTATTCTTCTTAGATAATCATGGTATTAATCCTAAGGCATTAACAGAAGGCGATACTAATTATGCTACTATTTTAGTTAGTAACTTAGGTAGTATTCAAACCAATTCTTGTTATCATCATTTAAATGAATATGGAACAAATTCTATTGTATTAACAATTGGTACTATTCGAGAAGAAAAAGGTAGAAAGATGGTTGATTTACAATTAACATTAGATGAGAGAATTGCAGATGGATTCTATTTTGCTAGATCTATTCAATTAGCAGAATATATTGCACAACATCCTGAATTATTAGAAGAGGATTTTTCTAAAGTAGTCGAAATGGAAAAATAGTTTTAAAACTATTTTTTTATTTTACACTTCATGTCAAATTAATGCTTTTTTCTAGTGTTTCTAATAGTTTATGTAGTATAATATATTTGTAGGATTAGGTGATTATATGGCAAAAAGAAAGAGAAGAAAAACAACAAGTAGTAGTTCTTTTGAGATAAAGAAAGAAGTATATGCTATTGCGTTTTTATTAATTGCAATAGTAGGTATAGGAAAACTAGGTCCAGTTGGTAAATTTATCGCATCATTTTCTTTATTTATGTCAGGATCTGCTTATATGGTTTTACTTGGTGTTTTATTTATTATAGGAGCTTATACTTTTATTAAAGGAGAATTTCCAGATGTTTTTTCTAATAAATTTTTAGGTTTATACTTATTTATTATTGGAGTACTTTCTTTTATGCATTGGGAATTTATAGAATTAAATGATGCTTCTGCAAGTGTTATTTTTAAAGAGACAATTAATGAATTAACAAAAGCATTTAATACTTTAATGGCTACTGGTACTATTAGTGATACTACTAGTGTAGGAGGAGGATTTATTGGAGGGTTATTTGCTTTAATTTTCTCTAAGCTATTCTCTGATACTGGTATGAAGATTATTTCTGTTACATTTATGGCAGGAGGATTCTTGTTGTTTACTGGATTTTCTATAAGTGATTATATTAGAGATCGTTTTGAAGAAGCAAAAGAACTTCATGAAAAGAATAAAGAAGAAAGAGAAGAGAAAAAAGAAGAACATAATACGATTGAGCCTGAAAGTAAAAAGGTTAAGATTAGTAATGGTAATGAAATAGAAGAATCTGAAAAATTAACGATTAAGAGTGTTGATGAGCTTAAAAAGATACCTGCTAATGAAGTGGTATCTGAAAAAACTGAGGAATCTAAACCTAAGAATTATGTAAATCCAAGTTATCAATTACCTCCTCTTGATTTATTAGATAAACCAAAGGGTAAAAATAAAGGTATGGATAATGCTCAAATAGAAGCTAATATTGGAAAACTAGAAGAAGTATTAAAGAGTTTTGGTGTATTTGCTAAAGTTGTAGAAGTACATGTTGGACCAACTGTTGCTCAATATGAACTGGAGATTGCAACTGGAACAAGAGTAAATAAAATTACCACTTTAAGTAGAGAAATTGCATTAGCTTTATCTAAAAAAGATGTAAGAATTGAAGCTCCTATTCCAGGTAAAAATACTGTTGGAATAGAATTTGCAAATGATTCTCCATCTTCAGTTAGTTTCTTTGAGATTATGGCAAGTAAAGCTATGCTTCAAGAACCAGATAAGAAATTAATGGTTCCTCTGGGTAAATCAATTATGGGAGAAATCGGTACTTGTGAAATTAATAAAATGCCACATTTACTTATTGCTGGTACTACTGGTTCTGGTAAGTCTGTTTGTGTTAATGGAATCATTTGTTCTATTTTGATGAGGGCAAGACCAGATGAGGTAAAACTTGCGATGGTAGATCCAAAGATGGTAGAATTATCTGTTTATAATGGTATTCCACATTTGATGTGTCCTGTTGTTATTGAACCAAAGAAAGCATCTATATTACTTCAAAAAATGGTTAATGAAATGGAACAAAGATATTTGAAGTTTAGTGCCAGTGGTACGAAAAAAATTGAAGGATATAATGAATATGTTGAAAAATATAATAAGACTCATCAAGAAGATCCATTAGAAAAAATGCCATATATTGTTATTGTAATTGATGAGTTGTCTGATTTGATGGTTGTAGCTGCAAAAGAAGTAGAAGATTCTATTCTAAGAATTACACAAAAAGCAAGAGCAGCAGGTATTCATTTGATTGTTGCGACTCAAAGACCATCTACAGAAGTAGTTACTGGTTTAATTAAAGCTAATATTCCTTCTCGTATTGCATTTGCTGTAGGATCTGGAATTGATTCACGTACTATCCTTGATCAGACTGGTGCTGAGAAGTTATTAGGAAAAGGAGATATGTTGTATTTACCAATAGGACAAAATGCTCCTACTCGAATTCAAGGATCTTTCATTACAGATGAAGAAATTGAAAGAATTATTAACTTTACGAAGTCACAACAAGAAGCTCAATATAGTGATAATTTTATGAAGTTAGAAGAAGTAAAAGATGAATCAAATAATAACCTTGATATGGAACCAGTTGATACTAATGAAAATAATTTATATGATGAAGTAAAAGACTTTGTTATTAAATCACAAAAAGCTTCTGCTTCACTTTTACAAAGAAAATTTAAGATTGGTTATAATCGAGCAGCTACTTTAATTGATCAACTAGAAGAAGATGGTATTATTGGTCCAGCTACTGGAAACTCTAAACCAAGAGAAGTCTTATATCAATATGATGAAAAAAATGAAGAGTAATACTCTTCTTTTTTGTTGAAAGAGTCTTGTTTGCTTGCTATAATTGATTTAGAAAGAAGGTATGTTTATATGGCTACACCACATATTAGTAGTAAAAAAGAAGATATTGCGAAAACTGTTTTAATGCCGGGAGATCCATTACGTGCTAAAATGATTGCTGAAAAGTTTTTAGAAAATCCTCGTTGTGTTAATGAAGTAAGAGGAATGCTTGCTTATACAGGTACTTATAAAGGTAAAGAAGTAACTGTTTTTGCATCTGGAATGGGTAATCCAAGTATGGGAATTTATTCTTATGAATTATTTAATTTTTATGATGTTGATGAAATTATAAGAGTTGGAAGTTGTGGAGCATTTAAAGAAGACTTGGATTTATATGAAGTTCTTGTTGTTGATAAGAGCTATTCAGTATCCAATTATTTATATGAATTAACTGGAGAAGAAGATAAAGTATTATCTAGTAATTCTATTCTTAATCACAAAATAGAAGATGCTGCTTCTAAACTTAATATTTCTGTTCATCAAGGAAATGTATTCTGTACAGATGTTTTTTATAATCAAGCAGATATTCCTAAATTAAGAGATGAATATAATTGTTATGCTACAGAAATGGAGACTTTTGCTTTATTTAGTAATGCTAGAAAACTAAATAAAAAAGCTTCTGCTATTCTTACTGTATCTGATAATTTAATAACTCATGCAGAAACATCTTCTGAAGAAAGACAAAATTCCTTTAATAAAATGATAGAAATTGCTTTAGAATCTATTATTTAGGATATACTATTATTAGTACGAGGTGGAAAGATGCAATATATTAAGAAAAATCAAGGTTCTTATAATTTACATATGGTAAGAACTAAAAAGTTTAAAACAATTACTTTAAAAATTATTTTTCATACTCCTATCGTAAAAGAAGATATTACGAAAAGAAATGTTTTGTCTGATATTTTACTACAGTCTACAAGTAAGTATTCATCTAAAAGAAATATGATTATTGAAGCAGAAAACTTGTATGCTGTAGATGTTTACAACAATACTCAGAGATTAGGCAATTATATTATGACTAGTTTTATTCTACAAGTCTTAAATGATCGATATACAGAAGAGGGTAATGTAGAAAAAGCATTTGAGTTCTTAAATGAAATATTATTTCATCCAGATGTATGTAATAACTCTTTTAGAGAAGATAAATTATCTCTTGTGAAGAATAATTGTCGTGTTGCCTTATCTGAATTAAAAGAAGATACTTATGATTATTGTATGATACGATTAAAAGAAGCTTATGATAAGAATAGTCCAGTATCCTATCGAATGATTGGATATGTAGAAGATTTAGAAAAAATTGATGAACATAACTTGTATCAATACTATTTAAACATGATTGATAGTGATTATGTAGATATTTTTGTAGTAGGGGATTTTAATCCAAAAGATATGCTTGAAATGGTTAAAAAGAATTTTCATTTTCGTAAAGTAAAAAAAGAAAAAATGAAATATGAATTAGATAATAAAACTGTAAGAAAGAGAAGACTAATTGCTAAAGAGAAAGAAGAGAATAATCAATCTAAGTTAGGAATTCTTTGTCCTCTTTCTAAGATGAAGGATTATGAAAAAAATTATCCTATGGTTCTTGCGAATATTATTTTAGGAGGAGGAGTAGATTCTAAACTATTTAAAACAGTTAGAGAAAAGTACTCTTACTGTTATAGTATTTTCTCTTCTTATTATAAATTAGATCAAATGATAGTAATCTCTGCAGGAATAGATAAAGAAAATTATTCAAAAACATTAAAAGAAATTACTGATGTTTTGAATCAATTAAAAAAAGGTAAATTTCAAGATAAAGATATTAAAATCGCTAAAGAATTATATAATAATTCTATAAATTCTATTGAAGAGTCTCCTATGAATTTAATTAGTGAGTATTTATCAGAAGAAATAGTAGGATTTGAAACATATAAAGAAAGAGAAAAAATCATGAATAAAGTATCTAAGAAAGAAATTATTCATGCTTTAAAAAAGATAAAAATAGATACTGTATTTTTACTTGAGGGGGATAAAAATGAAGAAAATTGAGTTGTGTGGAATTGATAAAACTTGTTATTATGATGAGTTAGAAAATGGATTAGAGCTTTATTTTGTTCCTTATGAAGATAAAAAAAATTATTTTATTAGTTATGCTACTAGATATGGTAGTGACATATTGAAGTTTAAATTAGGAAGTGAAGAATATACTCCTCCTCTTGGAATTGCTCATTACTTAGAACATAAAATGTTTGAAGAAGAAAATGGAGAAGATCCTTTTACATTCTTTTCTAGTAATGGAACAGATTCTAATGCTTCTACTTCATATGATTATACACAGTATATTTGTTATGGAACAAAGAAGTTTAATGAAAACTTAAAATATTTACTTCGATTTGTTAATAATCCTTATTTTACCAATGAAAATGTTGAAAAAGAAAAAGGAATTATTGGAGAAGAAATTAATATGTATCAGGATATGCCTGATTATAAGTTAGAAATGTGTTTAAAACAAAATCTTTATCATAAATCTCCTAGAAAATATGATATTGCGGGAACTATTTCTGAGATTGACCGTATTACGAAAGAAGATTTATATAAATGTTATAATTCCTTTTATATTCCTAATAATATGTTTTTACTTATTGCAGGAAATTTTGATGTAGAGAATGCTTATAATATTGTAAAAAAAGAAATGAAAGATATTCCTTCTGGAATTGTTCCTAAAATCATTGAGGAAAAAGAAGAAGAAAGTGTTGTTAAGAAAAAGCAAGTATTGAAAGAGAATATAGAAGTACCTAAACTAGCAATGGGTATTAAAATATCAAATAAGAATTTAAAGGTTAATTCTTTTGAACAAGATCTATATTATTATATGCTTACGACAATTTTATTTGGATCATCTTCTGAATTTAGAGAAAGAGTTCGTAATGAAAAATTATTAAATGATTTTTATATGGAATGGGAAAAGATAGAAGATTATCATACTTTTTATTTAATGGCTACTTCTTTAGATGTTGATCGATTATTGGAAGAAATAGAATATGAATTAAGTCATATTTCAATTACAAAAAATACTTTTGAAAGAATCAAAAAAGTATGGATTGCTAATGAAGTAAAAATGGGTGATAGTGTAGATAAAGAAGAAAGTGTTTTATTTGATGATATTATTAAATATCATAAAATTATTCCGAATCGTATTGATTTAATTCGAAAGATGAATCTTACCACTATGAATAATTTTCTAAAAAGTATTTCTTTTGATAATAGAAGTATTGTCAAAATGATTCCTAAAGAAAAGAAAGAAGATATTTTAGAATAGTATCTTCTTTTCTTATGATATAATAGATATATATAATTGGTAGGTGAAGTTCATGAGTGATTTCGATGTTGATTCCTTACAAGAATATGATATAAAAAAACGTAGTAAGAATAAGAAAAATCATAACTATAAATTTACTTTTTTCCTTGTTTTTGTTTTTTTTATTTTATTATTGTTTGTTATTATAATGGCTTTACCAATCATAAATAAAAAGCCTCAAGAAAAAATGACTTCTATTGATATTAATCGGATGGATGTTCAAAATTTATATTCTTATGTTACTTATGGTACTAGAAATGTTAGATATGATAAGTTCATTTATAATCTAAAAGTTGATATCAATTCTTTTACAGATACTGAAAAATTATATTATGCCTTTCGTACTATAACAAAAGAAGATTTCATTGATACAAAACAAGTAGATTCTTTTTCTAATCGTATTTATTTTCTTCCTATTGATACTGTTTTATCTCATATGAAATTGTTTTTTGGTCCCAATGTACAATTTTCTAACTTTATTCCTTTTAATTATGTTTTTCCTTTTCAAATTCGACATTGTAATGTTGCAAATCTAGAATACAATCCACAAAACGAAGGATATGATGCAACATTTACGCAATTTCTTGGAGATGAGAGTAAGGAAAATCCTCAATATCTTACTCAATTGGATAGTGCTTATGAGATGGAGAATGGAGAACTTGTTCTTTATGAAAAAGTAGTTTATTTGGATTTGATTCCTAAAGGAAATAATTATGATGTTTTATACTATAAAGATTTTAATTATACTACGTTGTTGGGACAAGATTATAATATTTCCTTAGAGCAAATTATGGTTGATTGGAGACAAATTGAAGGATGTTCTACTATTAAGTATCATTTTGCTTTAAATAATTCTTCTTATTATTTTGTCAGTAGTGAAATAATAGATGAAAATAATCCATAATATGATATAATATTAAATATTTAAGGAGTGCTACTATGAAACAGGAAAATATCAGAAATTTTTGTATAATTGCTCATATTGATCATGGAAAAAGTACTTTAGCTGATCGTATTCTAGAGCGAACTGGTGCGATTGATAAAAGAGAATTAAAAGATCAAATGTTAGACTCTATGGATTTAGAAAGAGAAAGAGGAATTACCATTAAACTAAATGCTGTTCAGCTTTCTTATACGAGAGATGGAGAAACTTATCAATTAAACTTAATTGATACTCCAGGACATGTTGATTTTTCTTATGAAGTTTCTAGATCTTTAGCTGCTTGTGAAGGAGCGCTTTTAGTAGTAGATGCTGCTCAAGGAGTTGAAGCTCAGACTCTTGCAAACCTTTACTTAGCTCTTGATAATCATCTTACGATTATCCCCGTCATTAACAAGATTGATTTACCGAGCGCAGATATTGAAAAGGTAAGTACTGAACTTGAAAATATTGGTTTTGATAGAAATGATATTATAAAGACTAGTGCGAAAACAGGAGAAGGAATAAGTGAATTATTAGATCGAATTATTGATGTGATTCCATCTCCTAAAGGAGATCAGAATAAACCTTTAAAAGCTTTGATTTTTGATAGTTTATTTGATTCTTATCGTGGAGTTATTACTAGTATTAGAGTAGTAGATGGAGTAGTAAAAGTTGGAGATATTATTAAAATGATGGAGACTAATGCTACTTATGATGTTGTTGGGTTGTCGATTAATACTCCAAAAGAAGAAGAAATAAAAGAATTATCTGCAGGAGAAGTAGGTTATTTATATGCATCTATTAAAAGTATTCAAGATGTTCATGTGGGAGATACGATTACATTAGAGGAAAATCCTGCAAAAGAAGCTTTACATGGATATAAACCGATGAAGCCTACTGTATATTGTGGAATGTATCCAATAGAAGCAAATAAGTTTGAAGATTTAAGAGATGCATTAAATAAATTAAAATTAAATGATGCTGCATTAACTTTTGAACCAGAAACTTCTAAAGCATTAGGTTTTGGTTTTCGATGTGGATTTTTAGGTTTACTTCATATGGAAATTGTAGAAGAGAGAATTGAAAGAGAATTTGGAATAAATTTAATTGCAACTTCTCCTTCTGTTGTTTATGAAGTATTATTAAATAATGGAGATAAAGTAATTGTAGATAGTCCATCTAAGATGCCTAAAAGAGAGTTTGTTTCAAAGACATTTGAACCATATGTTAAATGTAGTATTTTTACTCCAAAGGATTATATTGGTTCTTTAATGGAATTGTGTCAGGATAAAAGAGGAACATTTATTAATATGGAGTATTTGGATACAGAAAGAGTTACTATTCATTATGAACTTCCATTATCAGAAATTGTATATGACTTTTTTGATCGATTAAAGAGTTGTACGAAAGGATATGCATCCTTTGATTATGAGTTGATTGGTTATAAACAAAGTGATTTAGTTAAAATGGATATTTTATTAAATGGAGAAGTTGTAGATGCTTTAAGTGTAATTGTACATAAAGATTTTGCTTATTCTCGTGGAAAAATAGTTTGTGAAAAATTAAAAGAGATTATTCCTAGACAATTATTTGAAGTACCAATTCAAGCAGCAATCGGTATGCATGTCATCGCAAGAGAAACAGTAAAAGCTCTTCGTAAGGATGTTTTAGCAAAGTGTTATGGTGGAGATGTTACTCGTAAAAAGAAATTACTGGAAAAGCAAAAAGAAGGTAAAAAGAGGATGAAACAAATTGGTAGTGTAGAAGTGCCTCAAGAGGCTTTCTTATCTATTTTATCAACAAAGGAGTAGTCTTATGGAAAGTTTTGAAAAAGAAAAAATTGTAGTAGATTATTTTTTAGAAAATCCGAATAGTTATATTAAAGATATTGTTCAAGTAACAGGATTTTCTTTTTCTTCTGTTCAAAGGTATTTAGAAAAACATCGTCAAGAAATGATTCCTGGTTTAGGAATTACAATTGAAGAAAAAATGAAACATAATAAATTAGAGGGTCAAAAAAAAGGGGGAAAAGAATATTTTTCTCACCATCAATCTTTAAAAGATTCAAAAGGAAGATTTATTGGATGTATTAAGAGTTCTGAAGAAGATAGAGAATTAAAAAAGAAATTAGATATTTTGTTTATTGTTCATTATTATTTAGACCATTATCCAAAAACATTAACAGAAATTGCAAAAGATTTACATGAATATGGATATCAAAGATCTTATATTCATGATTGTTTACATGATTCTAGATTAACTACTTTATTAAAAGAAGAAGAATTAAGAGAATTATCTCAAAAATTATCTTCTTCTAGAACTAGTTATATGAGAAAGAAAAAAGCTTTAGAAAAACAATATTTAAAAATGAGAGGTTTTAATGATTAAAAGTTGTTATGTACATATACCTTTTTGCAAAAAGATATGTTCTTACTGTGATTTTTGTAAACTAATTTATCATAAAAAGTTTATTAATTCTTATCTAGATGCTTTAGAAAAAGAAATAGATTCTAAATATCAAGGAGAAGTATTAGATACTTTGTATATAGGAGGAGGTACTCCTACTTGTTTATCTTATGAAGAGTTAGAAAGATTATTAAAGATTCTTTCTAAATTAAAACTTAGTAAAGATATTGAATATACGATAGAAGGAAATGTAGACTCCATTACTATAGAGAAGTTAGAATTATTAAAGACTTATGGAATTAATCGATTAAGTATAGGGGTAGAAACGACAAATCTTCGTTTTTTACAATTATTAAATAGGACTCTTGATCAAGAAAAATGTAGAACTTTAGTTGATTATGCAAGAAGTATTGGAATTCATAATATTAATTTTGATTTGATATATGCAATACCAGGAGAAAATATTGATGATTTAGAAAAAGACTTAGATTTTATTTTATCTTTATTTCCTGAGCATATTTCTACTTATTCTTTAATCATTGAGGAAAATACTATTCTTGGTATAAAAGATACTAAAAATATATCAGAAGAATTAGATTATGAGATGTATTTGAGTATTTGCAAAAGATTAAAAGAAAATGGTTATATTCATTATGAAATTAGTAATTTTTCAAAACCAGGATATGAATCAAAACATAATCTTTGTTATTGGAAAAATGGAGAGTATTATGGATTTGGATTAGGTTCTAGTTCTTATATTCATAAAAAAAGAATTACAAATACGAGAAGTATTACACGTTATAAAGAGGGTATTGTTTTAGCAGAAGAAGAATTGTCTTTAGATGATGAAATTGAATATGAAGTAATCCTTGGATTACGATTATTAAAAGGAATTGATTTAAGATTATTTGAAGAAAAATATCACCATTCTTTATCATATTATTATGATGTTGATCAATTGATAGAAGAAGGATATCTACAATTAAATAATCATTATTTAAGTATTCCTGAAGATAAAATATATGTAAGTAATGAAATATTAGTAAAAATATTACAAAATAGAAAGTAGTTGATTTTATGGAAAAAGAAGAAATGTTTTTAGATGAATTAGATTATATTCAAGATGAGACTTATAGTGATTGTTTATTAAAAATAATAGAGATGTTACCAGAGTACTGGTTTCATGAAGCAGCTTCCTCAACTGGGAAATATCATCCGGGATATGCATTAGGAGAAGGTGGATTATTAAGACATTCTAAAGCTGCTATGAGAATTGGTTTTGAATTATTATCTGATCCTAGTATAGGTGGAAAATATACTTCTAGAGAAAAAGATTTAATGTTAATGTCTTTATTAGTACATGATGGATTAAAGTGTGGTAATCCAAAAGAAAAGTATACAAGATTTGATCATCCTATTCTAATGGCTAATTTTATTAAAGATAATCAGAAGGAAATAGGATTAAATAAAGAAGATGCTGAATTTATGTCTGAAGTGATTAAAACTCATATGGGACCATGGATAACAGATTATGATGGAAATGAAGTGTTAGAACCACCAAAAACAAAATATCAGAATTTTGTGCATATGTGTGATTATCTTGCTTCTAGAAAATGTTTATTAGTTCCATTTGATGAAGAAAATAAAATTAGTGTATAATATTTGTCAACTATACATTTAAAGTGACTGTTTGTCATTTTAAATGTATTTTTTTATTATAAAATAATAATAGGTGATACTATGAAAAAACTTAGTTATTTGTTTTTATTAGTAATATTAATTATTCCTACTTTTGTTTATGCAGAAGAGTCTTGTGATAATAAGGATGTTTTTATCAAAATGATAGAGTTAAAGAAGACTACAGGATTAACAGAAGAGTTAAGTGATGTTACACTTGAAGATAGCAAAATCAATTTAGATGTTAAAATGTATGAAGTAGGAGACTCTATTGAGTATAAAGTAATTATTAAAAATGATTCTAAGGAAGATTATGTTGTAGATGATAAAAGTACTAATGAAGATAATACTATAGAATATAGTTTAATACCTAAAGATGGAACTAAAAAGATAAAAAAAGGTACAGAAGAAGAATTTACTTTAAAGGTTATTTATAAAACTGAAGTAGCACAGGAACAATTTAGGTCAGGTAAGTTTGATGCTAGTTCAACTGTATTATTAAAAGTTGAGGAAGCAAAACTAATTCCTATTGATATTAATCCTAAAACTGGAAGTATCTTTTGTTTTCTTATTTTACTTATGATAGGAGTTAGTATTATTTTCTTATTCAAAATAAAAAATAAAAAGCTACATATATTCTTTTTAAGTATTCTTATGTTATTACCAGTGAGCGTATTAGCTGACTGTAGTTATAATATAGAATTAAATTCTAATATCATAATTGGATATGTAAAACCTAATCCATGTACTTATGATGGTGAGTTAGTCCAAGGAGCAGAATATGTAAATGGACAATATACATATAGGTATATGCAAGAATATGGATATAATAATTCTACTAGTTTATATGAATGGCAAAATATAGAAAATGATGGGTGGGCAGTGCGTTTATCAGACACTTCTTCAACAGATCCCGTAACATCAAGATTATGTACTTCTATCAATGATAAGCCTATTGTTTCTATGCAAGATATGTTTTATTATAGTAAAACAACAAGTATTGATACCAGTAGTTTTGATACAAGTAATGTTATTAATATGAAAGAAGCGTTTGCTGGTTGTAGTAATCTTGAAATGATTGATGTGACAAATTTTGATACAGGTAACGTAAAAAATATGACTTCGATGTTTGGAGGTTGTAGTAGTTTAACAGAACTAAATCTAAGCAGTTTTGATTTAAGAGGAGCATCTTCCTTTAGTGCAATTTCAGGAAATATTTTTGGTGGAACCTCTTCTTTAAAAAAACTAAATCTAAGTAATATGAAACTTCCTGCTGATATGTCTCATGCCATATTTAGAAGTGGATTAATGAGTTCATCACCTATTGAAGAAATAGATGTTACTGGATGGTATTTAAGTAATACGACAAATGCATATGGATTGTTTGCTGCAAATGGATCTAATGGATTAGGAGGAACAGGATTAAAAAGAATAATAGGTCTTGATACCTGGGATACTTCACATATTACAAATATGTCTCAAATGTTTCAAGGACTATCTTCTTTAACAACATTAGATTTAAGTAATTTTAATACTTCAAAAGTTACAAATATGGATGAAATGTTTAAAAGATGTAGTGATTTAATAGAATTGAACTTAAGTGGATTTGATTTAAGAGGTAATAATTCATTTAGTGCAATTGCAACTGGTATTTTTGGTGAAACCTCTTCTTTAAAGAAATTAAATCTAAGTAACATGAAACTTCCGGCAGATATGGCTAATGCTATTTTTAGATATGGATCTGCTTATTCTTCTCCAATAGAAGAAATAGATGTAACAGGATGGGATTTAAGTAATACTACGGATGCAAGTGGAATGTTTGGAATTAATGGTTCTAATGGATTAGGAGGAACAGGATTAAAAAGAATCATTGGTCTTGATACGTGGAATACTTCACATATTACAAATATGAATAATATGTTTGTTGGATTATCATCATTAGAAAGTCTTGATTTGAGTAGTTTTGATACTTCTAATGTAACAAATATGGGCTCTATGTTTAGTGACTGTAGTAGTTTAACAGAATTAGATTTAAGTGGTTTTGATTTAAGAGAAGGTAATTCATTTACTTCAATTGCAGGAGGTATTTTTGGTGGAACCTCTTCTTTAAAAAAACTAAATCTAAGTAATATGAAACTTCCAGCTGATATGTCTCATGCTATTTTTAGATTTGGTTCAGCAAATTCTTCACCAATAGAAGAAATAGATGTAACAGGATGGGATTTAAGTAATACTACGAATGCAAATGGAATGTTAGGTGCAAATGGTTCTAATGGATTAGGAGGAACAGGATTAAAAAGAATCATTGGACTTGATACTTGGGATACTTCAAAAGTAACAAATATGTCTTATATGTTTCAAGGATTATCTTCTTTAACAACATTAGATTTAAGTAATTTTGATACATCTAATGTAACAAATATGGAAGCAATGTTTTATGGATGTAGTGGTTTAACAGAGATTAATGTAACTAATTTTGATACAAGCAATGTGACAAATATGCCGGCAATGTTTTTAAACTGTAATAGTTTAACAGACATTGATGTATCTAATTTTGATACATCTAATGCTACAAACATTGCCTCAATGTTTTCTGGTTGTAGTAGTTTAACAGAATTAGATTTAAGTGGTTTTGATTTAAGAGCTGTTAATTCGTTTGGTTCAATTGCAGGAAGTATTTTTAGTGGGACTTCTTCTTTAAAAAAGTTAAATCTAAGTAATATGAAACTTCCTGCTGATATGTCTCATGCCATATTTAGAAGTGGGCAATTGAGTTCATCACCTATTGAAGAAATAGATGTAACAGGATGGGATTTAAGTAATACTACGAATGCATATGGAATGTTCGCTGCAAGTGGATCTAATGGATTAGGAGGAACAGGTTTAAAAAGAATAATAGGACTTGATACATGGGATACTTCTCATATAACAGATATGTCTCAAATGTTTCAAGGATTATCTTCTTTAACAACACTAGATTTAAGTAGTTTTAATACTTCTAATGTAACGAGAATGGATGCTATGTTTCTGTATTGTAGTAGTTTAACACAATTAGATTTAAGCAATTTTAATACTTCAAATGTGACAAATGTGAGTTCAATGTTTAATAATTGCATTAGTTTAACAACACTAGATTTAAGTAGTTTTAATACTTCTAATGTAACAAATACAGATGATATGTTTAATGGTTGTACTTCTGTTACTACTGCATATGGTAGAACAAATACTGATATTACAAAACTAAATGCATCAAGAAATAAACCAAGTAATATAAACTTTGTTTTAAAAAGTTAAACAGGATTTTATTCCTGTTTTCTTGTGGTTTTATAAATTATTTGATATGATAAGTAGGAGGAAGATTGGAGTGTAATTAAAGAAATAGCTAAAATAAATGAAGTTAATAATATAGTTGTCATTATGTAATGATTAAGTTACATTTATTAACTGCTAGTTATATTTTCTTTTAATATTTTTAATTATTATAAAATTTCAATTGAATTGTATTCCATTAGTAATCAAATAGATGTATATATTCTTTTTATAAATTAAAAATTGGAGGGTGGACTATGAAAGGAAAAATAATTGTTATTGAAGGTACTGATTGTTCTGGAAAAGAAACTCAATCTAAATTATTAGAGAAGAGATTAAATGAAAAAGGGCGAAAGTGTATTCGATTTAGTTTTCCTATGTATGATACTCCTACAGGAAAAATAGTAGGGGGTTCTTATTTAGGAAAACCAGAGATATCTCCTTCTTTATTTGAAGAGGGTGCTGTTAATGTTGATCCTCATGTTGTGTGTTTATATTATGCTGCAGATCGTAAATATAATATGCCTAAGATAGAAAAATATCTAAACGAAGGATATTATGTTATCTTAGATCGATATACTACTTCTAATTTAGCTCATCAAGGTAGTAAGATTAAAGATGATGATGAAAGATTTAATATGTATCAATGGATTGATAAATTAGAATATTGGTTATTAAAATTACCTAAACCAGATATTACAATATTTCTTCATGTTCCTTATGAAAATACAATTGAGCTTAGAAAGAATAGAGAATTTATTGATGAGCATGAAAAGAGTGAAGAACATTTAAAAAGTGCAGAAAAAGCATATGTTGAATTATCTGAGTTATATAACTGGGAAAAAATAGAATGTATTAAAGATAATAAATTACGTACAATAGAAGATATTAATGATGAAATATTTAAAATGATAGATAATATATAAAAAAAGATCTCTTTATTGAAGTGAACCCTATTTTGGACACTTTATAAAAAAAGAGTCTTTTGATAAAATACTATCTCAAGAAAGGAGATAGTATTTTTTATGGCAAAAAAAGGACAGCAATTTAAAAAATATACAAATGAAGAACGTATAAAAAT
>JAFRAK010000017.1 GCA_017405445.1 Bacilli bacterium | reverse complement strand
TATAGATAGATTTGAAGAAAATAAAGATTTATCAAAAGTATATGAAGAATTAGATAATTATGGTTTTACTCCAAATTTTATTCAAAAATTAGTTAAAACATATCGTAGTTCTTCTACGATAGTTGATATAGTTAAAAATAACCCTTATGCTTTATGTGATACAGTAGAAGGTGTAGGATTTAAAACAGCAGATAATATTGCTCTCAAAGGTGGTTTATATCCGAAGTCTGTTTCAAGAGTAAAAGCTTTTATAGTTAATTTCCTTGAAACTCAGGCTTATGAAGCAGGAGATTCATATGTAACAGCAGGAGAATTACTTACTAATATTTATGGATATTTTGGTGGTAAAGAAAATATTGCCGAAGATATTTTAGATGAAAATAGTGGTGATTATACTTCTAATATTGCTTTAGCTATAAAAGAACTACAAGATGAAAATGTTATCGAACTTGAAGAAGGGGAAAATAAATCAAGACGTAGAGTTTATTTAAATAAGATAAAAAATTTGGAAGACCAAATTGCTTATCATTTAAATAGGTTATTAAAAGCTGATAATAGATTTAATTATAGTGATTGGCAGAATAAAATTGCTATATTAGAAGAAAAACAAGGATTTAAGTTTGCTCAAGAGCAAATAGATGGTATTAAATTAGGGCTTAAATCACAAGTTTGTTTAATTAGTGGTCTTGCTGGTTCAGGCAAAAGTAGTCTAGTAAGTGGTATTTTGGCAGGATTAGACCGTTATAATTTCGCTCAATGTGCTTTATCTGGAAAAGCTGCTGCTCGATTACAAGAAGTAACAGGTCAAGAAGGAAGTACTATTCATCGTTTATTAATGTATAATGGTGGTGGTTTTGAATATAACGCAGATAATAATTTGCCTTATGATATTATTATTCTTGATGAAGTTTCTCTTGTTGGTGGGGATATTTTTTTAGATTTAATTAAGGCTATTCGTAGTGGTAGTAAATTAATTATGTTAGGAGATTTAGGGCAATTAGAAAGTATTGGCACATTAAATCTTGCGGCAGATATTTTTAATAGTGTTGAAATTCCTACTGTAGAATTAAAAGAAATTCATCGTCAAGCTGCTATGAGTGGTATTATTACAACAGCACATCAAGTTAGGCATCAAGAGCAAATCTTTGAAACTTCACAATATGAAGGAGAAGTTGTATTAGGTGAATTAAAAGATATGATTCTTGATATGACAACAGATAGGTCTACAATTCGGCAAAAGACTATGGCATGGTTTAAGAAGTATTTTGAAAGTAATTTGGTAAATAAAGATATTATGAAAATTCAAGTGTTAGCTCCTGTTAAAGAACGAGGCGATGCTTGTGTTCATAATTTAAACCTTGACATTCAAGAATTTTATAATCCTGTAAATCTTGATGATGATTGGGAAATTAGAATTAAAATGGGGAAGAAAGATAATTATTATTATATTCATGAAAAAGATAAAGTAATGTGTATTAAAAATAATTATCATACAATGGATGAAGAAGGATATGTTTGCCCTATTTATAATGGTTGGACTGGTATAGTAAGAGAAATTACTAATTCAATGGTTGTTGTATATTTCCCATTAGCGGGTGGTAATGTGATAATCCCTATGAAAGATGCAAGAAGTAATCTTATTTTAGGATATGCTTCTACAATTCATAAGATGCAAGGTAGTGACTACCCTGTTATTATTGGGACATTAGATTATTCTACTCCACC
>JAFRAK010000016.1 GCA_017405445.1 Bacilli bacterium | reverse complement strand
TTTTTTCTTTTTCTTTTGGTGTTCTCATAATATTTTTTGTTTCATTTGATCTTGCCATTTTATCATCTCCTTTAATAAATTTTAACATAGAAAAAGTAGACAGTGTCTTTTTTACTTGTCTACTTTTATCATATCACTTTAAATAGTTACTTTTTAAGTTCTAACAACAAATGTAACTCCACTAGGTTTATTACTAGAATTATTAAACTTATCAGCATCTGATTGAGTTCTCGCATATCCAGTAGTTAATGAAGTACAACCCTTAAACATATCAGACATATTTGTTACACTTGATGTATTAAAACTAGATAAATCAATTGATTGTAGTGAATTTAAATATTGAAACATTTGAGACATATTTGTAATATTTGAAGTGTCCCAAGTATTTAATCCAACAATTCTTTTTAAACCATAATCACCTGAACCAGCACCTGCAAACAATCCAAAAATATCAGTTGTATTAGATAAATCCCATCCTGTTACATCAAGTTCTTCTACTGAAGAAACAGCACCCATATTTCTAAAAAAAACATTTACAAAACTTGAAGGTATAACCCAATTTTTACAGGATATTTTTTTAATAGAACTTGCCCCCGAAAAGAAGGAACTTAAAGAATGAACATTTTCAACATTATCCAAAATAATTGTTTCTGCAGAACTACTCCTAAACATATTAGAAACATATAGAGGTAATGTCCATCCAGTCAAATCAATAGTTTTTAATTTAGGCGTTTGATAAAAAGTATCAGATACAGTATTAACACTAGGAGCGTTCCATCCAGTAATAGATAATGTTTCTAAATTTTGACAATTACCAAACATATAACTAGTATTTCCAAGAGATGGAGCATCCAAATCAGTTGCGATAACTGTTGTTAAATTAGTACAATAATTAAACATATAAGACATATCTGTAACATTTGATACATTCCAATTTTTTATATTTATACTAGTTAAATTAGTACAATAATAAAACATATAAGACATATTTGTTACATTTGATACATTCCAATTAGAAATATCTAATAATGTAACAGGTACATGATCAAAAGCATAACTCATATCAGTTACACGACTAGTATCACAATCAGTCAAGTTTAATTCTTCCAAATTATTCAAATAATAAGAAGAACCTTTAAAGAACGAATTCATAGATGAACCAAATATAAATCCCGTCATATCGATTTTTTTTACTTTTTTAATATCATTCATACTATAATATAGTAATTGGTTAGAATTAGTAATATTTGCAATGGTAGAATTTCGTAAATACAATTCTTCCAAATTAGAAGCAGAAAATACTCCAGAAGATACATTACAAGATCCAAAATTAAAATTATTCATTATTATTTTCTTTAATTTTGGACAATTCATTCCAATATAAGACATGGCAGATAAATTATTTCCTCCCCAATTAGATAAATTTAATACTTCTAGTTTACTACAGTTATAAACTATATTACTTGCTTGTACTAAATTTGGTGTTGAAAACATACTAAAATCAATAGTAACTAATTCATCACAACTATGAAATATATAATTTGCATCTTTAAGACTCTCTAAATTAATACCAGTTAAATATAAGTTTTTTAATATATAATCTTCTTTGAAAGCATAATATAAAGACTCTAAATGATCAGTTCTAGCATAACTCATATCAAGAGTTACAAGTTTACCATTATTTCTAGCAAAATTAGAAAAATCAGTAGCATTTCTCATATCTGCATAAGATAAATCTAACTCTTGTAAATTTGTCATATTAGCAAACCCATTATTAAAAGTTGTAATATGGCTCATATTGGCATGACTCAAATTTAAAGATTCTATAGTATAATTCAAAAGAGCAGAATTTGATCTCGTTATCTGTGATAATAAACCAAAATTAAAATAACTCATATCTACCATTTTTAATGCGTTACTTGCATTCAAAAAATAACTCATCGTTGTAATCTTGTCTCCACCTAGATGAGATAAATCAAGACTAGTTAAACCACTTCCAGAAAACATATAATCTAAATTTGTAACTTCAGACATATTAAAATTTTGAACATCGATAGAAGTAATTCCAGAAGCATTCCAAAACATTCTTTCCATCGATACAACATTACTAGTATTAAAAGACGTTGTATCAACACTTATCGTTTGACTATTAGAAAACATATTTTTCATAGAAACAATTGGTTTATCATTAATAGAAGAACATAACCTGGAGTTAATAGGATCTGTAGAAGTAGCATCCGAAATACGTACTCCCCACCCATCAAGATCCATATTTCTCCACTCTTCTGTAATAACATATTCTCCGCTGACATATTTTCTCTCGTAAAAATAATCTTGCATATACCGATATGTATATTGTCCGTTTGTATATTCTGCTCCTTGTACCATTTCCCCATCAAAGGTACAAGCATAATATGGGTTCTTTTTAATTGCTCCACTGTCAGCCTGTATATACTGCGGTTCTAAACTAGTACTAATTGTTACAGGATCAGGAAGCTCTTCAATATCTGTTTTATATTCTATTCGTACTAAATAAGTAAATGTATCACCAGCTGATAATAAATGATTAGGTAAAATTGGTCCCCCATCATCATAAGTAACTTCATAGCTTAGAAATTCTGGAAGCTCATTAACGATTTCTCCATTTACTTTAATTGTTTTATTTAGTTCTCCTATCATTCCATCAATCGTTCCAGCATTTATAACATCTACAGTAAATTCATAAAAGTCTCCTGGAATAGATAAAGTAACATCAAAATCTATTTTACAATTATTATTAGGATCAATCGTAGCAGGAGAATCCTCACCTCCAATTACGACACTATTTTCATTTATTTGTATATTATCAAAATGAATATCCCAAGAGTTTGATTTAATCTTCGCAATACCATTAATTTGTAGATTTGCTTGTAGAATAGCATAAACTATACCTATTACTAATAAACTAAGAATTACAAAATAAGTTGTCATATTTCTATTCTTACGATTCATAGTATCACCAATTATAATTCTATCAAAAAAGAGTCAAAAATAAAAGAGTATTAATTACTCTTCTACTTGAAAATCTTCTACTTCTCCATTTTCCTTCACTAATTTTGTAATTGTCTCTTCTGCTGATTTTAATTTCTCATCACAAGTTTTGGCAAGCTCCATTGCTTTTTGAAACTCTGTAATCGCATCATCTAAAGCAACATCCCCATTTTCTAACTTTTTAACAATACTTTCTAATTGTTCTAAAGATTCTTCAAAACTTAATTCTTTTTCTTCTTTTTTAGCCATTTTAACCTCCTATACTACTTTCGCATCAACTACCCCATCTTGAAATTCAATTGAGATAGAATCATCTTTCTTTAATTGTTTAGAACTACAAACAACTTTATCATCTTTCCGAGTCATAGAATAACCTCTTTTAAGAGTTAATAATGGTGATAAAGTTTCTAACTTGGAAATATTTTGAAGAAAGATATTTTTCTTCTTTTCTGTTAACTGATATGGATTTTGAAAAATAATAGAATGTTTTATCTTTAATAAATCCTTTTCTTTTAAATTAACAATATTACTAAAATGGTATTTTAATTTATCATATAATTGATCTAATATTAATTCTTTATTCTGATACATTATCATTGGATTTTTAAATATTTGTCTTTCCATCAAATCATTAATCTTTCTACGATACAATTGTATTTTATGAATCATAGTGTTTTGACAACGTAACTGAATTTGTTTTATATAACGAGATACATCATTAAGTTGAGGAACTGCCATTTCAGCAGCACCAGTTGGTGTTGGAGCACGTAAATCTGCAACAAAATCTGCAATCGTAAAATCAATTTCATGTCCTACTGCACTAATAACTGGTATGGAGCAATTATAAATTGCTCTTGCGACAATTTCTTCATTAAAAGGCCATAAGTCTTCAATGGAACCTCCTCCTCTACCAACAATTAAAGTATCAAGTGGAAGAGAAAATTCTTCAGCTCTTTTAATTTGTTTTACAATATCATCTTTGGCAAGTTCACCTTGAACTAAAGATGGAAATAAATATACTTCTGCAAGTGGCCATCTTCTTTTAATTGTAGAAATGATATCTTTAATTGCTGCACCAGTAGGAGCAGTCACAACACCAATACGAGTAGGAATCTTAGGAATATGCTTTTTATGATCTTCACGAAACAATCCCTCTTCTTCTAATTTCTTTTTTAATTGTTCAAATGCAATATATAAATTTCCTACTCCATCTTCTAACATCTCATCAACATAAATTTGATAAGAACCAGAAGATTCAAATATACTAATTTTTCCAGTAACTAATACTTTCATTCCATCTTGAGGAACAAACTTCACATTCTTAACAGAAGATGAAAACATTACTGCATTAATTCTAGTATTTTCATCTTTTAAAGTAAAATAATAATGTCCTCTACTATGTGCTTTAAAATTAGATATTTCTCCTTTTAAAAATACTTCATTCAAATTCTCATCATGATCAATCTTATATTTTAAATAACGAGTTAATTGTGTAACTGTAATATATTTATCTTTCATATTACACCTTCTAGTCTTTTAATTCTTCATGATAGATTTTATCTAATACTCCATTCATCATCTTTGATACAGACTCTTCACTATATTGTTTTGATAATTCTATTGCTTCATTAATAGATACAATAGAAGGAGTAGATGTATACATTAATTCATAAATACTAATAGATAAAATAGCTTGATCAACTTTACTTAATCGATCTATTGTCCAATCAATTAAATATTTATTAGCAAGCTTATTAATCTCTTCTTGTTTATCAATTACACCATATACAGTATCATGAACAAATTCATTTTCTACTTCTAATTGTTCTTTAATTAATTCATCTAAATCATAATCTACATTTGCTTCTTTATAAATATAAGTCTGATAAAGAATCTTCATAATAATTTCTCTTAATTCACTTCTATTTTTCATAAGTTCACCTCTAAATAATTATTCTTCTATTAATGCTCCTTCTACTTCTAAAATATTACCAATATCTTCATTAGAATACCCTTCTTGTCTCTTTTTTATGTAAAAATTATCAATTTCATATGGAGTTTTATCTAATATAAAAGGATAAGTCAAAAGCATTAAATCAATATTTTCAATTCCATATTCATTAAAACATTTTACTAAATCAAATATAGAATCATAACTTCTTAGTAGAAAAGAAGGATTCATAATAATAATAGAACGTAATACTCGATTACTGCATCCATTATCAACCAATAATTTTAATATCTTTCTCGTATTATCTTTTTCTATAAATTGTAATTCTGGACAAGATAATACTAATCGATTTATTTCAAACTTTTGAAATAATTGAGATAAAATATCCATAATTATCATTCCTATTCTATAGATATTATATCATAATTATTTCTTTTGTTGTACTTCTTTTACTAAATCATATAAATAGGATAATGCTTCCATAGGAGTCATCTCTAATGGATTAATATTCTTTAATTTCTCTTCTATTTCGTTTTTCTTAGGAGCAAAATCTTCTTCATTATATTCAAACAAAGAAGTTTGAGTAAACGTTTCTTTCTTTACATTTTTCTTTTCATAAACATTTAAAATATCATTTGCTCTTTCAATTAAACTATTAGGTAGTTTTGCAAGAGAAGCAACATGTATACCATAACTTTTATCTACACTACCCGCTTTAATTTTATGAAGAAAAGTTACTTGACCATTTTCTTCTATTGCAGAAACATGAACATTTTTTAAATGTTTTAAATCTTTTTCTAAAACAGTCAATTCATGATAATGAGTAGAAAATAGAGTTTTAGCTTTAATTTTATCATGAATATATTCAAGAATTGCTTGAGCAAGACTCATTCCATCATAAGTAGCAGTTCCTCTACCTAATTCATCAAATAAAATTAAACTATTCTCAGTTGCTTCTTGTAATGCATAATTTGCTTCCTTCATTTCTACCATAAAAGTAGATTCTCCACTAACTAAATCATCTGTTGCTCCTATTCTTGTAAAGATTTTATCAAATATTGGTAAAGAAGCCTTCCTACAAGGTACAAAACAACCTATTTGAGCCATAATTATAGTAATAGCACATTGTCTCATATAAGTAGATTTACCAGCCATATTAGGACCAGTAATTAATAAAATATTCGTAGTATGATCCATTACAATATCATTAGGAATATATTTATCTTTCATAACCACTTCAATAACTGGGTGTCTACAATCATAAAGTTTCAATGAATGATCTTCTACGAAGTTAGGTCTAACAAATTTATACTGATCACTCGAAACAGAAAATGCTTGAAGCATATCAATTTCACTAAGAATCTTAGCACATTTTTGTAATTCTAAGACATATCTTTTAACAACTTCACGAATATCCATAAATAATTTATATTCTAAAGAAATAATCTTTTCTTCTGCACCTAATATAATATTTTCTTTTTCTTTTAAAATAGGAGTAATAAATCTTTCTGCATTCGCTAAAGTTTGTTTTCTCTCATATCCAAACTCTTCTTTAACAAGAGGTATTTGTCCTTTGGATACTTCAATATAGTATCCAAACACTTTATTAAAACCAACTTTTAAATTCTTAATTCCAGTACGTTTTTTTTCTTCTTGTTCCATTTGAAGAATAAAGTCTTTTGATCCACTACTAATAGCCTTTAATTCATCTAATTCTTTATTATATCCATCTTTAATTAATCCACCTTCATGTAATGTAAAAGGTGCATCCTCTCGAATAGATTTATCAAGTAAAGAATATACTTCTTCAAATGTTTCTATTTCTTTATCATATTTTAATTCTTTTAAAATACGATTAATCTCAGGTAATTCATGTAAAGAATTCTTTAATTGAATTAAATCCTTTGCATTTAAATTTCCATAAGAAACTCTTCCTACCAATCTTTCTAAGTCATAAACATGATCTAAACTATGAATTAAATCATCTCTTAAAATAAACTCTGTACTCAATAAAGATACAATATCAAACCTTCTCTCAAGCTCTTCTTTATCAGTTAATGGGTTTAGGATATTACTTTTTAAATAACGACTTCCCATGGCAGTTTTACATTTATCAAGTAACCACAACAAGCTATATTGTCTATCTCCACTTCGAATAGTCTCTACTAATTCTAAGTTTTTTCTAGTATTAACATCAAATTCTAAATAAGAAGAAGACTTAATTATACGACAAGTTTGAAGATGATGCATATCTCCTTTTTTATTATCTAAAATATATTGAAGTAAATGTTTTAAAGATTGTATTAAACGAATATCTTCAATATCTTTATAGATATAATCATAATCTCCACCTTCGTATTCATTCTTCGTAATAGTAACTAAAACATGATAATTACTACGTAGTTTTTCAACGATTTCACGGTCCATTGAATCATTCACAATAACTTCATGAAAATTATTACGAGTAATTTCTTTCATCACTTTATCTTCATTTTTATCAAATAAAGATGCATAAACTTCTCCTGTAGAAATATCTGCATAACTGAGACCAAAACAATAATCAAAATCAAATAAAGATGCGATAAAATTATTATCTTTAGAATCAATATTAGAATCAATTCTAGTACCTTTTGTGATAATTTGAATAACATCTCTTTTAACCATTCCCTTGGTTTCTTTAGGATCTTCTAATTGCTCACAAATTGCTACTTTATAACCCTTTTCAATTAAAGTATCTACATATGATACATAAGCATGATGAGGAACTCCACACATAGGAACTCTCTCATCAAGTCCAGCTTGTTTTCCAGTAAGAGTTAATTCCAAAACACGTGAAGCAAGAATTGCATCATCAAAAAACATTTCATAAAAATCTCCCAAACGAAAGAAGATGATACAATCATCGTATTTATCTTTAATATCCATATATTGTTGCATCATAGGACTTAATTTACTACGATCTACTTCACTACGTTTCATTAAAATCACCTGTTAAATATTATAACAAATAATTGTAAAAGAAAAAAGATAATTAGTTATTATCTTCTTTATGATGATTTTTTTTCTTATGAGGAATTATTTTTATATGTTTTGGTGGAATTGGTAATTCTTCAGAAGGACTAGGATGATCTGCATTATAGAAAGAATAGAAACATACTCCTTCAATTAATAAAATTGCAAATATTGCAGTTGGTTTTAAGATATAAGTAACAATAAATAAGGCTAAATTAAGAGATAAAACAAATGCGAATAAGAAGCAATCCATATTTGCATTTTTATTTTTTCTTTTAACAAATAGTTTTTTATATAAAGAATACAATATACGAATAAATAAAACAGACAAAACAGTTAAGAAAACAACAATATAATTTAAATACTTCGTCATAAAATCTACTTTTTCATCTACAATAATACTTGAAGAATCCAATTTATTTTTGTCACAAATCAATTTATAAAAAGCATTATATCCATTTAATAATCCCCTATCCCAATCTCCATGTTCAATATAAGGTGTAAAGTATCGATCTAAATAATCATTAACAATTCCATCGGAAATAATAGAAGTTAATTCAGATCCTACTTGTACTCTTAATAGTCCATCACCTCTAGAAACTAATATTAAAATACCATTTTCACTGATAGGATAACGATCAAATAAAGTATAAGCATATTCTTCCATATCCATATTTTCTAAATCAGTTGTAACTACAACATAATAGTCAATTAATTCATTAGCATGTAAAAAAGAAGAAACCTCATTCATATATTTTATGGTAGATAGAGATAATGTTTTAGTATTATCTACTACAAATAAATTCTTTTCAGGACGAATATATGCAAATACAGAAATAGGAAATAAAAGCACAAGAAAAAAGATCAATTTTTTAATCATATCAATACCTCCTATCTGAAATGATTATAATAGTTTATTACTTATCATATTTACTAGAAATTCTAATACAACAATAACAGAATAATAATAAAACACCAAGTATTACAAACAATATCGATAATAACATAAATATTCCTCTCTTCCGAAATATCCTACTCTTATCTTAATTATATGTAAAATACAAGAAATAATCAATTAAATGTAATAAAAAAAAGAAATTTGTATTTTCATAAAAGAAAAATACAAATTTCAAAATATTAAAAAAACAAAAAAAGAAGTTCCAATTAATTTTAACCTATTAAAGGAACTTCTCATGTGTAACATTATACCACATTTTAAGAAAAAATGCAAATTTTAAGCCATTATTCTCCTAATGGATCACCATTAGCATCAGTATTTATAGATCCAGTTAAAAGTAAAATACCTTCAATTAATCCCCATACCCAAGCTGCAATAGGTCCTAATCCACATAAAATCCATCCTATTAAAGTAAGCAATAATTGAGCAATAGCTTTACCAGTATATCCTAGATAGAAATTATGTACACCAAAGCAACCTAAAAAGATTCCTAATAAACCAGCAGTTAATTTTGATTTAACAGAATTACTTGGAGATGTATCAGAAGATACTTTTTCAGTTTTTACCTCTTCTACTACCTTTTCATCACTACGTGGTGCACCACAATTAGGGCAAAAATTTTGACTCTTATCTTCAAACTCAGTACCACAACTACTACAATATTTATTCATATTAGTCCCTCCTCACGTATATATTAACATACATTTATAAAAATTAAAAGTTACTTTTGAAATTGAGAACGATAAAGCTTTGCATAAAAACCATTCTTTTTTAATAATTCTTCATGTGTTCCCTGTTCAATAATATTACCATTATCCATTACAAGAATTAAATTAGCATTTTTAATAGTAGATAATCGATGTGCAATAATAAAGGAAGTTCTTCCTACCATTAATTTATCCATTGCTTTTTGAACTAACTCTTCTGTTCTTGTATCAACATTTGAAGTTGCTTCATCTAAAATTAAGAAAGGAGCATCTTCTACCATACCTCTAGCAATAGTAAGCAACTGTTTTTGTCCAGAAGAGATCATATTACTCTCCCCTACACTAGCATCCAAACCACCAGGAAGTGTTTTAATAAAATGATCAACTCCAACATTCTTACAAATACTCCATAGTATATCATCTGAAACCTTTTTATGATTAAAGACAAGGTTCTCACGAATTGATCCATCAAATAACCATGTATCTTGTAAAACCATTACAAATAAATCATGAATATTTTCTCTTGTTAAATCTTTAATAGAAACTCCATCAATTAAGATATCTCCATCATTAATCTCATAAAACTTCATTAATAGATTAACCATTGTTGTTTTTCCTGCACCAGTAGGACCAACAATTGCTATTTTTTCTCCAGAAGATACAGATGCAGTAAAATTCTTAATAATATTTTTCCCCTCATCATATCCAAATTTTACATTTTTAAACTCAATATTTCCTTTTACTGAATTCTTATCAAGTTTTTTTGTTAAAGATTTTTGAGAAGAAAGCTCTGCTTCATCCATAAATTCAAAGACACGTTCTCCTGCAGCAGCAATAGATTGCATTGTCGTTAAAGATTGAGCAATTCTAGATAATGGATTTGTAAATAGTCTAACATAGATCATAAAAGCAACTATAACACCAAAACCAATTTGATGATTCATAACAAGTAAAGCTCCAACTACACATACAGCAACATAACCTATATTACCAATAAATCCCATAATTGGTTGCATAATACCAGATAAGAATTGACTCTTTAAATTGCACATATATAAACGTTTATTAATAGTATCAAATTCTTTTAAAGCTTCTTTCTCTCCATTATAAGCTTTTACAACATTATGCCCGGAATAAATCTCTTCAATATGACCATTTAATTTACCAAGTTCTTCTTGTCTTTGTATAAAATACTTTTGACTCTTCTTTAATAAGATAAAAGAGAATAAGAAACCAAATACACTAGCAGCAATAGCAGTAAGTGCCATAATCCAGTTAGTGATAAACATCATCACGATAGATCCCAAAAACAATGTAATATTAGTAAACAAAGAGGTAACATTATTACTCAAATTAATTCCAATTGTATCTACATCATTAGTAACTCTAGATAAAACATCACCTGTTTCATGTCGATCAAAATAGCGAAGTGGTAAACGATTAATTTTTAAACTAATATCACTTCTGAGTTTCTTAGAAAACCCAATTCCAACATATGCCATAATAATACCTTCAGCATAAGTAAAAATGGAATTAAGTAAATAAATGATTGCTAAAATGAGAGAACGTCTTTTTAATTCACTAGTATTCATTTTAGGTTCTATAAAACTTTTAATAGATTCTGGTAATTGGTCTAGTTTAGGAAGAAATCCATCACTACCCATAGAAAGATCTGTATCACTCATAATGGTAAGAAACTGTATTTGATCTTCAATAGAAAAATAAACGTCTTTATAAGTAAATCCTTCTAAATATTTTGTCTTTTCATCTAGAGGTAGAACCAAATAATTTTCAATTAATTGATTCATTCCTAAAGAAGGATCATTATGTTCTAATAAATAATTGGGTACAGCAGTTGCAACAATTTCTTCAGAAATATCTTTTAAAGCTTCTGTATTAGGCTTAATACCATCACTAATAACATCTGTAACTCCAGCAAGCCTATTTGGAGCAATCGTAGATAAAACAGCAGCAAATGAAGACAAAAGAATAGAAATAATTAATAAAAAACGCCATTTATCTAAACTTTTAAATAAACGAAGAATTGAACCTTTAAAATCTTTTGATCGTTCTGTATTCATATTATGTCTAGGCATTTTCTAATTCCTCCTCACTTAATTGAGAAAGTGCAATTTCTTTATATACTTTACAAGTTTTTAATAAATCTTTGTGTTTTCCAACACCTACACATTCTCCTTTATCTAATACTATAATTTGATCTGCATTCATAATCGTACCAATTCTTTGTGCAACGATTAAACTAGTAGCATCTTTTGTATATTTTTTTAATGCTTTTCTAAGTTTTGCATCAGTTTCATAATCTAATGCACTAAAAGAATCATCAAATATATAAATCTCTGGATCTCTAGCAATAGCTCTAGCTATAGATAAACGTTGTTTTTGTCCTCCACTGACATTAGTACCTCCACGTGCTACCATAGATTGATATCCTTTATCCATCTTCTCAACAAAGTCTTTAGCTTGAGCTACTTCTACTGCTTCTTTAATTTTATTTAGAGAAGGTTTTTCTTTTCCATTATCTCCATAAGAAATATTTCCTTCTACAGTATCCATAAACATAACTGCAGTCTGAGGGATATATCCAATACGATTATTAAGTTCTTTTAAATCATACTCTTTAACATCTACTCCATCAACTAAAACAACTCCATCAGTAGCATCATAAAGTCTAGGAACTAAATTAATTAAAGTAGATTTACCAGATCCAGTAGATCCAATAAATGCAATTGTTTCACCTTTATTAACTTTAAAACTAATATTTTTTAAAACGTATTCATCAGCATCAGGATATTTAAAACTAACATCTTTAAATTCAACTGTTCCAACTTCAGCAGTTTTTCCATGAAAAGTACCAGAAATAATAGAAACATCTTCCTCTAATACTTCATTAATACGATTAGCAGATACTTTTGCTCTTGGTAAAAACATAAATATCATTGTAAGCATTAAGAAAGATATAATTACTTGCATTCCATAACTAGAAAAAACAACCATATTACTAAAAATCGTAATTTTATCCATCATACCACTACGTAAAATAATAAATGCTCCTACAACATATATTCCTAAATGTTGAAAATGCATTACAAAATTCATAATAGGATCCATTAAAGCAAAAGTCTTAGTAATTTTTAAATGAATACCCGTTAATTCATCATTCACATCATTAAATCTCTTCTCCATAAACTTTTCTGCATTAAAAGCATGTACAACTCTAATACCAATTAAACTTTCTCTAGTAACACCATTTAATTTATCAGTAAGTTTTTGAATAATAGAAAATCTAGGAGTGACTCTACTTATAATAAATAGATTAGTCACAACAATAATCACAACTCCAGTAGCAGTAATTAAACTAAGTTCTCCACTCTTACCCAGTATCTTAATAAGAGCCCATACAGCCATTACAGGTGCTTTAATTAATAATTGAAGCCCCATCGCAATAAACATCTCCATTTGAGTAACATCATTAGTAGTTCTAGTAATTAAACTACTAGTAGAAAATTTTTTAATTTCAGCGATTCCAAAATCTTCTACTTTTTTAAATACTTCTCTTCTCATAAAACGAGAAAATCTAGCAGCTAACCAAGAAGTAAGTAATCCAACACATATCGTACAGACAAGACTAAATACAGCACAAAGAATCATTTTACCCCCTGCATTCAAAATCTCATTCATTGTACTTTCTTCTGTTTGTACTAGTCTTGTAATTTCACTCATATATTCTGGTAACCTTAAGTCAAGAAAAACAGAAAAAATAACTAAAAAAGAAACAAACATCGCAATAATATAATCTTTTCTTTCTAATCTACGTATTAATTTTAACATACACATCCTCCTTTAAAACTACAGTCAAAATCATGATCATCAATCATACCAATAGCCTGTAAGTATGAATAAATAATTGTAGTACCAACAAACTTCATACCACGTTTTTGTAAATCTCTTGATATTTTATCAGACAGACTATTATGAGTATACACTCTTTTACCAGAATGAACAATGATTTTATTTTTTGTAAAAGACCAAATATAATTTGAAAAAGAACCATATTCTTTTTGTATTTCAAGAAATACTTTCGCATTTTCTATAGCCGCAATAATCTTTCTTCTATTACGAATAATATTCTTATTATTTATTAATTCTTCAATCTTTTTTTTATCATAATTACTAATCTTATGATAATCATATAAATCAAATACCTTTTCAAAATCTCTTCTTTTATTTAATACACATTCCCAAGAAAGTCCAGCTTGAAAAGATTCTAGTAATAACATTTCAAATAAATAAGTATCATCATAAGAAGGTACTCCCCATTCCTTATCATGATATTCAACATAATTAGGATTATTCAAATTAACCCAAAAACACCTTCTCATAATCTACTCCAAAGAAAGAAACTTCAATAAGGAATCTTTCTTATCATTATAATCTTTAACACCTAAATCATACATCTTTTGAACTAATTCAGGATTCTTTTCAATTCGTTTAATAGGAACTAATTCACTAGGTCTAAAAACAAATACTTTTCCTTCTTTTTCTTCTTTCACAATCATATCTTTCTCATGATTATAAATATTAGGTCTATTAAGAACTGCTTTAACAAATTGAGGATATTTTCGATATCTTATCTTATATGGTAAAGAAACACTTTTCTTTTTACGATAATCAATTGGTCTAGTCTCAACTACAATAATTTTATCATATTCATTTTCTTTTGCCCAAAGATAAGGAATAGAATCTGCTATCGCTCCATCTAAGTATTTCTTTCCATTTACTTCCACTATTTTAGATACAAGAGGCATCGATCCACTTGCCCTTAAGTACTCCATATCTTTTTTTAAATCTTTAATCAAAATATATTCTGCTTTTCCAGTTTCTAAATTAGTCACAACACTATAAAAATCTACTTTAGATTTTTGAAAAGTATCAAAATCAAATGGATGAGTCTCATAAACAATTTTTTGAAAACAAGTATCTTGATTCATAATATTACCTGTTTTTAAGAAGGAATAAATTCCCATATAATTTTTATCGTGAATATAATCTAAATTATATTTTAGACATCTACCTTTTTGTTTAGAGGCATAATTAATCCCAAATAAAGCACCAGCAGAAACTCCAACTATTGCATCAATCTTAATATCATCTTCTAGTAATTGATCGAGAATACCAGCAGTATAGATCCCTCTCATTGCTCCCCCTTCTAATACTAAAATACTCTTCATAAAACCACCATATACATTTTATCAAAAAAATAAGAATATTTCTATTCTTATCTTATATATGAAATAATTATGATTTAACTGTAAATGTTAATCCATTAGGTTTATTACTTGATGCATTAAATTTTGTGATATCAGAATTAGTTCTACCATAAGCAGTAGTTACTGATGTACAATCTTTAAACATATCATCTGTATTTGTTACATTAGAAGTATCAAAACTACTTAGGTCTAATGTTGTTAAGGATGATAAGCCATAAAACATTTGAGACATATTTGTAATATGTGAAGTATTCCACGTATCAAGACCAATGATTCTTTTTAATCCTGATCCACCTAATCCATTAGATCCATTTGCTCCTAACATTCCTAATGCATTTGTTGTTTGACTTAAATCCCATCCAGTGACATCAATTTCTTCTATTGGAGAGGAACTTGTTGCACCACTTCTAAATATGGCATGAGACATATCAGCAGGAAGTTTCATATTACTTAGATTTAATTTTTTTAAAGAAGAAGTTTCACTAAAAATACCTCCTGCAATTGCACTAAATGAATTAGAATTGCTTAAATCAAAACCACTTAAATCTAATTCTGTTAAACTACTACATCCATTAAACATAGCAGACATATTTGTTACATTGCTTGTATCAAAATTTGTTACATTAATCTCTGTTAAACCACTACAACCAGAAAACATATTATACATACTCACAACATTACTTGTATTAAAACTAGATGTATCAATATTTGTAGTTTTTGAATTATAAAACATATATTTCATAGATATAATAGGTTTATCATTGATAGAAGTACATAATCTTGAGGTAACAGAATCAGTTGAGGTAAGGTCTGATAAACGTACTCCCCACCCATCATTTGTTATATCTTTCCATTCATATACACTCGAATGAGTAGAAGAATCATAATAAGAATAATTATATTCTTGCATATACCTATATGTATACTGTCCATTCGTGTATTCTGCTCCTTGTACTAATTCTCCATCAAAAGTACAGGCATAATACGGTTTCTTTTTAATTGCTGTATCATCTGCTTGTATAAAGACTGGTTCTAAAGATGTTGATATTGTTGTAGCTTCAGGTAATTCTTCTATATCTGTACGAAACTCTAATCTTACTTTATATGTTTCTTGTTTATTCTTTTCAAGTAAGTGTTTTTCAAGTATTTCAGATCCGTCTTCATAAGTTACAGTATAATTTAAATAATTTGGTACTGTATCTACTACTACATTATCTACTTTTAAAGTTGTAGTAAGAGACCCAATCATTCCATCGATTGTACCAGCATTTACGACATCAACAGTAAACTCATAAAAATCTCCTGGAGTAGATAAAGTAACAGAAAAATCAACTTTACTAGTATCATTTGGATCTATGGTTGCGGGAGAATCTCCTGTACCAATAGATACAGAATCTTCATTTACTTGAATATTATCAAAATGAATATCCCAAGTATTTGATTTAATCTTCGCAATACCATTAATTTGTAGATTTGCTTGTAGAATTGCATATACTATACCTATTACTAATAAACTAAGAATTACAAAATAAGTTGTGATCTTTTTGTTTTTATTCATAATTCCTCCAAATTAAGAATATTATTCTTTATCTTTTTTTAAAACAATGAATCCTCTTTCAATTAATTCTTCTATTGAATATGTCTTATTCTCTAAAACTGTTGTGATAGGAATAGATCTTTCACTCTTTCCTCTTACTTCCGGATATATAACAGAAATAACATCTTTTCTTCCAACTGGTATTTGATAAGTATAAGTATCATCTTCATAGATTATTTCTAATTCATCCACATCAGAAAAACTACTACTTCCACTTACATACCATATAAAGTCATCATCATCATTTTTATAAGTACAAAAATCAGGTTGCATACTAGTCCCTTTAGGAACAATATAAATATCATTAATATTCGTTCTTTGACAACGATAAATATCAATTCCAGTAGAAGTATAATTCATATGATATTGTTGTGTTGTTTGATCGTCATTTAAACCAAAGAAAGAACCATCAGATACCATTATTTCAGGAAAAGATGGATTTTTTTTGATATAGTTTTTTAAAGAAATTGCTTCTTTACTATCTTTTTCTAATACATCAATAGAATCAACACAATAAAAATAAACTTTAGTATTTAAATCGGCATAATATAAACTAGAACCTTGACAATTATTAGAAATTGTAGGAGTTAAACTATATGACTTTTTAGGATATTTAAACTGAGTTGGCATAGGAAGAGAAAAAGTTAAGAAATGATAATGAATATTAGTTGAATTTAAAACTCTTTCATCTGTATTATCTAATACTTTTCTTTCAGCCTTATATAAAATACCAGTAAAGGATTCTATTTTAGTTTCTTCATTATAATCTTTTAGGCAAAATACAGGTTTTTCTCCAGCATTCATTCTACCATAATCAATTAAAGCAGAGCCAAAACTAATTAGTAAAGCCAGTAATATTAATTCTTTTAAAGTATTCATAAATTTTCTCATAAACAACCCTCTTTTTAATTTAATTTGTATAAATGATATATGGTTTATCTGTAGTTCCTTCTCCAGATACATATTTAGTACGACTACTTAATGAAATAACTGGTCTAACACCAACTAAAGTTTTAATATTTCTAGAATTTATAATATTACCTCCATTGGAAACAACTCTTATATTAACAAGATCACTAAATGACATAGGAGTACCAGTCCAATATACTTGACCAGTATTTCTTAAATCATTATAATTCCATAAGTTTAATTCTGTTAAAGTAGGTAACCCAATAGGATAATTGATATGAGCAACAGGATTTTCCATAGAAAACTGATCAGTTACATTAGGACAACTCAAATCAGTTTTATAAACGTCTCCATAGAAAACATTTTTTGCTAAAGCTGCAGTAGGATCTAAACCACCCATAGTGCCAATACTTCTATTATTACAGAAAATTGCATCTTCTAAATAGGAAGTAAAACTAGTTAAATGTTGTTCATACCAATCTTCTATATAACTTTTAATAACAGAATCTGTTGTATTAATATTACTATCTGACAACATAAAAGTAAGAGCTCTATCAATCTTTCTATTTCCATCTAATATAGTACCATTTAATTGCATAGCAGTATAACTAGTTGAAGTACTACCAACATTAGCAAAATAATAATATCTAACTGGATTACATACAGTACTACTAGAACTATTACAAGTATAATGATGGGTATCATCAACTCCAGTAGTAGTATTTACTAATTCATAGTTTGTTCCATTCCAAGAAACATCTTCTCCAAATATAGCATCTTCTGCTATCGTTAAATAAGAACCTTTAATATAATGATCTGGATTATACATATATCCAGAATAAAGCATAGAGTAATGTGTATCATTATAATATGATGTTCCTATTTGTTGATCTGCTCCACTAGCTGTACATTCTCCATTAACAGGTTCTCCATTATAGAGTAGTTTTACTCCTCCGGTATCTGTACTGCGAACTATTTGCCAACAAAATCCTGCAAATATTACATTCCATTTAGTCTTAATAGTTGCTGCTTTTGCAGCAGAATTTGCATACCAATGGTATATTGTTTGTGTTCCTGTAGTACTATAAGAATCTTTATGATTACCAGTATATTCTTGAGCTAAACCACTTCCACTTAAAGCTTCCGTTCTAAGAACATTATATAAACTCTTTGGATGAACTACATCATACCCATTTCCATCAGCCTGAATATAATTTAAAATAAAATCAAAATGTAAATCTTCATATTCATGAGGTAATAAAGAAACATCTGTTCCTTCCTTAAATTCTACTCTTATTTTAAGAGTTTCTTTTGCAGAAGCTTTCAAAATTTGATTTTCTAATAATGGCATATCATCACTATAAGTAACTTGATAATCTAAATATCCAGGTAATTCTGTAAATTCTTCCTGATTAATCATACTAGTAATAGATCCAATCATTCCATCAATAGTACCACCATTTTTCACATCAACAGTAAATTCATAGAATTGACCAAGCTCAGTAAAATCAACATCAAAAGTAATATGATTATCATCAATAATTGTTGCAGCCTGATTACTAGATCCCAAAACCACACTATCTGGATTAATCTGAAGATTATCAAAGTAAATACTCCAAGTATTTCCTTTAACCTTACTAGAACCATCTACAGCTAAAGTAGTAGATAAATAAGCATACCCTACTCCAACAATCAAAAATAGAAATAAAAACAAAATAAAAAAGTATAAACTAAAATATCTTTTTTTATTCTTATGCATCTTAATCCCTTACTTTCTACTATTACTATTGTATCAAAAAAGAATAAAAATGTCATTAAAAAAAGACTTAGTTTTTACTAAGTCTTAACAATAGCATGAACATTATCTGGTTTATAAGTAGTAGCATTTAAGATATCAGCATCTGCTTGTGTTCTAGCATATACAGTAGTAAGAGAAGTACATCCATAAAACATAGAACCAGAAGATGTAACATTACTTAAATCAAAACTACTTAAATCTAATTCTGTAAATCCAGTACAATTCAAAAACATAGTAGAAATATCTGTAACATTGCTAGTATCAAAACTACTTAAATCCAAAGAAGTTAAAGATGGTAACTGAAAAAATAAACCACCCATATTGGTTATATTAGAAGTATCCCATGTATCTAAACCAATAATACTATTTAAATTGGATCCTCTAGAATCATTGCCAGCAAATACTCCATCTATATTTGATGCATTAGATAAATCCCACCCAGTTACATCTATTTCTTCTACTGTTTCTCCACCACCCGAAGATCTAAAAAACACATGAGTAAACGAAGCAGGAATAACCCAATTTTTAGCAGATATTTTCTTAATAGAACTATTTCCAATCAAGAAACTTTGATAAGGGAAAGATACTATATCATCTAATATTACCTCTGTTGCTCTAGCTCCAGAAAAAATCTCAGAAAGATTTGTATTATTAGAAAAAATCCATCCAGTTAAATCAATTGTACTTGCATTGCTATAAGAAAACATATATTTTGTATCAGAAAGATTTGAAACATTCCAATGAGATAAATCAAGAGTAGAAAAATTAGTTCCATAAAACATATAAGACATAGTTGAAACACCAGAGGTATCTAAAAGACTAAAATCAAAAGAAGTTAGAGGAGTATTATAAAACATACCATACATATTAGTAACATTGCTTGTATCAATATCATCAAAAATTAATGTTTCAGCAGACATAAATGTTCTACCATTTGTATTAGAAAAGAAATAACGCATATCAGAACCAAAGATAAATCCAGTCATATCTAACTTTTTTAATTTTGGAAAATTCATACTTTCAAACATTCTATAACAATCCATAGTATTTATCGCAGTTGCATCTCTTAATGATAATTCTTCAAGATTATTATTAGAATCTAAGTACAAAAAGCCATATAATTGAAAAATACCAAAATTAAAATTATCCATTGTTATCTTTTTTAAAGAATTACAATAAGCAACAATAGAATTAGCGTTACTAAGAACATCACTACCCCAATTTGATATATTAATCTCTTCCAAAGAACTACAAGAAGTAATAAAATAATTCAAATTTTCAATCTTTGGCGTAGAAAACATACTTAAATCAAGAGAGGTTATTGGAAGATTTCTAAAGGCATAATAAGCCCTTGTTACATTTTCAAAACTAATTCCTGTTAATGTAAAACTACTTAGATTTGGAGAATCCGCAAAAAGATAACTAATATCTTGAACACTGCCTATTTTTGCATAACTCATATCAACAGATTCAAGTGACTCAACTCTATAAAAAGTTGAATTCATACTAGTAACATTACTTAAATCAACATAGGAAAAATCAATAGTTTTTAAATTTGACCAGTATGAAAACAAAGTATCTGTCGAAGTTACATGACTCATATTGGCATGACTAAAAGTAATATGTTCAACGCTAATCCCATATAGAGAGCCAGAAGTTAAACCTTGTACTAAACCAAAATTAAAATAACTAAAATCAACATCTTTTAAAGCAGCATTACCATCACTAGGTATTACAGAAGAAAAATAACTAAGCTTATCTCCTCCTAAATAAGAAAAATCAAGACTTTCTATACTTTTAGCATCATAAAGCATATATCTCATATCAACTAATTCTGACATATCAAATTGTTGAATATCAATGCTTTCAATATTAGGTGCTTTACGAAACATAGAATGCATTGATACAACATTACTTGTATCAAAAGAAGATGTATCGATACTTGTTGTTTGACTATTATAAAACATAGCTCTCATAGAAGTAATTGGTTTGTCATTAATAGAGGTACATAATGTTGTAGTAACAGGATCTGTAGAAGTAGCATCCGAAATGCGTACCCCCCATCCATCTGATTCCATATCTTGCCATTCATCTATAGTAATCCATTGCCAACTACCATTAATGTTTTGTCTTACGTAATCATAAACATAATTTTGCATATATCGATAAGTATATTGGCCATTAGTAAATTCTGCTCCTTGTATTAAATCTCCATCATAAGTACATGGATTAGGATGAATATATTTAATATTTATATTAAAATCAATTCCCGGTAATAATACCTCCTCTTCAGCATTTGTAAAGAAAGGAATAATTAATAGTAAAAAACTAAATACCATAACAGATATCTTTTTCTTTTTCGTAAATTTAAAACAAACAAAGGAAGCAATTAAAAGAGATATAATAAAGAAAAAGAAACTACCTGTCTCAGGATTAATAATATCAGGAATAATAGAATTATCTTTTATATCAAACAAAACAGTCTTAGCAGCTGAAAATTTACCTCCATGGAACAAATCATCTTCAACACCATTTTTATAGGTAGCAATTAAAGTAAATTCTTTAACTTCTTCAGGTTGAAATTTAAAAGAATTATCTTCCGATATAATTTGATATTCTATATAAGGAGAATCATCATTAATCATATTACTGTCCATAATTCTAATATCATCAGAAATATTTTGAACGACAAATCGATAAGTAATAGAATCATCTACATCATACATATTAACATCTAATTGAATTCTATTATCTTTTAAATATGCTTCATGATTTTCAATAGTTGAACCAGACAATTCAACAAATTCAACACTTTTCATAACTAGATCTGAATGAAATTTTTCTTCCGGACGGCCAATAATAAATATAACATTATCTGGTTTATTAACGACTGCATTTAATATTTCAGCATCTTCTGGTGTTCTAGCATAACTTCCTTCAACAGAAGTACAATCAGTAAACATATCATCAGAATTTGTTACATTACTCATATCAAAACTACTTAAATTTAATTCTTTTAAACTAGACATACCATAAAACATATAACTTGTATTTGTAGCTTGACTAGTATCAAAACTAGAAAGATCAAGTTCTTCTAAAGAAGACAAACCACCAAACAGATTATTAAAACTCGTCAAATGAGAAGTATCCCAGGTATCTAATCCTTTAATAGTTTTTAAAACAGTTCCAGCACTACCATTACTTCCAAACATTCCACTAACATTAGTAGTTTTAGACAAATTCCATCCTGTTACATCAATTTCTTCAATAGGAGAATCATATGCTCCTGTACATCGAAAAATTGAATTTGACATATCAGCTGAAAGTTTCCAATTACTCATATTGATTTTTTTCAAGGAACCAGTTCCCGAAAACAAACCACCTATAACAGAACATATAGAACTATTTTGAGAAAAATCAAAACCACTCATATTAATTTCAGTTAAATTAGTACAATTAAAAAACATTGCACTCATCGTAGTAACATTACTAGTATTAAAATTAGAAATGTCCAAATTAGTTAAACTAGTGCAAGAATTAAACATAGAATCCATAGCTGTTACTTTATATGTATAAAAGTTAGATAAATCAAGTTCTAAAAGACTAGTACAATGTGTAAACATAGTGGACATATTTGTTACTTTATGAGTATTAAAAGTAGAAAAATCTAGTGAAGTTACATTAGAAGCATTAACAAACATTCTATCCATACTAATAACATTACTAGTATTAAAAGAAGAAAGATCAATACTTGAGGCCATACTTCCTGCAAACATATAAGCCATAGAGATAATAGGATAATTATCAATAGAAGTACATAATGTTGTAGTAACTGGATCTGTTGAAGCAGTATTTGTTAAATGAACTCCCCAACCATATATAAAACCAGAGATATTAGTCCACGAAGTACCACCATTGTTTTGTTGTCTATAGCGATAAGTATATTGTCCATTGACATATTCTGTACCTTGACTTAGAGATAAACCACTTGAACAAGGATGAGGTGTCATAGAATCAATTGAAATATTAGATACTAAAGTAAGATCTAAATCATCTTCAGTGAAAGATAAAGAAGATAATCCTGTCTTATCAATATCTAATGTAATTTTTGAACTAGCATCATATTCATTTAAAGAATAGTCTTTGCTAGATACTTCATCAATATAAGAAACACGTATAATAAAATTCTTACTAGAATTACTTTTAACTATATAAGAATTATCATTAGATAAGATTTTATATTGAACACTGTTAATCGTTTTATTAAAAGAATTAGTCTTAATTTTATAATCTTTGTTTGTATAATTATCTATTGTAAATTGATATTCAATAAAATCTCCAACTTCAAACATTTGAAGATCTAATTGAAATTCATCCTTCTCAAATTCTGCGTCTTTTAAAATAACTGTATTAGGAGATATATTCTTTAATACAATATCACGAAATTCAATATCTTTATCTTTTGCAAACACAAATACAGGAATCAATAATAAAACAAATAATAAGTATTTCAACTTCTTCATAGTCTCACCTATTATAATTATATCAAAAATCAATCTAAATAAAAATACTAAAAACTTAGTATTTTTTTTATTTTATAAATTCTTCTACTTCATTCTTAGAATGTATTCCTATAATTTTATCTTTATATTCTCCATTTTCAAATAATAAAAATGTTGGAATAGTCATAATTCCATAAGTTTTTGAAACTTCTTCTGCTTGATCAACATCAAGTTTATAAAAAGTACAAGTATCATTCTCATCTGCTACTTGCTCTAAAACAGGAGCCATAACTTTACATGGACCACACCAATTAGCATAACAATCTACTAATACTTTTCCATCTACTTTAATTTTATCATTAAATTCTTCTTCTTTAATTTCAACAACACTCATATTAATCCTCCATTTCTTTCATTGCAACCGTCGCAGCAATAGACCCATCTGCAACAGCTGTTGTTAATTGTCTTAAATCTTTTGCTCTGCAGTCTCCTGCAACATAAATCTTCTCTGCTTTCGTATGAACACCATCAGGAGACATAATATAACCATTTTGATCTAAATCAACAATATTTTGAAAAATTTCATTTTTAGGAGTTTGACCAATTGCTATAAATAATGCATCAATTGGCAAATTAATCAATTCTCCAGAAACGTTTTTTACATCAATACTAGTTAAATGATCATCTCCATTTAAAGATATAATAGAACTATCATATAATATTTCAATATTAGGCTTTGTTAATATCTCTTCTAGATACCTATCATCTCCTCTAAACTGTTTTCTTCTATGAATTAAATATAATTTAGACGCAATATTAGATAAATAAATAGCATCTTCTAATGCAGTATTTCCTCCACCATTAACCGCAACAACTTTATCTTTAAAGAAATTACCATCACAAACAGCACAATAAGAAACACCTTTTCCTACTAATTTATCTTCATTAGGTAAATTTAGTTTTCTATTTTCAGCACCAGTTGCGATAATAATAGTTTTTCCTTGATAAGAATTTTTATTCGTAACAACAGTTCTATTTTCTTCTACTCTTAATACTGGTTCAAATACAATTTGAACACCAAAATTAAGTACTTGATTATATAAATTTGTTGCATAATCAAAACCAGATATACTAGGAATACCAGGATAATTTACAATATTAGGCGTATTAATAATTTGTCCTCCATAAGTTTTTCCTTCAAGAATTAACACATTTTTATTAGCTCTTTTTGCATATAAAGCAGCTGTTAATCCAGCAGGACCTGCACCTACAATAATAATATCATAAATCATTTAATCTGCCCTTTCTTCTTTTTTATTTTCTTCGTCTTGTTGTTTTTCTTCATATTCTTCTTGTTCTAATTTATCTAATTCTTCGTTAATAATCTTCTCAATATCTTCTCTCATAAAAATCTCCTTAATAATAAATCTTAATCATATTATAAAACAAAAAAAGACTTGAAACAAGTCTTTATAATTCATGGTAGCCTGTACGGAATTCGAATCCGTGAATGTTACCTTGAGAGGGTAATGTGTTAAGCCTCTTCACCAACAGGCCATGTATAAATGACTATTTAATAATACCACAAAATCACAAAAAAAGAAAGACTTTTTTCAAAGTCTAACTTTTTACAGCAAAAGTAACTCCACTCGGTTTATTACTAGAATTATTAAATATATCAGCATCTGCTTGAGTTCTTGCATATCCAGTAGTTAAAGAAGTACAACCACTAAACATTGAATCCATTCCTGTTACATTTGTTGTATTAAAAGTACTTAAATCTAGTGTTGTTAAAGAAGATAGTCCTTGAAACATTTGAGACATACTTGTAATGTGAGAAGTATCCCAAGTATCAAGTCCAATGATTCTTTTTAAGCCTTTTCCTCCTAATCCATTAGATCCATTTGCAGCGAACATTCCATCTGCATTTGTAGTATTACTTAAATCCCATCCTGTTACATCGATTTCTTCAATAGGTGATGAATTCGTTGCTCCATTTCTAAATAAGGCATGAGACATATCAGCAGGAAGTTTCCAATTCTTCATGATTATTTTTTTTAAAGAAGTAGTTCCCATAAACATATTTCCTGAAATTGCACTAAAGGAAGATGCTCCTCTTAAATCAAAATTGCTTAGATTTAGTTCTGTTAAACTACTACAACCTCCAAACATTGCTTGCATATATGTCACATTGCTTGTATCAAAATTTGTTACATTAATCTCTGTTAAACTACTACATTCTGAAAACATAGCAGTCATATTTGTTACATTAGAGGTATCAAATTCAGTCACATCAATATCAGTTAGACTACTACAACCACCAAACATTAAATTCATATTTGTTACATTTGATGTATTAAAACTAGATGTATCAATATTTGTAGTTTTACTATTATAAAACATATAACTCATAGAAACAATTGGTTTATCATTGATAGAAGTACATAATCTTGAGGTAACAGAATCAGTTGAAGAAGGGTCCGTTAAACGCACTCCCCATCCATCATTTCCTATATTTTGCCATTCATAAATATATGTCATTGTTGAGGAATCATACCTACTCCCAAACTCTTGCATATACCGATATGTATATTGTCCATTTGTATATTC
>JAFRAK010000015.1 GCA_017405445.1 Bacilli bacterium | reverse complement strand
TATCACATCTTTACAAGAATACCAAAAACTTGTAGAAGATTGGATATTATTCTACAATACAACCAGATTAAAGTCAAAAAAGTCAGAAAAATAATTCCTGACTCCTTTTTATTTTTGTGAACTATTTGGGGTTCACTTCAATAATTGAGTTCTTTTATTTTACAACATACGGATCACTGCTAGTTCCAGTTCCTCCGGAAATTTTTGTCCCAAGTTTTAGGGAAACTACTGGACGAACACCGTAGGTATAGGCAACCGAAGTAAAGACAGCGGATAAAGTACCAGAAGATGAATGCATAACAAAATCAAAAGCATACTGTCTATAAAAATAAAAGGGAGATGCCAACCAATAATATGTACCACTGTTCAAATAATATGATGTATTATCGGTATTACACTTACCACCAGCAAGCATAACCTCATCGCTTGTTAGTAATCCTACTGGATATGTTAATTTCCCGTTTCCTATTGCTGATTCACTTACTGTAAATGAATCATTTTTGCTTGCACAATTTAAAGTTGGGTTATATGTTTTACACGCTCTATTATAACCATTATATATTAAACTATCATATTCCCGATTGCTTCCATTTGTTGCTCCTCCATTTGGATTCCAACCACCTAATGATGATATACTTCGATCATTACAATATATGGTATCTTCCAAATATGATGTATAATCTGTCATATTACTTCTATACCAATTATCTATAACTCTTTTGATTGTTGAATCATAGCTGTTGCTTGAATTTGTTAACATTTCTGATAACGCATCCTCAATTTTTATACCATTTGATAATGTTATATAATAGGCTGTACTACTTGATACATAATAGACATATCTGACACTAGTACATGTCGTATCGGTCGTACTACCACATGTATAGTGATGATAATTTAAGTTAGTTCCTGATATGGTACTTTTTGCCTCTACACCATAACTTCCTTTTGCCGTTAAGGTATACACTCCATTCGCATAAGTTACATCCGGACCATAATACCAATTAGTACCATTGGCTGTTGAATAAGTATACCCATCTCCATACATATAGCCAACATATGCTGGGCCACTAGTATATGTATTGAAAGTCGTATTACCCGTACTAATGCGAGTATCCTTTTCCGTATTGTTACATTCACCATTTGATGGTACACCATCATATAGCAATTTTACTCCACCGGTATCGGTTGTTCTTACTATTCTCCAACAGAAGTTTGCAAAGATGAGATGGTTATTGTCGACATCTCCACGATAATAATATATAGGATAATTATCATTTTCTGTTTCAGCTCTTAGATATATTCCTTTACCATTCGTATCACTTGATATAGCATTTAATTGCACCCCATTTTCGTTGGTGACATAGGTACTTACAACACTATCGATAACAGCATTCTCTGCAATAGTATCTAATAAAAGTTTAGGATGATTTGGCATAATAGCCCCACTATCTTTTTGAATAAAATGTGGTTCTAATGTCGTTACCACTGTAGTTGCCTCAGGTAATTCCTCTATATCACTTCTAAATTCTAATCGAACTAAATAGGTTTCAGTTGTTCCTGCATTTAGTGCATGATTTTGTATTATTTCCATTCCGTCTTCATAAGTAATAGAATATTCTAAAAAATCTGGTATTTCACTTACTATTTCATTATTTACTTTTATTGATTTATTAAGTTCTCCTATCATTCCATCAATAGTACCAGCATTTACAACATCTACTGTAAATTCATAGAAATCTCCAGGTAGAGATAAAGTAACTTCAAAATCTATTTTACAATTATTATTAGGATCTATTGTAGCAGCAGAATCATTTTCTCCTATACTAACAGAATTTTCATTAATCTCTATATTATCAAAATGAATATCCCAAGAATTAGATTTTATCTTGGCTATACCATTAATCTGTAGATTTGCTTGAAGTATTGCATAAATAATACCAATTAAAAGCAAACTAAAAAGAATAAAATAAGTTGTAACTTTTTTATTCCTATTTTTCATAATCCCACCTACTTATCAAATTTCTTTTTATAAAACTGATATAAATGATAAAATCCTGTAATAATAAACCATACTACTAATAATAAATTACTAATTTGTACTAAAGACAGAATTGTATCATTTTGATATAACTTCGTAACATTAATTAGATCTACACCATCTACTGCTGATAATGATAAGAAAGACATAAAAAAGAAAAATAAAAGGCTAAAAAACGCATAATTAATGACTTTCTTCACATAAGTTAATTTCTTAGAAAACAGAGTATATATTAACATAATACTTACAAATAACATTATAAAGAAATATACAATAGTTGATGGAAAATAAATATAATTCATAATTCCTTTAACAAAAGAATTAATAGAAGTTCTTACATAGGATGTATAAGTAACAAATATTCCAATTACAAATCCCATATAAATACTAATAGAAATTAATTGAATAAGAAAATTATCTTTTTTAATATTAATGACTAAGATACAAAATAAAAGAAGACTAATTATGAACATCTCAATAGATAAGTAGGAAGAAAAGATATGTTTAAAAACAATTCCTACTTTTTCTAGAAAAGATAAATTCATAATATCACCTTCTTTTAGCCAACAAATTCTGCTATATAAACAGTTTGTAATGAATCACTATTTTTAGTACAAGTTATCATAGTAAGAGTTGTTTGATCATAATTACGATCAATATTTACAATTCCATTCTTTTCTACATTATATATATTCACAATTCGATAATGATATACCAATCCATTATAAGTGATATAGCAATCATCTCCTATTTCTAACATATATAAATAAGCAAAATAAGAAATATAGGAATCACCAGAATGTGCCATTAATATCAAATTTCCATTTGGAACATCTGGCATATCTGATCCACTTACTAAAGTAACATTATACGCAATATTATTATAATTTGAATCAACAGAATAAAATCCCCTCTTTAATCCTATTCTTGGTATTTCCAAAACTCCTAAATAAACACTATAATCAATTTCTTCTTCATAATATTCAGGTTCTTCATTAATAACAGGAGTATTTTCTTCTTGTACAACAGGTCCACTAGAACTACTTGTAGTAAATCCCATCATTGCAATTTTCATATCATTAAATACTTCATTCTTCATTTTAACAAAATAATCTGATAATAAGAAAACACATCCAAAAAACACAAGCAAAGAGCCAAATAATAGTACCTGGCTCTTTTTTTTCTTAGGATTGAACTTCAACAGGTTTAGAATTCGCATAAATAATACCAATACCACATAATAGTACAATTAAACCAATGAAGAATACTGTTTGTGATTTACTCATTCCTGTATCTGGAGTTCCAACAAAGTCAATGACTAAATTTGCAGTTTCATAATTTTCTGTACCAGTTACAACAACAACTTTTTGTAAATTTTCACTTGTAAAATAAGAACCACTTAAATAATTATTAAATTTACCTCTTACCGTAACAGTTACTTTTCCAGTCTCATTAGTAATATCCTTAGTAGGAACTCTTACATAAAATTTAGATCCTGGAGCAAAAGTAGTTTTACGATTTCCTTCTTCATCTACGATAAAAGCAGATTGAACACCTGAAACAGAAACATCAAAGCTAACTAAATCATCAGAAGGAGTAGCAGATACTGACATAGCTGCTGATTGATAATAAGTATCATCTTGAACTTGAGAAATTGTATTATTTGCTTTAGAAACAACTAAATTTTTAACACCGGTATAACTCTTAGCAGCTTCAACAACGGAAGAAATATAATTATTATAAAAACCTCTTCCTAATCCAATATCACCATTAATATAAGAAAAATCCGTAACACTTAATTGATTTGCTGCTCTAATAATATTATAGTTTGTATCAGCAGCTACTGCAGGTGTATTATCTGGATAACCTAAAGAATGCATTGCATAACCAGTTGGATTTGATAAATAGTATTTTTCATACATATATACCCAAATGGCAACTTGAGTAGCATATGTTTCAATAATATTAGCTCCGTAAGTTCTACTAGTTGGTGCTTGTCCACCAATAGTAAACTCTAAATCTTCAGGAGTAATACCAGAACCTCCTAGAACTCTACTCTTATTTAAAATATATAATAAGCCGATATCATCAATACTATCTCCCTTATTATAAGTAGCTCCATCTTGAATATTAGTATTATGTTCAACACAGAATACAGGAACAGCATTATAATTTATATAATCTGCATTGTTTGCTAAATAAATAGGTACCGTAAAGAAACCACCACTACCATTATCAGATGCTCTAATCATAATTGGATTTCCTGATCCTTGAACACCTTCATAGAAAGTAAATGAATTCCCTTCTATTGATGATGCAGCAAAACTGATATTATTGAATCCTACCGCAATTAAAGAAACCATTGCAAATACTGCAACTAAGAATGATAAAACAATTGAGAATCGAAACATTCCCTGACTAGATTGTGAACTTGAACTAGAACTGGATCTTGAACTAGAACTACTTTGTTCAGAATCTTGCATATAAATTTTTTCCATTTTTTTCACCTTACCTTACAAGTACATTATACCATAATTTACATAAAATCAAAGAAAAATTAGTCAATTTTATAAATATTATCAATATTAATGTCTACTAATTTTTTTTGATAATAAATTGTAGCTAATACTTCTCCTTTTTTAACTTTTTCCCCTTTTTGTTTATTTAAAAGAATCCCAACAGAATGATCAATTTTATCAGACATCTTTTCTTTACCAGCACCTAACTGTAAAGATAGTTTACCCAACTGTAAAGCATCAATCTTTTGAATAATTCCATCTTTTGGAGACTTTAATTCAAATGTTTTTTCACTTACACATAATTTAGATAAATCTCCTTTTTGAAAAGAAACCATCTCCTCAAATTTTTGATAAGCAGAACCATCTTTTAATACATTATTTACTTTTTTCAAAGCTTCTTCATTAGAAATATTAAAACTCATACTAATCATATCTGCTGCTAATTCCTTACATAATTCTACTAAAAATGAATTCTTTTCATATCCTTTTAAAACATCTATTGCTTCTAACACTTCTAAACTATTTCCAATTGCATAACCAAGTGGAGTATTCATATCACTAATGACAGTACGAACTTCTTTATGATAATAATCCCCTATCTTAATCATTAAATCAGATAATTTTTTAGCATCTGCCTTATTACTAAGTAAAGCACCATTTCCAACTTTAATATCAATTAATATTTTATCTGCTCCTCCAGCAATTTTTTTACTCATAATTGAAGAAGCAATTAACGGAATAGAAGAGACTGTTGCAGTAACATCTCTCAAGGCATAAATCACTTTATCCATAGGAGCTAAATCCCCAGTTTGTCCAGTAACAACAAGTCCAATACTTTTTACCTGTTTTTCAATTTCTTTTTCAGAAAGATTTGTTCGAAAACCTGGTATACTTTCTAATTTATCAATTGTTCCTCCGGTATAACCAAGTCCCCTACCACTCATTTTAATGACTATACCTCCACATGCTGCAACAATAGGAACAATGATTAAAGTTGTTTTATCTCCTATTCCTCCAGTAGAATGCTTATCTACTTTTACACCCTCAATATGAGAGAAATCTAAAACATCTCCACTTTCAATAAATATTTTCGTAAGAGCAAATATCTCATCATCTGTCATACCATTAATACAAATAGCCATTAACATCGCACTCATTTGATAATCTGCTACTTCTCCATTCAAATATCCATTAAAGAAACTATCTAACTCTTGATAAGTTAATTCCTGTCCCAACCTCTTTTTATTAATTAAATCTAATATCATTTATAGCACCTTCCTATAAATATCAGAATCTCTTTTTATATATCCACATCTTTCATATAATCTATGAGCAGCAACCCTATGATAACTACAAGTAAGTTGTAAATATAATGCATCTTTATCACTCCTTACAATTTCTTCCGCATAGTTCATTAATTGATCACTAATTCCTAATCCGCGATAAGAAGATAAAACACATACATAATCTACTTCATAATAATATTTTTTCTTAATTGGATTTAAGATCTTAGTAAGCATTAAATAGCCACATACTACCCCTTTATATTCTGCTACTATTTCTGTAATATTATCCTCATGAAAATTATCTTTTGTAACAGAAAAAGCTTCCTCTAATATCTTATTAACCTCTTCTAAATCTTTTTCTTGATATTTTCTAACTACTATATCCATATCATCACTACCTTAATAACATTTTATCATAGTTTAAACAATAGAAAAAGAGGATTATTCATCCTCTTTTTCATTTTTTTCATCATGATCTTCTCTTTTACTAGATAAGAACGTTACTTTTTCAGCAATAATTTCTGTTATATATTCCTTATTATCCTCCTTTTCCACTACTCTTGATTGAATTCTTCCTTTTACACCTACAATATCTCCTTTACTACAATATTCACAAGTATTTTCTGCAATACTATCAAACGCAACACAATTAATGAAATCAGTATCATATACTCCATCACTATTCTTAAAACTTCTAGGAATTGCCAAAGAAATAGTCGCCACTTTGACATTATTATCAGATTTATGTACTTCAATATTTCTAGTCAATCGTCCAACTAATACAATTTGATTAAGCATAACTCACCTCCCTTCGAGGGAAGTATCTTATCTTATACAAATAAAAAAAACAAATCATGATTTTGGAAAATAAGAATACTTTTAAATCATAAAAAAATAGAAATTGTATAAACAAATTTCTATTTTTAAATATAAAACATTCTCAAATAATAAGTTTACTATTTTTTATAAACTTTTTGTGGTTCATGGGATGCAAAATACTCTTCTAAATTAGCTAAGTCTTTTTCATCTTTTAATAAGACATAATAATTTAATCTTCTTGTATGATTATCAACATTCTTCGTAAGAATATCATAACGATCTACAAAGAATTTAGGTGAAGAGAACATATAATCTTGAATAGTATTCATCGTAACAGAATGACGATCAAAAATATCTTTTCCTGTTTCTTTTTCTAGAATATAACAAGGTCCACTCTTTGTAGAATCTCCAGCTACTTGCATTAATTTTGTACCAAAATCTTCTCCACCTAAAGTAGTATTTGTATAAGGTACTCTTTCAAATACTGGATATTCTTCTTCACAAATATTAAAAATGTTTACATAATGACCATTAATATTATATAAAAATACATAAGCATCAATATCGTTTACTTCTACACCATTACGTTCTACATCGAAATATTTAACCTTTCCTAATCTTAAATTCTTTGACTCTAGTCTATTTATCATTTCCTAACCCTCCTAATAATTTTTCTATCGCAACTTTTGGAAGTAATGCACAATTCTTTCTATTTGGCTGTTTACTAATATCTTCATAAACATTTAATTCACCAAGTAAATCCTCATTATATTCTTCTTCACCTATCATATTTTGATAATTCAACAATATTTCTTTAGCTTCATCCACTGGTTTACCTATTAATTTTTTTATAAGAATAGAAGAAGCTGAGGTACTAATTGCACAAGCTTCACCATCAAATCGTATATCTTTTACAATATTATTTTCTATCTTCATAATAAAATCTAAATTATCAATACAACTATCACTACTAGTATTAACCTTACAATAACCTTCTTCTTCAACTAGTCCTTTATGAAAAGGATCCTGATAATTATCTAGAATAATTTCTCTTTTTAAATTATCATCCATAACATCACCTAAACTACTATTTTAAATATATCTTTACTATTTTTTAATGCAGAAACAAGTTTATCTACATCATCTTTTGTATTATAAAAATACATACTAACACGAACTGTATTTTTAATATTCATTTCATCTTTTAACATCTTAGCGCAATGATTTCCTGCTCTAACACAAATATGATAATGATTTAAATAAATAGAAGTATCTTGAGCAAAAACTCCATCAATATTAAAAGAAAGAATTCCACTATTACTATTTTTATTATATAAAATGATATTAGAAATATCTTTAATTTGTTCTAACAAATAATTCTTTAACATCATTTCATGTTTTTGTATTCTATCCATTCCAATTTTCATTAAATAAGTAATTGCTTCTCCAAGCCCAATTACTTCAGCAATAGGAGGAGTACCTGCTTCAAACTTTGTTGGAACTTCTTTTAATTCATATGAATTATCTTCTTCAAAGAAAGAATTCATTCCTCCACCATAACATAAAGGATTCATTTCTTCTAAATATTCTTTTTTTCCAACTAAAACTCCTACTCCTGTAGGTCCACACATCTTATGTCCAGAAAAGCTTAAAAAATCAATATAACTATTATTAAAATCCACTTTCATATGAGGAACGCTTTGTGCACCATCAACATGAAATAAGAGATGTTTTTCATGACAAAAACGTCCAATACTTTCAATATCTCTTACATCTCCAATAACATTTGTAACATGAGCTAAACTGATTACTTTAGTATTAGGAGTAACATTTTTTTTAATATTATCTAAAGATAAAGAATAATCATCATTTAAAGGAACATATTTTAATACAATTCCTATTTCTTCCGCTAATCTAATCCAAGGAAGAATATTAGATGCATGTTCTGCTTTATTAAGAAGTACTTCATCACCTTTTTTTAAATGACTCCTCATATATCCAAACACAACCAAATTAATAGACATAGTTGCGCCACTTGTAAAAATAACAGTGTTTGGATCACAATTAATAAACTCTCCTACTATTTCACGAACATGATCATATTCTTGATTTGTCTGAATCGCAGCATCGTAATCTCCTCTATGAATATTAGAAGTATGATTATAATAATACTCATTCATCTTATCAATAACACATTTAGGTTTTAAAGTAGTTGCTCCATTATCAAAATAAACAATGTCTTTCTCTAACATTGGAAAATCTTCTTGATTCATATATATCACCTACCTAGTTATATTATATTCTTATCATAAAAAATGACACGTCCAGAAATCAAATATATTTTAACATAAAAGTATCGAAAATACAAAAAAATCAATCAAAATTGATTGATCTTTAAGCAACTCTTCTATAGTAAGAATCTTCATTAGTATAATCATCTTCTCCAAGAAGTTCTTTTGCATCAGCAAGTAACTTCACTAAATCCTTTTTACTATTCAATTGATTTCTTAATGATTTCAATTCTTTTTCTTGGGACTCAATTACTCTATTTTGATCTTTTACTTTTGCTTCTAATCTAGAAGTAAGACCATCTAAACTTCTTAATTTTGTTGTTAGATTCTCATATCTTGCAGCTTGTTCTTTATATCTTTCTGTAAGCATTCTTCTTTGAGACTCAGATTCTTCCAATCTTCCTTGTACTTGAGAAATAGTAATCTTTTGTTCTCTATTTTGTCTCATTAATTCAGACATAGATTTAACAACATCATTCATAATATTATCATTAGTTGCACTACTACGATAAGTTCCAAAATCTTCTAAATCTGAAGTTTTATCATAATCATAGATAGATGAAGTAAAATCATCTTCGATTAAATCTTTTTCTGTACTAGGAATAATTTCATCACTATCCAATACACCATTATTGTCTTTATCTACTATTGAAGCAACATGATTAGAGTCAACAGAAACTACATTACTATTAAACTCAACTGGTTTTTCTTCAACTTCTGGTGTAGGAATAACAATATCAGTTGAAACATCTTCATCTAATTTAACCAAATCATTTTTTGGATTCTCATGAACCTCTTCAACTACTTCTTCTGGTTTATTATCTTCTTTTACGACAACATCTTCTAATGGTTTTTGTTCTTCAACCTTATCTTCTACTACTTCTTCTTTAGTATCTTCTTTTTCTACTCCTCCAACACTCTCTAATACTTCTTCAGGAGCAACAACAGGAGGAGTAATAGTATTTTCAACTACTTTTTCTTCTTCAGCTGGTGCCTCAACTGCTTTAGCAATTTCTTCTGCATCAACAACAGGAGGTTGGAATGGATCTTCTTGTTTTGCTTCAACGGTCTCCTCATTCTTTTCTTCTGGTTCTGGAGATACCTCTTTTAAAGACTCTGTTGGTTGTTCTGCTTGTGGAGGAACATCTCCTTTATCAATTGGTCCTCCTTCTCCTTTAAAGAAATCATCAAATCCAAGAGGAGGAGCAAATTCATTATTCAACCCTTCTTCTTTTGTCTCTTGACTAGGAACCGTAGCTTCTTCAGGCTTAACTTCATCACTTAAAGCCTCTTCAACAGCCTCAGGAGCAACCTCAGTAGAAGCAACATCAATTACTTCATCACTCTTCTTATCTTCTTTAATCTTTCCATCTGTTAAAGAAAACTCTAAAACATCAGATTCTGCAATATTTTTACTTAAATATAATTCATCATTCGCAATACCAATATAACTATAGTATTCATCATTTACTAGATTATTACCATCTATATCAAAAACAGATGCCTCTGAGAATTGATCATTTACTAAAAATCTTCCTTCAGGACCCATTAAAGAATTCATTTTATCCTTAATCGTTGCTGAAGTAGAAACTAACTTAGGAGCTGTTTCTGTATCATTCTTAGCCTCAATCGCATCTAAAACATTTTGACTAGTAGGAACTGCTTTTTCAACAATCAAAAACTTGTCATTAACAGGTTTAATGGCTTTATTATCAAATGGTATAACTACTTTTCCATCATTATCAATAATACCTATATGAGTCGCTTTTGCCATAGAATCAACTGCTTCTACTAATGCAGTAGATGCAATACGATTACCATTTTCCATTTTCTTCTCATCATTTTCATCTAAAAAATAATATTGAAGTCCATCATCTGCTACTCCATAAGTACATACAATATCATTACGATCTTTATATTTTACAATACCCTTCTGAATTTTCATGTAATACACCACCCAAATCCTATCTAATCTATAAATAAATATATCATAATTTTTCTATCAAAACAATAGATTTTAAATAAATTGCTTTAAAAAAGAGAATAAGGTACAATATCTTTGTAGGTGAACAAAATGAATAAAAACAAATTAATTATAGGAAGAGCATTATTCACATTATTTATTATAGTTGCATTTGGACTTATTATAATGAACGAAAAAGGACCAGAGATTTTTTCATTCAAAGTAGAAGAAAAAATCAATGAATATATTGATTCTAATTATAGTAATTTAAATATTATGAAATCTTCTTTATCCTATAAAAATAATACTTTTACGATGAAAATAAAAAATAAAAAAAATAATCATTTATTCTTCAAAATCAATTATCATAATAAAAAAATAACAGATACTTATCAAAATGATTATTTAAAAGGAAATAGTTTATTCTCCTATTTAAATCAAAAATTAGAAAAAGAAATTCAAGAAAAAACTAAAGAAACAGTAGTAGTAAAGGAAACAACTACTCTAGATCAATATTCTTCTACAATAAAAGATAGACTTTTAAGGGAAGAAAACCTACTAGAATTAAAATACTATTACATAAAAAAAGAATTATTAGTAGATCACTTTGAAGAAGAAACAATATCTAATGAAATAGAATCATTTTTAAAGAAAATGAATCACAATAAAATAACACCAAAATACTATAAAATAATCATTACTGATAAAAATGACTTAACCAAAAGTATTGAAATTAATAATATAACAGAAATATTAAATGAACAAATAATTCATGACATACTAAACAATGAAAACAATGAGTATTTAAAAGAAAACAAAATTACATACAAATATTTAAATTAGGAGGGATAATATGAATGATTGTATATTTTGTAAGATAATAAAAGGAGAAATACCATCACGAACAGTATATGAAGATGATTTAATACAGGTAATTATGAATATTAATCCAAATACAAATGGACATCTATTAGTAATACCTAAAGAACATATGGAAAATATTTTTGATACAAAAGAAGAAATAATCTCTCATAGTATTAAAATAACAAGAGATAAGATATATCCATTATTAAAAGAAAAATTAAATTGTGAAGGTTTAACTCTTGCACAAAATAATGAACTTGGTCAAGAAATAAAGCATTATCATATTCATTTAATACCTAGATATCCAAATGATCATGCTGAATTTCCATATGATCAATCTATTCTAGATGAAGTAGAAAATATCTTTAACAAACTAAAAAAGTAGCAAAAGAAGTGATTTGAAGAAAATCTACACGAAATAAAAAGCGTGTAGATTTTTTATATGATAAAATTATTGTAAGGAGGATAACATATGGCAAGGGAATATCGAAATTTTACAAGAGAAGAAAAAATTAAAGCTGTTAAAATG
>JAFRAK010000014.1 GCA_017405445.1 Bacilli bacterium | reverse complement strand
TTTTTTCTTTTTCTTTTGGTGTTCTCATAATATTTTTTGTTTCATTTGATCTTGCCATTTTATCATCTCCTTTAATAAATTTTAACATAGAAAAAGTAGACAGTGTCTTTTTTACTTGTCTACTTTTATCATATCACTTTACTGAGTAGTTTCTTTTTGTATTTCTAGATTGTCTTGAATAAGATGTATAAGCTTACTGCATCCTTTTTCAGATAAATGAATTTGATCAATAGTAAAATAATCATTATTTTTTTGTGCTTCTTTATAAAAATTAATTGTTGATACATTATCTTCTTTAAAAGTATATGGTTGATGATATAAAAATAAGAAATAATATTGATGAGTCGAATCTACTTCAATTATTCTTTGATAATCTTCTAGTGAAGTATTATTGATTGTATCCATTAAAATAACTACATTATAATTTAAACTACCATCTTCCTTATCTTTCTTTATATCCTTTAATAATTTATCAGGAGTATAATCTTCTTTAATCATAAAGCTACTATCTGTAAATTCATTTTGTAATGCAGTTGTATTATTTAATAATGCATCATTTCCATAAAAGCTTACTTTTCTCTTTTGTTCTTGCTCATGTTCTCTCATGATAGTTTCTTTTTTCTTTTGATATTCATTATAATAATGATCATAAATTGCTTTGTAAATTGCTTCAGAATAGACTCTTGTACCTTCTCCAGTTAGATGGATACCATCAGGTGCAAAGTATTCTCCGTGTCCTTGTGAAATACTAAACCAATCTATAATAGATACATTAGAATAATCTTCAGCTAGAGAATATAATCCACTATTAACATGGACATCATAGTCATTGGAAACTGTGACCCAATAAACATTTCGATTTTCACAAGTACTTAAGATTTCATTTTGACATGATCTTCCACATTGTCCATTGGTACCTAAATGAATCACAATATCATTTGATAAAAGTCCTTGATTCTTAACACCCAATAAAATACCATTTGCTTCATAGTCCGTACGAGACACTTTTGCATCAAAATATCCATTAGGGAATGTATTGTATAAAGATGGTACTGCACCCAGCATAACAGAGTCACCAACACCTACGACAGGTAAATTTGTAACATAAGAACCGAGTTCTGCTTCCCCGGATTCTAAATCACTTAATACACTATTCCAAGAATCATTTTCCTCCTTCAATCGATTCTTATATTCTTCTTGTTTCTTTTTAAGTAACTCTTGATTTTCAGCTAATTGTGCCTTTAAATCATTTATTTCTTTTGAATAGTCTTTAGAACTAATATAAACATATCCTCCAAATAAAGTACAAATTCCGAATAAACCACAAAGAATTATTTTAAAAACAAACTGTTTTTTATTCGAATATGATAATGCAAAATGAATGATATAAGATAAAACAATAATAACTATGATAATACAGATTATATTCCAAGGACTAGGTATATTTAAATATTGAAAAAAGAATAGCACTGGGTATTGTAATAAATAAACTTCATAGGATACATCCGCAAATGAATGAATAATTTTTTGAAATAGATTTAATTTGTTTGTCTTTTTAATTGTTCCATAATGAATCATTCTACCAGTAAGTAGAGTAACTCCAATCATCGCAATAGCATAAAAAGAAGAATTGGATTCTACAACAAAATTTAAAAAGATAAAGATCATTAAATATTCATAGAAAACGATTTTTGATAATATCTTTTTAAAACGAATAATAGGATTTTTCCATTCAAGTGTGATATAAGAGCAAAGTACACCAAATAGATAAGAATAAACTCTCGCAAGAGTATGATAATAAGAATTCATCAATTGATGATTAATACTAAAATATAAAAAGTATGATAAACTACCAACTATTAATAGACTAATTAGAAGTAGAGGAACAACTTTCTTTGTTCTCTCCTTTATTTTCTTAATTCCTAAAAAGAAAACTGGAAAAACAATATCAATTTGAAGTAATATACCAATATACCAAAAATGCATAAATGGAGAATTAATATGTCTCGCAAAATAATCAGCATTAACACTTAATTGCCAAAAGTTATTATATCCAAATAATACAGAAGTAGTCTCAACTTTCAAATTAAACCAATGAATGACTGGTATAAAATAGGTAATCCCAACTGTTATTAACACTACAATCAATAAAGGTAAATAAATATGTTGAAATCTTTTTATATAATAGTCTTTTAAAGACACTTTATTTTTAGAAGAAAGAGAAGTGTAAGATAAATATCCACTTAAAACGAAAAAACTACAGACTGATAAAAAACCCCCTTTTAATAGTCCTAAATGGTAAAATAATACTCCAAGACAAGATAGTATTCGTATTATATCTAAATTGTAATAATAATCCTTACTCTTTTTCATCTTTAACACCATACTCATTATAGCAAAAAAAAGAAAAAATAAAAATTCATTTTAAAATGAATTTTTATTTAAAGAATCCAAAGATAAAATCAGTAGGCATTATATAATGAGATACAACATAATAAATAATAAAGATAATTAAGCCTATTATAATAATCGTTCTAATGATTTTTCTAATTTTTCTTCTAATTCTTTTATGATTTTTTTTCTTCTTTTTCTTCTCTCCAGGAGAATCATCCACTTTAATTCCAACTGAATCCATATCATCTCCTTCTTCTTCTGGTTCTTCAGAAAACTTAAAATCTGTAGGAATTGCCAAAGTAGAAGAATCTGCAGGAGTAGCTGTTGTATCATTAACTTGTTGTGGTTGAGATGCAACAACTGGTGTTCCTGGAGAACTTTGATTATTTACAAATGGATTAGTAGGAACATTAGTAGCTTGATTATTATTCGTAACTACTGGAGGAGAACCTTGGGGCTGAAAAGTAGTCATAGAATTAAGATTATTTGTTTGTTCTTCCGGAAGTTTTTCAATTAATACTGCACCACATGCACTACATACTGCACCAGATGCATTATCATTTCCGCATTTTGGACACTTCATAAACAACTCCTCCTTTACATTACTTCATAATTTATCATACCACATATTTTGAACTTGATACAATAAAGACAAAGAAAAAAGCATTTCATTGACATTATCAAACACTGCATTATCTGAGTATATGAGTAAAAAAGATTTAGGATAATCCTAAATCTTCTTTATTAAGTTTTTTTTGCTTATTCAATTCTTTCTTATCCTTTTTATATTCTAGTCTTTCTAAATATATTTCATAACGAATATTTAGTAATTTTAAAGAATAATTTTTTAAATAATTCCCTTCTCCTTCTGTTAAACGAGGATCTTTCTCTGTAAAATTACAATTCATAATAATATTAATAATTTCATCTTTTGATATACCTTGTTCTATTAAGTGATCTATTTCTGATATTAAACTAATAGAATAGCTCAATAGTTTTTCATTATGAAATAAATAAAAATCTTCATAAGAATAGTAATTATCTCCAAACATCCCTAAATCAATAGCCAATAATAATGGCTTATATTTTTGTTCTTCAATCATAACAATACCTCTCTATTTATAATATCAAATTAACAAGAAAAAAGTAAAGAAAAGGAATAACAATAAATCTATTACTTTACAATAAAATAATAATATCTATGTGTTAATGTATGCGTAAAAAGAAAAAAAACATACTTAAAGAAAAAAACTAATATGCTATAATGATAATAGAGGTGAAGAGTATGAATTATATATATCCAAACAAGCAAATATTAGAAAAAAGAAGTTCAGAATTAGGAAATGCAGAAAGATACTATAGTTTAAGTAAAATGATATTTGAAAGAGATTTTAAGGAAAAACTTTTATTCCCACTTGGAATCGATAATGAGAAAGAAAAATACTATATCAATTTAATTGATAAATCAGGCTTATTTATTTCGGGAGAAACTGGAAGTGGAAAAAGTATATTCTTAAATGATATTGTAATTAGTTTGCTATTAAAAAATAGCCCTGAAGAATTGCAATTAGTATTTGTTGATCCTAGAAATGTTGAATTTAATAATTATTGTGAAATTCCACAGGTAAAGAATAAAGTATTTTCTGACGCAGAGTCATGTGTAAAAGAATTAATGTCATTATTAAATATTATAGAAGAAAGAAAAATATTATTTAGTAATGTAGGTAGCAAAAATATTATTGATTATAATGAAACTCAAGAAAACAAAATTCCTCACATTGTTGTTATAATTGATGAAAGTGCAGATTTAGTAGAATATAAAGCTTCAAAAGACTATATTAGAAGAATTTTATTGGATGGATATAAGTTTGGAATTCATATAATTCTAGCAACTAGTTCTTATTTGAAAAATAGTTTTGATCCAGAAACTATTAATATGTTTAGTTATGTATTATCTTTTGATTTGGCAAGTGAAGAACAAGCAAAATATATTCAAATTAAAAAAGCTAATTTACTTAGTGTATATGGAGAAGCTTTAGTAAAACTAGATGATGACAGTATTGTCAATATTCAAGTTCCTTATGTATCTGATCATGATATTGAAGAAGTTGTTAATACAATAAAAAACACTAACAAGAGTTAGTGCTTTTTTATTACTAGATTAATCTTCTTTTAATACAGTTTTATAGAATAATCCAGCAAGAGCAGCTCCTACAATTGGAGCAAGTATAAAGATCCATACATGAGTCAAAGCATCTCCGCCTTGTAAAAGTGCTGGTGCTAAACTTCTTGCAGGATTAACGCTTGTTCCAGTAAATGGAAGACCAAATAAGTGTACTAATGTTAAAGTAAGACCAATAACAATACCTGTAACATGGCCATTTTCTTTCTTATCAGTAACACCTAAAATTGTTGTAGTGAAAATAAATGTTAGAATTACTTCAACAACTAAAGCAACCCATATTGTAGTGTCTCCAACAAGTCCGTTTGCACCTAGAGCATCGAAACTTCCTAGAACTAAAGCAAGTAATAAAGAACCAACAAATGCACCGATTACTTGAGCAATGATATAGTGAATGCATTCTTTTGTAGTCATTTTTCCTGCAACCCATAATGAAACAGATACAGCAGGATTGATATGACATCCAGATACATTACCAATACTATATGCAGCTGCAACAATCACTAATCCAAATGCCAATGAAGTTGCTACTAAATCCACTCCTGATGTAACAGCCACACCACATGCTACAAGCGTTAGTAACATTGTTCCAACACCCTCAGCAATATACTTTTTCATCTTTTCGCCTCCTTAGTTTCATTATACTATAATCATATGATTAATAAAACAATAATTATTAATAAGTATATAAGTACCTTTTTTATTTATATCATCACCTTAAATGATAATATCATAAAAAAATGAAAATATAATTACTGAGGTGATTTTATAAATAAATATAAAATATGTGTATATGCTATATGTAAAAATGAAGAAAAATTTGTAAATAGATGGTTTGAATCTATGAAAGAAGCAGATAATATTTTTGTATTAGATACAGTTTCAACAGATAATACTATTCAAATATTAAAAGAACTAGGAGTAAAGGTTTTACAAAAAGAACTCCCAACAATGGCTTTGGAGATGAAGTCAATACTTTAATAGACCTTTTTTCACTTTTTTGGGGCTGGAGCGCGAGAGCCCCAAAAATTCGCGGGCTTCGCCTGTAAGTTGTAGGATGGAAATAGTCCTTATTTTTACCAAAAGTATATAAATCGTAAAAAAAATCAAAAAAAAAGAACCGCAAGGGGTGCGGGGGAAGGCGGTTCTTTTATTATTGGTAGCAGCAGAAACTAAAGAAAAAGCACTTTTGTCTACATTGTTTATATTGTAGGTATATATTTAAAAAAAATTAAAAGACACTTGTTAAAAAGGTTTTATAATGTTAATATAAATTCATAACAATAAGAAACCGACGGGGTGAAGAAATATGAAACTAGATAAAGTAAAAGTAAAAGAAGCAATGACAAAAAACAATATAAAATCACAAAACGAACTAGCTGAGAAGTTGGGAATAACTAAAAATCAGTTATCACTTATGTTATCAGGAAAATATAATCCAGTTAAATCAAGAGTAGTAGATTTGTCAAATATTTTAAATGTATTGCCATCAGATATAATTGATGAGGAAGAAAAAAAGGATTATGAAATAAATACTGAGGCTAAAACTAAATCAATTAGCTCAATTGAGCTATTTGCAGGAGCTGGAGGATTAGCACTCGGTCTTGAAAAAGCTGGAATTGATACAAAAGCATTCATAGAAATCGACCAATATTGCTGTGAAACATTAAAAAGAAACAGACCAAACTGGAATGTAATTAATGAAGATATAAGTAAAATAGATTTTAAAAAGTATAAAGGAAAAATAGATCTTGTGACAGGAGGATTTCCATGTCAAGCATTTAGCTATGCAGGGAAGAAATTAGGTTTTAATGATATTAGAGGGACTCTTTTTTATGAATTTGCAAGATGTATAAAAGAAATACAACCACTAATGTTCATGGGTGAAAATGTTAGAGGATTAAAATCACATGATAAAGGTAAAACATTACAAACAATTTTAGATGTTCTTGATAGTTTAGGATATGATGTCCAATATAAAATTCTTAATGCTTCAGAATATGGGGTAGCACAAAAGAGAGAGAGAATAGTAATAATAGGAACAAAAAAAGGATTAGGAATACATTTTGAATATCCTGAACCATATAAAAAGATCACTGTATTACGTGAAGCATTAAAAGATTGTCCAAAAAGTGAGGGTCAGGAGTATAGTGAAAAAAAGAAAAGAATATTGGATTTAGTACCTCCTGGTGGTTGTTGGATAGATTTACCTGAAGCATTACAAAAAGAATACATGGGAAAATCTTATTATTCTGGTGGTGGTAAAAGAGGTATGGCAAGACGAATAAGTTGGGATGAACCATGTTTAACATTAACCTGTTCACCATCACAAAAACAAACTGAAAGATGTCATCCGGATGAAACAAGACCATTTACTGTTAGAGAATATGCTAGAATCCAATCATTTCCAGATGACTGGGAATTCAGTGGAGGAATAGGAGAAAAATATAAGCAAATTGGAAATGCTGTACCAGTAGAACTTGCAAGAAATGTTGGTATAAAAATTGTTGAGGCTATTAATAAGTATAAAGAAAGAGGAGATTAAAACTCCTCTTTTATTGATTTTGCAAGCTCATCAACTATACTATCCAAATCTATAGCAGTTATTTCTGAAGCGACTTCGCCAAATGTATTTATTAAATCATCATAGAATGTCTCATCTCCAGTTAGACGATGCCAAAAGTCTTTACCAACATAAACAGGATAATCTCTTGCAATAGAGCGATAACACCCAGACAAATCTTTTTCAGTACCATAAAACACACCGACAATACAGTCAGTAAGTGGATTAAAATCAGTAATATGGTTTGTTCTAGCTAGATTTTTAATTGCAGTAAAATGATTTTTTACAGTAGTTACATCATCATTATTGATAGTAGAAGGGCCTGCTTTTACCTGGCAATATTTTTTTCTTCCATCAACTGCATCAACAAATTCTATATCTATGCCAGAAGTGGTTGATGCATAAGAACTTAGTACCTCACTGCAAAAGTATTGAAGTTGATTACCAAATGTAGTATTTATTGATGTACCTAATACCCTAGGGTAAATCATTACTTTTGCAATGCTTTTTTCAGACATATCACCAAACACAAAATTAGCTAAATATTTTAATAAAAATGGATTGTTCTTAAATTCACTAATATCTGTCAGTTTTTTAGTATTATTAATATGGTTTGAAACAATTCTATCTACAAAAAATGTTTTTGCTTTACTTAATATCTCGCTTTTTTCTTCTTCTGTCATATAATCACCTCATAAATTAATTATAATATATAAATTATTATATTACAAACTCATTACATAACAGTTTCGAAGAGAAATTGAACTATGGTTGAAAAAAATATCATTAAAAATGAAAATAAATAAGATGGAGTATTTTCTAGTATATATTAGAAATATGGTATAATTGTCATAGGTGATAAATATGCAAGAATTAACAAAAAAAGTAGTTGAATTTACCCATGAAAGAGATTGGGATCAATTTCATTCTCCAGAAAATTTAGCAAAATCAATTTCAATAGAAGCAGGAGAACTTTTAGAATGCTTTCAATGGAATAATGAATATGATTTAGAAGAAGTTAAAGAAGAACTAGCAGATGTTATTAACTATTGTTTATTAATGGCTGATAAAATTGGAGTAGACCCTAAACAAATAGTTTTAGATAAAATGGAGAAGACTGCAAAAAAATATCCTGTTGAAAAAGCTAAAGGAAAAAGCACAAAATATAATAAACTATAGGAGATAATGATGATTAGTAGAGAAATAAGAAAGTATTATAGTCATTTTTTAAAGACAGACGAAGATATAGAAAACGATTTAAAAAATAGAATTAGAGAAATATGCAAACCTTGCTGGGAATTAAAAATGTGTCCGTATGGACCGCTTGTTGAGGATTTTCCATTACCTGGAATTAGAAGAAGCGATGCTAAAAAACATAATGACTATCTAAAAGAATGTTTAGAAAAAAATAAACTAGGTCCTAATTTTGATGTTGAATTGGATAGTGATAGAAAGAAATGGTTCGAAAAAGAAATTGAAAAATTTAATGAATTAGATTTTGATGAGGGACCATTTGAACTTGAAGAAGAGATGAGTTGTAAAGAATTTGGACATCTATGTCCAGCCTATTTTGTATCTGAAGTATTTACGGAAACTAAAGAAGGAAGGAAAAGAAGCAGAAATATTTCATATGCAACTAAAGCTCGTGTATCAAGAAGAGATAACAATACATGTCAAATATGTGGAAAACAGCTATTTGATAAAGAAATTGAATTTGATCATATCATTCCATTCTCCAAAGGTGGAACATCAGATGAAAATAATATTAGGGTTACTTGTCATGATTGTAATAGAGAAAAATCAAATAAAATATCAGAACTGGTGGGATAAAAAATGTTAGTATATGAAGGAATAAAATCAGGATTTATTGATGATGTAGATTTAGGTATTATTGCGGATAAGATCAGAAATAAATATATTGAAGTGGTTAAAAGAAGACCTAGTGCACCTGAATTTAATTCATGGAAGAATTCTATGCAATATATGAGAGGTGTATTAAGTGATACTGAAATACCAAATAATACAGGTATTGCTATTGAATATAATATTCCGCCAACTGGTTGTAGAATAGATTTTATGATGTCAGGATATAACAAATCTAAATCTAATGTAGTTATTATTGAATTAAAACAATGGGATAAATGTACTGAAGTTGGAGAAATGGATGGTATATATAAAGTAAACACTTATACTGGTGGAGGATTAAGAGATGTTAATCATCCATCTTATCAAGCAATGACTTATGCTAATCTTATAAGAGATTATAATGAAACAGTACAATTACAAGATATTAATGTAGTGCCATGTGCATATCTACATAATTATTATTTTGATAATGATGATACATTATTATCAAATAATTATAAAGAATATACAGATGCAGCTCCATTATTTGGGCATAATGATGTATTAAAATTAAGAAACTTTATTAAGAAATATATTGAAGATGGTGATGATGGTAATATTCTTTATGAAATAGATCATGGCAGAATTAGACCATCTAAAATGTTACAAGATTCTTTAACTCAAATGTTAAAAGGTAATAAAGAATTTTATATGATTGATACTCAAAAGATTGTATATGAATATGCATTAAGAAACGCTATTGATACAGTAGGAAGTAATTCTAAAAATGTAATGATAGTTAGAGGTGGACCTGGTACAGGTAAATCTGTTTTAGCAATCAATCTATTAGTAGAATTAAATAGAAGAAATATGACTTGTTTCTATGTAACAAAAAATTCTGCTCCAAGAAATGTTTATTCTTCTAAATTAAGAGGAGAATATACTCAAACTTATATTAATCATTTATTTCAAGGGTCAGGGAATTTCATAGATGAAGAAAAAAACAAATTGGATTGTTTAATAGTAGATGAAGCTCATAGATTAAATGAAAAATCAGGATTATTTCAAAATAAAGGTGAAAATCAAATTAAAGAAATTATTAATGCTGCTAAATTTTCAATCTTCTTTATTGATGAAAATCAAAAAGTAACTCTTTTGGATATTGGAAGTGAAGAATTAATAAAAAAATATGCTAGAGAATTAGATGCAGGTATTTATACTTATGAATTAGATTCTCAATTTAGATGTAATGGGTCAGATGGGTATCTAGCATGGCTAGATAATATTTTAGAAATAAGAGAAACAGCTAACTTTGATATAGATGGATTTGATTATGATTTCAAAGTGTTTGATAATCCGAATGAAATGAGAAAAGCAATAGAAGAAAAAAATAAGATTAATAATAAATCTAGAATAGTTGCAGGATACTGCTGGAACTGGCCAACTGGTAGTACAAGAAATGATACAGATTATCATGAAATAACAATTCCAGAATATGATTTTGAAATGAGTTGGAATTTAGATGGAGGAGAAGCTTTTGCTATTGATGAAAATTCAATAAATGAAGCAGGATGTATTCATACAGTTCAAGGGTTAGAGTTTGATTATATAGGAGTAATAATAGGTGATGATATGAGATATGAAGATGGTCATATCGTTACAGATTACACAAAAAGAGCATCAACAGATAACTCTTTAAAAGGAATAAAGAAGATTGCTAATGAACAAGGAGAAGAAGTTGCTCAAAAGATAGCAGAAAATATTATTAAAAATACATATAGAACTTTAATGACAAGAGGAATGAAAGGGTGCTATGTGTATTGCATTGATAAAGAATTAACTGAACAGCTAAAAAGTAAATTATAAGATGGAAAAAAAGAGGAGCAAGTAATAATTGCTTTCTTTTTTTTCGACATTATTCTACAATATTCGAAAGGAAGTGATATGTTTGGCAAGTTTAAGTATAACTGCATGCAGTTTTTATCTAAGAAAAAAGAATTCTAGAACCACTCGTGATGTATATAATTTAAATGATTCATTTTCAATTACAATGGAAGATGGAAAGGTAAAAACATATTCTGATTATTCAATGATATTTAGAGATTTTTTTGAATCTCATGCTATGATGCAAATAGACTCAGCAAAGCAACAATCTTTCCAGTGTGAATATGAGCAAAACCCTATAATTAATAATGAAGAGTATAAGGTATACTGTGCAAAAGTCTACTCAGGAGATTATGGAAGTTCCTCAGAAATAATTAATTCTGCTACAAAAGAGTCAAGATATAAAAAAGAAGTAGATGATATAGACGTAAAGCCTTTTTTTGTATTTTTAATTATACCAAAAGATAATGATAGAATTAAAATTCAAAAAGGAATGCTATTTTTTCAAAATATTGGGCCATATGGCATAAAAACAATTACTACTACAAAAATGCAGGATTATTTTTCAAAAAAATATGATTTATCAATACAATGTAATTGTATAGCACCAAAATTATTTATTGAAAAAGTATTGAAAAAAAATAAACTTAATAAAATAAGTTTAATTAAAAACTATAAATCTAATGATAAATCAGATAATATATCTAAAGGATATGGAACTGAGGTAAGGGAATTGAGTAATTTGGATCTTTCAGAAAATCAATTTACAAATTTACTAGAAAGTATAAAATATGCATCTGGAGGTAAATACAATTTATTTGAATTTGAAAGAATACATTATCATAATGCAAAGATTCAAGTAAAGATAGGTGAACATGTAAAAACAATAAATGTTCATAATATAGATAAATTAAGTATAATAGAAGAAATACCAGATGATATAAAATCAATAGATGGTCATCCAGATAAGGATAAACTTATAGATTATGTTAAGAATACAATAGATGATTACTTAAGTGAAATGGTATTAACTGTTGGAGAAAGGGATTTGAATTATGATGAATAATATATTATTAGTATTGGTTGTTCTAGGATTATTATTTATGTTATTTAGTTTTTCAGTAAAACTTGGAAATTTTGTTGATATAAGAGATATAATAAAAAAACATTTATCTTTTTTTAAAAGTAATAAACTACAATTTATAAGCATATATATAGTGACTATTGTCTTCTCTCTATACATTGGAACAATCCATACTATAAATAAAGAATTACTTGATAATATGATAATAATACTATCTATCTTAATATCAATGTTCTTTGCTGTTTTAAGTATACTTTGTTCTATTGATAGTAAAAATAAAAATGATATTTATAAACAATTATTAAATGAAACTTATACTTCAACTGTGTTTGAAATCATCATTTGTATCGTTTTACTGTTGATATCATTTGCAGCGTTATTTATGGGAAAAGGATTTAATACAATAATAGATATAATAGCAAGTGACATAATTTATTATTTAACATTTGTTTTAATATTAAATATATTTGTAATAATCAAAAGAATAGAAGCAATATTTCAATATAGAAACTGATAAATAATGTTGAATGTAAAACGCATAAAAATAAGCAAAAAATGGTGGAAAATTATTAAGTAAATATAAAAATGAAGGAGTGATAATATGGATAATCAAGCACTAATACAATTGAGCACAAATTTGGTTGAAGCTGCAGCAAGAAATGGTGCAAGTCTTATTTCAAGTAAAATAGCCACTGCAAAAGCAAAAAAGGAAGCTAAAGAAACTATAAACGAATTAGAAGAAATAATAGCAGATTTATTATCGGATAAAAGCGAAATGCAAAGAATTGCACAAGCATATGAGCAAGAATTAATAGCACAAAAAATTACAGAAAAGGATATAAAATATATTACAGAAAACTTGCTACCAATAATAAATGATTTAGTCCCCGAAGATAATAAAGAACAATTTGAACAATTGAAAAAAATACTATCAGTAGAAACTCTAACAATTATGCAATTAATAGGTTTTAACTATAAAAAAGCTATAGGAGAACCACTTACAATTTTGTTAAGAAAAACAATAGAGTCTAAAATACCTGTTGACTCAAAAGTAAATTCAGATTATGTTTTGTCAATGGCAAATATAGCAATGGATAAAGAAGCAACAAATAGGTTTTTAGCATTAACTGGAAGAGAACCTCTTGACTAATAATTTAAGTATATATTGAAATAATAAAAGAGTTGATTTCTCTCACTACTATGAGATACTTTTATCTTTTAAATAAGTTCTTGCTTAAATACAGTACTTATTATTAATACTAAACCATTAAAAAGTGTAGAATAAAAAATTCCGAAAAAAGGTAACAACCAATGTTATCTTTTTTATTATGTTTAATTATTGCACTCTAATATAAAATTTGATATTATTTATATATCAATTAACTTGCCATGTGTTGAAGACAATTTGGACGCTAAGGTTTGTTTACTTAGGGCAAGAAGTAAACTTGCATGCTGCGGGATATCCCTTTCAATAGGATGAGGGGATATCCCTTTTTTGTATTTGTAATAATTGATAAAAATTAAAAAGAGGTGAAATAATGAAAAAATATATAATAGCAGATACACACTTTAATCATAAGAATATTATAGATTATTGTAATAGACCATTTAAAGATATTGATGAAATGAATAATACTATTATTGATAATTGGAATAAGACTGTAAAAAAAGATGATATTGTTTATCATCTAGGAGATTTCTTTTTAGGTTCTAAGTTTGATTTAAAAGATATAGTAGATAAATTAAATGGAACAATCTACTTAATTAGAGGTAATCATGATAGATTAACAGTTAAATCATATGAAGATTGTGGAATAATAGTATTAAAGAATGCTCCAATAATTATGGATGATTATAAGATAATGTTATCCCATAGACCATTACCGGATACTATGATAAAAGAAGGATATATTAATATACATGGTCATATTCATCAAAATAAACTAGAAGATACATATGATAATACTTTATTTGATAAGAATAAGCATATTAATGTTTCATGTGATATATTGAACTTTAAACCAGTATTGTTAGAAAAATTATTAAAGGAGAGTGATAAGAAATGATTTATATAACAGGTGATACACATAGAGATTTTTTAAGATTAGATAATATGAAATTTAATAAAGATGATATGTTAATAATACTTGGCGATGCCGGTATTAATTATTGTCTTAATGAAGAAGACAATAAATTTAAGAAATATTTAAAAAAATACAACGTAAAAATGTTCTGTATAAGAGGAAATCATGAAGAAAGACCAGAAAATATAAGTACTTATAAAGAAATTAACATGTTTGGTGGAAAAGTATTTATTGAAGAAGATTTTCCTTACTTGATATTTGCTAAAGATGGTGAAGAATACAATATTGATGGTAAAAGTGTATTAGTAATTGGAGGATCATACTCTGTGGATAAAGACTACAGATTGACGTATGGATACAAGTGGTTTAAAGATGAACAACTTACTAAAGAAGAAATGGATACAATTTACAATAAATTAAAAGGAAAACACTATGATGTAGTATTAACACATACTTGTCCTTATAAATATGAACCAGTAGAAGTATTCTTATCAGGAATAGATCAATCAAAAGTAGATAAATCTATGGAACATTTCCTAGATAAAATAGAAGGTAGTATTAAATATGATAAATGGTATTGTGGACATTATCATACAGAAAAGATAATTGATAGGATAGAGTTTATGTTTGAAAATATAAAAATATTATAACTTTACTGTAAAAAGTAAATATGTTATAATATAGGCGATTTTCATGACTTGAAGCAAGTATTTTATGTATGATATAATATAATTGAATATAAAATATGAAAGTAGGGGGGTATAATGGATGAAATAAAAAAACTTATCGATTATATTGAAAAAACATATTTAAAGATAAGTAAAGACTGGACTAAAGATGACAAATATCATCCATTGAATATGAAGACAAGTAGAGTTGAAAACATATATAATGATGAAAAATTATTGTTATATGTTTTCAATTATAGAACTTTTATTAATGAGCATACTATTAATATTACGGATGATATACAAGGTTTAGGTTTGTTAAACACAGTTAATACTCGTGTAAAAGCATTAAACTCAATTCAAGACAAAATTGAAAAATATGAAAATAAGAAAGAATCTGGTAAGATACCAATAAAAAAATGTTTGAATGACATTTTTGGACTAAGGATAATATTAAAAAGAAGAATTTCCTATGATGACATAATAAAATATATAGAGGACAATTATTCTAATTTAAAATGTATTAAAGCTTTTCGAGGAGAATACAAAGCGGTACATGTATATTTTGGAAATGATGATAATATGAAGTTTCAGTGGGAACTTCAGATTTGGAATAAAGAAGATGAACATACAAATTTAGTATCTCATGCTAAACATAAACAAGAATATACAAAATGGGAAAAAGAAAATAAATAGTGGAGGTGATAGTATGATAAAACACTTTATTATTTTAGCAAGTGCATATTCAAAAGGAACAAGAATAGCACTAGATTATTTTGATGAAGAAATATTGCAAATGGATGTTATAAAAAAAGATCTTGATTTTATTATGGATAAATTAGGAGAAGATGCACCAATCTCTACACATTACATTCAAACTAAAAAAAGTGGATGGAAAGAGGTAGAAAAGCAAGATAAATTTTTTGCAAAAGCTCAATTAATAGAAACAAAAGAAGAATTTGTAGAGTTACTATTAAAAGATAGAAAATTAAAAGGTATTGATATTGCTAAATATATATTAACTAGAATTCCATGTACTCATTTGAAGTTGGAAAAATTAGTATATTTATGTTATGCAGACTATTTATGTCTAGAAAAAAAGAAACTATTTGATGATAAAATATATGCTTATAAACTTGGACCAGTTATTGAATCTGTCTATGAAAAATATAAAAAGTCTGGACACGATTTTGTAGAAGATGACAAAAAAACGGAAGATGAAACTAAAAAGAAACTTCCAATAAGAAGCAGAATAATAGCATCAGAGGAAGGCTTGAAAAAGATATTAAGTATAGATAAAACTTTAGAAAAATATGGAAAATATAGTGCATCTCAATTGGTTGATATTACTCATAAAGAATCTTCCCCATGGACAAAAGCCGGAGCAGGAACTTCACAATATCAAGAAATAAGTGATGATTTAATATTACAATTTCATAAATATGAATCAATTTAGATTACATCTTGTTTATTAATTCAATAATAAAAACACACTTTACAAATGGTGGTAGGTGTGTTTTTATTTTACCTTATCATTTATTTATGACATCATCTAAAAAGAATTCCTTTCATCATTTCATCCATACTTTCTTCGTAAATAGTTTGTTAAAATTAAGTTTAAATATATATACGTGTTATAATAATATTAAACGAGGTGGTATTATGAAGTCTATTATAGAAATTTGCATGGATATTATTAGAGATATGTTGATTGAAAACAAGCCAGTTACGTTTTCATCCCCTAATTATATAAAATTTAAGGATATGATTACAAAATATGTGTATGAAAGGAATTTAGATAATACTCTTGAATGGAATATTATATCAGATTTAATGATATATACTTCTAATCAAACTTTAAGTAGTATATCTGCAAATACTATTTTAATAAATCTTGAAAAAATTAAGAGATTAGATTTAAAACAAAAACAAGAAGAAGTAATCTATGATAATCAAATTCATTCATTAATTTCAAACGTGTGTAAAAAGAAATTTTTTGATGGACATTACGCAGATGCAGTTGAAAGTGCATTTAAAGAAGTTAATTCAAGATGTAAAAATATTTATAAACTTCGAAAAGGTGAAGAAAAAGATGGTTCAGATTTAATGAACAATTTATTTTCACCTAACAATCCGGTATTACGATTTGAAGATAATAGTACAGAATCAGGTAAAAATGTTCAACTAGGTTATATGCAAATATTTTCTGGATCAATAATTGGAATAAGAAATCCAAAGGCACACGAGAATCAGGTGTTAAATAAAGAAAGTGCATATCAAAGATTAATACTAGCTAGTCTGTTAATGAGTAAAATAGATGAAGCAGAAGAATTTGAAAATAAAATGGCAGGAGATAAATGATAATAAAAAAATTGAGTTATAAACATATTGTAATTTTTTTAACCATTATATCAGTTATCTTACTTGTAATTGTGAAAAATGAACCAACAGATCAATACATAAAAACTATAATGATTTCATTGAGCATAAATATAGTTTTATCTATTGTAATAATATTTATGATTGATATTAAGAAAGAAAATGATACTAAAAGACATATTGCAGAAAGACGTAAAATAATATATAAGAGTCTCATTTTACCGATTAGAGAATATAATAATTTAATATATAACTTATATAAAGCAACAACAAAAAAAGAAAAAATTAATCTAAAATACTTTAATAATAATTTAGATAAAGATAAGATATTTAAAAATATTGAGTTACTAGATGTGTACAAAGAAGGGTGTATATATGACATATATAAAAAAATATGTTATGGAAAGATATTATTATTAATGAATATCTTGCCTACATCAAATCGTTAAAAGAGTTTTATAATATCAATTCACAATTCATTGATAATGAATTATCAGAACTGATTTTTAAAATAATTTCTTATGAAAAGATGAATAATATATGTAATTTAATGTTACATTCAATTCTTCAGACAGATATTGATAATTTACTTCAAGTCTTGGATTTGAAAGAAATATTTCTTACAACAAATAAAATAGAAATGACTATTGAAAATTACATAAGTATTGATTGCTTAAAAGTTGAAGAATCAACAATTATGGCAGATAATGTTTCACCTAGATTTGGAAGCAAAATTAGAAATAAGTAGTTAAAAAAGAGATTGTTTTTATATAATAAAAATCCTTTTTTGATTCTTTATGTACTAATCTAATAATTGAAAGAAACCAACATGGAAAATGTTTAAAAAGGGCCCATGAATGGACTATGTCACCCCGTGAGTGTACCTTTTTAAACCGATGCCCATGCATGATAATAGTAAATAACTATGATATAATTATATACAGGTGGGATATATGAAAAAAACTTATGAATTTAAGAATGCTAAATATATTATTAAGGTATATACGTTATCAGATTCTGAGAATAAAAACTATAAAACTAGTATCATCTATGGTGACGAAGATTATGAAAAATGGGTATTAAGTATCAATGGAAAAGAAATTGCTTTGACTTCTACTGGATGCAACATACCCAATAATAAAAATATAATAATTGAAGAAGATAAGTTAAATATAATAACTGAATATGAGTATTTTAAAATTGATTTAAAATCATTAAAATGTTTAGTAAATATTGATTTAGGAGATTACATGACAGGATTAACATGCTATTTAACAAAATATAAAGATGGATTTCTGGTTATTTGTGATTTTGAACTAATATGTATAGATAATGATAAAGTTAAATGGGTATTCGATCCATATAATGGCTCTGGTATTGAAAATATAAAAATACTAGAAAACGATATTATTAAACTTGATGTACTTGATGCATATGGATTATATATGTATACTGTATATTTAGATAAAGATGGGAAGCAAACAAAAAAACACTAGTTAATATAACTAGTGTTTTAATATTCTAAATGGCACCGGTAGTTACCGGTTGTGAAACTACTATTGTGCATTTCAACTGCTATAAATAATATATCATAGATCAATATTTTAGTAAATAGATTGATATACCATTTAAAATTAATTTAAAGGCTCATATAAACAAGTTAATAGTAAATTTGAAGAAATATACTAGTTTTTTCATTTGTTAAAAAATGGCATATAAAAATGAGAATTCATCCATATGTACGGTGCGAACATGTGGATAGTGAATACCTTCAAACCGTATAGATATAATAAATACTATTATAATAAAGATAAAGTAGATAAACGAATTATTGAATAATGCTATTTTGAACCTATTCAAAACTAACCTATATACTAAATACAAATATAGTAAAGATAAAAAAGATAAAAGCACAAGTGGGACATTAAATTTAATTTTCTAAATAATTATATAAAGTTATCCCATCCTGATCCCACTAATTTTTGTTGAAATATAAATAAAAACTACAATTATAATCCCACAATGGTGGGACAATTTTGCAAGTGCGAAATAAGTTTGATATCACACTTTTCCTTATGAAATAAGGTAAAATAAAGTGTATAGATATCATTTTCTTATGCTCTTGCAAAATATTTAATAATTTTACTATAATTGTGGGATAGTATAGCCCACTTATGTGATTTTTAAAAAATAAAGCAAGAAACATTTATGATTATTTCTTGCCTTTATTGTTTGGTTTTAAACATTTAACTGGGCCTTCTGATTTACCTAATTTTTCAAATTTAGATAAAATTTCATCTTTTTTACTTGAATCATATTCAAACCCGTCTAATAATGCAGCAATATTCTCACTATCATTTGAAGGAACATAAGATGAAACCCTAATTCTATCTTTGTATTTTGATTTGATTGTTTCTACTAAATCAACAATTTCCATTTGATTGAAATCTGAACCATTTTCTTTAATAAAATCTATAAATGCTTTGGCGCTTTTTGTAAGTTCATCTTCCCTTGGGCAAAGTGCAAATTGATACATATATATACCAAATTTTTGTATTTCTGGTATATTTAATCGATTTATTGTGTCTTCTGTTAATCCTATCAAAATCATTGAATATTTTTGAGAAATCTTTTGTAATTTTTCTTTAAAAGATAATTTTTTGGATTTATCGTATTCTTTTAAAGCTTCTTTATCAGTTAATAGAATAAAACTACTAGAAGTTTCACTCGTATCACGATAACCATGACGTTCAGAATTTTGATATGATGTGTACCAAATTCTTTGAGCATCATAATGTTCACCTTCATCATTTGCTAAATGTAATAATATTTCTAATACCTTATCAGTATTTTCAGAAAATACAATAGTATTTCTACATTTTCCATAATGATTATTTTTTCTTTCCATTTTTTCAGCAATAAACTTACTCATTTCTTCTAATAATTCTAATTTATCACATAAAACCTGTGCTGCTTCTTTTCTGCCAACAATTAATTCATTATATTTATCTTCTAATTGCGTTATTTGCTGATATAAAAGATAAAAATCTTTAACATCATCCAATGTTATTTGATAATCCTTTATAGTTTGATAATAATTTTCTCCTTTTTCCACTAATATCTCTTTTAAGCTTTTATTTGCCATACTAAACCTCCTTTGTTGAGTATATATTATAACACAAATTCTTAGTATTACAATTATTTTACATTAATATTGGTTAAATATGGTTGGTTTTCGACCATAATTTCTGTATTTTTTGTATACAAAAAAGCAAGAGCATAAGAGATTGTCCCCTTAAACTATTCAAACCTAGATAAATACTAGGTTCTTCATAGGGACAAACTTATTTTGCACTTGCAAAATCAATCCATAAATTTGGACTATAAGTTATAGATATTCCTTAAATTATAAGGTTTTTCTATGGTCGAAATAATGGACTATTCTAATATCCTTCTCCAATTAATACTTTCTTCTTGTGGATTCTCTAATAATCCATGCACTTCATCTCTCATTAGTATTTTTCCATCACTAATTTGTTGTATGAATGCTGCTTTTAAGAATAATTCATTGTCTAATAAATCATTATCATAATCACTTACATTTTCATTTGCTTTATGATAGCCATAAACATATATTGGGACATTCATTGTTCTATTCTTATTCTTTCTTGATATTCTTAAAAGCTCATAGTATGGATCCATTTTATAATTTACAAATTTAGTTTCTTCATTAAATGTTCCTTCAAATATTTGAACATCATAATACTGATTCATTATAGCCATATATCTTTTTAGTTCTTCAACATTTAAAGAATTGCTACATCTAAAATATTTATCAGATACATTTGTGTTTCTAAACACAGCCCAATCCATAAATCCTTCTTCAATTAATTTTTTAAAATCAGTTAATATTGTATCTCTAAAATTAATACAATCTACAACAGCTTTTCTACCAACTTGTTTTAATTTGATATTTTCAATATAAGACAGTACTAGATTTTGTTTTCTATCCCTAGTAGAATTAGACCAATTATGTGCAAATGAATTATATAAAGCAGGAAATTTAACTCTATTGATATAATTAATATCTCTTCTAACTAATATATCTACTTTACTAAATGATGTCTTATTCAATGTCTTTGTTTCTTTTAATAACTGTTTAACAAGTTTAATATCTTTATCTATTTTATCTTTTTCCATATTGAATACTTCTAATTCAAATGCACCATTTATATAAGCTTCTCTTATTCTTGCTTGTTTCTTATTTGATTCTTTTAAGGTTTTTTCATAATCTTTCACTGGGTTATTTAATTTATTTCTCATAAGTGGATAATAATAGTTATTTATTAAGGCATCATATTCATAAAAATCATTCATAATATCTTTTACTTGTTTTTCAATTAAATCTTCTCTTATGTAGTTTTTACAATCCTTACATTGATAGTAATAATAAATATTTCCATTTTTCTTTCTTGTTGCTTTACCACCCATTATATTGCCACATTTAGGACAAGTTAATTTTTGTAAAAATAGATAATCTTCTTTTCTACAATAATGTTTCATATTCTTTGGGGCTTGAACCTGACACCAATGCCAGAGTTCTTTATCAATAATAGGTGGAACAACATTTTCATAATATTTTTCAGTTGGTTGTCCTTTTCTTGTAATGTAATCACCCATATAAATTGGATTCATAATTATTTTTCTTATTGTTCCATCAAACCAATTTGTTTTATTAAGTGCTTTTTGTTTATTTAGTTTTTCACTAATAATAAAATATGAATTACCTTTAGAGTACATATTAAATATATCTTTAATTACTAAACTAGATATTGGATCTACTTCTAAGTTCTTTCCATTCTTTTTATAGCCATAAGGAACTTTACCTGGTATATGTCCTGCCTTTAAAGCTCCATCCATTCCAATTTTAGTTCTTTCGCTTGTTCTTTCTATTTCATTTTGAGATACACTCATCATTATTCGTGCTACCATTTTTCCATTTGCAGTAGCAGTATTATAGTCATCGTATAAGCAAACTATTTTAATATTATATTCTTCACAGAATTTCATTATTTTTTCCATATCATAAATACTTCTAGAAATTCTATCGAGTTTTATCGCATATATCGTATCTATCCTTTTATTCTTAGCATCTTCAAGCATTCTTTCAAATTCAGGTCTGTGATTTCCAGTTTTTGCACTAATACCTGCATCCTGATAATAATCAATTATTGTATAACCTCGAAGTTCACATTCTTTAGTTAATCTTTCTCTTTGCTCTGGTAAACTAAACCCCTCACGAGCTTGATCTTCAGTTGATACTCTTAAATAGATACCTACATTCTTAATACCATTATCATTCATAGTATCACAACCTTTCTACAAAAAAGGGAGTCAAAAATACTAGTCTAAACTACTACTCTTGACTCCTTAATAACTAAAATAATAAATTTTTCTTTGCTTCTGACCATAGTTGTACCTCTCTTTCTAATAAAAGACGGATACTGCTTGTCATTTATTGGCTTTATATTCTAGCACTTTTTAAGATTTTGTCAATATTCGTAGTTTACTTAATGGTTTTCAAGAAGTTTTCTAAATCTTTAAGTTCTATTGGATTATTGAGATTAAAATGATAAATCTCTCTTCCAAAATTAAAGAATAGAAAGACATGATTATTAACTATCATACGATGAGGTTCAACATAATTAAGATTAGTTCTTTTAATATTTATTAGATTTCCTTGTATGTATTTTGGCTTAACATTAACATACTTACAAATAAAGTCTAATCTGTTTTTAATTCCCTCATCATAATCTAGTTTGTGCTTTTTAATTTGTAACATATAAAAAATCAACTACCTTTCTAGCAGCTGATTTTTCTATGTATTTAAAGCCCTAAACTATAAAAGTTAGAGCAGTAAGTACTACTGGCAGGGGATGAGAGAATCGAACTCCCAACAGTGGTTTTGGAGACCATTATTATACCATTTAACTAATCCCCTGTGTGGACTGGTCAAATAAATTGAACAAATCGATTATAACATAAAGAACGAGGCTAATCAATAAGAAAACGCGATTTTCAGTTGATTAGCCTCGTTTTTGTGAATTATCACATTAAGAGATTATTTGAAATTTCTTATTACAATATCAAACTAATCACTTTATTACATAATAATACTACGAATATAATATATAATACAACAGGCTTTAAGAAAAATATGTATTATACTATAGAAACATATATTATATATAATATAGAAAGAGAAAAAATATAAAATGAATGAATATTTTAGATGAATTTTTTTAATAATAATGATAAAATATAATCAAAGGTGATTATATATGAGATTTGATATTGAAGATAAAGAAGAAAGAGAAGAGAAAAGAAGAAGAGAAGACAAACGAAGAGCAAACTTAATTCTAATCTTCTTTGTAGTAATTGGAGCAATAGTCTTATTAATTACAGTGTTAATTGTGAGAAGTATTAGTCAAAGAAATCAAACACCAGCTCCAACATCAACTCCACCAACTACAATCACTCCAAGTGCACCTCCAATAGAACAAAAAAAATTAACTGTATTTGATGAGGATAGTTCTGAAAGACCTATTGCAGTGATGATTGATAATGCGATAGGAGATGCAAAACATGCAGGATTACAAGATTCTTATTTGAATTATGAAATATTAGTAGAAGGTGGAATAACAAGAATCATGTCAATCTATAAAGATAAAGATGTTTCTTTAATAGGACCAATTAGAAGTTCAAGACATTATTTCCTAGATTATGCATTGGAAAGTGATGCAATTTATGTTCATTATGGATGGAGTCCATATGCAGAGCAAGATGAAAAGGCAATGAATATTAATAGTGTTAATGGTTTGACTGATCCAGATCCATTCAGAAGAGATACAAATGCAGTTGCACCACATAATGTATTTACAAAAATGGTTTATATCAAAAACTTTTTAGGTTCAACCAATTATAGTCAATATTCTAATAATTGGCAGTTATTAAACTATAGTGTTGATCCTATTACTTTAGAAGAAACTGGATATACACCTAAAGTTGCAAATAGAATTACAATTCCATATTCAGCAAATGAAACAAGAACATACAATTATGATGCCAATAATCAGTATTATATGAGAGTTACAAATGGTAAAGCTCAAATAGATAGAAGAAGTAATGAACAATTACATTACAAAAATATCATTATTGAAAGAGTAGATTATGAAGTAATTGATGGAGAAGGAAGACTTAATCTAAATACAACAGGAACAGGAACTGGATATATCATAACAAATGGAGCATTCTTACCAATTAGATGGTCAAAATCATCTAGAACTGCAAAAACTACTTATACTTATGAAAATGGAAATGAAGTTCAAGTAAATGATGGTAATACATTTATACAAATTGTTCCAACAAATTGTAATATAACAATCGAATAGAGGTGACGATGTGAGAGTAGGATTATTTGGTACAGGAGCATACGGACTTGCGATAAGCAGTATCTTAACTCATAATGAACATGAGGTAATCATGTGGACACGTTTTGAAGAAGAAAAAAAACTACTAGAAGAAAGACATGGCAATGAAAAACTTCTTCCAGGCTTTACATTAGACGAAAGAGTTAAAATAACAAATAGTATAGAAGAATGTATTCAGAATAATGATTTATTAATCATTGCAATACCTGCTCCTTTTGTAACAGAACTATGTGAAGATATGAAACCTTATATAAATAATCATCATATCCTAATAGCTACTAAAGGAATTGAACAAAAAACAGGTTTATTCATGAGTGAAATTGTAGAAAACAATCTAAATACAAAAAACATTGCAGCAATTAGTGGACCATCTTTTGCTGTAGACATTATTACAAAGAATCCAATCGGTTTATCAATAGCTAGTAAATCTACTGAAACATTATTACTTGCAAGAAAAGCATTACAAAACAATTATATTCGACTAAAAGAATGTAATGATATAATAGGAATAGAGATATGTGGCTCTATTAAAAACGTTATAGCAATATCATCTGGTATTTTAGATGGAATGAAAGCAAATGATTCTACAAAAGCAATGCTAATAACAGAAGCAGTAAAAGATATGGAATCAATTCTAGAAGCATTTGGATGCGATAGAGATACTGTTGATTCTTACGCAGGAATAGGAGACTTATTACTAACCTGTACTTCAGAAAAATCAAGAAACTATAGTTTAGGAAAACTAATTGGTTCTTGTTCTGATATAAATAAGATAAAAGAATATAAAGAGAATAATACAATAGAAGGTTATTATACATTAGAATCTATCTATGAATTATTAAAAAATAAAAATATATCTATACCAATTATTGATTTAATATATGAAATTGTAATAAAAGAAAAAGATCCTAAATTATTATTAACATTTTTAGTATATAAAATATAAGAAAGAGAGTGGTAAAATGAAAACATTAATCCCAAATTTTATTAAAGCATCAATTATTAGTTCATTATTATTAATTGCACTAGGAATATTACTAATTGTTCGATCAGAAGCAACAATTATGACAATATCTTATGTAATAGGAGGAGTATTAATTGCAATTGGAGTATTAGCTGAAATAGGCTTTTTAAAAGAAAACAAAAATAATATTACAAAAACAGATATGGATGTTATCTATGGAATTGTATGTATCATCCTAGGAATTGTAGTCATTAATAATCCTGAAGCAATAGCTAGTATTATTCCACTAGTTATAGGAATTATTATCATTGTAAATAGTGCTGTAAAATTACAATATAGTTTAGAATTAAAAAAAGAAAAGAATGATTTATGGCTATCAACACTAATTTTATCTATAGTTATGTTAGTTTGTGGAGTAGTTCTAATCTTTAATCCATTTGCTGGAGCAGTATTATTAACGAAAATAGTTGGTGTGTTCATATTGGTATATGCTGTATTAGATTTATTATCAACATTCTTTATTAGAAATACACTAAAGAAATTCCAAGAAGCAGTAAAAGAAGAAGTAACAGAAGCAAAAGTAATAGAAGAAGAAAATAATAAAGAATTAGATGAACCAAAAGAAAAATAAGAAGTTCTTGACAACTTCTTTTTTTATTTGTCAAAAAGAAAGAAAAAGGTTATAATACTATTGATGAGGGAAATATCATGAATATAGAAAAATTAGAAGTAGGAAGGAAATATGAAATCCATTGTTATAAACATGATGGAAGTATTCATAGATTCTGGGATGAGGCTGTTCTAATAGAAATTCATGAAGATTATTTAATATTTGGAAACGAAAAAACTAAAGTGACCGAATCTGATGGAAGAACATGGAGGACAAAAGAACCAGCCGTATTGTACTTCTTCTATAAAGATTGGTTTAATATCATAGGGCAATATAAAGATAAAGGAATTTATTATTATTGTAATATGGCATCGCCATTCATTGTAGAAGAAAATACAATAAAATATATAGATTATGATTTGGATCTTAGAGTGTTTCCTGATGGAAGTTTTAAAGTTTTAGATAGAGGAGAGTATAAATATCATAAAAAGATAATGAATTATCCAAATGAAATTGATAAGATATTAAAATATGAATTGACAAAACTAATAAATATGGTTCGAAATAAAGAAACCGTTTTTCATCCGGAAACTGTAAAATACTATTGTGATTTATATGAAAAAATAAAAAAATAGTTGATCTGTAAAAAGATTAACTATTTTTTTATAAAAAAACGCATAAAAATGTTGACTTTAACATATTGGTTTGATATATTAACAATGCTGTTTGAAAAAACAGAAAAAAATATTAATATATCTTCAAGAAAAATATATGTTGAAATACAACAAAAGTGTGTTACAACATTACGCCGAGTGTCGCAAAAAAAACTTAAAAAAAATTAAAAAATATTGTTGACATAAGGTTTTAAATTTGATATATTAATGGGGCAGTTTGCGAGAAAAAGTGTCAACTAGAAAAAACAGATAAAAAACACTTGACTTGTAGTTATCCTTTTTCAAAACAATATGTATTGAAAATTGATAAAATTGAAACTGCGTAAAATAATGTACAAACAATTTGAAAAAAATGTCAAAAAGTTGTTGACTTTGCAAAAATTGTCTGTTATATTATTTATACGTTGCACGAATTTGTGTCTGTGCAACTATGATCTTTGAAAACTAAGCAAAACGTCAATTTTGAGTAGCTAGGAAAAA
>JAFRAK010000057.1 GCA_017405445.1 Bacilli bacterium | reverse complement strand
GAAAAGTTTATTGTAGATAAGGAAGGTATTGAATATCTTGATGAATCTACTAATATGAGAGCTTATCGTGCTCTTTCTCGTGAATATGATAAATTCTTCCAAGAAATTGTTAAGGCAGGATATACATTAGTCATTATTTCTCATGCTACATCTAAGCAATTAAAAGAAAATGGTGTTAAGTATGATAAGACTATTCCTACTGTACCTGACCGTGGTTTCCAAGTAATTTCTCGTCTTGTTGACGTTTGTGCTTATGCTTCTTATGAGAATGATGAAGATAAGAATAATCAAGTTAATTCTATGCTAACTCTGCGTGGTAGTAAGAATCTTGAAGCTGGTTCTCGTAATAAGTATATGTCTGATAAGATTCCTTTTACTTATCAAGCTCTTTGTGATGATATGGCACAAGCTATTGATAGACTTGAACATGAAGATGGTGCTACTATTTCAGATGCTCCAACTCAGATGTATCAAGATGTAAGTGAAAAGGTTGATTTTAAGAAGGTTAAGACCGAGATTGGTAAGATTGCTAAGAAACTTAATGAAATTGATAAGGAAAGCGAAGAAGCAGTACATGTTCCTGAATATAAAAAGATTGTTGAGAACTATCTCGGCAAGAATCGTCTTGTAAAGGATTGTGAAGAATCTCAGGCAGATATGCTTGCTCTTATTCTTGAAGACCTTGAAGCATATGTAAAGGAAAACAATATTACTGTTTAATTTAGTAATTAAATAGAAAATTAAAAATATTAAGGGAGATAGGATGAAAAGCAAATAAAAATCCAATTCTATCTCCCTTAATTTTTCCGTTTAGATTTTAAAAAATATTTGTAGAAAGGGGTTAAAATGGCAAAAAAAGCTGGTGGAAAAGCTAAATGTGTTTCTTGTGGAAGGAAATTTGAAGCAGATGCAATTATAGAAATTGATGCCAAAAAGTATTGCCCCGATTGTGCTAGAGCACGGTTAAAAGAAAAAGAAATTAATAAAAAATTAAATAATTTTATTTATAATCTTTGTGGACAAGACAAAGATGCCATGCCGTTTTTGGGTAGGCAAATTAAAAATATGACTGAATATAATGGATGGAAGCCGAGTGGTATTCTTGCAACTTTGGAATATATTTATGAAGAATTACCTAATCCACCTGAATATAATCCGATGTATGGTATTCAGCCTATGGTTGAAAGATATTATCCTATAGCAAGAGATAGATGTTTACAACAGTTTCAATTAGACAAATTCCCTGATGAACAAATTAAAGAGATATTTAATGTTAAACCTATTATTATTAATGTAAAGAGGTCAGATATTATTCAACAAAGAGAAGGCTTTATGGAGCGATATAAAGACAGGATTTATGGTAAAGCAATAGATTTAGACGAAATAGATGATACAGAAGAATTATTAAGGTTAGAAGAAATGGAGGGTGATGAATGAATCAACAAGATATTGGTTTAAGTAAAATTAGTAAATCAACATCTGATACAAAGTTAAAGAAGTATTATAGTATTAATGCTGCTCAAGAAGTATTAGGTTGTTTAATTAATAACCCACAACTTTTAACTAAATATCATTTAGAGTTGCAAGATTTTGTAGAATATTTACATAAATTAATTTTTGGTATTATATTGAATTTAAGTAGAGAAGGGTTCAATAAAATAGATGCCGATATTATTTATGAATATTTGAAAGATTATCCTCAAAAAATGCGAATTTTTGAAAAGTATAATGGTGTTGAATATATTCAAGAGATTTCAGAATTATGTAGTAAAGAAAATTTCTTAAGTAATTATGAAGAAGTCCGTAAATGGTCTGTTTTAAGAGCATTAGTTCTTGCAGGAATTGATGTAAGTGAATTTTTTGATTCTGAATTAATAGATTCGATTAATGGGGAACATGAAGATAAACAAGTAGAAGAATTACGAGAAAAATTTGAACACACATCATTAGAGGGCATTATCCAATGGTATAAAAATAAGGTTTATAGTATTGAGCAACATTATAATAATGACCTTGCTTCTCAGAGTAGAAAAGCTGGTGGTGAAGATGCTAAACGGCAAAAAGAGCTTTGGAAAGTTAAAAAAGATATTGGTCTATCATATTCTTCTAATTTTTTGACTACTGTAACGAAAGGACTTCGTAGTGGTCGTTTTACTTTAATGAGTGCTCCTAGCGGATTTGGTAAAAGTAGAATTACTGTATCTAATATGTGTCATACTTTTGCCCCTAAATATTATGATAAAGAAAAAGGCAAGTGGTTAGATAATCCACATGGTATGTATAATAGTTGTTTATATATTGGCACAGAAATGGAATTACTTGAGGAAGTAGAGCCTATTATTTGGGCGTATATGGCAGATGTACCAGAAGATAATATTACACAAAATAATTATGCAAAAGGCGAAGAAGAAAGAGTAGACCAAGCAATTGAATATCTTACTGAATGTACTACTAATAAATCAGGAATTTATCTTGAATATCTTCCTAATTTTACAGTAAAGTCATTAGAAGAAACTATTGCTAAACATTGTAATGAGCATGGGGTTACAGCAGTATTTTTTGATTATATTCATAGTACAGATGCGTTAATCGCTGAATATCAAGCTAGTGTTGGCGGTAAAATGGCAGTTCGTGAAGACCAAGTGTTAGCTAATTTAAGTAATAAATTAAAAAATATGGCAAGAGATTACGGAGTTAGTATAGATACTTGGACACAAGTTTCTGGGGATTATAAAAACGAACGTAATCGTGATGCAACTGTTATTCGTGGTGCGAAAGCAATAGCAGATAAAATTGATGTTGGTGGAGTATTATTAGCTCCAACTGATACAGAGAAAAAAGCTATTCGTTCAATTGATGCTTATAGAAAGAATTTAAATATGCCTGAACCTAATGTATCTATGTCAATTTATAAAAATCGTGGTGGTAGATATAGTATGATAAAAATATGGGTATATTTTGATTATGCTACTGCTCGAATGCATGATTTGTTTTGTACTACTTGGGATTATAAACCAATTCCAATGCCGCAGACTTATACAATAGTCGATGAAAATGGTGTTATTAAACCATTTTTTGACAAGAATGAAATTGATAAATATTCTGATGAAGAAAAGGAATTATTAAGACAAGCGGAAGAATATACACATCATGAACCATTATTAGAGACAATAGACGAAGAAGATTTAAAGAATAATGGAGAGAATAATGGTGATAACAATATAGATGATGACGATGATGATTTTAATTATTAATTATGATTAAAATAGAAGATTTATTACCCCTTATCACAAAAGAAGTTGTAATAGAAATAATGGATGAAAATGGTTCTCCATTAAATAATATTACCGTAGATGGTAAAACTCAGCAAGAAATTCTTTGGTTTAAAACAATATGTCATAATGGTCATAGTCATAAATTAGCTTATTATACAGAATCAAAAACTTTTAATTGTTATACTAATTGTGGTTTTATGAGCTTTTTTGATTGTGTTAAAAAAATATTGGGATTAACCGATGACCAATTTTATGATTGTGTTAAATATGTAGCAGAAAAAGTTGGATATAAAACACATAATAATCGTATTGGATTTCAAGATAATATTACTAATAAAGAAGTCCGTGAAATATTTGCTAATTTAAGTAAAAAGAGTGAACGGAAGCAAAAATTCCACAAAGTAAATCAAACTTTAAAAGTATATGATGAACATATTTTGAATTATTTTGATAAAAACACTTTTTATTCTGGCTGGATTCAAGAAGGTATTGATATTGATGTAATGCAAAATTTTGGAATTAGCTGGTATGAATATCAAAAACATATTATAATTCCTCATTATAATATTAATGGAGAATTAGTTGGTATTAGACGAAGAAGTTTAAAACCAGAAGATAGTAAAAATAAATATATGCCAGCTTATGTAGCGGGGGATTCTTATGAACATTCCTTAAGTGGTAATTTATATGGTATTTATGAAAATCAAAATGCTATTAGGAGGAAGAAGAAAGTTATTTTAGTAGAAGGAGAAAAGAGTGTCTTATTATCAAATACTTATTATGGTATGGATAACAGCATTACTTTAGCTACTTGTGGTTTTAATATTTCTCAACAGCAAATACGATTACTTAAAGAATTAGAAGTTAATACAGTATATTTAGCTTTTGATAAAGACTTTGATGTTACTCAAAAATATTTATATGAGGGAGAAGTTTTAGCAAATTTTAATCATTATATAAATCGTTTAAATTTAATATGTGAACGTTTAGTATTAAAAGGTTTTCGGGTGTATTTAGTACTTGATAGAAAAGAATTGTTAAGTGAAAAAGATTCTCCTTTTGATAAGGGTAAAAAAACATTAGAGATATTGTTAAAAGATGCTAAAGAAAAGAATATTAATTATGAGGAAAAAATAATGTGGAGTTAATTAATGAATGATAAATTAAATTGGATAGTTAAACATAAAAATGATTTTAGTAACGAATTAGACTTTTTAAATACATTACTTATTGATTGTGGAGTAAAAGAAGAAGAAATATCTTTATTTCTTAAACCAACCAAGAAATGTTTACATAATCCATTTCAAATGAAGAATATGGAAGAAGCTCTTAAAGTATTTCATAGAGTAATTCATAACGGCAAAAGAATATTTGTTAAAGTAGACTGTGATATGGATGGTTGGGCTAGTGGAAGTGAAATAATTCAATTTATTAAAGCTATTAACCCAAATATAGAAGTAATATATAAACTTAGTTCTGATAAACAACATGGTTTATTTATGGATGATTTAAATGAATATACTAAAGATTATTTTGATTTAATTATTATTCCTGATGCTTCTATGACTGTATCTGATGCAAAAATGATATCAAGTAATTTTTCTGCTAAAATAATTGTCTTAGACCATCACCTATTAGAAAATGAATTTTTTAATAAAGATAATGGTCAGTTACTTAGTAGAGAAGATGCAAAAAAATTATATAAAACTGATAAAGATAAGTTAATAGTAGATAATTATACTAATTATTGTATAGCTGTAAATAGCACAGATGGACAATATCCAAATACT
>JAFRAK010000056.1 GCA_017405445.1 Bacilli bacterium | reverse complement strand
AATGTTACAAGAATTTATTAATAAGATATTTGTAGAAAAGAATTTATCTAAATGGTATTTAAAAAACATTATGAAAGTAGTAAAAGGTTCATTGAGATATGCATGTTATTCAGTTAATTTTATAAATGAAAATCCTGCTGAGAAAGTACATATTCCAAGATATGAAGTAGTATGTGGAGATCCAGCACATATATTTACACAAGAAGAAATAGAGAAAATATTAGATAGATTTAAAGATGTTCCTTATATTTATTATTCATTTCTAACAGCATATTACACAGGTATGAGAGTATCAGAAGTATATGGATTGACATGGGATAATATTAATTTTGAAAAAAAGACTATAACTGTTAATAAAAATATTATTAAAAAGAATAAATATGGATTACCTAAAAGATATTGTATAAGTAAAGGACACTCTGTTGAAGTATGGAGTTATGGTACTTGTAAAAATCCTCAAAGTCAAAGAACAATATCTATAGGTGATACATTAGTAAAGGCATTAAAAGAATATAAGAAACTTCAACAAGAAAACAGAGAATACTATGGAGAATCTTATCTAAAACATTATGAAAAAAGAATAATGAATGAATATACAAATAGGCCTGAAATAAAAATAGTAGATGCTAAGGCAGAAATAGAAGTAGATCTACCTGAAGCTAAATTGGTATTTGTAAGAGCTAATGGAGATTTTAGAGGAACTGAATCACCAAGACATGCATTTAAAGTTATTAATTATGAACTTGGAATACCTTGTAGATTCCATGACTTTAGAGATACTCATGCAACTAGATTAATAGAACAAGGTGCCGATATAAAAGCAGTATCAAAAAGACTAGGACATTCAACAATAATGACTACTTATAATATATATGTAAGGGTAACAAATAAAATGGAAACTGAAACAGTTAGTAAATTTGAGGATTATGCTAATACTTTAGATATTCCACCTGTACAAGATATAGAATATCAAGATTAGTCATTCCCTAAATAAGGAATTGACAAATTTTTAAAAAGTGATAATATATATAACCAATGAAAGAGGTATTCTCTAGAAATGGAGGTACAGCTATGAAAAAACAATCGAAATTAATAAATCTTTATAATGAATTATTTAGAGGTGTCGGTAGTATTTAAACACTTTAATACTATTGACACCTTTTTTCGTAGTATTTAGAAGTAAGGGTGGTAAAATGATTAAAGTAAAGGATGGTAAATTACAAGCTGAATTACTAGATAATAAAGGAACATTATCTAACAAAATAATTGAACAATATGATTATATTGAACTAAAAAATGATTTTGCTGAAATAGTAGATATATTATCTACAAATATGTTAGTTCATGCTATGTATCAAGAGGCATTGAAATATGAAATAACTGAAGACTTGGAATTTAAAATTTTTATTGATGAAAATGTTAAAGATTATACAATGACCTATGATTTTGCAACTAATTACTCATATTTTTCAAAAACAAATACTGGCATAATTACATTAGATAGAAAAAACTATGATAAATCTATAGAAATGTGCATGATTCTTTTAAAAAAAGTAAAAGCCTCATATGATAAATTAAATGAAGTAGAAAAGTTTATAATAAAATCTTTAGAATTTGATAATCCACCTGAAACAGATGAAGAATTAATGGATAGATTAATGACATATAAAAATGGTTATT
>JAFRAK010000055.1 GCA_017405445.1 Bacilli bacterium | reverse complement strand
TGAACCATTATTAATTCCATATTTTTTAGATATTTGACCATACGTAGCTTCATAATTTAATAATGGTTCTATTATTTTATATTTTTCTTGAGCAGTCCTTTCTTTAAATTTTTGTCCTTTAGTCGCCATTAAATCATCTCCTTATAATTATTTTATCAAAAGAAAAAGTAAACACATTTATTTTGTGTCTACTTTTATCTTACAACTTCAATATTAATCTCTTTTTTCGTCTAAATATTCAATTTCTTCGTCAGGTTTTAAAGAAAGCTTTAATACTTTTTGATGTTCTTTTTCCATTTCACGATAACTAACTCCACAAGAATCAAATAAATATTTTGAAACTAAATTACCATCTGTTCCATTATATTTATCGGATAGATAAATGACTTCTTTAATTCCTGCTTGAATAATCTGTTTAGCACATTCATTACAAGGAAATAAGTCAACATAGATTCTAGCACCTCTTAAATCTTTTCTACTTCCTAAATAATTATTAATAGCATTCGCTTCTGCGTGACAAACATACATATATTTTGTTTCAGTAGGTTTCCCTTCACGATTCCAAGGAAATTTATCATCATCAAAATTATTAGGTGCTCCATTATAGCCGATGGATAAAATTCGATTGTCTTCTGAGACAATACAAGCTCCAACTTGAGTATTTGGATCTTTACTTCTTCCAGCAGATAATTTTGAAATCCCCATAAAGAATTCATCCCAACTCAAATAATTTTCTCTCTTTTTTCCTAATAAATTCTTATCTAATTCCATAATACGTACCACTCCTTAGGTTTATTCTAACATTAATACCTTACGAAAGAAAGAAAAAAATTGAGAGTTCTTGACAAATTCAAAAAAAAGGAATATATTTATCCCATAAGTGTGATGACGGGTGTGGAAAACCTACCAGCAGTATAAAATGAAGGGATTCGTCTAGAATAAGTAAGGTGGAACCGCGGAAATATTTTTCGTCCTTACATTATTCTAGATGTTTTTTGTTTAAGGAGGAATAAAATGAGTAATTTAACAATGGAAAAACTAGTAAATTATTGTAAGCAATATGGTTTTGTATTTCAAGGAAGTGAAATCTATGGAGGACTTGCGAATACTTGGGATTATGGTCCACTAGGAAGTAGATTAAAAAATACAATTAAAGATTCTTGGAGAAAAAGATTTATTCAAGAAAGACCAAATGCATATGAAGTTGATGCCGCTATTTTGATGCATCCTAGAGTTTGGGAAGCATCTGGACATGTAGGAAGTTTCTCAGATCCATTAATTGATTGTAAGAACTGTAAAACAAGACACAGAGCAGATAATTTAATTGATGATTATGATGAAAATGCACATGCTGATGGTATGAGTCAAGATGAAATGATGGAATACATTAGAAAGAATAAAGTACCATGTCCAAAATGTGGAAAAAGTGATTACACAGATATCAGACAATTTAATTTAATGTTTGAAACACATAGAGGAGTTACAGAAGATGGTAAAAACAAAGTATATTTAAGGCCAGAAAATGCACAAGGAGAGTATGTTAATTTCTTAAACGTTCAAAGAACAACTAGAGCCAAAATTCCTTTCAGTATTGGTCAAATTGGAAAAGCCTTTCGTAATGAAATAACACCAGGTAACTTTACTTTTCGAACGATAGAATTTGAACAAATGGAATATCAAACTTTTTGTAAAGAAGGAACAGATAGTGATTTCTATGCTTATTTTAAAGAATATGCCAAAAAGTATTTTATGGATTTAGGAATTCCAGAAGACAAACTAAGATTTCATGATCATGAAAAATTAGCACATTATGCAAAAGAAGCCTGTGATATTGAATATAAATTCTGCTTTGGTTGGGGAGAAATCAATGGTACTCATAATAGAACTAATTACGATTTATCTCGTCATCAAGAATATTCAACAGTATCTCAAGAATATTTAGATCCAGAAACCAATGAAAAATATATTCCATATATTGTAGAATCTACAGTTGGCTGTGATCGTTTGGTTTTAGCTATTTTAGATAATAATTATTATGAAGAAACTTTAGAAGATGGAGAAACTAGAGAAGTAATGAGATTTATACCATATCTTGCACCATATAAAATATCTGTATTACCTCTTGTAAAAAAATATCATAGTGAAAAAGCAACAGAAATATATAACGAATTATCAAAACACTTTATGGTATCTTATGATGAAACAGGTTCGATTGGTAAAAGATATAGAAGAAGTGATGCAATCGGTACTCCATGGGCGATTACAATCGATGATGACACATTAAAGAATAATACAGTAACTTTAAGAGACAGAGATAGTATGGAGCAAATCACTATAAAATTAGATGAAGTAATTGATTATGTCAAAGAAAGAATTCAGTTTTAATTCTTTCTTTTTCGTTTACTTTATTTTGTTTTTTTGATATAGTTATACTAGGTGATAATATGAACGTATATGATACTTTACAACAAGCATATCCAAATTGTACCATCAAAACAATATCTCAAAATGGATATGTTACAGGATATTATATAGATGGTGGATATCGCGCTGATTCTATTTATATTCCAATGAGTGCAGTAAATAATTCAAATGTTAGAATGGTTTCTTATATGCCTGGTGCTGGAGGTAAAGATAATGATGCTGCAGTTTTAAGAAATAGAATACAAACAAATCCACCGGATTATATTGTATCAATTGCTCCTACCTGTGATGACTCCCATCGTTGTATAGAAACTGGATACAATGCAGCAAGAAATGTTAATGGTAATGTATCAGAAAACGTAACGATGTGTTTTAGTGCAAGTGGAGATGTAGGAGTTTACCACACCGCAGATTTTTTAAGTAATCATCCTAATGTAAAGTCAACTATTGTTTCTTGTGAACCATATCGTGAGGTAAACTTTAAAAATACAGGACAATTAACGACTTTAGCAAATACAAAAACTCCTATTATTTTTGCAGTACCAAATAATTGGTATAAAGTTAATGGAGATGATCTGGATGATTTTAAAAAATATGGTATTGATGCTTATATTATGGGAACTAATTATGGTGAAGACCATCATATGCAAACAAACAACAATATCGTTAGCAGTGGATTTTTAGATTATTTATTAGGAAAAAGTGATAGCTTTGATAAATCAGCAGGAGGAGGAGATGGTTATTCTTTCTACAAATATGATCCAACAACTGGACAAGTTGTTCCAGCAGATTTTTCAGAAGTAGTAAATTCTTCATTAGGAATTCCAGACATTGAATCTTTATTAACACCAGATGCTCATACTATAGGAGAAAAAGATAGTCCAGTAAATGATAAATATAAAACTTTAAAAGAATTACCAGATATAGGAAATATAGAATTAGTAGAGTTTTCATCAAATTATAAAATTGTATACGAAAATATGAATCAAATAAGAAGTCAAGTTAAAAGTTCTTCTTTCTTAAATGGAATTGTTAATTTAAAATATCGTTCTAAAAATGATATACCAGGATGTATTACTCCTTATTTAAATAATTATTTTGATATAGTTGGATCCTTATTAAATACAGTATCAATGGAAACAGAATCAATTATGTCATATGCTGAAGCAATTGTTAATCTTGATAATGAACTTGCAGAAGAAGAAAATAAGGGAAAAACTGGAACAATTGTAGAAAAAGACAACTCCGGAAAATATATTGAAATTGGTCTTCCAGAAGAAGAGGAGGAAGAGGAAGATAATAATACTCAAACTCCTGTTCAATCAACAACTCAACAGGGAAACAATATTACATATAATAATGTTCCATCAAATAATGCAACTCCAACTTCTACTCCTACAACAACACAAAGTCCAGGAACATATTCTTATCCAACATCTAGTGGAGGGCCTTCTTATAGTTATCCAGTAGGAGCTACAACAGCTGCCGCTCCAATTGTTTCTCAATTAGTGAATAATAATAGTAATAATAATCAACAAGAAGAAAAACCAGTTGAGGAAACAAAAGAAGAAATTGATAGAACAGGTCCTTGTTATGATGAAGAAGTAGAACCTGACTATCTATATGGATTTGATGATCATAAAGGATATATCTATATGGAAGATGGAAAAGTAACAGGTATTAAGTATCGATATGATTATGATACAGAAGAAGAATGTAAAGAAAAACTAGAAGAAATAGCAGAAAAATATAAAGATGATAAAAATATAAAAGATATTTACCAAAAAGATAATTATATTGATATTGTATTTGATGAAAAATCATTTGAAGAAAAAACAATAGAAGAAATTATTGAAGAATACTTTGAAGGAGGAATTGTAAGATATGGCAAGAATTTATTGTGATGAATTAAGAGCAGCTCTTTCCTCAAATATCTTTGATATGTTATTAGCAGAAGCAAATGAAAGTCAAAGAGAAATGGAATCAATTGATACATTCAATAATGCAGGAAAGAATGAATTAACAGGAGAAAAATATGACCACTTCAGAGAACAACTTGGAACAATGAAAGAAGCTTTATCGAATCGAGTAAATTTAGCAACAAACTTAAATAATTCGATTCAAGAAGCATTAACATTATTAATTAATTATATGGATAATTATCAATTTTTAGATTCTTCAAAAATAAATGAGTATAATACTTATAGAACAAACTGTATCAATAGCATTAATTATTTGAATAGTCTTTTACAACAACAAAATAGAAGTGATTATAATACAATCTATCAAAATATAGAAACAGTAAATTCTACTTTAGAACAATTAGATAAAATTATTGCGAAAGTAGAAGGACTAGATGCAGTTTATCAACAAGCACAACAGATATTATCAGAAGCATTTTCTGGAATTGACCCTTTCAAAGTAAAAGTATCAGAAATTAAACCTGATGGATTATATTCTTATTCTATTAGCTAGGAGATGACATTATGAATGATTTAGAACGAGAAATTGAATCGGAAATCAAGAATCTAAAAGAAATGAACCGAATTAACTCAGAATTACATAATCTAAATAGTAATTTAAGTAATTGTTTAGATTTGGTTTCAGAATGTGCATCTAATCCTAGTATTAATAATAGGGTAGATGAAATGAGAGAAGAATGTAAAAAAAGCTATAGAAATTCTAAATATGATTTGGAAGATAGAATGGAAATAGCCAAAAAAAATATTAGTAATCTAACAGAAAAAATAGAAGAAGAAAAAGAAAAAAGAGAAAAGGAAGAAGAGAAAGAAGAAGAAACAAAAGAATAGTTTCTTCTTTTTTTATAGGAATGGTATAATGAAGATGGTGATATTATGGTAGTAATAGGAATTCCTTTAAAGTATTATCGTTTAGCAGATGGAAGGAATATTTTATATTTAACAGAACAATTAAGAAGAACAATCCAAAAAGCAGGTGGATTTATTCTTCCAATAGTACAAGTACAAGATGTCAATTATTGTGATACGAGATATAATGAACTAGATAAATTAACCAAAAAAGAGAAAGAACAAGTAGAAGAATATTTAAATAAAGTAGATGGAGTAATACTACCAGGAGGACATAAGATAACGCATTATGATGAATATTTACTAGAAAGATGCATTGAAAAAAATATTCCTACCTTAGGGATTTGTTTAGGAATGCAACTAATGAGCTGCTATAAAGAAGATTTTAAAGTATATCCTAATGAATCCAATATTAATCATTTTCAAAAAAGTGATGAAGGAACATCCCATATAGTAAAGATAAAGAAAGATTCTAAGTTGTATGAAATATTAAAAAAAGAAGAATTAGAAGTTAATAGTTTTCATAATTATCATGTATTAATCAATAACAATTATAAAATAACAGCAACCGCCTCAGATAACTATGTCGAAGCAATTGAATTAAAAAAGCAAAAATTTCATATTGGAATACAATGGTACCCAGAAATTGATTATGATAATAATCCTGATTCTAAAAAACTAATCGATACATTTATTAAAGAATGTAAAAAATAAAAGGAGTATTTCCTTTTTTTGTTGAAAAAAACATTCTTATCGATTACAATAACTAACTAAGAGAAAAATTGTAAAAATGGGAGGTTCTTATGGAAGAAATTAAACGAATCGTAGAAAAATTAGAGTTAAGCAAATTGAAAGAAGAGTATTTAGATACTCTAGAATTCTTATTTTATTTAGAAAGACAAATGGCAGATTTAACATTTCAATATGAAGTGGGGTGGTATGCTCATCGATTAGATGAAATGGAAGATATTGCCCAAAAAATAGAAAATTCATCACCTGAAAAAAGAGAATTATTATGTAAAAAACTAAAACTATTAATGATTCAAAATCAAAAATTAGAAAAAATGAAAGAAGTAGAGCTTTATAAAAGAACAAGAAGATTATATGAGGAAGTGAAAAGAAAAAATAATCGTTACCATCAAACTCTTCAAAAAGAATTTAGAGAAGAATTACGTCATTTAGAATCAATACCATATTATGTTTATCAAGGAGAAGAAAATGCGTCAAAACATATTCTTTTTCCAGAAAAAGAAAAGAGTGTAGCAGATTTTTATCCTGTACATGAATTAAAATCCAAAAGAGATCTTAGACATTTTTATAATCAAATAAGTTATAAGTATTTAGAATCAATATCACAGACTTATGATTTCAATATAGAACATAATAAAGTGGGAAGAATAAAAAAGTAAAGAATATTGTTGACAAATCAATTAATTTAATATAAAATACTACTAGTCAAGAAAAAAAGGAAAGAGATTTATATCCACCTGATTGCGAATAGCGATAGGTAAAAAGCCAAAAAAGAATAGTAAATTGATTTATTATGGTTTTTTAGCGGATATAAATTTTATATCTGCTTTTCTTATTTTATGGAGGTGTTATTATCGCAAAGGATAATGATAACATGTTGATCAATGATCAAATCAAAGTTCGTGAAGTATTAGTAATCGGACCTAATGGAGAACAAGTAGGAGTAAAGACCATAGAAGATGCCTTAACTTTGGCAAACTATGCTGCTCTTGACTTGGTTTTAATAAGCCCAAATGCCAATCCACCAGTTTGTAAAGTAATGGACTACAATAAGTTCCGTTATGAAAGACAAAAGAAAGCAAAAGACGCTCTAAAGAAACAAAAAGCAAGTATGTCTGAATTAAAAGAATATCGTTTGTCTCCGGTAATAGATGTTGGAGATTTCGAAACAAAACTTAGAAATGCAACAAAATACCTTGAAAAAGGAGACAGAATTAAACTTACTGTTCGTTTTAAAGGACGTCAAATGGCTCATACGGAATTAGGAAAAGAAGTATTAGACCGTTTTGCTGACAGAGTAAAAGATTATGCAGATATAGAACAAAAGCCAAAATTAGATGGAAGAACTATGACTATGTTACTTGTTCCTAAAAAGGATAAGTAATGATACTAAAATGAAGGAGGAAAAATTATGCCAAAATTAAAAACACATAAAGGTACAGCTAAAGTAATGAAAAAACGTAAAAATGATATAGTAATTGGAAAACCAGGAAGTAGACATAATACTGGTGCAAAAAGTGCAAGCTACAATAGAAGTTGCAGAAAGGGATCTAACTTAAGTAAGGCAGATCATAATAGATTAAAGAATATTATTTAATCTAAATTTTTGAAGGAGGAATAAACATGGCAAGAGTTAAAAATGGAGCAGTTACAAAAGCTCGTCATAAAAAAGTGTTAAAACAAGCTAAAGGTTATTTTGGAAGTAAACATAGATTATACAAAACTGCAAAAGAACAATTAATGACTTCTGGACAATATGCTTTTAGAGATAGAAAACAAAAGAAAAGAGATTTCAGAAAATTATGGATTACTAGAATCAATGCTGCTTGTAGACAAAATGATATTTCTTATTCAAGATTTATTGAAGGTCTTACAAAAGCAGGAGTTGAAATCAATCGTAAGATGTTATCAGAGATTGCAATCAATGATCCAAAAATGTTTGCTGAATTAGTAAAAACTGCAAAAGATGGAAAAGAAGGAAAGATTAAACCTACTACTGAAGTTGCAGGAAAAGAAGTTACTGTAAAGAAAGCATCTGCTAAGAAAGAAACTGTAAAAGAAGAAAAGAAAGAAACTGCTAAAAAAGCAGAAGTTAAAGAAGAAAAAGAAGAAGCACCAAAGAAAGCACCAGCAAAAAAAGAAGAAAAGAAAGAAGTAGCTAAGAAAGAAACTACTAAAAAAGAATCAACAAAGAAAGCACCAGCTAAGAAAGAAACTGCAAAAAAAGAAACATCAAAGAAAACAACTACTAAAAAAGAAAAATAAAAAAATAAACATATTAGTGGATTAACTAGTCTAGTGCCCAAAGGGTGATTAGTTTTAGAAACTAATAGAAGAAAAACGAAAAGGAGAATTTAAAAAATGACTGTTATATCAATGAATTATTTATTAGAAGCTGGTGTACAATTTGGACACCAAAAAAGAAGATGGAATCCAAAAATGAAAGAATACATCTTCACAACTCGTGATGATATTTATATTATCGATTTACAAAAAACTGTAAAAAAATTAGAAGAAGCATATGATGCTTTAAAAGAAATTGCACAAAATGAAGGAAAAGTATTATTTGTAGGTACTAAGAAACAAGCTCAAGAAGCTGCTGAAGAATGTGCTGTAAGAACAAATATGTACTTCGTAAATGAAAGATGGTTAGGTGGAACTCTAACAAACTTTAAAACTATTCGTTCAAGAATTAGAAGAATGGAAGAAATTGAAAAAATGGAAACAGATGGAACTTTTGAAGCTCTTCCAAAGAAAGAAGTTATTGGTCTACGTAAAGAATATGATAAGTTAAATAAAAACTTAAGAGGAATTCGTGAGATGAAGAAAATGCCACAAGCTATGGTAATTGTTGATCCACGTAAAGAAGAAATTGCAATTAAAGAGGCTCATATTTTAGGAATTCCAGTATTTGGAATTGTTGATACAAACTGTGATCCAGATGTAGTAGACTACGTTATTCCTGGAAATGATGATGCAGTTCGTTCTGTAAAATTATTAGTAGGAGCATTAACAAATGCAATTGCTGAAGTTAATGGAAATGAAGTAATTGATTATATTACTGAAGATGATAAAGCAGGAAAACCAGAAAAAGAAGAAGTAGAAGCAACTGAAGTAAAAGAAGAAAAAGAAGAGAAAAAAGAAAAACCTGCAAAGAAAGCTACGAAAGAAGAAAAAGTAGAAAAAGAAGAAAAGGTAGAAAAGAAAACAACAAAGAAAGAAGCAGTTGTTGAAGCTGAAGTAAAAGAAGAAAAAGCTGCAAAGAAAAAAGAAGAAAAACCTGAAAAAGAAACAAAGAAAGCTGCTAAAAAAGAAGAAAATTTAGCTGATTGTACATTAACTGAATTAAAAACTAAAGCAAAAGAAGCTGGAATTAAAGGTTATTCTACAATGAAAAAACAAGAATTAGTTGAAGCTTTATCAAAATAGATTTTACTTTAGGGAATGACAATGTCATTCCCTTTTCTTAAAAAAAATATAAAAAAAGAAAAAATAGAGTTATAATAATAATGACTTTAGAGGAGGATTAATATGTTTAGTGCAAATGACGTAAAAGAATTAAGAGAAAAAACAGGTGCTGGAATGATGGATTGTAAGAAAGCACTTGAAGCATGCGAAGGAAATCAAGATAAAGCAGTAGATTGGTTAAGAGAAAAAGGAATTGCAAAAGCTGCTAAAAAAGAATCAAGAATTGCTGCTGAAGGAACTGTAGATGCAGTATCAAATGACAATGAAGCAATTATTTTTGAAGTAAATTGTGAAACAGATTTTGTAACAAAAAATGAAAAATTCTATGAATTAGTAAAAGAATTACGCGAGGCTTTAATTTCTGATAAATGTAAAAATACAGAAGAAGCATTGGAAGTTAAACTAAGTGATGGAAAAACTATTTCTGAAAGAATTATAGAAGAGACAGCAACAATTGGTGAAAAAATAAGTTTTAGACGTTTCCAAAGAATTACAAAAAACGATGATGAAGTATTTGGAATTTACTCTCATATGGGAGGAAGAATTGTTGCAATCGTTACTTTAAAAGGTGCTGATAAAGACGTTGCTAGAGACGTTGCTATGCAAGCAGCTGCAATGAATCCTATTGCTGTAAATCGTGATAGTGTTCCTGCTGATATTGTTGAACATGAAAAAGAAATGATTAAAGCAGAAATGAAAAACGATCCTAAAAATGAGAAGAAACCAGAAGATATTTTAGATAAAATGGCTGTTGGTAAACTTGGAAAATTCTTTAAAGAAAACTGTTTAGTAGAACAAGACTTCATTAAAGATTCATCAATGAATGTTGAAAAATATGTAAAAGATCATGATGGAGAAGTTCTTTCAATGGTAAGATATACAGTTGGAGAAGGAATTGAAAAGAAACAAGAAAACTTTGCTGAAGAAGTAATGAGTCAAATAAATGCTATTTAGTAAAAATTAAGTGTAAACAAGAAGAGCAATTGCTCTTTTTTTGTTTCTTTTTTTGAATTTTTTTATTATACTTATAATGTAAAAGGTGTAATATGATGAATGATAATAAAAAAGATATCGAAAAAATAGATGATCAAATTAAAAAACTAAAAGAAAGAGGCAACAAAGAAAAATCTATGTCAAAGCCAAGATCAAAACAAAAGACAAAAACAACAGTTCAAATCGATAAATTAACAGATTATCATATAAAAGAAAACAAAGAAAAAGAAACAACAAAAACAAAAAGAATAAAAACTATTAAGGATATTGATATTCAAAAAGAAGAAGAACAAGAAAAAACAAAAGAAATAAAAAAAATAGAAAATGAAATTGTAGAAATATTAGAAGAAGAACCTGAAACAGAAATTGTAGAAATATTAGAAGAAGAACCTGAAACAGAAATTAAAGAACAAGAAGAAGTAAAAAAAGATTCAGAAGAAATTGATCCTGAACTAATAAAACAATATAGAACTTATTATTCAATAATTATAATTTTAGGGATTATAATTATAATACTTTTTTATTTTTTATTTCATTAAATTAACAAAATTCACTTGTTTTTTTCATGATTTTTGTTATAATATGCTGTAAATAGAAGGGATGATTGGAATGGCAAGAAAAACTACCACCAATACTATTAAAAAAATAGAAGATGAATTACAAAAAGATAGTACTATTGTAGTTGAAACTGCAAAAAAGACTAAAAAAACAACTTCTAAAAGTAGTAGTAAAAGTAAAAAAACAAAAAAATTAGATGATACTGTAATTGTAGAAATGAAAGAACCTAAAGCAAAGAAGACAAAAAAGACACAAACAGATAGAGAAGAAATTGTAGTAGTTCCAGAAGCAAAAAAAACAACTAGTAAAAAGAAAAATACAACTAAATCATCTACTAAAGCAACTACAAAAAAGAAAACATCCCTTAATAAAGAACAAGAAAAGGTTTTAAATGAAGATGGTTTTGTTGAAATAAAAACAAAAAGAAAAACAACTAGAACCAAAAAACCAAAAGAAGAAACAGATACTAATACATCATTAGAAATGAGTGATCATCAGATCAGTACAGATGATGTAAAAGAATATCTTGATAATATAGACACAGAAAGAGAAGAAATAAAGTAGAGAATTCCTCTATAATTGAGCAAGAAATAATAGAAGACATTCATGAGCCAAATGAAATAGAGTATGAATCTGCTCTTCCAAAACACGCTGATTTAGAAGAATTCATCACAGTAGATGATACTGAGGCTCCAGAATTAAATGAAATGGATGATCAAAAAATCATCGATACATATGAATTTAATCAAAACGAGTTAGAAAAAATTAGAGGGGAAGAACAACCAGATTTAAATGAACAAAATGTTTCAGATAAAATTGATGAAATAATTAAAACATACGAAGAAGACAAGAAAGAAGAATCTACTATTAAAGATGAAATAGAAGTCTTGTCTTTAGAACAAACAAAAGATTTAATAGAAGAATTTGAACAAGATATTCAAGAAGAGAAAATAAAAAAACAAGTTCAAGATCTTTTAAATAAACAACAAAGAAGAACCGCTAAAAAGAAACGTAAAGGGAAAAAGAAATATATCATAGATGTAAAATCTAAAAAAGATTTTTCTATGTTAGAAGATGATCTTCGTTCTCTTTATGATAAAGTAAATGATATTGTTGAGGATACAAAAGAAATCGAAATATTATCTGGTGACACCAAAGAAATTGAAATACTAGATGGAGATACCAAAGAAATTGAAGTCTTAGACGGAGATACTAAAGAAATAGAAGTATTAACAGGTGATACGAAACAATTAGAACCAATTAAAGAAGAAAAAAAAGGAAGAAAATTATTAATTGATTATATAAGTCAAAAAGTGCTAAACTTCTTCTTGATATTCTTCTTTGTGATATTCTTAGCCTTATTTATTGCGTTTATTTGGCTAGTTGTTTACGTATGTACTTTTTAGTACTTTTTTCTTTATTTTAAAAAAAAACTATAATATAATGAATGTAAGGAGAGATTTTATTATGGATAGTGATGAGATTTTATTAGATATAACCGATAAAATGGAAAAAACAATAGAAAATTTAAGAAAACGATTTGCAACTGTTCGTGCTGGAAGAGCTAATCCATCTAGCTTGGATGGAGTAATGGTAGAGTATTATGGAGTTATGACTCCGTTAAAACAACTTGCTACTATTTCCGTACCAGAAGCTAGACAATTATTAATTAAACCATTTGATAAAAGTAGTTTAGCTGCAATCGAAAAAGCAATTTTGGCATCTAATTTAGGTTATAAGCCTGGAAATGATGGAGAAACAATTAGAATTGTAATTCCAGAGTTAACAGAAGAAAGAAGAAAAGAACTTGCTAAACAGGTAAAAGCAATTTCAGAAGAAGCAAAGGTTTCTGTTAGAAATATTCGTCATGATGGTTTAGAAGATGTTAAAAAATTAGAAATGCCAGAAGATGAAGAAAAGGGAATGGAAAAAGATATTCAAGATTTAGTAAATGAGTATAATAAAAAAATAGAAGATGCTTTAAAAGAGAAAGAGCAAGAATTACTTACTGTATAAAGTAATTCTTTTTTAGGAGGAAATATGTTATTTGATGGAAAATTAGTAAGAGAAGAATGTTTAAAAGAACTATCTAAAAAATTTAAAAAGATTAAGTGTGGACTAGCAGTAATTCAAGTAGGAGATGATTTCGCAAGTAATCGTTATATTTCTCAAAAAGAAAAACTTGCGAATGAATTAGGAGTAGCATTTCAATTAATTAAATTAGAAAAAACTACGACAAAAGAATTATGCAAGATTATTGATGAATTGAATGAAAACAAAGAAATTCAAGGTATTATTGTTCAATTACCAATACCAAAAGATCTAGATTATGAAGTAATTAGAAATAGAATTGCTCCTAATAAAGATATTGATGGAGTAAATGATGTAAACATCCTTAGAGTATTTAATAACGATAAAGATGCATTAGTACCATGTACTGCATTAGGAATTATGAAAATTCTAGATTATTATAAAATACCATTAGAAGGAATGGATGTAACAATAATAGGAAGAAGTATTCATATTGGAAAAGCATTATTCAGTTTACTTCTTCATCGTAATTGTACTGTTACAATTTGTCATTCAAAAACAAAAGATATTAAGAAACATACAAAGAATGCTGATATGGTAATTTCTAGTGTAGGAAAGGCTAATTTTATTACACAAGATATGGTATCTGATGATGTAATATTAGTAGATGTTGGATTTAATTTTTTAGATGGAAAAATCTGTGGCGATGTATCTAAAGAAGTTGAAAAATACAAATATTTAACTCCAGTTCCAGGAGGAGTTGGACAAATGACAGTATATTCTATTTATGAAAATTTATTGAAAGCCTATAAATTAAATAAATAATAAAAAATGTTGGAAATATTATAAAAAAGTGTTATAATATATGCGTATCGATGTTGATTAGGAATTAGTAATAGAGAAAGAACTTTTCAGAGAGTCTATGTTTGGTGAAAATAGATAAGGAAATCTTTATGAATTCATCCTAGGAGTTCTTATTAATCATAAGCGTATTTCTTGCGTTAAAAGAAGAAAGTGTATAGTAATATAACTATAAATTAAGGTGGTACCGCGAGAATCTTCGTCCTTATATTTATAGTTATTTTTTTTGGAGTTGAAGAAAGAATGAAAAAAAGAATTGTATTTGAAGTAGATGATGTATTACTAACAAAAGAACCTCATACAGATGAAGAGTATTTTACTGATGTTTTTGGAGATTTTGCTTATCCAGTATTAATAAACCTAAAAGGGAGTTTAAAAGAGTATGAGAAATTAAATCCATTTTATGATTATCAATCTTTGAGTAGTTTTTTAACTTATAAAACAGGAATAGAGATTAATAAAAGAGTAATAAAAGACTGGGTAGAGATTATTGGAAATACAGTAGATTATATGAATCAAGAAGCGGAAGTTATTCTAGAAGAGTTAAAAGAAAGAGGATATGATCTAGCTGTTTTAACAAATTGGTTTGAAGAAAGTCAAATACCAAGATTAAAGAATAGCGGACTATATTCATATTTTGATGAGATTATTACAGGTAGTAAAGCTTTAAAACCTCATAGAATAGCTTATGACTTAGCCAATGGATATTATACACCAGAAGAAGTTGTCTATATAGGAAATGATATTTATAATGATTATATTAAACCAAAGTCATATGGTGCAGATGCCATTTTATATGATAAAGATGATAATCATCATAAAACAATAAAAAAAGTAAAATCATTATCTGAGATAAAAAGATATATTTAGGAGGGATAATATGAAAAACAAAAAAATCGAAGAAGTTAAATCAGTTATGGAAAAAGATTTGAAAGAGCATATTGATTTGAAAGAACTAGAAGAATTAAGAGTAAAATATCTAGGCAAAAAAGGTTTGATTACAGAATTAAACAGTGAGATTAAGAATATTCCAAATGAAGAAAAAAAAGCATTTGGAATGGAAGTCAATAATCTTAGAAATACATTTAATACATATTATGAAGAAACAAAGGAAAAATTAGAATTAGAAGTACTAAATAAAAAATTAGAAGAAGAAAAGATTGATATTACTCTTCCCGCAACAAAAGTAAAAGTAGGAGCTCCTCATATCTTAGAAAAAGTAATTGAAGAAGTAGAAGAAGTATTCTTATCAATGGGATATGATGTTGTTGATGGACCTGAAATTGAAGAAGACAAATATAATTTTGAAATGTTAAACATCCCAAAAGGACATCCTGCTAGAGATGCACAAGATACATTTTATATTGAAGGAGAAGAGATATTACTTAGATCTCAAACTTCACCAGTTCAAGTAAGAACAATGTTAAAAGGAGAAGGAAAAGTACCAATTCGTATGATTTGTCCCGGAAAGACCTATCGTAGAGATGATGATGATGCTTCTCATTCTCATCAATTTATGCAAATAGAAGGATTAGTAGTAGATAAAAATATTTCTTTAAGTGATTTAAAAGGAACAATGGATATTTTATTTAAAAGATTATTTGGAAAAGATGTAGAAACTCGCTTTAGACCAAGCTACTATCAATTTACAGAACCTTCTGTAGAAGTAGATATTACTTGTGTAAATTGTCATGGAAAAGGATGTAATGTTTGTAAGAATACAGGATGGGTTACAGTAGTTGGTGCTGGAGTTGTTCATCCTAATGTACTTAGAATGAGTGGTTATGATCCAAAAGTATGGAGTGGTTTTGCCTTTGGTTTTGGTGCAGAACGATTAGCTATGATGAAATATGATATTAACGATATTCGAGTATTTTATAATACAGACTTAAGAGAGACAAATACATTTGATAGGGAGGATGAGGAATAATGATAAGCCTAAATTGGGTAGGAGACTACATTGATATAAAAGATCAAGATCCAAACGAACTAGCAAAAAAAATTACACAAGCAGGAATCAACATTGAAGGAGTTATTACTCATCATATTAGTAATTTAATTATTGGACAAATAAAAGAAATAAAAGATCATCCAGATAGTGACCATCTACATGTATGTACTGTAGATATTGGAAAAGAAAAACTACAAATTGTTTGTGGAGCACAAAATCTATATGAAGGAATGAAAGTTGTAGTAGCTCAAGAAGGAACAATGCTTCCAGGAAATGTTGAGATAAAAAGAAGTAAAATACGTGGAGTAGAATCTTGTGGAATGATGTGTGCTTTGTTTGAACTTGGACTTGCAGAAAAACCAGATGACATATACGCAACAGGAATTCACGATTTAGGAGAAGATGCTCCAATAGGAGAAGATCCTCTTACTTATCTAGGACTTGATGATACATTGTATGATTTAGATATTCATAAACATCGTAATAATGATTGCTATTACCATATAGGATTTGCTTATGAAATAGCTTGTATTTTAAATCGCAAAGTAACATTACCAGAATTAGAATATAAAACAATCAAAGAGAGAATAAATGATCATTTTAAATTAGAAGTAGAATCAAAAAAATGTAGTTATTATATGGCCCGTGAAGTAAGAAATGTAAAAATAGGGGAAAGCCCTGATTTCGTTAAGAAAAGACTTACTGCAGCAGGAATGAGACCAATTAATAATGTAGTAGATATTTCAAATTATGTTATGTTAGAATTTGGTCAACCTCTACATTTCTTTGATAAAGATAAACTAGGAGACAAAATTGTTGTTAGAGATGCTAAAGATAAAGAAGAAATTGTAACGTTAGATGGAAAAACAAGAACTTTAGATACTAATGATATTGTAATAACAGATGGTAAAAGGCCAGTATGTATCGCAGGAATAATGGGTGGAGAAAATACAGAAGTAGATGAAAATACAAAAAACATCTTAATAGAATCTGCTATTTTTGATCCAATTTCTATTCGTTATACTTCTAAAAAGTTAGAACTTCCAAGTGAAGCTAGTATTCGTTATGGAAAAGGACTATCATACGAATATACTGAAATGGCTAGTAAAAGAGCTTGTCATTTACTTGAAAAATATGCAAATGCTGAAGTATTAGAAGGATATGTACTAGTAGATCATGAAAATCATGAAGAAAAGAAATTAACATTTGAAGCCAAAGATGTAGATAGTATCTTAGGAATTACAATTTCAGAAGAAGATATGAAGAAAGAACTAGAAAGATTGGATTTCCCATATCAATTTAAAAATGGAAAATTTGAAGTAACTGTTCCTAGAAGAAGATTAGATATTGATACCAATGTAAATGATATTGCAGAAGAAATTGGAAGATTATATGGTTATAATTATTTAAAATCATCTCTTCCTAGTATTGAAGTAAGAAGAGGAGAATACATTGGAGATGTAAAATATAGAAAACTAGTTTCTAAAAGATTAAGAAGTTTAGGTTTAAATGAAGTAAAAACTTATACTTTAGTAAGTCCTGAAATGGCTAAACAATTTGTTTATGAAGCAAAAGATCAAGTTGTATTACCAAATCCAATGAGTGTTGATAAAAGTGTTGTAAGAACGACTCTTCTTCCATCTTTAAAAAATGTATATGAATATAATAAAGCTCGTGGAGTAAAAGATATTTTCATTTATGAAATTGCCAAAACTTATGATAAAAACTATGAAGAAATAACAAAAGTTGCAGGATTACTAACAGGAAATTATTTGACAAATGATTGGCAAGGAAAAGAAACAGTAGATTTCTATTATGTCAAAGGTATTATTGAGAATTTACTAAATTATATGGGTTATCAAGATCGATATTCTTTCACAAAGAGTGAATGTAAAGACCTTCACCCTGGAGTACAAGCAAATATTATTGTAGATGGAAGACCAATTGGAATAATTGGTAAAATACATCCTACTATTACAAAGAATGATGTATATGTATTTGAACTTAATTTAAATAATATCTTTGGAAGAACCGGTAAACTAAAATATAAAGAAGCATATAAATATCCAAGTATAGAAAAAGATATGGCATTTATAATTGATAGAAATGTAGAAGTAGGAGAGATAATTAAAACAATTAAAAAAGCATCTAATAAAACTCTTCAAGAAGTATCCGTATTTGATATTTATGAAGGAGATAAAATAGATTCTAATAAAAAGAGTGTAGCATTTAATCTATTATTTAATGGATTAGATAGAACTCTAACAGATGAAGAAGTAATGGACTCTTTCAATAAAATAATTGATAAAGTAATTTCACTACATCATGCAGAATTAAGAGACAAATAATTGTCTCTTTTTTTTGTTTTTGTGATAAAATAAGTTTGGTGGTAGTATGCAACTAACGTATAATAATAAAGATTATGATATAGTGATAGAAAAGAAAAAAGGAAATAGAAATACCTATATCCGTGTAAAAAAAGATTTAAAAATACATATCACAACGAATTACTTTACTCCAATGTTTTTTATTGAAAAACTAATAAAAGATAATGAAAAAAAGATTATTGAAATGATAGATATTCAAGAAAAAAAAACAAGAAAATAATACTGGATTCTTCTATTTGGGAAAAAAATATACTATCATCTATTGTGATCAAAAAGAAGTAGAAATTTTAAATGATAAAATATATGTACCACATAATTTTGATCCAGATACTTGGTATAAAAAAGAAGCAAAAGATTTGTTTTTAGAACACTTTGAAGATATTTATCGAAACTTTTCTAGAAAGATTCCCCATCCAACCTTAAGAATTCGTAAAATGACTACAAGATGGGGAGTATGTAATACAAAAACGCATGTTATTACGATCAATTTAGAATTAATGAAAAGAGATACTGCTTATTTAGATTATGTTATTACACACGAGATGAGTCATTTAATATACGGGGACCATTCCAGAGGTTTTTGGAATTTAGTAGAAGAAAATATGCCTAATTATAAAAAATATAGAGAGGAGATGAAAGATTTCTAATGATAACAAGTACAGAAAATGAAAAAGTAAAAGAACTAACAAAACTACAATAAAAGAAATATAGAGATTTAACAAATACTTATTTAGTAGAAGGAGAGCATCTAGTAGAAGAGGCAAGAAAAGCAAATCAAGTACTAGAAATATTTTCTTTAGAAGAAAAATCTTATCCTACTACTATAGTAAGTATTGAAGTAATGAAAAAAATTACCTCTCTAGATTCTCCTCCTAGTATAATTGCATTATGTAAAAAAGAAGAAAAACAAGAATTAATAGGAGAAAGATTTGTCTTATTAGATGAAATACAAGATCCAGGAAATCTAGGAACGATTATTCGTAGTTCTCTAGCATTTAATATTGATACGATTATTTTATCAAAGAATTGTGTTGACCTATATCATCCAAAAGTAATTAGAGGAACACAAGGAATGATGTTTCATATAAATATTATTAGTATGGATACGGAAGAAGCAATTAGAAAGTTAAAAGAAAAGAGTATTCCAATCTATGGAACAAGTGTAGAAAATGGAATTATCATAAAAGATTTAACAAAAGAAGAAAAAGAAAAATATTGTTTAATTATGGGAAATGAAGGAAATGGATTATCCAAAGAAATACTAAATGAATGTGATAAAAGATTATATATCCCAATGAATTCTAAAGTAGAAAGTTTAAATGTAGGAGTAGCATGCAGTATTATACTATACGAAATGACAAGATAGTGGTATAATAAAGCAAAAAAAGGCGGAGTATTATGGAAAAGATTTATATTGGAAAAATAGTAAATACTCATGGTATAAAAGGAGAATTAAGAATTCTTAGTAAATTTCCTTATAAAGATAGAGTATTTAAGCCAAATCATAAACTTATTATTGATGATAAAGAATATACAATTCGAACTTATCGTCCTCATAAAGAATATGATATGGTTACTTTAGATGACTATAAAAATATTAATGAAGTATTATTTTTACTCAAAAAAGAAGTTTACTACAATAAAGAAGAATTGAATTTAGAAGATGATGAAGTATTAGATGAAGATTTAATCCATTATCATGTTGTGACAACAACTAAAGAAGAAGGAACGATTACAGAAATCTTTTATGCTAGTGAGGCAAATAAAATACTTAGAGTTCAATTAAATCATGAAGTCTTAATTCCATTTTCTTCTCCAATGATTAAAAAAATAGATAAAGAAAAAAAAGAAATAGTAATAGAATTAATAGAGGGGTACTAATATGAGAATCGATGTACTAACAATCTTTCCAGATATGTTTCAAAATATCTTAGAAGAATCTATTTTAAAAAGAGCAATCGAAGAAAAAAAAGTAGAAATCAATATCATTAATTTTAGAGATTATACAGAAGATCCTCATAATAAAGTAGATGATACTCCATATGGTGGAGGAGCAGGTATGGTATTAATGCCTCAACCAATCTTTGATTGTATTGATCACATTAAAACAAATGAATCATTTATCATTTTAATGACACCAGATGGAATTCCTTATAAACAACAAATTGCTTATGAATTAAGCAATAAAAAGCATCTTATTATTATCTGTGGTCATTATGAAGGCTTTGATGAAAGAATTAGAAGCATCTGTGATATGGAAATCTCAATTGGAGACTATGTATTAACAGGTGGAGAAATACCAGCTATGGTATTAATTGATTCAATTACGAGACTACTTCCAGGAGTCATTAAAGAAGAAAGTCATCAAAATGATTCTTTTAGTGAAAATCTATTAGATTATCCAACATATACTAAACCTAGAGTATATAGAGGAATGGAAGTACCTGAAGTATTATTATCAGGAGATCATAAAAAAATAGAAGAATATAGAAGAACAGAAAGTATAAAAAAAACACAAGATAGAAGACCTGATTTACTAGAAAAATAGAGGTGTTATTCATGTATTATATTAATGATAATTACAAAATTAAGGGCAATATAGAAGATGTTGTGGAAATATCAGGTTTTCCTATGGGACCATCTGGTAAAGTCTATAAAATAGGAGATTCCAATATAAAAGCAATTTCTATCTCTAATACAAAGCTTGCTAATCCATTTGCTTGGAAAGTTGTTTATAAAAAATATGAAAAACTAATAGAATATCTCACAACTGTTTTAATTGATGACGATGATGATAGTGGAGAAACAATGAGAGAAGCTCTAAATCAAATTGAAAAATTCCGTCAAGAGATTAAAAATAAATATAGAGATTATCTAAAAAGGAAAGAATTAGAAATGATGGCTAAACAACTACAAGTTGTTCAAAAAGAAATCTATGAAAGAATAGAAATCATTAGAGATAGTTTGATTAGATCGAATGAAGAAAGAAGGAGTAAATAAAGAAATCTCCTTCTTTTTTTGAAAAAACATTTTGTTTATTAGGAAAATATGATATACTCTATTTTAGGATAGGAAAGATAAGTACTATCTAGAAATGTGGTATTTACAAATATAAAGGTGGTGAAGTACTACATGAAAAAGAATAAAGAGGAAATGAATAGATTTCAATTTGTAGAAGCAGTGGATAATCCTGTACATAAGGACCATGATGAAGAAAAAGAAGAGACTGTAACCAACAATACTCAAGAAAACGAAATAAATAAAAAACAAAGAAATATTATGAATAATCTTTATATTAGTTTTCAAGTTAGAGTTGTGTTATTGTTGATTATTGTATTAACCTGTGTCTCATTAGGCTGCATTAGTATTGCATGTGCCTTAAATTCTACTAGAAAAGAAAAAGTAGAATACATGGAAAGTGCTGATGTAGTATACAAAGTTTGTGTTCCTACAGAGGACCCATATCTAACAAATTGTCTTGATTATTCTAATCAATTTCTATCTAGTGATGTAAAAAAAATACAAGTAGATTTTGATTATCTTGCGAGAACTAAAAGTACAAGGGAATTGAATTTGACTTATCATATTACTGCCATAAACCGTATATTTGATAAGTTTGATAGTAGTAAAAAATTGTATGAAAACGCAGAAGAAATTGTTCCAGAAACAAATATCGAATATGAGAATAATCAAGCTATAAAGAGCAATACCTTCCAAATTGATTTCGAAAAATATAATAACTTTGTATTAGAATATCAAAAGGATTATTCTTATTCTTCAGAAGCATCATTAGAATTAGTATTTTGGATTAATAATGGAGAAGAAGAATATCAAACAGGAACAATGAATATTCCGTTAGGTGCTGAGAAATTCGTTATGTATAAAAACTTTGAAACGAATAAAAAGAGAGTAGTAAGCATGAAAAAAGAAGATAATTCTAATAAAAGTTCTTATTTAATAATAGTTGGTACAGTGTTAATATTACTTGCGGTGTTTGCGACGACACATTTAACAAAACTTGCTTTAAAAACAATTAATAAACAATCAAAATATGAAAAAAGATTAAATGAAATTTTAACAGATTATGATCGTATTATTGTAGAAGCAAGAGGAGGATATACTTCTAATACTACGAAAGAAGTAGTAAAAGTTACTAAATTTGAAGAGTTATTAGATGCTAGAGAAATGTTAAAAAAACCTATCATATTCTCCAAAGTAAATAACATAAAAAGTGAATTTATTGTAGAAGATGACAATAAATTATACAAATATGTACTAAAAGAAGTAGATATTGAAAATGAGATGTCTGATAAATAGACATCTTTTTTTTAGAAAAAAGCCCGATTTTTCTTGTGTTTTTAATGATTTTATGTTATCATTATTTTCGTCTAGTGGAATGATCCGCTTATCTATCTTGATTATGATCATTTGTTAATATATATTGAGAGGAGTTTTTTGAATGAATATTATAGACAAAATTAATGAAAAGCAAATTAAAAAAGACGTTCCTGAATTCCGTGTTGGAGATACTGTTAAAGTAGATGTAAAAATCATTGAAGGAAACAGAGAACGTATCCAGACATTTGAAGGTGTTGTAGTAGCACGCCATGGTGGTAGTGTTTCAGAAACATTCACAGTTCGTAAAATGTCAAGTGGGGTTGGTGTAGAAAGAACTTTCCCTGTTCACTCACCAAAAGTTGCAGGTATTACAGTTGTACGTAAGGGTAAAGTTAGAAGAGCAAAACTTACATTCCTTAAAGGTATGGTTGGCGGATACCGAATTAAAGAAAGGGGACAAAAATAAGGCCAACGCCTTATTTTTTTGTTTAATGGTGAATTTTCATGAGTGATGCTACTGTATATAAAATTGTTTCATTTTTTAAAGAATTAATACCATATGTTGTAATATTAATTTTTGTATTGTTATTAAAAACATATGTTATTACTCCAATTAAAGTTAATGGAGAAAGTATGAATCCAACTTTAGAAGATGGAGAAATTATGATATTAGATATTATATCCTACAGATTAAAAGGATTAAAAAGATTTGATATTGTAGTGATTAATCAAGGAAAAGAATTAATTATTAAAAGAGTAATTGGCCTTCCTGGAGAAAGAATAAAATATAAAGATGGAGAATTATATATTAATGATACAAAAGTGAAAGATCCATATACAGGTTCAAATTTTACAGAAGACTTTGAATTAACAATTCCAAAAGATGAATATTATGTATTAGGAGATAATAGAGGAAATTCTTTAGATAGTCGTGTTTTTGGAACTTTTACTAAAAAACAAGTATTAGGAAAAACAGATTTTATTATTTATCCATTTAAACAATTTGGTTTAGTAAAACCAAAAGAGGAAGAAGAATAGGGGAAAGCCCTATTTTTATTTAGAAAATAAAAGGATATGTGTTTGACAGGATACTCCTTCTACTGTATAATTTAAAATAAAGTAGAAGGATATGATAGATATGAATCAAAATGAGTATTATTTATTCTATGAAATGATGATGCAAGCTCTAAAAACAGATGATGTTATTAATGGAATGAATCAATCACTACGTATATTAAAAGACTTTCTTGGATCAGGAAATATCATCTTACATAAAAAAAATGAAAATGGAAAATATGTAAATGATGTTTGTGATGCAACAATGAGTATTCCAATGAATGAAATGAATGAATTGGTAAACAACACAGCTTCCATTACAGAAAGTAGAGGAGCATTTCATATTGATTTAAGTATAGCATCTCATTTAAAAGGACTTTCCTTTATTTATATAAAAACTGAAGAAACAGATTATATCTTATCTATTAATAATCCTAATCCTTATCTAAGATTAGAAGATGATTTTTGGAAAAAATTAATAGATACAATGCAAATTATTTTAAAAAGAGCAGAGAGTTATGAAAAAAACACAAAAGCAAGTAGCATCGATTTGTTAACAGAATTACAAAATAGAAATTCTTATGAAAGAAAAATTCAATCTTTAAATGATACAGATAATTATGTATATGGAATTTTTGATTTATTTCGATTAAAATATATTAATGATAATTATAGTCATGCACTAGGAGATTCCTATATTAGAGAAACTGCTAAGATATTAAAAAAATATTGGCCAGAATACACAATAGAAACTGTCGAGGGAAAAGAAAAGAAAATTCCTACAGGACATAATTTATATCGTATAGGTGGAGATGAATTTGTCTTAATTACTAGTAAAGATAATATAGACTTAGTAAATTTAAAAGCACGACTTGCAGCAGAAGAAGTTTCTATGATGGATTTAGGAGTGAAAGACTTACCTATTGGATTGAATCATGGTGTTGTAAATCATAGAAAAGAAGATGTAGTAAAAAAAACTTATATTAATGCCGATCAATTATTATCTAACGATAAGAGAGATATGTATGTAAGATATGGACTAGATAGAAGAAGATAATTCTTCTTTTTTTTATTTGATTATGTTATAATAAATCTCAGTCTAAAGAAGGGAAGATTTTTATGTATCTAGAATTCTATCAAAAACAATTAGGCGAGATTCCAGAGTTTTTAGAGAAGTATTTAAAATGTCCAAGCATCAATCGTTTAAAAAAAATAGGATATTTCTGTGGGATGGATTATGCTTCCAAAAACATTTATAAATTTCAAGAAAAAATATCTAGATATGATCATTCCCTAAGTGTTGCATTAATGGTATGGAAATTAACGCATAATAAAAAAGCCACTATTGCAGGATTGTTTCACGATATTTCAACGCCATGTTTTGCTCATGCGATAGATTATATGAATCAAGACTATGAAAAACAAGAATCAACAGAATTGTTTACCCAAGATATTATATTAAATGATCAAGAATTAATGAAATGTTTAAAAGAAGATCATATTTTTCCAGAAGAAGTCATATCTTTTAAAGACTACTCTGTTGTAGATAATGAAAGGCCAAGATTATGTGCAGATAGATTAGATGGTATTATTCTAACTTCTATCAGTTGGACAAAAGAGATTAGCTTTGAAGATATTGAAAAAATAATTGATGATATAATAATTATTCAAAATGAAGAAGGGCAAGATGAAATTGCTTTTCAAAAAGCAAAGGTAGTTGATAGGGTAATAGAATTAAATGATGAAATAGATGAATATTGTCATTCAAAAGAAGATAATTATATGATGAGTCTTCTTGGAAGTATTGCGAAAAAGGGAATTGAAAAGAAGTTATTTCATTATGAAGATTTGTATTCAATGAATGAAGAAGAAATAATAAAATTATTAAATGAATCTTCTGATGAAGAAATCAAAGAATTATTAGAGAAATTCTATCATATTACAAAGAAAGAAGTACCAGAAATCGATATACCAAATTTAAAAAAGAGAAGAATAGAACCAATTTTATTGGGAAAAAGAATAAAAAAGAATTAAATAATTCAAAAATAATGGTATAATATTATAGAATAGAAATAAAATAGGAGAGTCTATGCTACAGGTTAAGAATATTAGTAAAACTTATATAACAGGTGATTTAAAACAAGTTGCATTAAACGATGTGACTCTTTCTTTTCGTGATAATGAATTTGTTTCTATTTTAGGACCATCTGGTTCTGGTAAAACAACTCTTTTAAATATTATTGGTGGACTTGATCAATATGATAAAGGAGATTTGATTATTAATGGTATATCTACAAAAAAATATAAAAGTAGAGATTGGGATAGTTACCGTAATCACACTGTTGGATTTGTATTTCAAAATTATAATTTAATTCCTCATCAAACCATTCTAGCAAATGTTGAATTGGCTCTAACAATCAGTGGTGTCTCAAAAAAAGAAAGAAGAAAAAGAGCACTAGCTGCTTTGGATGAAGTAGGATTAAAAGAACAAGCACATAAAAAACCAAATCAAATGAGTGGTGGACAAATGCAACGTGTTGCGGTTGCGAGATCTTTGGTAAATGATCCAGATATTTTACTTGCAGACGAACCAACAGGAGCACTGGATTCTGAAACAAGCCTTCAAGTAATGGATTTATTAAAAGAAATAGCTAAGGATAGATTAGTAGTAATGGTTACTCATAATCCAGATCTTGCCAAAGAGTATTCCAATCGTATAATTAAAATAAAAGATGGAGAAGTAATTGATGATTCAAATCCAGTAAAAGATGAGAAAAAAGTAAAAGTTCAATCATATAAAAATTTAGGAAAAGCATCAATGTCTATCCTAACAGCATTTTCTTTAAGTTTAAATAATTTATTAACGAAAAAAGGAAGAACTATTCTCACTGCTTTTGCAGGAAGTATCGGTATAATAGGAATTGCTTTAATTCTATCTTTATCCAATGGATTTCAAGAATATATTAATGAAGTACAAGAAGATATGTTAACTTCTTATCCTCTTACAATAGAAGAAGAAACTGCTAATACTACGGAATTATTATTATCAATAGTTTCGAAAGAAAAGAATGAAAACAAAGAAGGGGTAGATGTATCAGAAACAAAGAATATAGAAAAATTGTTTTCTTCTGTAGGTAAAAATGATATGAAATCATTTAAAAAATATATTGAAGAAAGATCTTCTAAAGTATCTGAAATGGTATCATATATTGGATATCAGTATAGCATAGAACCAAATATTTATACAAGAACTGTTACAAATAAAATAGAAAGAGTAAATCCAAATGATACAATTCTTTCTATGATGGGAACATCAGCTACTTCAACTGCTGGAGTAGGAATGACAATGGGAGTATTTGTAGAATTAACAGGTAGCGATGATATTATTAATGATTCTTATACAGTTATTAAAGGTAGAATGCCAAAGAAATATGATGAAGTAATAATTGTTCTTCCTGATGAAAACCATATTTCAGATTTATTACTTTATGCATTAGGTTTAAAAGATTCTCAAAAATTAGATAATATGATGAAAAAAATTATGGCAGGAGAAAAAATAGAAGATGATGGAGTATTATTAGAATACTCATATGATGATTTACTTAATCTATCATTAAAATTAATCGACGCTGCAGATACTTATCGCTATAATGAATCCTATAATATCTATGAAGATATGACAAAAGATACAGGATATATGGAAGATTTATACCAAAAATCTATTCCTTTAAAAATAGTAGGTATCGTAAAACCAAAAGATAGTGATGGAATGTCATCTTTTATGTCAGGAGTATGTTATCGAAAAGAATTAAAAGAATATGTTATTAATCAAGCTCAAAAAAAAGAAATTGTAAAAAAACAATTGAATAATAAAGATGTTAATGTATTTAGTGGAAAAAGATTTGATGATGACTCTGAAGATATAGGAGTAGACTTTAATGATTTGATTAAAATAGATACGGACTTACTTGCTAGTGCTTTTAACATTCAAGTTAACGAAGCAGAAATTCAAGATATGACAACAGGTTATATGGGAGAAATATCAGATGCTATTACGGCAGATACTTCTTCTGCAAAAGAAAAATTCACAAGTAGTTTAAGTGATATTTTTAAAGGCCTATTAAATGATTATATAGATAATCATCCAATAGAAGGAATGGAAGGCTTTTCCAATATTAATAAAAATGATATTGAAGATATTATTAGTAATTACTTTAATACAGATTCAGCTAAAAACATTCTAAATCAATTGGAAAGTGAATATACAATTCCAGCTACAGTATATGAAGAAGTATATAAAACTACAATTAATGGTTCATTAAATGCTTATGTTATGATGGCAGGTGGAGGAGAAGACACTGCACTTATTGCCAGAGAAGCTGTGAATGATTTTGTAGATGCTACTCTAAATGATGATTCTATGAAAGAAGTAGCAGATGAATTTGCGAAAAACATGGTAGAAGCAAATATGAAAGCAACAATTTTAACAAAAGTTGGAGAATTATCTGGAAGATTAATGCAAACCATGGCCAATGCTTTCCAAGTAGATCAAGAAAAAATTGCAAGTGCTTTTCAATTTAGTTTAACAGAAGAAGACATTAAAAGAATTTTTAATGCCAATACAAATGTAAAAACTGCTAAAACAAATCTATCTTCTTTAGGTTATCAAGATAAGAATGCTCCTTCTTCGATATCTTTCTATTTTAAAGATTTTGCATCAAAAGAAAAGTTTATTGATTTTATAGAAGAATATAATAAGAATCAAAAAAAGAAAGACAAAGAAAAAGCAATTGAATATACCGATATTACAGGAATTATGATTTCTTCTGTAAAAGTAATTGTAGATAGTGTTAGTTATGTATTAATTGCATTCGTAAGTATTTCCTTAATTGTATCATCTATCATGATTGGAATTATTACTTACATTTCAGTATTGGAAAGGACAAAAGAAATTGGTATTCTAAGAGCAATAGGAGCATCCAAGAAGAATATTTCCTCAATCTTTAATGCAGAAACAATGATTGTAGGATTTTTGGCAGGAGTTCTTGGAGTTGTCGTATCTATTATCTTGTTAGTTCCAATTAATGCGGTTATCCATGCATTAACCAACAATCCAAATATAACAGCAATATTCCCAGTACCTGCTATGGTAGCATTAATTATTTTAAGTACAATTCTAACTTTAATTGGTGGAATTATACCATCGAAAAAAGCTGCAAAACAAGATCCAGTACTTGCTTTAAGAAGTGAATAAAAAAAAGAGATTAATTAATTGAAGTTGTCAACAAAAAGTAGACACAAAAAGAATATTATTGAAACCCTAATTGAGTTCTATACTCAATTGGGGTTTTATATTGTAATGCATAACTAGGACGATAATTGTTATTATCCCGAACTATATCATCAAT